>NZ_FNNT01000022.1:0-30504 GCF_900106725.1 Paenibacillus sp. PDC88 | reverse complement strand
TTTTTGAGGCAATGACCTCGTGCGTAACCCCATCATAACGAGGCGTTCTTTTTTATTCAAACTCCAAATATTCGTATTACAGGAATTCTAACGGGATACGACCGACCGTCAGTAGTTACGAATTATATTTTGGGAAAAACGAATCTTCAAAACACAATTTTGGGCCTGGTGATCGAAGAGAAGAGAGAACTATTAACTCCGATTATCGAGAAGGCGATTCCTGAAAAGAAACCTAAGATTATAAAAAACAAAAATATTATTCAATTGACCACTAATAAACGGGGGCGCCGCTGTAAATACAACAAGAAAAAATGTATTGAGATATTACATCAGGTTTCAAACCATCTAGGTACGAACTTTACTAAGATGGATTACCTTAGGTTTAAACGCAACCATAAAGCTTACCCTAGTCCAATCACCATAGTTAAGCATGTTGGCGGCAAAAATGCCTCCTGGGTAGAGGTGTTACGTATCGCTGGTTTGTATGACAAAAACCTTCCTATTGCTAAATAGAAGGACAAGCAGTAAGAAAAGTGTAATTAATAGAAAGTAAAAAGACAGTATAGCAAGAAATAATGCTAGATTTCCTTTGAAGTGTCTATCAAGTATAATTATACATAATCATATATCGGATTGTAGAAGCACCTCGAAGTGGGCGTCAGTCTATTTTGTGGTGCTTTCTGCCTTGTATTGCTGCTACAGTCTTCAATCTAACTAATTATAACGGAGGGGGATTTCTAATGAATTTCAAATCGCTAGCAAGATTGATGGGAATTCTACCGGATAATAGTACTGACTCGAAAATTGTTGCGGAGCACTTTGAGGCAGTGCTTATTAATCAGATGAATTTACCTTTTAAATATAAGGAGTTTTCGAACTTATTATCCGAAGTTTCTGATACGAATAAACGTTCCATGGCAAATTTCTTGAATCTAAAAATAAGAGCAACAACAGATCGTCCTTTCCCTGACGGACAGTTTATCCAGCTTCTACGAACCCGAATGAACAAAAAAGAAGTAAAATCGAAGGTAATTCAAGCGCTAGTAACGCAGATTATTCCGCTATACGAAGATATGGACGAGCTTAACGTCGAAGGATACTTGGCAGAGGAAAAGAATTTGATAGAAAGTTATGGTCCATGGCATTATTATTGGTCACTTCGCTTTTTCCCAATTGAAGATGATCGGATAAAGGAGCGTTTAATTCAACTTGAATCCGACCTTCCAGATCCAATACGGGATGAGGTGGATAAGTCTAATCTAGATTCCAATCTTCAAGGTAAGAAAAAGCCAGACGAAAGCAAGGAAAGCCTCATTATTGTCCACGAGAGAGAGCTTCGACAAAAAGCTGAGCAGGTGATTGCTTACATTACAGAGAGAGCTCAGAACGCTCGAGAAGAGCCATCAGCGATTAACTAGCGAATATAACATGCTGAAGACTGACTATGAATCCAATGAGAAAATTGTGATCGAGCTTCAGCAATTCTCTGAAGCCGAGAAAATGAGAGCCTCGACGCTGGAGCGAGAAAAGCTCGAATTAGCAAATCAGCTACGAAAGGCTCAAAAAAGTATCGACCTTCGGGAAGCAAGTGAGCAGAATCTGAAAACTAAACATGAAGCAGAGATAATTCGATTTAAAAGCGTAATCAATCGATTGAACAGTGAATTGGCTTCCTTAAAAGAGCAAGGGCGTACTGAGCTTATGGTGGATAGAATAATTCAAGTTTTGAACTTGAGAGTGGATAACCTGTATGCAATCATGCGCGGCAGCAGCGCTCCTCAACAAAAGGAATTGATTAGAGCAAAACTTAGCGATGCTTTACTTCTGATTAACTCATTAGAGTCATTCTTTAAGTCCACTCATGACGAATTTTCTTCCAAGACAGAGTCTTTTTACTCCGATTCCTCGAACGGAGCACCGGCTATATCAGATCTTGATCGGATTACGAAACCAATGGAGATTAGAGATGAGAGTACTCAACAAAAAGAAACTGAGAGTAGCAAACCAAGTTTAGGAACATTTTTCCGCAAGGATCATGGTGGATACATTGTGATGGAGAACAATGAGACTTTCAATATCCCGGAGTCCGTGGTTAATTCTATTGGACTCGAGCATGAAGCTGAGGTTGCTTGTGAACCTCAGGCACGAGAAGATGGATCAGTAGCTCAGAATATCCAACTATTGTTGCAAGGTGATGATTCACACGCCCCCATCCATCAGTATATGGGATATATCGAACTGGGGAGCCACTTTACTTACTATTGCGTGGATATAAACAATCCAGAGAATAAGTTCCCGATCTATGAGAAGGACGTGGATATGCAGGATCCACAAGATGGTGATCCGTGCTCGTTTAATGTAGCGATCGGCGGTGACTACGCCAGATTATCTAGAGTGTTTAAACGGACTGAGCCTCTGGCAACGCATGAATCCTTATTGAAGACCAAAACATCCAACCGATCAAAAGCTGAGAAACAAGTGGGGGAACGTTTTCTTGAAGGCTGCAAAATCGTCATTGTAGGTGGCTTGTCTAAATGGTTTGAAGTGGTGGTGAAGGAAACAGGTGCAGAGCTTATTCATGAGACTGGAGAGAATCCAGAGCGAATACATGCTCAGCTCCGTCGCGCAAATGCGATGTTCCTGCTCCTTTCCGCCAATTCTCACAAAGCGACGTGGAGCTGTATTGATATCGCCAAAGAGAATCGAATTCCCCACTTCCGAATTGAAGGATCGAAATCGAATCTTCGGATGCAGCTGTGGGAAAATCAGCAAATCATTCGCGGCGAGCACGTCCATGGTGAACATGAGTAAGTTAATCGTATAAGAGAAAAAACAAGCTTTAACAATACGATCTCGTATTTACAGTCACTATCACTCGACGTATAATTAAAGCAATTGAATACGGATATGGGGAAGCACCCCTAACATGAACCATCAGTCATGTTAGGGGTGCTTTCTCGTTTAAAGGGAGAGTGTATGGGGACTTGAGAAAGCTTGTATTGAGCGTAATATTAGCAGTTTTGCTTTCCGGATGCAGCGGAGGAGTAAATTCTACTCCAGGGGTGTACGAACCCTTGCAGGAATCATATGATGCATATGATGCTACCGTATTGTCCGGACAGCAGGCGGACAGTAGTTTACAGCGATTGAAGGAGCGTTTAGCAGTTATCGTTGTAAAAGGCAAAGATAGTTATGTATTTGGTGATGCTGAAAAGGCGGTTCCACATCTTAGTCACTTTAATCAAATGGATTCGTATGACCGTGAGAATGTCATCGACATAAATGGTACGTATCACAGCCTTGTACTAAGAGATATGAACAATAAAGTCATTGGGATACAACTGACCGAGCGGGAAACCACGCATATTGTATCCGAGAAGCCATAGTAGAAGCCCGCTTCCTCTCAAAGGAGCTGCTTCGTATACTATTATGATAAAACCTTCACTTCTCTATATGAGCAACCGATGTAAAAGAAGAACTGAACAATAACTTATGTCGTGAGACTATCGAAGTATGCTATGGCTGCTGCAAAATTATATTGTTGCTAGTTTCTTAAATATCGGGGGAGACTATTGGTAAACATTGCACTCGCAGAGAGAAAGCAGGTATTTAATATAGAGTAGGAAAAGGAAGGGGATTCAGTGTGAGAAGGTTAGATATAGACCTTACATCTTATAGTGCATCAGAAAGGACATTTGTCGATCTATTTGAGATATACGGTAGAGAATCTCTTATAACTGAATTTTTGTTGGGCCTAGAAAGAGAAGATGCCACGGTAAAAGCATTTAAAGAATTCGCTGGCATTCAGAAAGACCCCTTTGCAAATAGGGAAGTATTTCTCGCTTCCCTCCATGTGACGACCAACAATGACTTTTGTGAAACTCTAAAGAGGAAGGGCCTACTTAATCTACAGAGTGCTTTAATAGAAGATACCCCTCTGAAGGTGTTCTTCCAGGAACACGGAATTACCGTAGATCCGAATCGGGCCGAACTAACACATCAAGGGAAGACATACAAGCTAAATCCCCTTTCCAGATACGCAACTGGTGAGGGTGAGGAATGGCATATTCAGCAGGTTTCGTTTAAGTTGTATAGGGATGAGCCGGTATGGGGATTTGTTTGTTCTAATAATGTATTTGGTTACGGAGGTCATGTGGATAAGCGTCCAGAATTTCTGAAAGATGTAGGGGATCTTGTGGGCATCCCAGAAATGGTGAATCAGTGGGAGGAGCAGACATCAACGTACATCCTAAAGTTTAGTCTGCCGAACCGAAAATATGATTACCCTAAAGAATTGGAGTTTCTAGGTGACCTCGTTGTTAAAACTGTATATGACTACCTTATACATGGGGGTCCGAGAGAGAACGTAATCTCCTATTTACCTATAGGGGAGAAAGTGCGTTCTCACGAAATTGTTTTCTACTACACAGTCGACGAGTTTAATCGATATCTAGATAGTTAAACAGGTGCCACTCTCAGGAGCTACTCGTTATGCTTAATATGAGTGCTGCCCTGAAATCTTTTTTGATTAACTACATAAGCTATTTTGTTATCTGGAATTCGCATAGTTTTTGATATATAATTGTAATAATCAAATATCCTAATGGGGAAGCACCTCATAAGAAATCAGATGATTTCTTATGAGGTGCTTTTTTTGTTCGCTCAACTCCGGAAAGCAAACAAGATAAACCGGCTAATGGCCAATTAAAAGCAAAGGGGATGCTAGAAATGTTTATGAATAAGAAGCAAAAAGGATTTGGAAATAAGGTAGCTCTGATCACAAGTTTAGGGTTTGCAATTGTACTGCTAACTTCGTTAGCGATCGTTGCCGCGTGGTCAGACCAAGAAGAAGTTTACCCTACATACGAGGATGTTAAAGAGGAAATATCAGTTTCAGCAGGCGATTATAAATTGGATAAACAGGCGTACATAGGAGATCCTAATGCACCGGTTAAGGTTATTGAGTTCATTGACTATAAATGTCCTTACTGCAAGGCATGGAACACAGAAAATTTTGATGATTTTAAAGAAAAGTACATCGATACCGGCAAGGTTCAGTTCTTTGTCATAAACTTCTCATTTCTTGGTCCCGATAGTCTTAAGGCTGCGATGGTTGGGGAGATTCTTTGGAAGCAAAATTCGGAGGCGTTCTGGGAATACGAAAAGGCTATCTATGAAAATCAAGGCGACAAGGGAACGATATGGGCTAATGAAAAGTTTCTTCTTGATTTGATCGAGAAGCATGTTCCGCACGGGGACGCTGCAGCGGTTAAAAAGAGCCTAGATAATCTAGAAGGTCTTTATGAAGTTAAGGAAGATCTCGCTATTACACAAGCAAATGGTGTTCCGAGTGTTCCGACTTTCATAGTGGACAGTAAGCAGTATACAAATCCGGCAATTAGTGATCTCTACGAAATCATTGATTCGAAGCTAGTAAAGTCTCAATATTGAGAGCAGCGTATTATAAAATTTACAATGTTGCAGAGCTACTTATGAAGATAGATTAACCGGATAAGAGAGTAGTTCGTTTTATTTTTCTTTTTCCACCAACATTTCATTTGGAGGGATATCACATATGGCTAAAGTGCTTGTAACTGATGATGCAGTTTTTATGAGAATGATAGTAAAAGAGATACTTATAAAAGGAGGGCATGAGGTGATTGCCGAAGCTTCGAATGGAGTAGAAGCTGTTGCACAGTACCATCTACATAAACCCGATATTGTGACTATGGACATTACCATGCCTGAAATGGATGGAATTCAAGCAGTGAAAGAGATAAAAAAGAGCTTTCCTGAAGCAAAAATCATAATGTGCTCTGCAATGGGGCAGCAGGCTATGGTCATAAAGGCTATTCAATCCGGGGCCAATGATTTTGTAGTTAAACCGTTTCAAGCGGATAGGGTATTAGAGAGTGTAGATAAAGTCTTAGGGTAACCCAAACAGTAAGAAATTCAATTAAGAACTTGTTGTCTTGAATACTGAAGAAATCATAAGTTATACCTTGCTTGAAAGAGTTTTACTTAAATGACCAGAGGTTATCATGAATGAGAGTTAATGAATCTAGGCTACGAATGGAAAGGTATCTGTAAAAGATGTTTGCCAGTTTCAGTAAGGAAAGCAGGTAGATAAGTTGGAGTTAATTGATTGGCTTGTGATTATATTTGTTTTTTGGTTTCTCTGTAGTCTTATAGTCATTTGCATAGGAATTACTGTTATAGCACGATACAGGCGCCTTCTAAAAGAAAAGAAACCAAATGAGGGGGAGGATATTAATAAGCAAATTTAGTGTAAATGACCAGGTATATCAGACTTCGACACTCACAAGGAGTCAAGCTTACAGTTGCTTGTGATGTTAAAAGCGAATCTAATGGAAGAATAAATAAACAAGCTTGAAATATTAGTTTTTAAAGGATAATATATTTTTACGATAAATATTTCAGCAGATATTATCGTCTGAAAGCCGTCCAAAATAATGGGCGGTTTTCTTGTGTTAACGGGAAATAATGCGGAGTTTTGGCTCCACGTCTGATTCAGTTTGAAATGAAAAAGACACCTGCTATTTAAGGGTGTCCTTTTACAAGCTATACTTCAATGATCAATACTATACCAAGTAGATACTCCGTCTTCTTGATAACCTAACAGTTCTGTAATACGACCTGCTGCAACGACTCGATCCGAGGGTGTAGTATACGAAAGATGTTCTGAGCGAATTGGTTCGTAAATAGTCTCGTTTAGAAAAGCCAGATAGTAATACGTTTCATCGTAAATAGGGTGAGGAGAGGACTTGACTAAATTTACGATCTTTCTAACATCTTCTTGGTAGTAACGTTCATTTACATTACTTCTTTTATATTTAAACTCAATAACAGCTATAACTTCCTGAATTTCATTTAAGTCGTCCAGCTGTGCGACAGCAAGATCAGCCCTGCTACCTGGTACGTTTATATCTCTGTAATTTAATTCGGTATAGATCCGTAATTTCTGTTCCATAAGTAAATCAGATAAGGAGGAACGAAGATGGAAGTAAAATGCGTTTTTAAGTGAATCTTCTCTTAGTAGGAAATTGTCATGATAATCTTTAGATATATTGTTTTCCCATATCTCTTTTATTGTTTTATGGATTAAACCTTTAATCATATTTACACCTCAAAGCATTGAAATTTAATGACGTTAATTATATTTATAAAAGAGAGTCGATATGATTTATATAACAAGTCGGTTCTTAAAAACTGAGTTTGTACTTCATAAGCTTGCGTTCTCCTGATTGGGTAGATTGATACAAAATTCCATCCCCAAAATAGTAAAATTCATTATATACCGAGTTATCATAACTGAAGGTGGCTAGTCGTCCCAAGCTCTTTTCATCCATAAAAGTAATTTTATCATCATAGAGGAACATGAGGGTACCGTCTTTTGATGTTGTCACAGAATAAGCAGAATCGGATCCCAATGAGAGATTTTTGACCAGTCCTTTTTTATCGAATAAATGAATTGTGTTGTTCAGAATAAAGTAATATCCTTTTCCATCAGAAGTAAATATCTCTGAACGCGAGTAAGATTTATTTACTTTGAATGTTTTTTTCCACAATAGTTTTCCTTTCTGATCTTTGGCCATCAATATATGTAATCCTTGTTGGTTCGTATCTGAATATATTACTGTCCCGTCGCGTAGTACACCTTCAACGAAGAGACCATTTACTTTTTGCGTGAACTTTAGATTAAACTTACTGTCATAAAATGAATAGGTTGATTTATATTCTTTCCCTGTACCAGACCAATTTTTAATCGTCACAAAATAACCATTTTGATAATCGTTGATGAATTCTGAGACCTTCTTTTTCTTAATCAACCTTCCTTGTTGAGTAAAGTTGTATGTCATATAGCTAGAAGCTGAAAGTTTCAAATAGACAAGAAGGGTACCGTCCTCTAGTATGTATTGTCCTACAGCTCCTGCAGCATTGGTTGTTTTATCAGTAAAGGTATAGGTCCATATTTGTTTCCCTTTCTGATTAAAAGCTCGTAACTTGTAATAGAGATCTTTAGAACTGCCTTTCCTATGGCCAGTGACTACAGAAATAACTCCTTGAGAAGTAACCTGATTTAAGTAACCAAAATAACCAGATAAAACGGAAGTTGAGTTAATGATATCTACTTCTGAGCTTTTTGCACCAGTCTTATCATTGAGTACAGAAATAACGTATTCATCTCCTATAGTAAACAGGAGATTATTGACTTTACGTACGTCACCTGTTCGGTGATCAACTACCCATTCAGGATCGGGGAGTTCTTTTACCTTGTTATCCGAAGCCATTACTTTCGGATTCAACGGACTTATGGCCAAGCAGATACATAATAGAATCAACACTAACGTTCTTTTCATTTTTTTCCTCCTATTATCATGAATACAATCCATTCGTTTATCGGTTAAAACATGGTCCCTTATTAGAGAAAGCAAATGCTGTTTACGGTTTGCGAGGACTTAGGAGAAATTGATTGAGTACGAAATGGTGGATTTACTAAAATTGTTATTGATATAAGAACGTTTGTTTGAGTATAATATACAAACAAATGTTCTTATAGGGGTGATGAATATGCTGCCTGATTTCGAGCGCAAGATACTTAGAATTCTATACAACTACATTAATCAGCGGAGAAGAATGCCTACCTTAAATGAACTTGAAACTAAAACGGGGCAGGATAAGAAACGGATATCAGAAGCTCTGATGTTCCTGAAAAAGGACAACTACATATCATGGGATGATCAATCTGATTTGAATACTATTATCATTCTTGAGGGGTGGGAAAGGGAGTCCTCACGTCCTCAGCCACAAATTACAGATAGTGGTTCTGTGGATTATTGGACCAGGTATTAATTTTATGAAAAAGCTGAGAGGAAACGGTATTTTTGAAGGATCGAGAATAATATATCCTGAACATCGAGAAGCTTGGACACGTAGGAGAAACGAGCTTGAACGAATGGAGCATCGTAAGCCTAATCTCGATGAACAAGAAATACGGCATATTGAATTTTTGTTAGTCGACTCCTTCAATAATCGGAAACCAATTACTTTAACGGTTTATCACGAAGTTGAAAATAAGAGATACATTGGTATCGTGACAATAATTAGTGCGAGTAATCGTGAGATCAAACTAACTGTATTTAAAGATGAATGGCATTGGATTAACATTGGGAATATTGTATCCGCAAATCTTTGATTTCTGTGATCTAACAGCTTAGAGACACTTTGTATTAAAATGAGATTTATGACGCCCTTTTCGATTGAGTGAAGGGCTTATCTCTTTGCTTGCTTATATGGCCCTAAACATAACGAGCTCACGATGTAGGCGTTTTGGATGTCCTGTAGGCAAGGTAGAGAAGGGCCTGGAGAGAATAAGACGGTTCGGGTTTATGATAGAACAACTGCTGCAATCTCAGTAGATGCTCTATATACTAAGGAGATATACGATTAAAGATAGGGGGTATAATGACAACAAAAAACGTGGGTCTCTAAGAAACCCACGTTTATTGCAGCTGATTTTTATAACTAATATAATTGTATTCATTATTCCTAGATAATATACCATCGTCCTTCAAATCTTACTGATAAGAACACTCCGTATATAACAACACAACAATGGATATTATAGTTATTACATCCGTGAGAATTAGCATAAAAAACCGTCTTCTGTGAACTGCACCCCTAATGTTAGATGGTGTCTAACATTAGGGGTGCAGTTCACTATGCGGGTGGCCTTCATTTACTACTTTTCCATCAACAATTCAAAGCAGTTTAGTAAAAGTACATAAGTTTGCTCGAAGGTGAGCTCACCTTTAGGGTTGAATTGATTCTTCGCCATGCCGTTCATTAAGGAAAGGTTTACTGCTTGATATACCTGTTCCTTTGCCCAAGGTGAGATTTTTGTATCGTCCGCGAACAATGAAGTTGTAGTAGATCCAGCAGCAGAATCGGTTGTACCCTGCAGCTCTTTTGTTTTTTCATATACCTTAATGATAAGCGCGGCTGCTTGTTCTCTAGTAATCGTTGCTATTGGAGAGAATGTATTGGGCGATGTACCGTTAATGATGCCGTTCTGGTTTGCCCAAGTAATGTTCCAATCATCTATATCGTTAAAAGGGGACTCGACGCCTAATACATCAGTATATAGATCACGACCAAGCACCGTTTCGATCATATGTACTGCCATCTCTGTAAATTCCATTCTGTTGATCGACCGCTGATAAGATCGATCAAATGGCCATCCAATAAGTCCGTTTGCTTTTGCCTGCATGTAATCCGCCTGAGCCCAGTTACTTACTTTGTTTTCTTCCGGAACATCTTCCACTTCAATGTAGACAATACTTCTCATTCCTAAGTAATTATTAACAGAAATCCAAGTTGATCCCTTACCTATAGCTGTGACTTTACCAGTTGAATCAATCTTAACGATGCGGTTATCTCCGCTCTCAAAGGTATTTCCGCTGGTCTGGAAGCCTTCAGCAAGGCCCATTTGAAGGGTCTCTCCTTTATTAAGCTCGATATCATAGCGAGCCAATAAAGTAGGCATTAGCTTGAAAAACGTTGTCGTGAATTTAATCTCCGTTGGACTTCCTCCAACGGTGTATATACCTGTAATTTCAACGTCGAAGGCATCATCCATCGCAAAATCCCCTATCCCATCAGGTCTGAAAACAATTGCGAAAGAAACCCCATATGGTCCTGTATCCACATTAAAATACTTGCCGGATTTATCCTTGTCGTTCTCATCAAAGCTCCATACTTTTCCGTCCCTCACTCGGGTTAACTTCACTTGAATCTGGTCGGTTTTTTTTCTATCATACTTCTCTGGATTCATAGATACAGACCATGGATCGATTGTTCTGAAAACTTCTTCAGGAAAGTAACCTGCAGACGGCCAGGCGATGTAATCATACTGGACCTCGGACTTTGGACGGCTTTTGTCAAATGCGTACATCGATTCGTATGCAACGTTGTTAGTTGCATGTGCCATGCCGAACATGGTTTGTTTCATCTCTGGATTGATGATCCATCTGCGGTGTCCTACACGGTCGATATTTGATGCGCTTCTGTCAGCCATATAACCTAGCACGTTGTTATAAAAAGTTGGGCCTCCGGAGTATAGGTTGCTTGTCCTTGCTCCTTCTTTACCTGAGGCATATAACGCTTCGTCTATACCTGCAGGTTTGCTTGGATAATGAGTTAGTTGTTTATTTGCTGCGATAACCATTGCAGCCGCCTGTTGCTGGTCTGCAAGTGAATAGTTTGCTGTAACGTCATCTGGTAATCCAGCCAGGTACCTTACAAAATTAACAGCTCGAATACCATCCTCAACATATTTGGATTTTATCCTGCCTGCTTTAAAGGGAGCTGTGACGCTGGGAGATTCTGAGTAAATTTGGTCAGCCGGCATGTAGGCTGTTCCTGTTTCCATGGGCTTGTATTGTTCCCATTTATTCAAGACATCCTGTTTTGTTCGTTGCTCCGTCAGCTGCTGTACATTAGCTGCCTGTGCATCGGGG
The DNA here is from genome assembly GCF_900106725.1 of Paenibacillus sp. PDC88. NCBI lineage: Bacteria > Bacillati > Bacillota > Bacilli > Caryophanales > Paenibacillaceae > Paenibacillus > Paenibacillus sp. PDC88. The sequence continues at coordinate 18,964 of NZ_FNNT01000022.1, read as the reverse complement.
GCCGATAAGACTGTAGCGATCAGCATTGCCGCAGGTAGAATCAGCCATTTCCTCGATCTTCTGAGTGATAATTTCATCGTTTTAAGCCACCTTGCTTAAGTATTTTCTCCCTTAATTCCACAAAGATTAATCTATCGGAAATTTAGGACGTATTTATATTTATCGGAAGGTTCATCAGGATATCTTACAAAAATTGACCCTTCAATTTGTGCTGAAGGAGAGAATCGGTAGCTGCTGAATCTTTCTTGCTTCGTTTTTACGCCTGTTTACCTCCGCATGGTAATAAGGGCAAAACGACTAAATCTTTCAGGAGACTTATACAATGATAAAGTAAAGAGGAAGTAATTAAAAAAGTAAATAAAAAGTATATACATAAGCAAGGTAAATATATATTATATAATTACCAATATTTTTAGGGAGGATTTAAAAATGATTATTATAAAAATTAAGGAAGTACCTACAACAGCTTCAGGACTTAAAGAGCGCACTTCGCGTGCTTGGAAAGCTAACATAAAGAAATATATTAATGAGAACAGATTGATTGTTGTGCACCAGGGAGTTATTTTGGAAGAGTACGAAGTGAATTCCGTTATGCCGGATAGATTAGAACTTAATAGGATTTGTTTTGATTTGACCGAAGTACAAGACAGTCAATTAAGAGGTCTGATTATTAACTACAAGACCAGCAATCCTTGTACCATAATGGATGCTGAAGAGCTTGGAGATATTATTATGGTGAATGATACAAGGTACTGTACAGTGAAAGCTGAAGGAGATCTCGACTTGAAAACTTATAGACCGGTAATTCAGAGAATTAAAATAAAAAAGCTCGACCGCGAAGAAATTAGATTTGCTTACTATAATATTGATGACGAAGGAAAACATCATTTTCAACCGAGGCCTCTTGACTTAGTAGAAGATGAAATGATTGCATTGATTGCTCAGGGCGTGAAGAAAGGGGTATTTAGCAAGGATGGATTGAGCAAATTACGTGATTTATTTATTCAAATCTCTGCTACAAGCAGTAAGGAGAGCTAATATAAGCGGCTAGATTAAGATCGACTAAAGAAGAGGAATTACGATCACATAAAGACTATCCGGAAAGAAAGCACACTTCTGTAATTCAGAGCTATAAGGAGAGTATGAGGAAAATGAAAAACAAAATAATAATGTCTGTCTTGCTATCATTAACTTTGTTGTTGAGTGGTTGTAGCAATACAGAAGAGTTAATACATACGGAAGTAAGGAATGATACACAAAATGAAACGACTGTAGAACATCCTGCTAATGTAACTTCTGATGATAAAAATACGGATCCCGAAGCGAAACCAGATAAAGAAAGAGATATTGATTTTTCGAAGTATGAGCTCATTGAAATAGACGGTGGTGATTTGTCTGGATTTCGCAAACCAAATGCTATCGTTGACATTGGCTATGGGAATAGAGAATATTGGGCATTTACTAATGAACACGGCCAATTAATACGAGTGATTGCAGACGAAATAGTCCTACAAGATGACCGTAACGAACCCGTCTTATCAAATGGTAGATACTATAACGATGAGGCAAAAGTACCTGGTGTCGAAAGTGACAGCTTAGATGAAGGACACATTATTGCTGATTCTTTGGGTGGGGTATCAAATGCGTACAACATTACTCCGCAAAATAGTACACTCAATCGTCATGGTGACCAAGCATATATGGAAGAAGTAATTCGTAGCGCAGGTGGAGCAACTAATTTTGAAGCGATCATCACTTATCCGAACACTGAAACCCAGATTCCTTCAAGTTATCAATATATCTATACCGTGAAGGGTAATGAAATCATTGATACATTCGAAAATGCGAACCCTGACGAAATCAATGAATCACTCGGTTTAACAAAAATTACTGAGTATGATCCAGTGGATACAAATAAATCCATTGCCAGTATCGACACAAACGGCAATGGAATTGTGACCATAAAAGAAGCAAAAGCAGCCGGCTTCAGTATGCCAATTACTAGTGAGCATTGGCTTTTTGAATTTATGCGAGATGGTGATGGTGACGGAATTGTGGGTGAGTAATCACTGCAAACGAGAAGAGCCAGATTACCCTCTAATGGGTATCTGGTTTTTTATGTGATCATGTAATGAAAAAAAAGCACGTCACAAAGTCCATAGGGGACAAGTGATGTGCTTCACCGGTAAAAATTTATCGTTTAAAAACTTCATCAAGTCGTTCTTTCAGTAATTCGCTATTTCTCCGACGATGAGTCCGCTGCTCCGAGATGATTTGTGCAGCCGTTTTCGGAGAAATTGCAAATAGTAAAGCGTCCTTTGGCTGACTACCTACTGCCTCGGATACAACACCATTGATTGATACATATACTTTAGTTTTCGGCATGTTGCAACCCTCCTATTAACATTCGCACAAGATCGAAAGCCAGTGCATTATTGTTCATTATAGCACGTATCACGCTGTCTTTGGAAGACATGAACTTTTCAGTATTCCACTCAGGGTCGCACGGTAGGTGGAAGCTCATTACATGATTTGGGAGTCGGAGGCAATAATAAAAGGTGCAGTTTGCTTCCTTGAAGAATATCCGGTCTCCAAGATTACTGTACGTAAGAACGACGTAAGAATCTTGGTTGTCCATCAGATAATACTCTTCTCCCGTAGCATTTCCCGTCCTCCCTAATAACACCATACGGTCATGTTGAAACTTGTACAGCGTTACGGCCGAGCAATTATCATAAGAACCCACAGGCTCTTTTACAAATCCATAGTCATGTTCAACGACATTACCCGTAACTGAGACTTTAAATGACTCCAGAAGTGACTGAACGTTGTGGATCTCAGCAATACTCATACATGGAATTGCCCTGGACAGGGTATCATAAAATTGATCATATAATTCCAGCTGCTGCTCATTCGTTTCAATTGTGTCTTTGAAAGGCATAAGCCGGATTCCTCTCCGTAACAGATCGCTGAAATAACCCTTCCAATCTGGAGCTACAGCTAGATCAATACTCTCAAAGTAGATCCCTCTTTTAACGATGTCATGGATGAAAAACCATACATATGGGTCCACGTGGGAAAATAAATCAGTCTGGCGAAGTGCAACGACAATTTCTCCAGCCGTTGGGTATGAGGAGGTCTCTGCTATATGGGCCTTTTCGTATTCCTCAATAATTCCCTTAGCCTTGGAGAAATATTCAGTTTTAATGGCACTATCCACAAAAACGAGAACTGTTTTGCGTTTGTTACATGCTTCAATCAGCTCCATATGCGTTACAGTACGCTGCGATTGTTCGTAGAAAGTGCCGGCCTTGTTGCTAATGAAGAGCAAAAAGGCATCACATTCCCTAACACATTCGATACACTTTTGTACTGGGTTACTATGAGAATCCCATGCCCCAAAATTTCGTTCAAAGAGCATGGGCTCGTGGCCGAGCTCTCTCAAAATCTCCCACATATTTCCCCGAAGACGGCTAAGAGTATCTTGTGCAACTGAGCTAATAAAGATCTTGGTCTTGGTAAACAAAGCAAGTGTCACATCCAATCAGATTATGTAGTTCATATAACAAATTATAGCGTATTCCTGCATGTCGGTTAATTTTTATAGGCATGTTTTTTATTTAAATATTCCGTTGACGGTAACATCGTATTACGTCATACATAATTCCCTTACCAAACACACGTTCCGTTCGGATTGTTATGATATAATATAGGTAAAAAGATCCAGAAAAGAGGGGTGTCAATGGAAGTTAATTCACTGCTTCGTTTAGAACAAATTGCTGAAACTGAATTTTCGTTGATTACAAAGTTTTATGACGAAGAACAGGAGCGGTATATTGTTTTAAAAGAAACAAAAGGAAATTTGGATCGCTATACGAGCCTTTTATTTGAAAGAGAAGTAGGCGCATTACGCCGGCTACGTCATAATCATATCATTGAAATGTATGACTTTGGATTTTTACCTGGTGAGAACGGTGGCAAAAAGGGACGAATTTTTCTTGAGCATATTAGCGGCGAAAACCTTCAGACAGTAGACCGATCATTGATTGATTATACGGACAAGATTAGAATTATCTTGCAGCTTATTGATGCTGTTGAGGCTGCTCACAGCAAAGCTATATTACATAGAGATATCAAACCATCTAATATAATGATCGTCGATCACAGACAAGCGAAGCTAATTGACTTTGGGCTTTCGAAGATCAAGGGGATGGTGACGGGTGAAACCACTTATAAATTTGGTTCAAATCATTATTCAGCTCCAGAAGTGGGGTATCATCCAGAAAATGCTTCTTTTCAAAGCGACATTTACTCTTTAGGGGCCTCCATCTATTTTCTCTTGACTGGATGTGTACCCGGTTTGCCTGAAAAGCTACAGATATCTATTTCACAGAGTTCCGACATTACGCCACCCTTAAAGAACATCCTGATAAAAGCTGTCGAATCTGATCTAGAAGCAAGATATGAAACTATCACAGACTTAAAACGAGATTTAGCTCAGATAATCGGGGACCTTATGTCGGTTACAAAGTTCTCGATTAAATTCCCTTTCGATTTGCTCGAGCAGGCCAAAAGACAAAAATTTGTACCAAAGAACGTCAAACTCAGTGAATTTATTGATCAATACTTAAATAAGTGGTTTGAAAAAGATATCTATGGGTTCGTTGAATCCAGAATCAAAAGTGGCAGGTTGGAAGATGGAGATGAAGTGTCGTTTTTCTCAACGAACGGATACCTTTTGAAGGGCTTGTACAAGGAATACGACGAATATTTTCTTCTTAATGACATTAAATTTCTCAAACAGACTGATCGGTCGCGTTATGAGAAAAAGTACTTGCGTATAGCTGGTAAAGCTATATTTAGCCATTCAATAAATCAAGCTACACAGATGGATTTCCAGACCTACGAAGTTGTAAGTGATCTCGTGGATCATCGGATCGAGTATCAATCAGATGCGAGTAAGCAAAATGAGTTTGAAAAGTTCTTTGGAATCTGGACAGACTATCTCGAAAACGAGAAAGAGTTACTAGTTTCAGCTGCAAAAAGTTTTGACTATATGAGCTATAGCTATAATGCAGAGGATCATACGATGGAGTTCGAATTGCAGGATTCAACGGTGGAAAGTTTTGGATTTACAAATGAAACAACCATCATATTTGATCCCAAACTAGAGGATCCTGATCGAAAGTATAGAACAAAGCCAGTGAAGATCGGAAAGTTCAAGGAAATCACTTATCAGGACGAGACAGTGTATCTTGTAGTTGAATCATCGAAAAAAATCAATGGGATTCCACGTTCAGGGAAACTTGTTGAAGACTATCGATTAAAAACTAAATTAATTGATAAGCAAATGAGCGCTATCCGTGCGTTGAATAACGATGAGGCCATATGCAATGAGAACTTAAGGGATATTATTTTAGGTTTTGAAAGCCCTAAATCTATAGGTAGTTTCAATAACATCGACTTCTTCAATAAGAGATTAGATGCCAACCAAAAAGAATCAGTAAAAGTGGCCTTGAATACATCCTCGATTGCAGTCATACAGGGTCCTCCTGGAACAGGGAAAACGACAGTAATTCGCGAGTTTGTGAATCAGATTTTACACCGTAATAATGCAGATATATCACAGGAAAATTTTAAAATTCTAATTGTGTCACAGTCACATACCGCTGTTGACAATGTATTGGAAGGGTTAAACTTTCCACAAGATTTTAAAACGAAAGCAGTCCGGATTGGTCAAGATGAGAATATCTTGCCAGCTATTCGGGACAAATACAGTGTCTCAAACGTCAGAAACATATGGTCTAAGGAAACAAAAGATGCCTCTAACCGGAAGATGATTGATCTAACCACGCAGTATGGAATTGATCCGGATGAGCTAAAGCGATACGTTGATATGTACTCTAAAACAAGCCGTTCAGAGGAGGAAGAGTTACTAATTCAGCAATTCGAGTCCAGATATCAGGATGAACCAGAAAAGCAGCGGATTATACGAACTGCTATTATTCAAGATAACTGGGTAAAGCGTCTTGGAATTGCCAGTGATTCAGAATCACGACTAATTGAAAATGCAACCATTGTCGCGGGTACCTGTACCGGTTTTAATTCAAATCCCTCTACACGGAATATGAATTTTGATTATGTCATTGTTGATGAAGGAGCGAAAGCGAGTGTACCAGAACTTCTTATACCGCTCCTTAAGGGAAGTCGGTTGATCTTAGTTGGAGATCATCAACAATTACCTCCTGTACTCAATACAGATGCCATAAAGCTAACTTCACATGGAAAACAAGAAGATTTTGAGAATGGTATGTTTAAACGTCTCTATGATAACTTTCCAAAATCCAACCGAATCCGCTTAACGACTCAGTACCGGATGCACCAAACTATCGGTAATATGATTAGTAGAGTGTTTTATGGTAATGAGATTCAGACTGGGATTCCCAATGAAGAACGGACTCATGAACTAAAATTGTATCAAGGAAAACAATTGATATGGGTAAGTACGAGTAAGGAATGGAATCGGAGAGAAATAAGGCATAAGTCAAATGAAGATAGAAATACCTATAAAAATGAGAAAGAAATGCAAGTTATTAAACAAATGCTTTGGGAGTTTGATAAAGAAGAGGCCTCCCGTAAATATGAAATCGCAGTAATTACAGGTTACAGCTATCAAAAGTCTATTATAAGAGATTTTGTCGCAAGGGCTGACTTTAGAAATATCAGCAATATTGAGGTGAATACGGTCGATGCATATCAAGGAAAAGACAAAGACATTGTCATTTTTAGTACCGTCCGGAGCAACAAAAATAATGATATTGGATTTCAGAAGTCAGCGCAGAGAATCAATGTAGCATTGTCCAGGGCACGAAGGCTATTAGTCATAGTTGGAGATAAGGATCATTTCATGCTAAATCGACAACCTACAAACAAACTTCCAGAAATTGAGCGTTATATGTCTCAAACAGACGGCTGTGAGATTATTGAATACAAGGAGCCAAGTCATGCGAGAAAATGATTACATTCTAAATTTGAAAACTAAAATCCCTCCACAAATAGACGGTCTACGGTATTTGAAGACGATTACGATCGGCATTCCTTACGTTCGTATGAAGTTGAATATCACTACTCGCAGGGAGTATCATCTTCCCTTGGCTCATGAAGTTGTTCTCCGCCTTATTGCTGAGAAATGGACGAACTATGAGGAGATACGTGAAGTGCTTGGCGTTGATAAAGACTATCTTGACAAAATTCTCTTGGAGCTGGGCGTAGCTGATTACATTACCCACGTAGGGAGGGAGATCTCCCTATCTGCTGCGGGAAGGAAGGTTCTGCTCGATTTAAAATCCATAAGAATTGAACCGGATTATATGGATAATGTCTACTTCAATATGCTCACTGGAGAAATTGTTAAAGAAGAGAGCACGTACAGGTCCAAGTTGAAAAACAAATCTAAATGTATGGTTTACCTAAATAACATAGAAGATATATCTGGAGATTTTCTTGCCAAAAACGAACATGAAATTAAAGAGTTGTATAATATAAGGGTTAGGGATAGCCGTGACAGATATATGGGAGATGAAACTGTTGGTAGTGATGAATTGTACCGGGTTATTACTATAGAGGACTATGACCGGGTGTACGATCAATTGCCAGCCCATGTTTACTACTCCCATGACAATAAGAATATTGTTTTCGAACTTGGAAACGACGATAATAAAGAATTGTATTACAATTGTCTTAAAGAACAAATGAAAAGTCACCCTAAATCATTTGATGAAATATATGATACGAGGCAGTTTTTTCAACGTAAAGAATCCACTTTCTTTAAATGGTATCCTGAAGAGGAGTATGCCATACAAACTTTAGAGGATAAGCGATCTGTGTTTACAACTCATCTCCAGAGTTCAAGTATAGACATAGAGCAGATCCACAGCAGTTGTTTTACAGAACGCCTTTTGATGTACCAAGAATACCAAGATATTCTACGTTCTCTAACTCAAAAGAAACCTAGAGAAGTCGTTATTATTACTGATAATTTGTACATGTTAGAGGAGAGTGAATATAGCCTTTTGGCTTTAATTGAAGCAATCTCCAAAAATTCATTGATCTATATAGGACATGGGGAAAAATCAAATTCAGTCATCAAAAAAATCAAAGGAAAGATAAGTGGAAAGCGTGTTGCGACTAAAGAATTTTCTGATATCAGAGGAACTCGAATTATAGTAGATAATGAGTACATGCTAACTATTCATCTTATACCATTTGCTGTAAAAAGTGAGTACTTACTGCAGGAGGTTGGCATTTTGACTTACGACAAAACACATCTAGATTTAATAAAAGGTCGATTTCCTGATCTTATGCCCGTTAAGGATAATTGAACAGCTGTTTGTCGAGGGACAAGACATCGAAAGTCGCTTTTCCTGATCTTATGCCCGTTAAGGATAATTGAACAGCTGTTTGTCGAGGGACAAGACATCGAAAGTCGCTTATTAAGCGGCTTTTTTATTTTATCGATACAAGTTCTTGTCCCGAGCCAAGGACAAGAACTTGTATCGATTACCGATTAGATGATTATCTAAGTAATAGGGGTAGTACCAGCGAAGCTGCCACCACCCGCAAAGTAGATGTAATTAAATGGGAAATTTATTGATAACCACATTATACTCCTGCTGTGCATCGGTGATCGCCAGCTTTGAATAGACCTCCAACGACTTACGGCTTTCGTGGCCCGAATATGGCTGTATAAGTGCGTCATCGATTCCCTGCTTTTTAAGCCAGGTCAAAAGGAAATGTCGCAGCTTATGCGGCGATAGATTTTGTATAAGACCAGCTTCTTCCGAATATTTGGCCAGAATCTTTCGTATTCCCCGATCCGTATATTTTTTCTTCCACGATGATTCGAACAGGTAAACCGCCTGCTTCTTTTTCATTGAATCAGCGTGCATGGCCAACATTTCTTTGAACGATTGAGGGAATGGAACAATGCGATCCTTGCTCCCCTTGCCCTTGTTAATCCGGATCTGACAGTAATGAAAGTCTATATCGGAAAGTTTGATATTGATAAGCTCACTCACACGAACACCGGTATAAAGTAGCGTTTTGACGATCATCATATCCTGAAAATTTTTAACCTGCCAAACCACATCATAGTACCGTTTAAGCTCCTCTTCCGTAGGGACATAGGGAAGCTTTTTTGTTGTTTTCGGAATCTCAACTTCTAGCTCCGACCGGAGATGCTGGAATAAACTTTTGAGATAGGCATAATCAGGCCGTTCCCCCCGGAGATATTTGGACAATTCCTTTGCTTTTCGTTTCGGTGAAGTGCGTTTCTCGGTCACGCAATAACACCTTCTTCCAAAGGCAAGCGCTCACTCATGTTCAATCGGAACGTACCGTAAGGGTTTACGTGCGTATAGATCAGCGGCGTAAGCGCTCGGAAATCTTCTGGGGTCATCAAGTCGAACCATTTCCGGTCAGATAAAATACTTTGCAGCATAATGGTATTGATGTATACCAAGCAGTTTTGCACCAGATGGAGAGATAACACGGACAACTCCTGGTCTTCTAAACGGTTGGTGGCTATTTCCCCACCTTTGCCGTAAAAAATGAAACTGTTTGCCGAATTCCAATTCTCAACAACATTTAGACCTGCGTTGATTTCTCGGCGCAACTCCTCTGAATGGAGGTAATCACACAGGAATATCGTTTTAACCGCCTTACCGAGTTCTCCCAACGCTTGATATGTCGGATGTTTTAGATTATTCCGGGTAAATCTTTTCAAGATTGCCTCCGTCTCGGCAGTACCGAGGCGAAGCGCTGTTGCATACTTCATCATCTGATCGTACTGCTGACGAATCAGTTCCCAATTAATCGGACGTGTCAAGACCGGCTGCAAGTTTGGGTAGGCTTCGGTCATGCCTGATTCAGGTCTGTATAGCTTTTGCGAATGAATCGCTTTAAGCCTCGGCATGAGCTGAAAGCCCAAAAGGTAACAAAATGCGAAGGCTACCTCGCTCTGGCCATGTGAATCTACGTAATTTTTTTCCACTTCCATTTCGGTACAGTGACGCAGCAATCCATCCATCATCGCAGCGACTTCAGATGAGGAACATGATTTGAGCTGCGAATAGATGCACGTCGAGTTTTTATCAACGTGCCAGTAAATCATTACGCCGCGGCCACGGTATCGGATATGCCATTCCGTCATAAGGTTTTGATCCCATGCGCCGAACTTTTTAGAATCTGATGCACATGACGTAGTAGCATCACCCCAAACATCTTGCATCTTTACCCGGAAAATAGCATTTACCACTTCTGAAATAGCATTACGAAGATTATCTTTATGGATAAATTTGCGGCGAACGTAAAGTAAATCTTTGTATGATTCACCATGCTCACCGGCACTCACACGTTTTAAACCAGCATTCGTTCCAAGGCCGTATAGGGATAGAATCAGTCTCTTTTGTAGCGTGTCCCGTCCTAGCGCCTCACGAACAGCGACCGTCCTGAATTTCTCCGTAAAGCCGACGCGGAGATCTGCCTCTTTTAAAATATCCAAGAGGCTCGTCATTGGCCATCGTCGAAGCATCTCAGTTTTCAAACGTGACAGATTGATTGGTTCCGCTTGTGGTTCTAACGGAGACAGACTAATCCAACCATTTCCTTTCTCCGTGATCCGAACTTTGTCGTTTTTCGGGAGGCCGGTATCGAGCTTTTCCAAGCCTTCTTTCATGGCTTGCTTTAACGTTGAAATGAAGGCTTCAGCATCTAGAGGTTGTTTTAGAGCCTTGTAATTTTCTTCTCGTCGTTCTTCAAAATCTATAGGCAAATCTTCGTCCGGATTCCGGTACCGATTCGCACCACTCACCCAAATTTCCTTGCAGCGAAGTTTTTCCCTTAAAGCCTGTAACGCACTAATTTCATAGTTCATCCTGTTAATTCGTTCTTGGCCTTTTTCGTCCTTTTCAATGATTATTTCCTTATTAACGCTGCGAATAACTCCATCAATCGGAATATCTTCGGTGAGTGGCAAATAGTGAAGCCCGGTATCCGCATATTTTTTCACCATCTCCAAGGCGCGAATCACAGGTTGGTGAACCTCGTTATTCGAACGAAATTCGAGAATGCCTAAAATTTCGGGAACCATACGGCGATAATGGCTGCTGTATGAGGCCCTAATAATCGTATGAATCTTTTCCCGGTAGGCTGGGCCGGTGTGTTTGAATTCTTTCACGAGATCCTGCAACGTTTGCTGGTTGACGACCGGATATATGACTTCTCGAATGATTCCGTCAGGATTATTAACAGCAGATTGCGCCAAGTTAAATAAAATGCCGTACTTATTGCTTACCTTGCGTAAGTCATTCAAAATTTCCTTTTCAACTTTTCTCTCCGCCCGAACACCAATACGATGAACAATTTGAATAAGCAGCTCGATCAGGTTGTCCGTAATCTCCATGCTCCGTAGCCAAAAGAAAGCCGATAAAAGTGTATAGCGGATCGGATCAGGATGCCGCCGCAGTTCTCGAAGATCCTCTGTCGCAGTCCGCTGCCGATACTTGGTCAAAACTTTAAGAGGGATTTCACGAAACAGATCATCCGGAAGTTCCAGATTTCGAATCGTTTGCAGCTTGCTTACTTCTCTTAACACACTTTCGACACCTGGTTTGCCCGGATCGGCCTTCAGCTCTTGAAAAGAAAGAAGTCCCTCGTCGCTGCTTGAACCGCCCTGGTCTTCATCCAGAAATGCGATATTATCTACAAGTGAATCCAATTTAGACAAAGACGCCGTAGGCAGTTTTTCCAGTGTGGCTTGGAAAAATTGTTCCTCATATGTTCGGATTGCGGTTCTGATAAGTCGCTCGATGCGATCAGCCGTAGGCGGTACAACTTTCATATCCCGAAATCGCCGGTATACGGTCTCAACCAAATGTTCGAAGTCGTGATCCTGGAATAACACACTTTTGCATAGCCAATCGATTACCTCTTCAGCATCATTGATGGTATCCTCACGAAAGCCAAAGAACTCCCTGATTTGTGTTCGATGGTAGGTGATGGAGCGACCGGCCCAATCGTATTGTGCATACAGCTCTGCCGGTGCCTCGATCTGCTTTGCTATGTATTGAATGACTGCTTTGGGCACTTCGAATTTATGGAATGGGAATCGCGCTTCATATTGGAAAAACTTAAACAGAACAGCAAACCCCAACCGAGTCTCCCCCGACTTATTGCCGACTTGCTGCATTTCATTTGGAAGAAATGTGAAATGCTCAATTAACTCCTCCAGCTCCCAATTTCGCTTCATATGATACCCTCCGAAAAAAGTTCCTAAAATGGTCAGTATCGGAACAAAGTAGTTGAAATCAGTATATCGAAACTGTATATTTTAGACAATATGAATCACTAAAAGCTCGAAGTTCGATTTACAAAAATAAAAACGGAACATTAGCGTGAAGCTATCTTTTCCTTGTGAGTGATGGGCATAAGCCGACACTAAATCAAGAATACCGAATAAAAGTGTTATTAGAAGTTGTGTCAATTTAGTTATTGACAATAAATTGTGCCAGGAGTACTATGTTTGTGTTGATCATAAGTCCTTGTTAGGTGAGGCTCCTATACAAACATAGGCCACTGCCCGGAAATATCGAAAGATGCCAATGGGTAGAACAGGAATTGCCGGATTAAGGCTCTTCTTAACGTGGCTAAGAGCAATGCTCTTTACGTTGTATAGTGCCAAAACTCAACTAGAGGGAACAAAGGTGCTGTTTTTGTGCGCTTAATTAACCCTCTAGGTAACAACTAGAGGGTTTTTCATTTTGAAAGGGGGGAACATGCATGGACAGTGGTGGTCCGAGTAGTCGAATGTGCAACTGCAATGAATATCCTGTACAGAGAAGCTGCCGATCTGGCGCTCCTGCATGTTCTCAATGCCTAATTTTCATTCGTCAATTTCATTTGGACGAGTGTAATTAAGTATGCTTATTTGACATGCGTAAGCGACATGGTCGACTCCGATTCCTCGGCTCTCTCTGATTACAGGGAGAGCTTTTTTGTGCTTACAAAGCCGCCGAATTTATCTTAGACAGTCGAAAGGATGAGATCCATGTTGAAAATATTTAAAACTGACGCTTCCGGATTTACGAAGGAGATCCATCAATTTGAAAAAGGATGTTGGATTCACCTCACCAATCCTTCTGAACAAGAAAAGCAAAAATTGGTCACCGAGTTGAACATTGATCTTGAGTTTCTGCACGATGCCCTCGATGACGAAGAAATCGGACGCATCGACATGGAAGAAAACCGGGTTATGCTTTTTGTGGATATCCCCCTTCACATCAATGGAGGCAAGGATATCTATACGACTGTTCCGCTTGGCATCTTGATTATGGAGGATTATTTCGTTACGGTTTGTCTGGAAGAAACCGCTGTTATGAATGAGTTTCTGCAAGGAAAGGTGAAGCATTTCCACACGCATATGCGAACACGGTTCGTGCTGCAAATCCTTTCCTCGACTTCGCTCTACTATTTGCAGTACTTGAAGAAAATAAACAGAAAAATGGAAGCGTTGGAACTGTCCTTGCGGCGCTCCATGAAAAACAATGAACTGTTAACGCTGCTTGAATTACAGAAGAGCCTTGTCTATTTTTCTACATCCCTCGAGACCAACAAATTGTTGATTGGACGGCTTTTGAACGGCAGTTATCTGAAAATGTATGAGGAGGACAAGGACCTGCTTGAAGAGGTAAAAGTCGAAATCCAGCAAGCGATCAAAATGTCTGAAATTTATACTGCCATCTTAGGAAACATTATGAACGGTTTCGGTTCGATCATTTCCAATAATTTGAACCATGTCGTAAAGCTGCTTACCGCGATTACCATTGTGATCACGTTGCCTATGGTGATCGGTACCTATTACGGCATGAATGTCGCGCTTCCTTTTCAGGACAGTCCGACAGCATTCAGTATCATTATGATTATCTCGGCAACCATTACGACCATCACAGCTCTCTGGTTCTGGAAAAAGAAGTACTTCTAAGTTATTAGAGAAATCGAATAGATTTGGTGAGGAGTGAACGTATGAAGAAAAAAATCTCCTATAGATTTTATCTGTTGCTTCTGCTTATTCTGTTAACTGGAGTGGGTAGTTCTTGGTACATGTACCATCTGGGTAAAGGTGCATCACAAGAAACGCAAGAAGTTAGCGAAGTGTCGCCAGATCAGTTGACGGATACGATCAAGCAGAAAGAGCTGCTGTTTGTATATTTTTATACGCCAGACTGCGTGCAATGCAATAAGTATGAGGAAACGTTTGCCAGGGCAGCAGCAGAAGCAGGTCTTAAATGGGTAAAAGCTAATGTCAAATATTATCCGGAGTTTAAGGATCCCTATAAAATCAAGTCAATTCCAAGCCTGGTTGCATTTAAAGGCGGGAGCGAAGTATCCAGACTGGAAACGGATTGGGACGAAAATAAAGTCAATACGTTCTTTCAGTCAATCCAGTAAAGTTATAACTAATTCGTATTGAGAAGCCGGTATTTTATAAACACCAGCTTCTCAATATGCAATTTCATCTATACCAGCCCTTGCGCCAAAACCAAATTAACAAAGAAGAACCGACAAAAAGCATAATCCCTAATACCCCAAAATAACCCCAACGCCAGGTCAGTTCCGGCATATACTCAAAATTCATACCGTAAATGCTCGCAATGAATGTTAACGGAATAAATATGGCTGTCATCACGGTTAGCGTCTTCATGATGGTATTCATTCTGTTTGAATTCATTGAAATATAGCTGTCCCGCATATCTGCCGTCATTTCCCGATTAGACTCAATCATTTCGGAAAGCTTTAGCAAATGATCGTAAATATCGGTAAAGTAAACGATTTGTTCTTTCATTCCATCAACTTTATCCGAATTAATGATTCGGTAAAGCAAATCCCGCATCGGAAAAATGGTTCTTCGAAGTTTTAGCAAATGCGAACGAATGTCGAATACTTCCTCCATCAATTCTTGAATGCTGTCGTCCCTGATACTGCTCTCAATTTCGTTTAAGTGGTCTTCAATTTGGTACAAACTCGGAAAATAATAATCCACTAATTTATCCATGATTAAATAGGCTACAAACATAGGACCTTTTTCGATTAAATTCTTTTCTGTAATCCGATTCCAAACTTCATTGACTTCCTTGGACTCTTTATGATGAAATGAAACGACAAAATTTTTTCCTAAAAATAAATCCACCTCTTCTGCAGCCAAAGATTTCTGATTCATGGCATGTAGCACAAAAAAGTGTACATCATCGTAATGGTCTAATTTGGGCCGTTGTAATAAATGAAGACAGTCTTCAATCGCTAAAGGATGAAAATGAAAATAGGTATCCAAAAAAATAGCTTCTCCTTCAGTTGGAATGTCAAAATCAACCCAAAACCATTTAATTTCCGGGTCTTGAAGTTTATCTAATGGTACATTTTTAACCAACTCAAAGTTATTCATTACCGCTATTGTACGAAGCATTTTTTTCCCTCTCTGCGATCGATTGTATGTCCCGATATCCAATATTCCCATTTTTGATCAGTTTTTAAACTTGGAGGCACGCCTACATTGGTATGTTGGCTCTATCCCGGAATAATAAAATTACATATATATCCATTTACTTTGCGGGTGGTGTCAGCTTCGCTGGTACTACCCCTAATAATAGATGTATCTAAAACCTCGATGCAATCTAATGCAATGAGGATGGAACGTTCCGTCCGCTGAAAAGTTTAACGCGGGCCGAAGCTGCTGCTTTGATTTTCCGTTTAAGGAGACTCATACAAACACAGTGAAGATAGAGTTGGTTAAGGGAGTCTCCATTGGCTCTCTTTAACCAGTATAGGTGACAATATTAGTGGCTATAATGCTTGTTACTGATGACGCTGCTTCTATGAGGATGATGGTAAGAGACTTCCTGACTAAAGGAGGGTATGAAGTAATTTCTGAAGCTTCAAACGGATTGGAAGCAGTTGAACAATACCGTGTTCATAAGCCGGATATTGTGCATATGGACATTACGATGCCTGATATGGAAGGAATTCAAGCTCTCAGAGAAATAAAAGGAGTTTTCCTGAAGCAAGAATTGTAATGTGCTCTGCAATGGGGCAGGAGCCAATGGTTGTAGAGGCTGGCGCAAAGGATTTCATAATTAAGCTGTTTCAACCGGATAGGGTGTTATAGAGCATTGCGAAAGCTTTATCGTAGCTCCTCTCGAATAAAGGCAGAAACTCTGATTATAGAGTTCCTGCCTTTATTATTACCTAAATTGCGAGTAAGGTTTGAAGTTCAAAAAATATAGTACGGATTTTATTTAATGCAACAACCTGACGTTGAGTTAGTGGCCTCGTAAAGTGGCTATGTTAATATAAATCTTTAGCTATTGCGGAAATCTTCACTATTAAGAAACTCAAGGAATTCTACGATTATTTCTGAGCAAACATCTTCCTGAGGAAGATAAGTATATCGACTTATCCTTTGTATATCGGGTTTGAATAGCTCAACCAACTTTAAAATTGCTTCGGAGTCTTTATTTTTCGCTGCTACAATTAGTTCCATGAACTCACTTTCTGTGATATGTGTCTCAACATTTTCTTTTTCCATTTATTCACCGCCTGTTGACTTATATTTAACTGCTGCGCAACCTCAGCTTCAGAGAATCCCTGTAGATAAATTTTTTCAATAATATATTGTCCATTTGTTGGAAGGTCGTTGATTAGTTGCATGACTATAACTCTATCTTCAGTTTGGCAAGTGAAGTCATCTTTGTTGGAGTCAATTTCAAAGATAGGCAATTCGTTGTTTTTAATTTTTTTTGCACGGTATTGAACTCTCCAACCAATTCTGTATATTTCTTGTCTGTATCTTTGATACGGTGTTTGATGACTTGTTGTCATTAATCCAACTCCTCTCAAGATCTGTTTATCATCAATATGTAGGGAAAAATAAATTTCTAGTTTACAACCAAAAAAGAACATTTGTTCCCATTATATATCAAATTTATTCCAGATTCCTTACATTTAATTACATAAACAATTTATTTTTGTGCAATATGAATATCAATGTTCTGGAATTTTATTAAGACAGGTTGTTAAATGGGAGGAATTTAATCCAAGAGATCCCGGATGATGATCTTGGATACGATCTCAACACAGTAAGATTTGGAACCATAGATGAAGAGGTAGTGTACCGCTCAAAATATCTAATGAATCATTACCTATAATAAAAAATCCACTCCATATTGAAGTGGCTTTTCCTTTGGAAAAAAGTTAAATCTTCTAGTAGAGAGGTTACTCCGCTCGGTTATATATTTGTTATATTTTCGACCTAAAAGGTAGAGATCACTGGATAAGATAAACATGTCCAATAATGAATTTGGAGCTGCTCATTAACGATCAATAAGAAAAAGGGATGGTTGTTAGAGTGAAACCATGCATTTCAGATCATAGAAGAACTATTTTTAAAAAAACGAACAAGATGATTGTTCTTTTTAAGGGGGTATAGTTTATGCGCTGTGTATTTTGCCAGGAAATATAGTGAGATAAATCTAACCCTTGTCACAACTTAATATATAAATAAGACGTTTATATTATGAAAAGGAATCCTCATCGGTGTAACTTTCAGAATGGACAATGCAATTCCATAAAGGTTAAAGAAGAAGGGTTCCTTATTCAGCCACAGTTTCTGCTAGTAGTTCCTTCTGGCCCATTATTCATGGTCTAAAATGAATATGATCTTGATATTCGAGATCGTGGCTTTTTAACTAGTCGAATAGCTAGACAAGCAAAATGTAAAAATATACTATAAGAGAAGGCTTGAGTTTATCTATCTAATTATTTCAAGAGGAGGCAACATGATGAAGCGATCAGTTTTATTTTATATCTGGGTTGCTATAGTAAGTTACTTAACTGGCCCGCTTGTTTATTCAGTAACTCTTTGGGTTTTAGAAGGAGAGAAGGTTAAAGATATAAATAAATTACTTACCTGGACAGCACCTACGTTTTTTTCCGTCGGTATACTACTTTTTCTTCTTTGTATAATACTACTTCGTTCAATTAATAAATATAATTTTTGGTCACAGACATTAGCTTTTGCCCTTGTCGGAATCATTCCTATTACAATAGTACCTTTTTTGACTGGTTTCTCTAGTGTATCTAATTTTAATTTTGTGGTTTCTCCTGAAGGGACACTATTTATTTTATTTTTCACTAGTATTGCTATTGTTTGTTCTTACGGTACTTGGGTAGCTCAAAAAAAACTCAACAAAATCCCTTTTATAATCATTTCAGTAGTAATATTTATATTGTTTATTATCATAGTATGAAAGAGAATTGATATAATAATTTAAAAAGAGCCCCTGTTATTTACAAGGGGCTCTTTACTGTCTGAAGTGTAGTCATAACTATGGATGTTTAGACTGTCCTATTCACCGAATGTTCCATCGGAGGAGCTAGAGACGCAGGCGTCTCACCAGTTACACGTGGATCATGCGTATAAATACGAGTTGGTGTGCCGTAGTCTACGCGCTTATAAATTTCATGTGCTGGATAGCCATCGTGTGCGCCATTTACGGTTACTTTACCTGTATTAGTTACAGTAATTGTATATTCCCAATCAATTGTTGGAGCAGAGCTAACTAGCGGGTTAGCTGCACTGGCTCGCAACTTGAAAGTAGCCGATGTACTAGAGATGCTCTGATTTGAAATAGTAAGACCAGCGGAAGAGGCATGGCCGGTAAATTGTCGGAGTACCTCTCCAGTTTCAATATCAACTGTTCTTTCAGTCGTCGAGCCTACGGATTTAAAATGCTTAATTTCTTTATTATTGAAATCAACTAGGGGTACCGCCAACAAAGTGCGGATTTTGTACGCTAAGCCCCGTTTGATCGAAAAAAGGCCGATATCCTGTACGCTAAGGATTACCGGCTTATTG
>NZ_FNNT01000027.1:0-3778 GCF_900106725.1 Paenibacillus sp. PDC88 | reverse complement strand
ATTATTTTCCTTAGTATTCCACTAAATAATCCGATTTAACACTAACTGTTTTTAAATTATTAAAATAGTAATTCCACTATATATTCCGAAGACCCTGTTTTTATAATACAAGAAACCAATTGGAAATCCTATTGAAAAGGAGAGATAACATGGCTATAGAATTGGATGTTACGCATGTAATGCTCCGTATAAGTCGATATACTCCATCAAACTTATACGGAGTAAAGTAATACGGATGGATATACCGACTTTGTAATCATAAGAAAGGATGATATACAAAGGAGGATTTAAATATGTCAATAATCCAAGTTCAAAATTTGTCTTTCTCATATCCGAGCAGTTTCGATAATATCTTTGAAGATGTAAGCTTTCAGATCGATACAGATTGGAAGCTAGGCTTCATAGGCAGGAACGGACGAGGGAAAACAACTTTTTTCAATTTATTACTCGGGAAGTACGAATACATCGGAAAAATAAGTTCTTCGGTGGAATTTAATTATTTCCCCTATCCCGTCAAAGATAAAAGTAAATATACCTATGAAATTCTTGAAGAAATCTGCCCTCAAGCGGAAGACTGGGAATTTCTTAGAGAGATCGCTTATTTAGATGTTGATTCAGAAGCGATGTACCGCCCGTTTGAGACCTTATCGAACGGTGAGCAAACCAAGGTTTTACTTGCCGCTCTTTTTTTGAATGAAGGACAATTCTTGTTAATTGATGAGCCCACAAACCATTTAGATACGGAAGCTCGTAAGATGGTCTCTGATTATTTAAGGAGAAAAAAAGGATTTATTTTAATCTCGCATGACCGTCAGTTTTTAGATGGCTGCGTTGATCATATTTTGTCTATAAATAGAGCAAACATAGATGTCCAAAGTGGGAATTATTCGTCTTGGAAACTGAATTTTGATCGCCAACAAGATCATGAAGAAGCAACAAATGAACGCTTGCAAAAGGATATCGGAAGGTTAAAACAATCTTCAAAACGTTCAGCAGGCTGGTCTAATCAAGTCGAAGCTTCAAAAAACGGAACAACGAATTCAGGATCTAAATTAGACAAAGGATTCGTTGGACATAAAGCTGCAAAAATGATGAAGCGCTCAAAAAATCTGGAAGCTCGGCAGCAAAAGGCGATTGAAGAAAAATCGAAGCTCTTAAAAAACGTTGAAAAGACGGAATCCTTACAGTTAGAACCTTTGGAATACAAATCAAAGGAGCTTGTTCAATTAACTGATGTGTCTGTCATGTATGACGGCCAAATGGTGAATTCACCCATAAGTTTTAATGTCGAACCAGGAGATCGAATTGTATTGGACGGGAAGAACGGCAGTGGGAAAAGTAGTATTTTAAAATTAATTCTAGGCCATTCAATTCAGCATACAGGCACGGTGAATATAGGTTCCAGTCTCATCATTTCTTATGTTCAACAAGATACCTCGCATTTAAAGGGGATGTTATCGGATTTTATTGAGGAACATCAGATTGATGAAACGTTATTTAAATCCATTTTAAGAAAAATGGATTTTGACCGCATTCAGTTCGAAAAAGATATATCCAATTATTCAGGTGGACAGAAGAAAAAGCTGCTAATCGCAAAGAGTTTATGTGAAAAAGCGCACCTGTATATATGGGATGAACCATTAAATTTTATTGATATTTACTCACGCATGCAGATTGAAGAGCTTGTCCAAACCTTTAAACCGACGATGGTTTTTGTGGAACATGACCATGCCTTCCAAAAGAGAATTGCTACAAAAACAATAAAAATGTAACAAAAAAGGGCCGTTGGCGGCATGATGTAATAAGTCATCAAAAAACCTGAAATAATAGTAAACATAAAGACTCCCCTAGAGGGAGTCTGGTCAAGACCCCTTACAGTAGACAATGTAAAAAACACCTAGGCTACAAGCTGATTCCTGCACTTAACAGGAGTCAGCTTATTTAGTTTACGTTGCGCTCGCTCTTCATTATAAAAACGGATATACTCTTCAATTCTTCTTTGTGCTTCCTCGATTGTGACATGCTGATTTGGGCGCCAACCTGTGGCAGCATGTCGTGGTATGCATGAGACGTCACGTGAATATATTATCGCTGTTTGGATAACTTAGTTTTATGAACTCATTTAAGGTATTTGATTGAGTTATCAATTTCTAGGAGGTAACCATGAAAATTCAAGCAGCTGTTACTCACGGTAAGGGAGAAGAATTCAAAATTGAAGAAGTAGAATTAGCAGCTCCAAAAGCAAATGAAGTGTTAGTGAAAATCGTTGCTACAGGTGTTTGTCATACAGACGCAGTAGCACGTGATGCAGCAATCACACCGCTGCCGGCTGTACTTGGACATGAGGGTGCAGGTATTGTAGAGGCGGTTGGTGAAGGAGTTACACGTTTAGCAAAAGGTGATCATATTGTATTATCATTCGCACATTGTGGCCATTGCGATAACTGTTTAACAGGTCACCCAACAGTTTGCGAAACGTTTAATGACTTAAACTTTGGTGGCATGCATGACGATCACACACATCGTTTATCAAAAGATGGTCAACAACTCTCAACATTCTTCGGTCAATCTTCATTTGGTACATTTGCCGTTGCTCATGAGCGCAATGTTGTCAAAGTAGATAAAGATGTGGATCTTGCATTACTTGGCCCTCTAGGCTGTGGGATTCAAACAGGTGCAGGTACTGTTTTAAATAAAATTAAGCCTGAATTCGGCTCCACAATTGCCGTATATGGTGCAGGTGCAGTGGGTCTAAGTGCTATTATGGCCGCAAAAATTGTAGGATGCAAAACGATTATTGTCGTTGATGTACACGATTCACGCTTAGAGCTAGCGAAAGAGCTTGGTGCAACTCATTCATACAACGGAACAAAAGTGGATGTTGTGGAAAAAATTAAAAAATTAACAAACGGTGGTACAAATTACGCTGTCGATACAACAGGCGTTCCACCCGTTGTCCGTCAATGTTTACAAGCGTTACGTCCACTAGGCGTTGCTGCGATTGTTGGTTTTACACCAGAAATGAACATTGATGTGCATAATGATCTAATGGCTGAAGGAAAAACAATGATGGGTGTAATCGAAGGTGATTCAGTGCCCAATGTTTTTATTCCACAATTAATTGATTACTACAGAGCAGGTCAATTTCCATTTGATAAATTAGTAAAATTCTATGACTTCGCAGAAATAAACGAGGCATTTGAAGATTCTAAAAAAGGTTTGGCCATTAAACCCATAGTAAAAATTAGCTAGACATAACCAATAAGGAGCATCGAAGTCGCTATTTTAGCGGCTTTTTTTATCTTATCGGCACAAGTTCTTGTCCCAGCATCAAAGTTGACAGGAGTTACATGATTAAATATACTTAATATAGTAACTAACAAAAATATATTAACGATGATTTATTAGTAGAACATAGATTTCACAAGAGCGAAAAGAGGATGAACATGGAACAATACCGGATTGATACAAACAACGGTTTAGAGTTTGGACTATATACATTGGGGGATCATCTAGCAAATCCTGAAACGGGAAAGCGGATATCAGCCAAACAGCGTATACAGGAAATCATTGAATTGGCGAAGCTTGCAGAACAAGCAGGCATTGAATTTTTTAGTGTTGGAGAGAGCCATCAGGAATATTTTGCAACTCAGGCCCACAGTGTTGTCCTGGCAGCCATAGCCCAGGCTACAACTACAATGAAAATAGGCAGCTCATCTACAATAATAAGCACCTCTGATCCAGTCAGGGTGTACGAAGATTTTGCAACGATTGATCT
>NZ_FNNT01000020.1:0-45256 GCF_900106725.1 Paenibacillus sp. PDC88 | reverse complement strand
TCGAAGCCGGTAATCCTTAGCGTACAGGATACCGGCCTTTTTTCGATCAAACGGGGCTTAGCGTACAAAATCCGCACTTTGTTGGCGGTACCCCATCGGCAACAATCATTCTAATTCTGTACACAAATAACAATCCTGGCGAGCTGCTTCAGATCCATTTTTGTACACAATAAGAGTCGAACCGGCGAGATCCGGAATGATTTTTTGAGTACGATTCTGTCCACTTAACTAAAGGATCAAAACAACTTTATAAGGAGTGTGTGTACGTGTCGAGAGCAACAATACAGGTTCCAGATGAATTGAAAGTGGAGATAGAGAACTTGAAAGATAAGTTCAATGCAAAGACAACATATGGCGTCATTGAAAGCTTAATTCAAATCTATAAAGATTTTCAGAATTATAAACAGGAGATAAAAAAAGAGAAAGCACGTTTGGAAAAAGAGGCTTTAGAAATAGGTGAGGATCACAAGCAGAAATTTGTCGCACTCAAGCAAGAACTTAATCTAAACGAGAATTCTTCGGCGCTTGAATTTCTCTTACATCATTACACGACATCAAACAGACTTGATAAGTCTACGTTTGAGCTGTATCGGTCTTTAAAGTGATGCTGAATCGTCTGCGGAGGGGAAATGCGTAAAGCTGATACAGAGGACATGGCGTTAGTTAAAGCGTACTTGGAATTGCCAGTCTTACTAGATGTTTTAGAGCTGAACATCCAAAAAATGAAGGAAGCTGATTTCAAGCTTCGCCACATATTTGAATTGCAGCTAAAGAGTATACAAGACGAAATTATAAAGCAGCAGCGTTCTATTAGGCAGAGAATGAGGCAAAAGGGAATTAAAATAATTGACGAGAAAAGAACGCCTCATTCCCTTGCTGCTGAGTTTCTTTGCAGAGGATATGTGGACTCCATTTCGATGCTTTGGGGTAAGGTGAAAGCTGATGCAGAGATTATGCTTGCAGATCATTTGGGTGTAGATATTAAGCGGATTGAAAGAGATTGAGTGGTTTTAAGTTAATGCAAAAGAAAACGGAGGCGTACGGTATGTACTTTGTAAACGATGCCCATCAAAGTAACTATTATAAGCTTGTTGAGTTTTATCATTCGGTAAATGATCCAGAGTATAAGTCTTTATGTTATATTCTTGCGCTGCCCGAAATTTACAACCGGACTAGTGGGAAGTTTGGTGACGAAGGCCCCATGGAGTGGATGTACAAATTTCAGGACAAGGAAGTTGAAGTGGAAGACATTTTAACAAAAAAGAAGAACGTCATTATTGAGCGAACTTATGAAGAGGATGAAAGCGGAAATGGAATTGAAACCGAAGCATATTCGACTTTATCTAGTGGATATCGAAAATTGATACTTTTGGGGGCTAACCTGTTCAACAGCAGCTATGACGATTTTAACCTTTGCGATGCTTTAAGAACTTGGGACAATGAATTGATCAAAGTTTATCAGCAAGCAGTTTTAGTAAGGTTAGATCGTGAAGTTAATTGATATTAGGACGTGAATGCGATGACTAACCTCTTACAAGAATTTGAAGCATGGCTTTTCGAAGATGGAGCGAGTAAAAACACTGTAGATCGTTATGTTACCGTAGCAAAAATATTCATCGAGTGGCACAACCGGATAATGAAAAGCGAGGCGTTTGATCCCGTAAATGTGTCAGGCCGGGACTTGAATGCATGGAAAAAGTATTTGCTTGAGGAAGCGACTTACCAGCGAGGAAACGAAGAACCAAAACGCTATTCGGTCAGTTCAGTAAATAATTTTGTGAAATCAATTCGCTCTTTCTTTCGGTTTCTTAATGAGAATGAACTTATCCAAAGTAATCCAGCATTGAAAGTAAAAACGCAAAAAATAGCTGCTGATTTTGACCAAGACCCGAGATGGTTGGAGCGCTTTGAACGTAATAAATTGCTCAGGGCTGTTGATGATAAGAATTTAGAGCAAAAGAACCGTTGGAAGTTCACACGTAATCGAGCGATCGTCTATGTACAGCTGTATGCTGGGCTTCGGGTAAGTGAAGTTACTGACCTGGAACCAGAAGATATCTCATTTGAAACGGGATATTTATTTGTACGCGACGGTAAAGGAGGCAAAGCCAGACGTATTGAAATGAATAAAGATTTACGTATGGCACTCACTGAATGGCTGGCTGAGCGCGGCAATCCAGCCACTAAAAAATTATTTACTTCATCAAGAGGCGGCACTAGCCTTACTAAACAAGGTATTGAATATCTATACCGAACATTAAGCGAAAAGACAGGCATAGATGACTTAACTACTCATGTTCCTCGTCATACACTCGCTCATGATCTTATAGAGACTGGTTATTCTCTTCAAAGGGTAGCTGATATCTTGGGTCACACGAACCTGAATTACACTCGCGTTTATACAAAGTCGAGTAGTCAGGAACGCAGGGAGGCTTTAGAAAGTCTTTCCTCAATTGAATGAAAGGGGATTTGATTTATGGAGAAAGGGAGTGTAAGGGCAATAGCTTTGGCTTATCAAACGGCAACACTTACTTATCCTAGTTTCGAAATTATGGAATTGCTAAGACCGTTACCTTTTGAACGAGTATTGGAATTATTACTTATTATGAGGCAGTCACCACGTCCGGTTAAATCACCTTTGAATTTTCTTCGAAGAGCTATTCAGGAAGGCTGGAGTCCTGAAACAATGCCAGAAAAAGTTGATCGACACATGGAGTATGTGGAAGAAAATCATTATATTCGTCAGGGTTACACGATAGATCAAGCTCGGGAAAAAGTCCAAAGGAATAGACGATAACCTATAGATTAGGAGAGTGCGTGGAATGGACATGAAAGATCAAATGAAAACGGAAAAAGTACAATCTGGACAACCTGCCAAAAGAGGCATGACGTTAGGGAATGTTTGGTTTGCTTCTAAGGAACACGGAGAAAACTTCATTCAACTTGTAGAGAGATTTAATGCTTACAAAAATCCGGAATATGCGGCTGCTTGTTACGTTGTTTCCCACCCCGAAATTTATTACAGAGTAAATTGGAGTGAGTCTGATGGGCCGATAGGATGGTACTGGGGAGAGTGGATTGGTGAGGATGATAACGACGAAAATGGTTATCATGCTGAGTCTGAAATCGTCGGTCAACTTTCCAGTTCATATCGAGGTTTGATTCGATCAACAGTTGAATTGTTTACTGGTAGTCAGCATTACTTCGACTTAAGTAGCTGGCTTGGGAACGCTGGTGACGAAGTGTACAAACTATTCATACAATCGTTAGAACTTCGCAGGGATCGATTTGTAATTGAACTTTTGTAATTCAATATGAATAAGGAACGTAGTAGCAATATGGGTTTAACTAATTGTTGGAGTTAGGAACGTTTCGCTAAAAGCGTAGCCACCTCATCCCTTTTATACCGTCTGCCGATCTGGCAGGGTACGAGAGGACCTATGGTATAAGGACCTTCCTTTGTAGGGAGGTTTTTTTGTTTTTTCTTTATTCTAAATGATGGAAATGATAAAATGATGGGTAAAGGCGTTTTGGGTTGGTTTAGGGTAGCAAGCATTGGAAGTGTAGCCACACTTCCGAAAAAAACGCTTGTTAGGGTTTCACCCTAATACCCGTTTCATTTAGGGCTGCGCCCTAATACCCCTGTAAAATGAGGATGGTGATCCTGTTGGCAAAAAAGCGATACAGAGATAAAGAAGTGAAGTTTTTTGTTACTGAGGGTGAACTTGAGATTATTGATAAAAAGGCAGATGCCGCTGGTTTAGATAGAAGTAAATACTGTCGCAGCATGACTCTTGATGGTCTGATAGTCAAACAAGATTTTAAACAGGTGGACGATTTGGTTTATGAAGTGAATAAGATCGGGACGAACATTAATCAGGTAGCGCGAAGAGCTAATGAGCTGGAGCATGTGACGCTCGATGACATCAAGTATCTGAAAAAACAACTGGACGTTATCTATCAGCAGATTGAAAAATTTTACGGTGGAGGTTGATTTCATTGCCGTATGTTAAACAAATAACGATTAGATCAACGCTGAACCGTTCTCTTAAATATATAGTGAATGATAATAAGACCGATCATGGCTGTTTGGTTACTGGGGTTAACTGTGCTTCTAATGATAAGCTTGCTTATAAGCAGATGCTTGCGAATAAAAAAAATCATAAAAAAGAAAAAGGAACGCTGGGGTTTCACTTCATGCAGTCCTTTAAAGAAAATGAGATTACTGATCCATACAAGGCGCATGAAATTGGGTTGAAGTGGGCCGAGAAAATGTTTGGCGATAAGTATCAATACGTTCTAAGCACTCACATAGACAAAGGCCATATTCATAATCACGTTGTTATAAATTCTGTTTCGTTGAATGGCAAGAAATTCAATGCTTGTAAACAGAGCTTACAGGATGCAAGAGATTATTCAGATGAGATTGCAAAGGAATACAGCCTCAGTGTTATTCCTCAAAATGAACATGCTATTCCGAAATCTTATAAAGAATGGAACGAAGAGAAGAGGGGGAATTCGTGGAAAGCACATATCAAGCAGGACATAGATGAAGTCATTAAATCATCTAAATCCTTCGAAGAGTTTATGCAGAACATGAAGCGACTTGGGTACACGATGAAGCAAGGTCATGTTAAATATATGACGTTCAAGGCTCCTGGCATGGAAAGATCAGTTCGCGGAAAAACCCTAGGGCCAGAATACACAGAAGATCGTATCAAGGAACGAACTCAGCTTAGAGAATTTAATTTTGTTGAATCAAAACGGAAATACAAATACCGCTTTAAAAGGAAGCCGACTCGAACACAAATTTTTGACGCAGCAAGGAACTACAAATATAAAAGAGGTTCATTGGCGGTTAATTTCATGCTGACTATTGCGTTGCTTCGGGCGCTCACTAACCGGAAGGTAGAAGAGGCAACAAGGAGAAATTCGCGTAGAGATTTTAGCACCGACATTGAAATATTGAAACTGTCCAAGCAGCTCCAGCTAATAACAGATTACAATTTAAAAAGTCGCAGTGATCTACAACAAGCGATCAAAGATACAGAGCAACGATTGAAACAAATCAATGGAGTTATTGAGGAAGCAGATAAAGCAAATCGAAGTATCATACTCATTAATCAGACAATCGAAGCTTACAACAAGCATAAGCCGATTTATGAAGAATATAAGTCAGCGACAATCAGAAAAATGCTCGTGAAGAAAAAATATAGTGCGGAGATCGAAACATTTGAAAAAGCAATGAACCAACTGGATAAGCTTAATATTCAGGAGAAGGACTTTTCAATTTACAGAGAGAGACAAGAAACATACGGAATAAAAATCGAACAGTTGAGGGAACGGCATAACGCAATGACTAAAGAACTATATAAGCTCACTGATATTGAAAAAACGCTGAATCAGAGAGGGCGTTTCGATTTGTCCAAGAATAAAAATAATGAGCGTGATGAAAGGAAAGAACGCTAAAAACAATTATATGTACACAAAATTTAATCCAGGGATCTTGCTGCAGGAGTTCGATTGTACTCATTTCATTTCTTGGCCACAATTGAACTCCTATTATTTGTACACAAAAATAGGACCGGCATCGAAAAGATCGGGACTAGATGCATAGATTTTTTGTATACATGGACTCATTTTGCTCAAACGGATACCTGATAAAATTGGGTGTAAACCAATTATTAGGAGAAGGGAGAACGCATGAACTACATTACAGACTTTTCTTACATTGACGACTTGATTGACAACAAAGGAGTGAGGAACGCTGTTATTGATGTAGATAACACAATAACAAAAAGTAACATCGTACAATTTTATCTGTTTATAAAAAAACAAGAAATTGGAGAAAAGTTGTGGCCCCTATACTTTTCAACATTTGTTCTCCGTGCCCCATATTTTTTAGCATTGGATGCCGTGTCACGGGATTCATTTAATAAACTTTTTGTGCTTCGAAAATTCAAAAAATATTCTTATGCTCAGTTGGAATACTTATCGAAGTTATTTTTTGAGAAAAGCTTAAAAGGTAGGTTCATTAGCTTTACTCACGATTTGATTTTCCATCTGAAAGAAAAAGGTGTTTATGTTGAATTGCTTTCGACGAATTTTGATTTATTGGTAAAACAGTATGGGGAGTATTTCGATGTTCCTTACAGCTGCTTAAAGGTACAACCGGATGGGAATGGGATAACAATAGATTTCTCAAATCTTGATGGATTTAAGGGCAGGGAGATTGCCAAGTTTGATCCTGCCGTAACTCTATCCATTGGAGATTCAAAATATGATTTACCAGCACTGAATCATGTGGACTATCCTTTAGTAGTTGCGAAGAAAGATGAAAAGTGGATGGGTCAGATAAAGAAAGAGGCCCGTTTTATTAAAGCAGATATAGTTCAACTGGGCGAAACATTGTAGGAGGAAATATGGTTTTTGTTCTTATTTTTTTATGGACAATTGCTGCTGTTCTTCTTGTAAATAACCCAAAAAATGAATCTACTCGGTGGGTTGCATTTTCTGCTTTTGCGGCTGGCGGTGGTGGCCTGTCTCGTGCCATGACAGAAACGGCCATTCCTTACTTACATACACATGAGCTGATCACGCCGACCATTGAAAACATACTTTTTAAATTACACATAATAGGTTCATTCATGAATCATAATGGATTGCCCTATTGCTTTTTGATGTTCGCCATTAGTTACAGCGGATTCTTCAACAAACAATTGAAGAGCAAGCTTGCTTATGTTTTACTGATCCCAATAGTGATAATGCTTTTCAACACTCCATTCTATCCAGACATAAAAAATAATTTTCGAATACTCTTTATGTGGTGTGTGCCTTATTTATTGGTGGGGATGACTTTATTGATAGTCAGCTATGCTAAAGAGAGCATCCAGTTAATTAAACGGAATCGCTTCTATATTATTTTGTTCACCTTTCCACCGATCATCTTTCAAATTTTTGTGAACTACACGTTTAAGGCATTTTTTGATTTTGAGGAAGTGTGGAGGTTAATGCCTTTAGTTATAACCCTTTTGTTTATGGCTTTTGTTATTTTGATTTCAAAGCATGGACTTTTAGGGGTCAGACTTCGATTCGATAATAACAAGCGTGAAAGTGCGATGCGTGCGGTTACTTCCGGGGCATCAGCGTTAAACCATACTATAAAAAATGAGATTGGTAAAATTGACATACTTTCTGATCGGATTAAGTATGAAGCTGAACGGGAAAACCCGAAGCCGATTGTAAAAGACATTAATACTATAATGGACTCCACTTCACACATGCTCTCAATGGTTGATCGAATTCAGAAACATTCTCAGGAGATTATACTTATACCTGATTACCATAAGGTCTGTGAGATCATTGAATCCAGTATTGAAATGAGTTTACCGTATTTGGAAAAGAAAAATATAGACGTTGTTATACATGTCAAAACCAATGTGAAAATGTATTGTGACAGTGTGCATATGCAAGAGGTTTTACGGAATTTGATTAAGAATGCAGCTGAGGCTATGGAACAAAATGGGCAGCTGCGAATATCTGCATATGAAACCAGAAAGGCTATCGTTATTGAAATCCAAGATAACGGCTCGGGCATTGATCAGGAAGATTTAACTCGTATATTTCATCCGTATTTCACAACTAAGAACAGAAGCAAAAATTTCGGATTAGGGTTGGCCTACTGCATGAATGTTATGCATAAGCACGATGGGAAAATTGATGTACAATCCAAGAAGGGGTTAGGTACAACTTTTATTCTGCAAATTCCTATAACTGAACAACTTGTATAACGCCATACTGTGTGTTTGAAAAGAAGGTTCTTTTACCGCTATAGGAGGGAATTTGATGACCCAAATAAATGTTATGTTGGTTGAGGATGATCCAGTATGGGAAGACTGCTTGTCTTCCTTCATAGAGAGAGAACAGGATTTGAATGTGGTTAGCTGCGCGGCAAGTAAAGAGGCAGCAATAAGGGCTTATAAAGAAAATAACGTTGATGTAGCCTTGGTCGATGTCATGTTAAGTCCTAACGAATGTGACGGGCTGGATACGGCTTTGGAGTTAAAGCAGCTAGGACTTAGCAATATAATTATGTTGACCGCTCTAAACGACAAGGAAATCATCCTGGATGCCTTTGATAAAGGCGCAGTTAATTATATTACTAAAACGTCTTACCGGGACATACCAAGGGCTGTACGGGAAGCTTACAGTGATCATCCGGGTATTCATTCTGACGCGTCCGCTGTACTCGTTGCGGAGCTGAAAAAGGAGAGGAAGCTAAAGTATATCCTTACTCCCACAGAGAGAGAGGTCTACGATCTACGGGAAAAGGGGATGAATAAAGCGGAGATAGCAAAGGTGCTGTTCAAGTCTGTTGAGACTGTAAAGAAGCAAATAAAGCAAATACAAATCAAAATAAGAGGCTGACCCTATATGGTCAGTCTCTTATTTTTGATTGAGGGGGTATAATTTTGGCCCTCCCTTGAAATTGTCGAAACTTGTACGATATAGCTATCACCTGTTATTTAATATCGAATAAAGAAGGGTGTGAAGATTATTACGTGATTTTTCATCCAACTCATCTAAAGCTGTTAATAAAGGGGTGATTTGCTTTATTACCGGAAGTATGTTGGCCGAGAGTAAAAATTGTATTGTTTTAATTTCTGCATCCGTTAGTTCATCTAATAACCCAAGTAATTGTCTCTTTCCGGAATGATCCGGTTGTGTGTCGGGCAATAAGCCGGCAGGAAGAATGTCATTAAGCGATATTTTGAGAGCATCACATATCTGTATTAGGATTTCGATACTGGTTGAACTTCCATTTTCGATCTTACTGATCGTACTTTGTGATGTTTTTGATAACTCAGCTAATGTCGTAGTGGACATTTTTACTGCTTTTCTAAAATGTTTAATATTGGCTCCAATTATACTGTTTAGCTGATCCATTCACTTCACGCACCATTGCTGAGAATTTTACTTAAATCATAACAGAAAAGAATAAGCGATGCCCGTTACTCAAATAATTATTCGAATAAGAATAAAAAACTGTTGACTAAAATATTCGTTTTCGAATATAATGTCATCAAGGAGGTGCGAGTTATTTATAAACTTAAAAAAAAGAGAAAGGAGAAAGGTTGGACTCAGCTGAAGCTTTCGGAAAAATCGGGGGTTCCGCAACCAACCATATCCCAAATCGAGAAAGGGAATCGCAAGTACCCGACTCACGAAAATATAAGAAAGCTTGCTAAGGCGCTGGAGGTTGATATTAAAGAGCTTGAAGATGAAAGCGAAGATACAGCAACAGTGTAATGGTCATCAATGAAACGTGTACTGTTCCAGTGAAAAATTCGTAATGAGGGGCGATAGAATGTCTGATATCGGCGGTGATGTTTCAACAATTGTTACGCGAATGGCTTCTGACTTCTCCAGAGAAACCGCTAAAATGACTAACGAATCAATAAAACAGATGTTGATATTCCTCATCAATAAGGCTAGAGAACAGGGCGACAAGCCGGGCGAGAAATCATTGAAAAAGCTCCTTGCCAGCAAGGATGAAATTAAGCTATTCGATCTGGATAAAAGCAGATTAAAGGAATTTGCAGAGAAAGCTAAACGTTATCAAATCGCCTATGCTGTGGTTGAAGATGAAGGCCGACATTCTGTTTTCTATAAACAAAGCGATGAAGTTCGGGTCAAAAGTATTATTGAAAACCTTATAAATAAAGAGCTGACCCCGACTGATCGCGCCGATAAGCAGCCTGAAAGAGCATTACCCTATCAGGTGGTTGGAGAATCAAGCATCCGGGTTCCTAATGCTGTGTTGGATATGGACATTAAATTTCATCGTGAATTGGCAGCAAAGGAAGGTATCAATTTAAGTGACCTTCAAGTGAATAACGCACGTCTCGAAAATGAAAAGGCAGTAAGAGATAGTGCGGATACGCCAAACAACGGTAAATCGAAATATGACGTTGTTGGGGACAGTGAAATTAAGGTTAACGATGCCGTGCTGGATATGAATGTGGGTTTTCAACGTGAACTGGCTGAAAGAGAAGGAATTGATACTTCTTCATTCACTGACCCGCAAAAAAATATGGCAGACGAACGTTACTTGCAGGCTGTCGATCTTGCGAGAGAGGCCGGGGAAATAGCGATCCCAAAACTACAGTCCGAGCTTAATGTCGGCTACGGTGAGGCGAGAAGCCTCATTGATCGCATGGAATCGGAGGGACTTGTATCTCAGTATGATGGCTCTAAACCGCAGATTTACATCGGAGGGCAGGCCAAAGAAGCTGAACTACAGGCCGAGCCTCAGAAGGAAGCTCCAGATACTATTCCTGATTTTCTCAAGCAGAGAGAGGGAAGGCAATCTGAGGCAAGTGAGCCTGAGCCAGAGCAGCAAATGCTTTATGAGCGGCTTGAGGGGAATAAAATAAAAGTTCCACATGTAACACTAGATATGAATAATCCTCAACATCGTGAGTTGGCAGAAAGTTACGGCATTAAAGTTAATGAGATTGATTTCAAACGTGAAACGTCTGACTTAACTATTGAAAAGGAAGAAGTGAAGGGTAGGGAATCCCTCACAGAAAGGTTAGGTGCGACTGGTAAGGGGCCAGTACAGGATGACAGGGCCACAATGGTACGCGACATGCTGCACAGAGTTAATACACGCATGAACTTAGATGAAAGAAGACAACAAATTAGGCCGCTAGTGGAAGCTCAAAAACAGGCTCCACCTACAAAAAACAGAAATAGGGAGAAAGGGGGGAGGTAGTTACAATAATGACCGATCAAGAAAAAAGGAAAATACAGAATAGGAACTTTTTGATCCTCTGTGTAATCCTTTACGTTGTTATCGCTTATATAACCTTGCATGTTCATCATGTGATTGAGCTTTCAGGGAAGCCGTTTGATATTGAAACTGTGGATGTAAAGCAGCTTACCGAAGCTTCTAAGGCCAGCATGATCAACAACATTTTTGTATTGCCAAGTGAGAAGACACTTCAAATTTTATTTTTTGAATTGATCGCTGTATTCATTTTTGCACTATATAAGGTCACAACTCAAAAGAACCTTATGCCAGGAAAGGAACACGGCACAGCCAAGTGGGGAGGTAATGCAGAGAGAAATCGAATAAAAAATAGCAAGGATCAATTTGCAAATATTATCTTAACTCAAACCGAACGGCTTAGCCTTGATACAAAGAAGGTAAGGAAGAATTTAAATCTCTTAGTTATTGGGGGAGCTGGTACAGGGAAAAGTAGATTTGTTGTTAAACCCAACATTCTACAGGCAAATACAAGCTTTGTCAT
This sequence comes from Paenibacillus sp. PDC88, assembly GCF_900106725.1. NCBI lineage: Bacteria > Bacillati > Bacillota > Bacilli > Caryophanales > Paenibacillaceae > Paenibacillus > Paenibacillus sp. PDC88. The sequence continues at coordinate 33,941 of NZ_FNNT01000020.1, read as the reverse complement.
TACAGACCCTAAAGGCGAGCTGCTTCGGGATACGGGATATTCCTTAGCACAACAAGGCTATAAGGTTAAGGTTTTTAACCTGATAGATATGTCGCAAAGTTGCAGATATAATCCCTTTGCCTATGTCAAAAAGGAGAGTGATATCCTAAAGGTCATTAACAACCTGATCAAAAATACCAATGGGAACAAACATGGAGCATCAGATCCATTTTGGGAAAGTGCAGAAAGAGCGCTTTTGCAAGCTATATTCCTCTATATCTTTTATGAATTGCCTGAGTATGAACATAAATTTGCAACAGTATTCACTATGTTGAGGCTGGCAGAGATAAAGGAGGATGAGGAAGACTTTAAAAGCGAATTCGATTTTCTGTTCGAAGTGCTACGCGAAGAAAACCCAAATCATATCGCCGTCAAGCAATATGATATTTTTAAAATGGCTTCCGGTAAAACTGCAAAAAGTATTCTCATATCGGCAGGTGTACGTTTATCGCCATTCGGTATTGAAGAGGTAGAACACCTACTAAGTGACGATGACCTTGAACTGCAAGCGTTGGGAGACGAGAAGACAGCACTGTTTGTATTGATACCGGATAGCGATACCACATTTAATTTCCTTGTAGCTATGATGTATGCCCAGCTGTTTGACTCTCTATATTATCAAGCTGACTTTGTGAGTGGCGGCAGCCTAAAGCATCATGTTAAGTTCTGGCTCGATGAGTTTGCTAATATCGGGCAAATTCCGGAATTTGATAAGTTAATTGCCACCATGCGAAGCCGAAATATTTCAGTAGCACCAATAATACAAAATATGACACAACTTAAATCGCTTTATAAAGAGACATATGAAACGATTATAGGTAACTGTGATTCGATTCTGTTTCTAGGTGGACAGGAGCGTTCTACACTTGAATGGGTGAATAAAGGGCTTGATAAACAAACGATTGACACCAAAAATACAAGTCAGTCCAGAGGAAGGAATAGCTCATCAAGTACCAGTTACGGTACTCAAGGCCGTGATTTAATGACTATCTCCGAACTTTCACGAATGCCAGATAATAAATGTATTCTTTTTGTAAGGGGCCTTGATCCTTTTTATTCTGACAAGTATAAGCTAGAGTCCCATCCTAACTATAAGTTACTTTATGAGGCGAATGAGAATAATTACTTTGATTCATCCATGAGTTTGAAACAATCCCCGTCCTCCGATCCGATAGCTGAATTGGTGAACATGCGAGTTCCCGATAAAGAGTTAGAGGAAAGGATGGAAGATTTAACTGTTGTAAATGTTGATGAGTTGGATAGTTTAGAAAAGCAAATGGATGAGCTAATTTAGCTAAAGCTGAATTAGTCACTGCTAAAGCATATTCCAAAAACCTATTATTCTGATATGAAAACTAAAAATTAAAATATGAAAGAGGTAGATTTTTAAATGAAAAATTTTATCATGAACACTTTCAAAAAACCTGTGGTTGCTAAAGTCCTGTCCTTGTCTTTTGCCCTTATGTTGGCGGGTACTAAAATTTATGCCGCAGCCGGAGGGGCAGAGGGAATGGACCAATTCGACGGTGTTGTTGATGTAATTGCCACTTGGGCAGGAAGAATTGGTCTCGTTGTCGCCTTCTTTGGGGGTATCCAAACAGCATTAGGTTTTAAACAAGATGATGCCGATGGGAAAGTTCGAGGAATGAAGACAATGGCCGCAGGGTTTATGGTCTTTGGTATCTCCAAATCACTGGCACTTTTCGGACTGTAATTGTGAGGGGGCTTGCAGCCCCCTATCTCAAAAAAAGTGGGTGGTGAAATAGTTGGCGTCTTCTCCGATTGAGGATATAAAAGCGGCTTTTGAAGGCTTTAGCGGAATTATTACAGAGGTTACAGGGTTAGTAAATCAGGGGCCTTCCGAGTATCCGGGGGTGTACTCGGTTATAACAGAAATTCATCAAGCCATTCTGCCTGTTGCATACAGTCTGCTGACTCTATATTTTTTATTGGATTTTATGAACAAGTCAATGAACTTCGCTTTTTTCAGGTGGGAAACGGTTGTCTCATGTATGTTAAAACTGGTGTTTGCCAAGTTAGTCATGGAACACACGCTTGACTTGTTAAACATCATTTTCCATGTATCCTCTTATGTTTCAAGTCTTGTGGGAACTACTGGAGCTGATTCATCACTTTATAAAATTGATTTTTCAGCCATGGAAGCTGAGTACGAAGATATGGGCTGGTTCGATAAAAAGCTTTATTCAGTTAAACTGATGCCTTTCGAATGGATTCTGCAGGGGATCAAAATCGTTATCATGTTGATTGTTTTTGGACGACTATTCCAGCTCTTAATATACACGGCTGCTGCCCCTATTCCAATAGCTGCATTTATACACGATGAACTTAAAGAAAAGGCTAAAAGGTTCGTATTCGATTATGCCGCGGTCTGCTTACAGGGAATCATCATCATCATCGGATGTATTGTATACGTGGCGATCATAGCCAATGTATCATTCGGATTCTTTACCGGAAATGGGGCTAATATGGAGCTTTGGAAAGGTATGCTGACTTCATTGGCCTTACTGCTTGTTGTGATCAAATCAGGATCATGGTCAAGAAAGATAATGGGTGACTAAGTTCGAGTGTACACAAAATTTAAGCCTGGTTCAGCTGCAGATCCAAAAGTATGTATACAATTTTAAAGCCGGCAGCCAGGAAGATCCCGTTATTTTGTGTACATTCACCGTCTCTCCTAAATCACTAAACATAAATGAGTACACTAATTGGAGGTACTATGATTGAGATAAGAATCCCCAAGGAGATAAGAACCTATAAAGAAAAATTGTTCTTTGGTTTAACGCTCAGACAGTTGATTTGCACCCTAATCGCCGTTGTGGTTAACGTGCCGCTGTACTGGTTTGGCAGGGACGTTATAGGAGCCGATGCTGCAAGTTGGGTGGTTATATTCGTTGCGATGCCATTATTCTTAATCGGATATTTTAACTATAACGGTATGACCTTTGAACAATTTATAAAATCTGTGATTCAGCAGGAGTTCATTTATCCGCAAAAAAGAAAATATATCACTTTGAATATGTTTGAGCTGCTTACAACAGAAAACCAAAAGGGGGGGAATAAGCGTGCTGTTTCTAAACAAAAAAAGCGCAAAAAAGAAAGCGAGAATTCCTAAATCAAGTCAACAATCCATTCCATATTCCGCAGCTTCTGAGGACGGGATTTTGAAACATGGCAAGGATCGCTACTCTAAAACCTTCTCTTATGTGGACATCAATTATCAGGTTAGTAAGCAAGATGATCAAGAAGAAGTATTTTCGAAATACTGCGAGTTTTTAAACTTCTTTGATGACACTGTTAATCTCCAAGTGACCATAATCAATAAAAGCTTTAACAAAGAAGATTTTGAAAGCAGAGTAATGATTAAGTCTCGGAATGACCATATGGAGCCATTTCGTGAAGAGTACAATCAAATGTTGAAACGCAGAATATCGGGCGGTAAGAATGAGATAAAAAAAGAGAAATTTGTCACGGTCAATATTGAGTCTATTTCCATGGACGAAGCACGCAACACATTCCTGAGAATGGAGAGAGAGACGCAGGCCGTATTCAAAAGAATGGGTAGCTCCATCAGTGGTTTAAACCTTAATGAACGTCTGGAGCTGCTACATGATGTGTATCGTATGGGTCAAGAAGGACACTTTACTTATGATCCGAAAGAGCATAAGAGAAAAGGGCTTATAACCAAAGACCTTATAGCTGCGGACTCTCTTACCTTTAAACGGGATCATATGATAATAGGCGATAAATACGCAAGGGCTATTTACATCAAAGATTTGCCTACCTTTCTAAACGACAAATTCCTTAGCGAGATCACCGATTTCTCTTTTAATCTGATCACGACTATGAATATCAAATCTGTGGACTCTTATAAGGCGCTCAGGATCGTTAAGAAGCAGATTACAGGCATGGAAGCTAATAAGATTGAATACCAGAAACGAAGCCTTAAAAACGGTTATCTGGAGGCGTTTATTCCTCATGAATTAAAGCACTCGCTTACAGAGGCAAATGAACTTTTGGATGATTTGATCAATAAAAATCAAAAGATGTTCCTAACAAACATCGTATTGATTCATTTTGCAGATACGCTTGAGGCATTAAACAAGGATACTAAAGAGATTTCAGCCATAAGCAGTAAATTCCTTTGTCAAACGGGTACATTGCATTACCAGCAAGAAGATGCATTGAATTCGTGCTTACCATTTGGGCTGAATCTGCTTAAAATATCACGGACATTGACTACAGAAAGCACAGCTATTTTCATGCCATTCACCAACCAAGAATTGTTTCAGGAGGGTGGAATGTATTACGGGCTGAATGCTGTATCACGAAAATTGATTATGTTCAACAGGCTTTCGCTGGATACACCGAACGGCTTTATATTGGGAACGCCGGGTTCAGGTAAATCTTTCGCGGCAAAAAGGGAAATGGTAAACGTGCTTCTCAACACGGATGATGATGTGATCATCATCGACCCGGAGCGCGAATACACACGACTTGTATCCAATTTCAAAGGAGAAGTTATTCATATTTCTGCTGGATCAAAGAACTACATCAATCCGCTGGATATGACAATGGACTATGCAGATGATGATGACCCATTGATGCTTAAATCTGATTTTGTACTCTCTCTCTGCGAGGTAATAGTCGGTGGTAGATATGGCCTTACACCAAAGGAAAAATCAATTATTGACCGATGCTTGAAACTCACATACCACAAGTATCTACAGACGTTTTCGAAAGATGATATACCGACACTAATTGATTTCTATGAACAGCTCAAACAGCAAGAAGACCCGGAAGCTATCGAAATTGCTACAGCGCTTGAGCTTTATGTTAAGGGTAATCTGTCTGTATTCGCTAATAAGACAAATATCAATATAGATAACCGTCTTGTATGCTTTGACATTAAGGATTTAGGGAAGCAGCTCAAGACAATGGGGATGCTCATTGTGCTTGACCAAATTTGGAACCGAATCACCCTTAATCGTGGTAAGGGTAAGCGGACATGGATATATATTGATGAAATTTACTTGCTCTTTGCTAATGAATATTCAGCAGCTTTCTTATACGAACTGTACAAACGGGCCAGAAAATGGGGAGGGATTCCAACAGGAATCACCCAAAACGTCGAGGATTTGCTTAAATCAGACCTTGCACGAACGATGCTTTCTAACTCCATGTTCTTGATGATGCTCAATCAAGCTAAATCGGATCGCCGCGAGTTAGCGACTTTGCTGGACATATCGGAAACGCAGCTTAGCTATGTGACAAATGCAGATAGTGGGCAGGGGCTAATGTTTATCGGGAACGGTGAAGGTAAAGGGATTGTTCCTTTCCATGACGAGTTCCCAAGGGATACGAAATTATACAAAATGATGACGACCAAGGTTGATGAAGTAAGGGAGGCTAATCTGGAGAGTAATACAGCATGAGGAAGAACAATATCCGTACCCGTACTTCATCTAAAACCACTGTCAGAAATGTATATGCTAAGGGCGTCCTCAATAACAAAGTGAAGTCTAACCGGAACACGGCTGCTCATCCCTCCAGTAACGGAGGGATGAAGTCCAGATTACGCAGCCATATTTCAAGGGAAAGCCAGAATGAAAAAATAAAGACCACTGTCAGAAATACGCATGTTAAGCGTGGCCTCAGTAACAGAGCGAAGATTAACGGGAGAACAGTTGTTCAGCCCTCCAGCCATGACAGGAGGATGAATGCTAGGCTACGCAGCCATATTTCAAGAGAGAGCCAGAATGAAAAGGTAAAAGCCACTATCAGGAATACACATGTTAAGCGTGGAGTGAAGGTTAACCGGAGGACAGCTGTTCACCCCTCCAGTAGTGACAGGAGGATGAACGTTAGGCTACGCAGACATATTTTAAGGGAACGCCAGGACAAAAAGATAAAGACCACCGCCAGAAACGTATATGTTAAGCGTGGCCTCAGTAACAAAATGAAGCTTACCCGAAAAACACCTGTTCATTCCACCAGCAATATCAAAGGGATCAGGGCTGCACTTCGCAACCATATTTCAAGGCAAAGCAAGGAAAAGATAAAGACCGCTGCCAAAGAGACTGCAAGGCAGCTTACACGGACAATAGATCCTCATGATCATGAGGAAGCACATGACGTTATTACATCCTTGGAGCTTCCGAGGGATGGGGTAAAAAAAACCAGAACCGCGTATAAAAATATTAAAAAATCAACAGACCGGATTAAACATGCCAACCATTATATAAAAAATCGCCGCTACCGTGTGCCAACTATCTCAGCACATCGCAAAATAAAGGGAAGCAATGCTACTAAGGGCAGTTCTAAAATCAGTGTCAACAAGATCAAGACATTAAGCAGCAAGTATGTACCCAAAGGGCGTTATTCATCGCTTGGCCTTAAAAATGGGATGAGAAAGGCTGCTTCTTCTGCCGCTTCCTACTTAAAGCTTGCTGCTCAACAGGCTGCTAAAAAATTTGTGGCGGCTATAGCAGCTAACCCCAAAGTTTGGATTGTAGGAGCGGCTGTGGCGGCAGGTATATTCTTCCTAATGATGCTGACAAACAGCATGGGGGGAACCACCACATCTTCAGCTGGTTCGTTTTTTATGACAGATGAAGATAATGCTCGAAAATACAAGGAGGTTGTGGAGAGGCTTAATAATGAATTTCAAGAAGAAATCAACCGGCTTCAAAATAGTGGTGGTTACGATAAGGTTCGAACAGACTATATGAATGAAGATGGTTTTGCCCATGCTAGTTGGGTTGAGATGTTCGCCATTCTTGCAGTTCAATTCGAACAAGATTTAGAGTTCACAGATAAACAAGAAAAATTTATGGAGGAAATTTACGAGAAATTCAATGTTATAGAAACAAGGACAGAGACTGAAAGAATAAGAAAATGTTCTACGGACAGCGATGGGAATAGAGACTGTGAAACGGAAATTAAAACAACACTTGTTATTGAGATTTACACCTATGATATGGAGGATATTTTCGAACAGATTGGTTTCAACGAAGAACAACAAGAATGGGCTAGGCGACTTGTTACCTCGGGAGCGATACAAGAGCAATTTCCGGATTTGGCCCAAGAATTACCTGGAGGGGGAACCGGACCGGGACCGGGGATTCCACCGCCTGAATTTACTGGTGATGTAAGCGAGGCGAGGAAAAAGCTGATTGAAACTGCTCTAACGCTGGAAGGTAAGGTCAAATATTTCTGGGGAGGGAAAAGCGGCCCCGGTTGGAACGATAAGTGGGGAACTCCGGTTAAAGTAACAGCGCCGGGAAGTAGGACGACCGGGACATATCAGCCTTACGGGATGGATTGCAGCGGCTTTATAGATTGGGCATTTAAAACAGCTGGCCTTGGCAACTCGTTTTCTGCTGGCGGTACCTCTTATCAATGGAGTAAAACCTATGCGATCAAGGAAAGCGAGTTAATACCCGGTGATTTGGTATTTAAGAACATACCGGGACAGGGCGGTGTGAATCATATTGGTATTTTCATCGGTAGAGACAGTAAGGGTAAACCTATCTATGTACATTGTCAGGGAGGGACGGGGGTCATTGTAAACAGTTATAAAGGCTTCAAGTACCCGAGAAGACCCTTATTATTTTCAGGAGAGTAGGTGAATATGTGCGAAAGCGTTTTGTCTCTAGTATAGCGATCGCTTCTGTTATCTTCTTTGCAGTATCCGCTGGTTCTTCCTTTGCAGCGGAAGCCACTAAAACGCCGCCGCCTTCTTCGAAGGCGGCAAGCCAAACCAATAAGGCGAATAAGGCTGATCAGAAGCCAGTTACAACCGGATCAACGAGTAAACCAACAAAACAGCCAGAAGCTGAATCTGCGGTAGGGAACATGCTTCAAATAAGCGCTGCTGTTCCTCCAGAATTCGATAAGACTATCCTTGTTAATTTCACATCTACTGACAATGAGAATGTTATGGCCCGACTGGATAAGTTGAACGGATATACGTATGAAGAAGACGTGAAGCCAGGGACTTACAAAGTTGATTTCATTAATGTTGTGGGGGAAAATGCCACGGACTATAACATTGATTCGTCCGAGAAAGTTATCGTCAAGAAAGGTGATACGGTTGAATTCAAAATACAGCTTTCTTTGAAACCCACGGCTAAGCCAAAAGAAGAGCTTTCTTCAAATGAGGAACCTACAGAGGCGAGCGTCGAAAGAATGCTTAACGGGACGGATTCGAGCGGGAATCAGAACGCTGTTACAGATCGCGGTGTTCAAAGCTCCGCAAACAGTGCTTTAAGTGAATCAGCTGCTGTTAAACCAACCGAAAAACCACAGCGGCAAAAATTCACCATACAACCCCAAACACTGAAAATCATTATTGGGATCACTATTATTGCTTTGTTGGCACTCATGGTATTTCTTTATAAACAGATTAGTTACAAGCATGATTACTATGATTGCTAAGGATTTTGTTAAGGAGTTTTTTTTGTGGAAGATAAATTGCTAAAGCTGATGGAGAAAGAAGAGGCTTTGAAAAAGAAAAAGGAGAAAATTGAGGAAGACTTACGGAAGGTAGCCAAACAGATCAAGGAAGTTGAACATCAACAGAAGGTAAGAAATATTGAGGACAGCATAGTGATTTTGAGTAGCCATGGCATTAATTTGAATGATGTAATCAAGGAAATCCAACAAGGGAAATTTGACCATTTAAAGAAAGCTTCTGCTGATGCTGGAGGGAATACATCCGGTGAGGCTGTGGGGCAAGGTTAAATCATTATATCTGAGGGCTGAATAATCGCTATTCAGCCCTTTATTTTGAAGGGAGTATTGTGATGGTGAAACGTAAAAAATGGTTGTTTGTCAGTCTTGGAGTAGTTGTACTGCTTATGATCGCTGGAGCAATGGTGGTGAACACAAGCACCTCAAGAGAAGGTGTCCTAAATAGAATCAGCGCGGCAATAGACAATAACGATACAGAATTGCTCATATCTGTAATGCCTGATGAAATACAAGGCTATCCAACAGTGGAGGATTCGGCTAAATACTTTTTGCAGACAGCAGCTGACAACAAGGAGCTGACAATGCAACTCTTGGATAAGGAAAATTCTGATGTAGCAAACAGCGTTAAAGAAATGCGTTTGAGTGGAGAGTTTCCATTCAGCATAGAAAAATCGGGGAAGAAACTGCTGTTTTTTGATAAATACGTGTTGTTGCCTAAAGAAACTTATGTGACCTTTAAAGACCTTAGCAATGATGTTACGTTGAAACTTAATGGCAAAGAAGTGAAGCGTGAGGACTTACAAAAACCATTACTAGCAGGAAGCTATGAAATTGAAGCTATCAAGTCATCTGCATGGACAAGCATCACTGATAAGAAATCAGTAACAGCTGGAGAAAAGCCGAGTAGGGAATTGTCATTTGACTTAACGGGGTATGTTCTGGATTTGTCTAAGGAACTAAAAGGAGCTGAAATTTTGTTTAAAGGTAAAGGGACAGGAATCCGTGTTGGCGACCCTAAATCAGCAGAGTTTGGGCCTATAGAGGAATCTGACGAGAAAGAGATACAGCTTGCAGCGCAATTTCCGTGGGGAGAAACGTTAAGCTCGCATTATGATAAATCATACTATACCCTTGGTAGCGGATCACACTTCTATTTTATTCCTGATATAGAATTCGCAAACGAGTTGTTCCTTGGTTTTGCAGAGGAATACGCTCAAGCAAGTGTAAAACAAAGTGTTGAGCCTTTCAAAAGTGCCACGGACAAATTCAAGGCTAAACAAGCAAATGCTTATCAGCCTTCAATGTTTGGTAACTACTCTTATAATTTAATTAAAACCTATTTCAATAAGGAAACACCCAAAATTGTAATCGACAAAGAGGGTAATCCGGTCATGCAGCTGGACGGAGTTATTCGATTGAATAGACTGAAAACCGATTATCTTAGGGAAAAGGAGTATGTTTATTCTCTTTCCCTAAAAGCTTTATATGATGAGGAAAAGCAGATATGGAGTATTGATGAGGCAAACTTAGGGTCTTTTGCAAGTATTCCTAATCAAAATGAAGAGGGTAAATACGTTATCACGACTGCAAAAAAATAGAATTGTACACATACACAAGAATGGCCACTCTCGATCAGCGTGGCCATTCTTGTTTTTTGTATACATTAAACGATTCCGGAAAGAGCCGGCAGCTCACATTTTGTATACAGATTATGCTCTGTTGCACATGCCAGGATAGATTTTGTACTTTTTATACTTCGTCAAATACCTCTTTCAATATGTTAAGTGCTTTTCTTTGCTCTTTCTCGCTTCTTTTTAATAGCAGTGCATGGATTTCCATAATATCTTCGCTGTCTTGTCTTCTTCCTAAACTCATAAGTTCAAAGAACTCAATATTTAAAGCGCTTGATATCTTTATGATGGTCTCTAATGTAATGTTGCTTTCACCGCGCTCAACTCTGCCGACAAAGGAGAAGGATGAGCCTATTTCATCTGCTAGGGCCTGTTGGGTTAAACCCTTTTCGGTCCGCAACTTCCTTATAATACTTCCGATTTGTTCAGCAATAGTTTGATTCATAAAAGTGATCTACTCCTCTTACTAAGAAGTGTAGACAATTGGCGAAATGTAGTGGAGCCACTATAAGATTTAAAAGTTTTAAATATTGTTCCCATATGTGTCATGGGGTATACTGTAAATATCTTCAAAAGAAACAATGTTTTGTCGATATATAGTTTCATGGTCAAACTACTTGATACTAAGGGGATTTGACTAATGGGGATTTCGTTGGTTATATTTGTAATTATATGGAGGAAATTTCTATGTAATGACAGCTAAGATGCTCTTATATAGTGAAATGAATCTATTTTATGGAGGCGGTTGGTAGTGGAAAACCAGAACGATATAGACAATGAATTTTATTTGCTGTCGGATCATGTAAATGCCTTGGATAAAGGGTTTGAGTTATTCCGACTAAACTACAGGCAGAACAATTGGAACGAAGCGGATCGCGTTGCTAATCATATTTTGTCCTTGGCAGAACGGATGTATGAAAACAAGAAAAAATGGGGTGAACTTGTTATTCCTTTAAATCAAATGCTAAAGCGTCCTTTGATTTTTTATTTTGGATACGGATATTTAGCAAAGTCAATCGTTTTCCAGAAGCAAGGTCTTTTTGACCGCGCTAGAGAGTACATAGCCAAATATGCGGATTTGGGATGGTATGAGAATGCCACAGATGAAGATATGGAGGAAATTGAGCGGTTTAAAGGATTTGCGAAGGCTAACGGGTACGCCGTTGATTTATTGTCTGGCAAGATAGAATTATTAAAAGAGTATGTTGATTTTATATTTGAGAACGATGAGGAAACACTGCCCGGATTAGTTACAATTTTTGAAGCTGCAAACTTGAATGAATGGAATATAGACGAATATTACTATAGCTCTATTCCTGAGCAGTTAGACACTGTCCAATGATACAAACATGCCATAATTAATACTCAATAAAATCAAGGGTTCTTATTAGTTGAAAGGGGATGTTTGTGTCCTAGTTCAGTGACACAAACATCCCCTTTTACGTATCTGGTGACACAAACATATACTTATAAGGCGCGAAAATTATTTACCGAAAATTATGACTATGATAAGATAATAGCAAAATCTTGTCAAAAAAAGGTGTTTTATGTACGAGCCAATATTCCTATTAAACGAAGCAGTCGGTAGTAGCTATTGGGAAAGGTATAGTTACAAGCTTCAAAAGGACGTTCAATTGTTCGGTGATCTTAAGTACGATCATTGGATATTGGTCGAAACGGATCCCAACATTCTTAAATTTTGCGAAAGACCAAACAGTGAGAAACTGCTAGAAAATAATTTACATAAGATAAGGTTTTTGATATGTGGCAGCTTGAACGAAACGGAAAAGAAACGTTTGTAAACGTAAGATATAAAAACCAAGAGACTGATCATGAGAGGTTAGAAAAATGGTGCTTTAAATAAGGATATGACTATAAAGTACTCTACGAAGAGGACATACGCGGACAAGATCTTTACCTGAAAAATATGAAGTAGTTACTGCCATATATCGGTCAACGGAATATTCCCATCGAAACGGATAAAAGGCACATTCTACGTGCTCTCGGTGACGAAACTAAAACTATCGGAGAGTTGCAAAGCATATGTTCAACAATTCCGATCAGTCGTATCCATATATTTCTTAATTTATTCAGGAGAACTAATTGCATCCAATATAAAGGAAGTCGAATTAGGAATCTTGACCGAGGTGAAGCGAATTGGGTAGAAAACGGATTTTAGAAAATGTCGAAATTGAACCGAAATATTTGGATATAAACAACTGGCCAGTCGTTTTAACCGACGATTGGTCGGAAGAACGTAAAGAGGTTTTCCTTAAAAGGAAAGCTGCAGTCGAAATGAGGGGGAACTTGGATACTGTCAACTTTAGCAGTGGCGATGGGGGCGGCAGTGTTTAGGTTTATCCAAGGTTAGCTGTCTAAACAATAGAATAGTGGCGAAAAGAGATCAAACCCTACTCAACTTGTAGGGTTTGATCTCTTTTCTAATCTGTTCACCGATGAAAACAGACAAGCCATGTCCTCAATATTCATGGTTTGTCTGTTTTTCTTAAAACCCCTTATATTGAGGCTCTTCATTTTCCAACTGTTGTACGCGGCTTTCTACTTGCTGCACGATTTGTTGGGTTTGTTGGGCCGCATTCGTAAAGAGCGATTTTGCTTCTTGATTTTGTGTTTCCAAAGCAAATTGTTCCAGACTCGCCTGAGCACTTTTTAAAGATGCTACGCACGTTTTCACTTGAGAAGCAACTGTCACGGAATGTCACCTCCTTTACCTTAGGATAGGATAATGTTTCAGGGGTAATAGGAATAGATGCTTACATTCTCCCAATACCGAAATTAATATTTCCGTCTCGCAACAAAAGCATACGTTAGAAAAATTTTCAAATGGAAATGTGTGAAAATAATGGAATAGGGACATATTAACTTTTGTCGATTAAATGTGATTGGAAAGGAATGGTGATATTATGCCGGATTGGGTAGAAATTGCTTTGCGAACGTTATTGTCTATGGGGGTTCTTTTTGTCCTAACGAAGATATTGGGTAAACGACAGGTATCAGAGCTTTCATTGTTTGAGTATATCACCGGAATCACGATCGGCAACCTTGCAGCTTACGTTTCGTTGGATCTGGAGTCCACTTGGTATCTGGGCTTGGTTTCGATGACGGTTTGGACCGTTGTTTCTTTAGGGATTGAATTTCTACAGCTGAAAAGCAAAACGGCAAGAGACCTATTCGACGGCAAAGCAACAGTGCTCATTAAGGACGGCAAGATCATGGAGGATAACCTAAAAAAAGAAAGGATTACCACGGATGAACTTATGGAACAGCTTCGAACTAAGAATGTGTTCAAAGCTGCCGATGTTGAATTCGCCATCATGGAGTCAAGCGGTAACGTTAGCGTTCTTTTAACCAAGGAAAATCAACCGTTAACGCCTAAACACCTGGGAATAAATGTCGGGCCGGAACAAGAACCTCAATCGGTCATTATGGATGGAAAAATAATGGACGAACCGCTTGCCACGATAGGTCTAAACAGGAAATGGCTGGATACGGAACTGGAGAAATTAGGTGTTTCGATTGATAACGTATTTCTTGGACAGGTGGATTCCTATGGCCAGCTATACGTTGATTTATTTGATGATCAGATCAAAGTACCGAAACCCCAGAAAAAAGCCGCGTTGCTTGCAACATTGAAAAAGTGTGAAGCGGATCTCGAAATGTTTGGCTTATCTACCAAAGAACAAAATACAAAGCAGATGTACGAGCAATGTTCAAAAGCGTTAGAAAAGATTATTGATGAAGTTAAACCATTGCTGATTCGTTAACAATTCGCCAATTATACGTCAGCTGAAAATCGAGGAGGATGTTCATGGCAAATAATAGCGCGTGGTGGATCGGCTCTTTCGTAGATCAGAAGTCGGTTTCCAAGGCTAGAGTTCGAGGAACCTCCAAGTTAAGCTGGTCTCAGTAACCCCCGCAGAAGAATTCCCTGAACACTCGGCATTACAATCGATCGTAGGGCAAGTTTGGCAGGATAAAAAGAATTACTCGGGAGTACTCGTGCAAGAGAGGTTAGATGGCAAATTGCGATCCATGAATGATCACCAGGACGAGACAAATAGGCTACCAGAAAAAGTAAGTCAGGCAGCCTATTTGCTCTAAATACAAGGAGGGGACTGTACCCCACCATTAGTATATATACCGTGGAGGTTGTATAAGTACAATTATCGAGTTGGAACGAGGTCCGATCAGTGCTGATAGATAAAAATTCTTCGAGGTAAACTTTCCACAACGAATACGAATAAAAGGCATCCAAAATTGGGCACCGTTTTTGCAGCCACGACGAGAGCACGCATCATTTCCTCAATAAGACAGTTTTTTAAATGGGCTGTTAAACAACAATACCTTCGATATGATGTTTCCCAGTATATAGAGAACCCGAAACTCGGTGAACGGCTTCCTAAAAGCCTTTCTCTACAGGATGCCATGACATTTGAACAATACGCCGCGAAGCGCAAATTTAAAGAAAGAGACTCATTAATCACTACGCTGTTTTTATTGCTCGGACTACGGGTTTCTGAACTCGTAAGTATCGATCTCAAGCATTTCAATGAAGATGATGGATCGCTCGCAGTCATTGGTAAAGGGAACAAGGAAAGAAAACTCGTGTTGACACCGAAAATAATTCGGGCCCTGGAGAATTATAAGCCAGTTCGGCAAATGATCCTACAAAAACGCAATAGAATTGATGAACCAGCGTTGTTTATTTCGGAAAAACGAGGGCAGCGGCTAACAAGAAGAGCTGTGGGATTAATCATCGAGGAAATTGCAAAAGATGCCGGTGTTCGAGCAAATAATTATAAAGTAACGCCTCATAAGCTGCGCCATACTTGTGCAACCGTTCTATATAACGACGGTGAGGGAGCTGATTTGTTGGCAATTGCTGATCTATTGGGCCACGCGGACCCCAAAACAGCCACGATTTATACAAAAGTGAATATAGAGAAAATGCGAAAAATCGTGACATCAAACCCTTTGGAATTAACCTAAATTGGATCATGGCATGTTTGTGTCACAAGCGGCATAAAAGGAGATGTTTGTGTCACTGAGAGTATTTCCATTCAGAACTTTGTAAGGAGATGTTTGTGTCAAAAATCCATCCGAATTTGGGCTTTAAGGTGATGTTTGTGTCAAAAATAAGGGTATGTTTGTGTCATTAGACAGACACTTTTTCTGAGCTTGAAGACCTTGGAAATCGTGTATATTACGTAAAATTGCTGAATCAACTTGCAGCATACAATTTGAATCAGCGACGGTACGATATCGCAATTAATTATATCCTTGATTATATGCAAATAGCGGTTACAATGGACTTATACAGGGAATTTATTACAACTATAGGGATGTTTGAAAACGTCCGTAACCTAGCTACCACAGAGCAACAAATAAAGTACCAAAATATCTTACAGGAGGTGCATCATGAAAAAAGCATTAGTAGCTACATTTATGCTGATGACATTTCTTAGTATTGTGATTCCGGTTTCTTCACCGCCTTCCAATCCAACAATAACACCATTTAATCACGGCGTTAACGGGTAAAACAAAGGCCACTTGCATATTGATATGCTCCCATCACAGTAGACAGTAGAAAAAACAAAACTCTACTTCTACCATGATGGGAGTTTTTGTAATGTCCAAAAGAAGCCCGGTTTCATATGAAATCAAGATTCAGGTTGTAAGGCGTTGCCTGCAACATGAATCCAACCCCAACCATGAGGCAAAGCAACTGGGGGTCCATAAAAACACGGTTACCGATTGGATAAGAAAATACAAGGTAGATGGAGAAGAAGGATTAAGAGAATCGAGGGGATGGAAATCTTACTCCAAGGAGCTAAAGCTATCTGCCATTCAAGATGTACGCTCTGGCGAATACTCTGTACGAGCGGTGGTGAAAAAGTACCATATTTCGAGTAAATCTGTGTTAGAGAGCTGGATTTCCAAGTATACTGAAGGGGTGAAAATGAAACCAACTCGGAAAAGGATTGGATCCCCTCATATGAATAAAGGACGGAAAACGACTTACGAGGAACGTATTGAAATTGTACAATTCGCCATCGCCCATGATTTAGATTACCAGAAAGCCATCGACAAGTACGGTGTCTCTTACCAGCAAGTGTACGCATGGGTTCGTAAATATCAAGCGAGTGGTCATGAAGCTTTAAAAGACCTCCGAGGTCGTAAAAAGCCGCTAGAAGAGCTAGACGAACAGGAACGGCTAAAGCTTCGGATCAAGGAACTCGAGGCACGAAATGAGCATTTAGAAATGGAGAATGCACTCGCAAAAAAGTTGGCAGAGATCCGGCGAAGAAATACACGTTAACCTTTGTTCGACATGCAGACATCTATCAAGCGATTACAGAGCTGCATGCCGAGAAAGGGTATGCGGTCACCAAGCTCTGTGAGCTAGCAGGAATCGCCCGATCTGCCTATTATAAGTGGCTGAAATGGATACCATCCGACAGGGAACTTGAAAATCTTGCACTAGCCAAGGAAGTCAAACTTCGCTATGACAAACGAAACGGGATACTCGGTTATCGCCAAATGCGTACTCAGTTGAATCGTAAGCTTAAAAAAAGGTACAACCGTAAACGGTATTACCGCATCATGCGAGCCCTTGAATTAAAGGCAGTGATTCGCAAAAAGCGGCCCAATTACGTGAAAGCTCCAACCCTTCATATCGCTGAGAATGTCATGAACCGAAAATTCCAAGCGGAGGTCGCCAACCAAAAGTGGTGCACCGATGTAACAGAGTTGAAATATGGAAATGGCCGTAAGGCCTATCTGAGTGCCATTATTGACGGTTATGACAACTCTATTGTTTCATGGGTGCTCAGCCACTCCAATAACAATGAGCTTGTCATGAACACGGTAAAGAAAGCTTATAAAAGAAACCCGAATGCTACGCCGCTCTTGCACAGTGATCGCGGCTTTCAATATACTTCGCTGGAATACAAACAACTTCAAAAGAGATACAAGTTTACAAAAAGTATGTCTCGTGTAAGCCGGTGTTTGGACAACCAACCCATTGAACGATTCTGGGGTACCTTTAAAGCAGAAAGCTTTTATCTGGAGAAGCACGATACGTATGACAGTCTCCTTCGTAGCGTAAGAACGTATATCCATTATTACAATAATTTTCGATACACGGAACGACTAAACGGCTTATCCCCAAACGAATATCGACGAGCAGTTTAATTAAGAAAATAATCCCCTCAATATAACCGAGGGGATATTGAATACTAATGATTTTGTTTTTTTAGTCTGTCTACTTGACAGGGAGCACTTCATATGCAGGTGGCCTTTTGTAATGGAATCAACAATGTACACGTATATGTTTACGTTTACGTTTGCTTATATTGTGCGTCTCTATAGTAGTTGTGCCGCAGGTGCGGCAAAAGGTTTTCTGTTTCATCACAATTTAATGTGTAGGTTTCCGTTTCGATTTCGTCCATGCTGATAGGAGCCATATATGGATTGGAATTGATACTAAAGAATAAGCGATAAATGCTAAGTTGAATATAGTCTTATGTTGAAAAGTTTGTGCTTGGATATAGTTGCAGGATAGATACATAAGTATTGCGGATATGAAAACGTATTTGTTATATTCCTCTTTGCTCGTGCTGATCCGCAGGATTACCGCATGAAGCCACGCTACAAAAGACAAAATGGCTATAGTAAATACTGTTGCCATATCTTCACGCTCCCTTCTAGTAATATTATACCCATTATGTGAGAGATTCAGTCCTGTACACATATTATCGGCTTCAGATCCGCGGCCGTGATAGTTTCTGTGTACATTTTATCTGCTGCAGAAAGTACCAGGAGAAAAATACGTACACATCAAACCTAAACAAGTGAAGAAAACAGGTGTTTAATCCCCCGGTTCATCGGCCCTAAATCCCAAGCGACCCCGGAAAAAGCATCCGGGTTCCATTGGGATTCTTAACGGGCCTAGCAGGGAAGCTAAAGACTCTGGGGCAATGCTCATACATCATGGGGATTGCTCCGTTCCGTTTCACTCCACTCCACAAACCCCATCATGTACTACGAAGCAAAGGGAACCATGACTCCATTCCGCTTCGCTCCATTCCTTCATCGTTCCAAAACCTATTCAGGTAGACCCTTCGAAGATAAAACCTTGTGGGCAAGATCGAAGAAGTAAAGACAAGGCCCGTTCGCAGTAACCTGCGTGCAGCCTTACCATATTCCGTTTTTCAAAGAGATCATTCACATACCGTAGCCATCTAGTCGCATGGGATCATATAGAACCTCTCCGGGCAAGGCGAAAAAATTTTTTTGAGAAGTACACTCAAAATAATTTTTGTCGTCCCTTCGGGCAGCCTTGCCCTGCGAGAACCTATATGATCTTAAATCTGCGACGGCTACGGTATACGAATGATTTTGCTCTTTGAAAACTTCATACGGTAAGGCAAGACAGCAAGCAAGAAACTGCTCACAAACCTTAAAGGATTCCGCTCATCGCCGCTAGGGCTAGACAGGCAAACGGTTCCGAATAAGGGTTAGGGCCAAAAAAGTCAAGTCCGAATAAGTCATTTTGAAAGGAGGTGATAGCGATATGAACATTGAGATGTTGCGTAATCAGATTGAAAAGTTGCGAAAAGAACTCATTGATTTAGCAGAACGGATGGGTTTTACAGCGATGGAAGTTGTGGAGAAATCGCAAAAGTTGGACAAAGTGCTGAATGAATATGATCGAGCAATCCAAAGACAATCAAAAGGCCCGTTTGTTTAGCAGAACAAACGAGCCGGGGCGAAGATTTGAGACCCCTTCGCCCCTCCATTATAACACATAAGGGAGAGGTTAACATGAGCGAAAAAATCTATGAAATGGTTACAAATCGTATGATAGAGCTTTTGGAAAAAGGGGTTGTGCCTTGGCGCCGCCCGTGGCGAGTGGGTGCGGCTGTCAATTGGAAGACACAGAAGCCGTATCGGGGCGTTAATACGCTACTTCTGGAGCCGGGAGAGTATGCGACTTTCAAACAGGTAAGCGAAGCCGGGGGCAAAGTCAAAAAAGGCGAAAAGGGGCAATTCGTTGTTTTCTGGACATGGTTGGAGAAGGAAAACGACGAAACGGGAGAAATTGAAAAAATCCCATTTCTCCGCTATTGGGGTAGTACCAGCGAAGCTGACACCACCCGCAAAGTAGATGTTATTAAATGGGAAATTTGTTGATGACCTCGTTGTACTCCTGCTGTGCATCAGTGATTGCCAGTTTTGAATAGACTTCCAACGACTTCCGGCTTTCGTGGCCGGAATACGGTTGTATGAGTGCGTCATCGATGCCCTGCTTTTTAAGCCAAGTCAACAGGAAATGTCGTAGCTTATGCGGCGACAGATTTTGTACAAGACCGGCTTCCTCCGAATATTTAGCCAAAATCTTTCGTATTCCCCGATCCGTATATTTTTTCTTCCACGATGATTCGAACAAGTAAACCGCCTGCTTCTTTTTCATTGAATCGGCGTGCATGGCCAGCATTTCCTTGAACGATTGAGGGAAAGGGACAATGCGATCCTTATTCCCCTTGCCCTTATTAATCCGGATTTGGCAGTAGTGGAAATCAACATCGGACAATTTGATATTGATCAGCTCGCTTACCCGAACGCCGGTATATAGCAGCGTCTTGACGATCATCATGTCTTGAAAGTTCTTCGCTTGCCAAACCACATCGTAGTAGCGCTTAAGCTCCTCTTCTGTAGGTACATAGGGGAGCTTCTTCGCTGTTTTTGGAACCTCTACCTCCAGCTCTGCTCGAAGATGCTGAAACAGGCTTTTGAGATAGTCATAATCTGGCCGTTCCCCTCGGAGATACTTCGCCAGCTCCTTCGCTTTGCGTTTCGGGGATATGCGTCTTTCACTCACGCAATAACACCTTCTTCCAACGGAAGGCGTTCACTCATGTTCAGCCTAAATGTGCCGTAAGGGTTTACGTGCGTGTAGATCAGCGGGGTAAGCGCCCGCAAGTCTTCCGAAGTCATCATATCGAACCATTTGCGGTCGGATAGGATGCTTTGAAGCATAATGGTATTGATGTAAACCAGGCAGTTTTGCAGAAGGTGAAGAGACAATACGGCTAGCTCTTGATCTTCTAACCGGTTGGTAGCGATTTCTCCGCCTTTGCCGTAAAAGATAAAGCTGTTGGCCGAGTTCCAATTTTCCACGACATTCAAGCCTTCATTGATCTCGCGGCGCAGCTCCTCCGAGTGCAGGTAATCGCAGAGGAATATCGTTTTGACTGCTTTGCCGAGTTCCCCCAAAGCTTGATAGGTCGGATGCTTTAAATTATTACGGGTAAATCGTTTCAAGATTGCTTCTGTTTCGGCGGTTCCGAGTCGGAGAGCCGTAGCGTACTTCATCATTTGATCGTATTGCTGCCGAATTAGCTCCCAGTTGATTGGGCGGGTCAGCACCGGCTGCAAATTCGGATAGGCATCGGTCATGCCTGGTTCGGGCCGGTAAAGTTTTTGCGAATGAATCGCTTTGAGCCGTGGCATGAGCTGATAGCCCAAAAGGTAACAAAATGCGAACGCAACCTCGCTCTGGCCGTGTGAATCCACGTAATTCTTCTCGACCTCCATTTCGGTACAATGACGAAGCAATCCTTCCATCATGGCAGCGACTTCAGAGGAGGAGCACGATTTGAGCTGCGAGTAAATGCATGTCGAATTCTTCTCAACGTGCCAATATATCATAACGCCGCGGCCGCGGTACCGGATATGCCATTCGGTCATCAGATTTTGATCCCATGCACCAAATTTTTTTGAATCCGATGCACAGGATGTCGTGGCATCGCCCCAAATCTCCTGCATCCGAACGCGAAAAATCGCATTAACCACTTCGGATATCGCATTTCGGAGATTGTCCTTATGAATGAATTTCCTGCGGACGTACAGCAAGTCTTTGTAGCTTTCTCCATGCTCACCGGCACTCACACGTTTCAAGCCGGTATTCGTCCCGAGGCCATAAAGGGATAGGATGAGTCTCTTTTGCAGCGTATCCCTGCTTAACGCTTCGCGTACAGCAACAGTCTTGAATTTTTCAGTAAATCCGACACGAAGATCGGCCTCTTTTAAAATGTCCAACAGGCTCGTCATTGGCCAGCGCCGAAGCATCTCTGATTTTATCCGTGATAGGTTGACTGGCTCTGCTTGTGGTTCTAACGGAGATAAGCTAATCCAACCATTACCCTTCTCCGTGATCCGGACCTTGGGGTTTTTCTGGAGACCGGTATCAAGCTTTTCTAATCCATCTTTCATGGCCTGCTTCAACGTTGCAATGAATGCTTCTGCATCCAGCGGCTGCTTTAAAGCCTTATAATTTTCTTCCCGCCGTTCTTCGAAGTCTGTCGGCAAGTCATCGTCCGGATTCCGGTATCGGTTCGCTCCGGCCACCCATATTTCCTTGCAACGAAGCTTTTCCCGTAAAGCTTGCAGAACGCTTATCTCATAATTCATCCGATTAATTCGCTCTTGGCCTTTCTCGTCCTTCTCAACAATGATTTCTTTATTAACCGTCCGGATTACACCATCTACCGGGATTTCTTCGGACATTGGCAAATAATGATGGCCGGTGTCAGAATATTTCTTTACCAGTTCCAGCGCACGAATCACTGGCCGATGCACTTCATTGTTTGATCGGAATTCCAGAATGCCTAGTATTTCGGGAACCATACGGCGGTAGTGACTCCCATAGGAAGCCCGAATAATGGTATGGATTTTCTCACGGTAAGCCGGTCCGGTATGCTTGAATTCTTTTATCAAATCCCGTAACGTTTGCTCATTTACGACCGGGAAAATGACATCACGAATTACTCCGTCTGGATTGTTGACGGCAGACTGGGCCATGTTGAATAAAATGCCATACTTATTGCTTACTTTCCGTAGGTCATTCAGAATTTCCTTCTCGACCTTGCGTTCTGCCCGTACTCCTATTCGATGGACGATTTGAATAAGTAGCTCAATCAAATTGTCCGTTATCTCCATACTCCTTAGCCAGAAGAATGCGGCCAACAATGTGTAACGGATCGGATCAGGGTGGCGACGAAGTTCCCGGAGATCCTCTGTTGCGGTCCGCTGCCGGTACTTGGTCAATACTTTAAGAGGGATATCACGAAACAGATTATCCGGAAGCTCCAGATTTCGAATCGTTCGCAGCTTGCTTACTTCTCTTAACACACTTTCGACACCTGGTTTGCCCGGATCAGCTTTTAACTCTTGAAAAGAAAGAAGTCCCTCGTCGCTGCCGCCTTGGTCTTCATCTAGAAATGCGATACTATCTACGAGTGAATCCAGTTTGGACAAAGATGCCGCAGGCAACTTTTCCAATGTGACTTGGAAAAATTGTTCCTCATATGTACGGATTGCGGCTCTGATAAGTCGCTCAATGCGATCAGGCGTAGGCGGTACAACTTTCATCTCCCGAAATCGCCCGTATACGGTCTCGACCAAATGTTCGAAATCGTGATCTTGGAATAATACGCTTTTGCATAGCCAATCGATTACCTCTTCGGCATCATTGATGGTATCCTCACGAAAGCCAAAAAACTCCCTGATTTGTGTTCGATGGTAGGTAATGGAGCGACCAGTCCAATCGTATTGTGCGTACAGCTCTGCCGGTGCCTCGATCTGCTTTGCTATGTATTGAATTACTGCTTTGGGCACTTCGAATTTTTGGAAGGGGAATCGCGCTTCGTATTGGAAAAACTTAAACAGAACAGCAAACCCCAACCGAGTCTCCCCCGACTTATTGCCGACTTGCTGCATTTCGTTGGGAAGAAACGTAAAATGCTCAATTAACTCCTCCAGCTCCCAATTTCGCTTCACTTGATCCCCTCCGAGTAAAGTTCCTAAAATGGTTAGAATCGGAATTTTAATCATTAAATTTAGTATACCGAAGCATACTTAATGAGGCAATGTGGAGCAAAAAGCTATCATATTCCAATTACCTAATCAAAAACGGAACTTTTGCAAGATGGAATAGCCGAAGTGATTGGAATGAAGACGATGAGGGAAAAGTATATAATGGTGTTTCCATATTCTTCTTCAAAAGTTGAAAGAGGTGATCTTTATGCCAAAAATTCCGCTTATACAGTCATACATGATAATTATGCTTTCAGTCGGTTTGCTGAACCACGTCATTATTATACCGTTACTGCTCGGTGCTTCAGGGCGAGATGCCTGGCTGGTAGTACTTCTTGTATTAATCGCTTCGCCTCTTTGGATTGGCTCTTTGAACTACATCATCAAAAACATGAACGGCATACATTTAAAGGATTGGTTGCAGCAGCATTTCGGAATGTTTCTCTCCATAACCCTGGTTTTCATATATAGTGTGCTTGTATGGCTCATGGGACTCATTTCCTTGAAGGATACTCTAACTTGGACAATTGCAACTTATATGCCTCAAACTCCAATGCTCGTCCTTGTGGTAGCAACAATTGTCGGATGTTTCTTTGCGGCATATCAGGGGCTTCGCACCATTGCGATTGTGAGCGGGATATTGTTACCTTTCGTTGTCATTCTTGGCGACCTTGTAATGATTGCAAACTTTCAGTTTAAAGATTATACCTTGCTTTTTCCTTTGCTCGAAAAAGGAACACCTCCACTATGGAAAGGTGTTCCCTACGCTGCCAGCGGGTTGCTGGAGTTGTCGTTGCTGATGCTGATCCAGCATAAGTTAACGAAGAAACCGGGCTTCATAAGTTTGATGCTTGTTTGTCTCATTTTATCCGGGCTTACGATCGGCCCTTTGATGGGTTCGATTACAATGTATGGCCCTGATGAAGCGGCAAACCAACGATATCCTGTTTATGAACAATGGAGAATGGTTCGACTGGGCGAGTATGTGGAGCATGTCGATTTTTTCTCGATTTACCAATGGCTATCCGGTATGTTCATTCGAGTGTCCCTTTCCATGTATCTCTTGGGGGAATTATGGAAATTACAAAAGTATAAGTGGATACCTATGTTCCTAGGCGCTTTATTCATGTTGGTTGTTACATTGCTGCCTATTAGCGATATGGTCTTTCAAGACCTATTGAGCCTATATTACTTTCCATCGTTTTGTGTCTTTACAATTGGGGTCATGATCGTATATGTCGTACGAACCTCAACACGAAATAAAAGGAGTATCTACGAATGATAAAACGATTCAGAAATAAGAAGGCGGAGGTCTTACCATCGCCATCAAACAAAGTGGCAACTGTTTCACAACCGCTTAGTGAACCGTCGCTTATCCAACGCTTCCAGATGTGTCAAGATGTTAAGCGTCATGTTTACAAAATAAAAGCTGGTGATGATCAGTCGAGGATCGTTTTGCTGTACTGCGATGGTTTATGTGACAACCAACAGCTCATTCAGGATATGGTGCTGCCCCACTTGACTCGTTTTTATGAAACTTACGGATTTCATAAGAATGAGGAGATTGTTGAGTCGTGTCAATTACAGTTAGAGAGCATTTCTTTCGAGGAGTGGGAGCAACAAGTCGAAACGGATATTTTCGAGGGCAAGCTGCTTTTGTTCATTCCGGCACTAACTTCGTTGTTCTCCCTCGATATTTCCAAAAAACCGGCACGTAAGCCGGAAGAGTCTAACATTGAAGTCTCGATACGCGGTCCAAAAGACGGTTTTGTTGAAGAAGTCGGCGTCAATGTTGCGCTGATTCGGAAACGTATCAAGTCAACCAGCATGGTATACGAAACCAAAACAGTTGGCGTGAGAACTAAAACAACAGTTGCGATTCTTTATATGCGAGACATTGTTAATCCGAATATTGTTCAAGATATAAAGAAAAAATTGGATGGTATTCAAATTGACGGAGCAATCAGCGCCACTCAACTGGAAGAATTAATGGAACCGACAAGAGCTTTGTTTCCTTTGATGGGGTACACAGGAAGACCGGACTTCACCGTGAACTGCATGATGAATGGCCGCGTAGCATTAATTGTGGATGGTACTCCGGCTGCTTTGATCGCTCCAGCCAATTTGTTCTTGCTCCTGAAAACACCGGAAGATATCCACATTACTGCTTTATCGGCCACGTTCGGGCAAACTCTTCGTTTGCTCGGGTTGTCCGTTTCACTCATGCTGCCCGGATTTTGGGTTGCCATTCTTGCGTATCATCAAGATCAACTGCCTTACTATTTACTTGCAACTATTGGCATTAACCGATTAGGAATCCCATTAGGTGTGGCAGGGGAAATGTTTCTGTCGCTCATCTTTTTAGAAATATTGCGGGAAGCCGGTGTTCGCTTGCCTTCTGCCATTGGCTCTACTGTTACCGTTGTGGGAGGTCTTATCCTGGGGGATGCAGCCATTCGGGCAGGATTTTTATCCCCGAGCATCGTTGTCATAGGAGCGATTACTCAGGTGTTCGGTTCGACTTTATCCAGCCAGTCGTTATCTGGGACAATTAGCATCTTACGCTTTATCGTGTTTATTTTGTCTGCCGCGCTTGGCATCTATGGCTTTTTTCTTGCTTTATTTATCGTGACAACCCATTTAGCCTCATTGCGTTCATGCGGTTTGCCTTACCTGGCTCCGCTTTCGCCCCCATATAAAGATTTCGCCAATGCATTGTTCCGATTACCTTGGAGATGGCGAAAAACTCGACCGGACAATCTGAATACTCACGATCCTACAAGCCAAGGGGATGGGCAGAAATGAAGACGTATAAATATATCGTTGTTCTTCTGCCCCTCATCATACTCACCGGCTGCTGGAGCAAATACGAAGTGCAAAACATGAATTATACGACAGCAGTCGGAATTGACTATGCGGAAGGTCAATACACCATCTATGCGCAATTGCTTGACTTCTCGACAGTGGCAAAGCTGGAGGGCCAACAAAAAGCGGAGCAGCCCCCGGTCTGGGTCGGTAAGGGACAAGGCTCCTCGTTTACAGAAGCAGCGAATGATTTATACAGCACTTCGCAACAGAGGTTAAACTGGGGACAAGTCTCTGCGATTCTGTTCAGCGAACGGTTGATGAAGGAAAGGAAAGTCGGTGAAGTGTTAGAACTGATCAACCGTTATCGTGAAATAAGGTACTTAGCCTGGCTATTCAGCACGCGAGATCCCCTTGACGAGATCTTAATGGCAACATCGTTTTTCAGATTGTCACCAAAGGCATCGATTCTACATAATCCTGAACAGAATTATCGACAGCATTCTATTCTCGCTCCGATCCGCCTGCAACAGTTTGTTCTGGATTCAAATGAAAAGGCTAAGTCAAGCTATATACCAGAATTATCAATTCGAAAAGACCAATGGAAGGAAAATCAAAAGCCACGTGAGTTGCTTAGATTTTCTGGCATACAAGTATATGATCAAGAGCACTATTATGCACGCATGGACATCCAAGATCTGTCCGGGTTGCCGTGGCTAAATAAACACACAATCCGACTGCCTCTTGACTTGTTTTCCGATAAAAAACTTATAGCGGTTCTCGTCGCAGAGAAACCTAAATATGACATTACTCCAAGTGTTAAATATGATAAAGCGTATTTCGATATATCCGTTTCAGTGAAGGCTGGGGTAAATGAGTTGCATGCAGACGTTACTGAACAAGAACTCACGCAAATGGCTCAAAAAGAAATTGAGCGGCAAATTAGGAAAACCTTTCAAACTGCGCTTGAGAAGAATATAGATATTTATAATCTAGGGGAATCTCTTTTTCGCAAGAATCCGCATGAATGGAAACGCATTGCATCAGGGAAACAGCATTTTGTCTTAAACGAGGATTCCTTGCAAGCTATAAGCGTTAATATGGATATCGTATATCCTGGAAGATATAAATTTAAAAAAGAGATTCTTGCTGTCCCCTAATTTTTGATTTCTTCATTGATACAAATACCTGTCATAGAATGTCTAGCGCGGCGAAAAGGTAAAGGATCGAGGGAAATAAGATCCTAGAATTACTGATTTACATATTTGCCCATATACTTTGCGGGTGGTGTCAGCTTCGCTGGTACTACCCCCTATTACACGGTGTTTGAAATCAATACTCAATGTGAAGGATTACAGAGCAAGCGAAACGACGAAACATTTGACCATGATCCTATAGAAGCAGCAGAGCGGATTTGTGAAGGGTATAAAGACGCTCCGCCCGTCCGGTTTGCTTCCGGGCGTGCGTTCTATCGTCCAGCTGACGATATTGTGAGCGTGCCGCCTATCTGCGATTACAGCAAGCCAGAAGAATACTACAGCACGTTATTCCACGAGCATGTTCACAGTACAGGCCATGAAAGCCGCTTAAATCGTTCAGGAATTACCGAGCTTGCAGCCTTTGGAGATGAGAGTTACAGCAAAGAGGAATTGGTAGCGGAGATCGGGGCGGCAATGCTTTGCGGTGTAGCTGGTATTGATAACAGCACCATAGAGAACAGCGCGGCTTATGTGGGCAGTTGGTTGCGCAAGCTTAAAGATGATAAGAAGTTAGTTGTACAGGCCGCAGGACAGGCACAGAAGGCCGCAGATCATATTTTAGGGGTAACGTTCGAGGCAGCTTCTGAGTAACTAGAGCGGCCCCCATCCAACCGGGTCCCTTCCCGGTTGGATGGGGGAAGTTCATTGTTTTTCTGTACATAAAATTTAAACCTGGATCTCGCCTGAAGGTGAATTTTTGTACTCAAAATATCAGCGGCCGGCTTAAACGTTTCCGGAATTCTGTGTACGGATTTTACGTTAAAAAAAGTGGCCATTGAAAGGAGTGTGTACAATGTACACTCAAAGGAAAAAACAAGCGATTCCCATGTATACCAATGGCAAGTTGAGAAATGGTAGACTATACGTAAGAACCCGTTCGGGGAATTGGATTCATTTGCGATTGCTTCTACTTGATATAGAATAATTACAGGCACATAGGAACGGTGGGAGGTTTTATGAAGGAATTTAATGAAATTGAATTGTGTCTTGATGATATAACAAGTGAATTTTTAAAGAGAACAAGGAAAATCGGTGATCCCTTAAAAGCAGCAACCATTAAGCAGGAAACAGTGGACGAGCTTAGTACAAGGCTTATTCAGATCGTTCCAGCAAAGTCATTATTCATGTTTGCCAACCAATACATTGATACTGTGAAGACTCAGCAGCATGATAATGAAAGCGATGCAGCCAGAGCAAAGGCAACAGTTGAAATTTTGGAAAGAGCGTTAAAAGTAAAATCAGTGGAATACTTGCGTGAGGTTGTACCCATTAACAGGAACATAGCGCAGCACGCTTTGTTTTCTGCTAATCCGAAGAACGTGCCGAATCAGCCCACAACGACTGTACACGGTGTGCGTTCTGTCCATATTAAGAACAATACGGGCGAGGTACTAACTACTTATGAAGCCCGTGTAATGGGCGCTATACAGTCTCTATGGTTCAAGCAGAACATAGACGGGAAACCCTATGTTGAACTAAAATACGCTGATATATTGAATGAATTAGGGCTAACGGATGGATCGGCAAACTATAAGCGCATCCAGGAAGCCTTAATGCGGCTTATGAAAATAGAAGTGACCTTAACACAGTATCAACGTTCAAAGGATTCAGAATATGAAGAGATCGCTTTTACTCGCTTAATAGATCAAATTATATTCAGGCGAAAGGTAGGAACTACCAACCACTTTCAATATAAGTTCCAAATAAAGCTGCCTGAATGGTTAGTTGAAGCTAACCGGGTAGGCAACTTGTTTGATATCTCTCTCATCCTTATGAATGACTTAAAATCATATCTGGCACAGGGTTTGTACTGGTTAGTGTCATCTTATCCCGAAGAATCTACAGTTACGTTTGAACTTCAAACGCTGGCTGGTCATTTTCACTTTTTAGATGATAACGAGCCGATCATGCAGGTGTATAAAATTGTTGAGCGAATCAAGAGCGCATGTATCGAACTGCAAGCAGTAGGCTTTATAGAACGCTTCGAGTTTAAAGGAAAGAAACAAGGGTTGCACGATCGCTATTTGACGGTTACAAAAAACCCGGTTTTCTTGAATACATTATCTCAATCGAGAGAGTTGATACCGGAACAATTAGAGTTTTTCCCTGACCCCTTATAGGGGTCTTTTTTGATACTTAAAACATCCATTTGACTACGGAAAACGATAAGAAACATCCATTTGACTACGGAAAAAGAACAAAAAAAAAGCAAAAATCATGAAATTACTTACTAAATCGTTCCAATTCCCCGAAACATCCGTTTAACTACGGAAAACCACCTCAAAACATCCGTTTGACTACGGAAAAGGCGCTCAAAACATCCGTTTAACTACGGAAAGTGAATACTGTCGCAATTTGCCAAAATTTAAACCTATAACGTATGATATTGATAGGTTCAAAGTTTTACAAAAAGAACCTTAAAAATAGCAAAAAGCCCACACACCAACACTGCAAAATGTCTCCGTCGCCAAACTAAGCCATTTTGTAGCGTTTCAAGAGTATGAGCCTTTACTATAATATGGGCCTATTATACTATAGCCCTTAATTTAAAGTAAAGTAAGGACTCTCTCTTTCCTGATGCCTTTTTTAGGTGTGCGTGCGGAAATTGAGAGTTTTTTTGCGTTCCTATACATAGCATAGGGCTAATTTCATAATCAAATATCAGGCGTTCGCATCCACTTTTTTTAAAAATGGACATGCGAGGGCTTAGTTTCTTATTGCCTTTTTTGAGAACTAAGCAGAATGCCACCCCAAAACGACTATAACTATACGCGGTATGTCGTCCGCGTCTCTCCCAACCGTGCATCCGTGAAAAAAGCCAAAGCCGTTCAATGGTTTAGGTCACGCGACGTCGGATGACTAACATGGACGGAGATGATTAAACCCGCCGAAGGGGATTCGGGCATCCTGCTGCCATTTGGCGGCAGGCACTGCCCTAATTTCGCGTGTCCACCCCTTCCAGATTGGCGATGTGACTCCATCGACCAATGTCCCGTCCGTGTGCGCCTATGGCGCAGGCTGCCGGGGGGAGTTAGTTCGACTATACGCGGTAAAGCACGACCTGGACGCGTCCCACCCCCCGACAAGCGAAACGACCGATGGCTGGCTCCATACGCCTGACATCAGCCCGATTGCCGCAGCTCCCCCCATTTTGGGGGGGCTGCGGCTCTCTCTCTCCTGCTTCTCCTCCGCCTGCCACAAATTCAAGTGACTGTCAACACAAAATTTAGAGCCGCAAATGTAGGGGTGGGCGTGGGGAGGATGATTTTAATCCTTAAGGCGAGCGTAGCTCGGCTACCTTTTCTAAACGGGGTGTGGATATCTTTTGGGGTGGAGGCGACTTTTCCACAGGTTTTAATAGGAGTATGGTAGAAGTACGAATGCTGCGTATAACTTACTATTTATGATTTTTCACTATATGAAATATTCATAATAGGAAGTGGAGGAATGACCACAGAATACACCTGTTGCCGCACCTGCGGCACAACAACATTTTAGCGTGAGGGTTAAGCTGATCAGTTCATGTTTACGTTTATGTTTACGTATACGTAAATGTATGTTATAATAACAACAATATTAAAGGTATAGGGAGGGCATGATATGGCAAAGGTTATCTCATTTGGCATACAAAAAGGTGGTTCGAGCAAGACAACTACTTCCGGAATTGTAGCTTATATTCTTAGTCAGGAATATGAAAAAAAGGTTCTTGCGGTTGATCTGGATTCACAAGGGAATTTGACTGAATTACTGACTCAACAAGACATTTATAACTTTCATGAGAAAACTGTTTTTGAAGCCCTAAAGGAAAAAGACGCACGTAAGTATGTACATAAGGTATCTGAGGGGCTAGACTTGCTCACGGCAGAGGATCATTTGGCGCGTTTTCCATCGTGGTTATATGAGTCTTATAAAGGCAACCGTTCGCTAGTGCTAAAGGAGACTCTTGAGAACGTACAAAGCGAATATGACTATATTATCATTGATACTCCGCCAGCTCTTGGTGATCAGACGATTAATGCACTAGCTGCTTCTGATGCAGTTGTTGCTATGTTTGAAGCAAGTAAATTTTGCTATTCAGCAATTGGCCGCTTTTTAGAAACATGCATTCATGTGCAGGAACTGGTCAATAAGGATATGAAGATTGCAGGAATACTGCGTTCTCTCATAGATTCAAGGAGAACCGATAATAAGGCTTTGATCGAGCTGATTGAGGAAGAATACGGGGAATTATGCTTTGAAACTATAATGACCCGTACAGCTGCTATAGGCCGCTTGTCTATTAATGGGTTTAAAGATAATCCTGAGTTGAATCAAGGTTTAAAACTGTACAGAGAATTCGTTAAGGAGCTGATTAAACGTGTCTAGTAGTAAGATGGATGAGTTGAAAAACAAAATAAGAAGCACGTCAGCCAGCAGCGTTCATCCTGAACTTATTGATACTTCACACGAAGACAAGCCGAAGCCCAAGCCTAAAAAGAAGAAATTTGAAGAAACGCATACAAGAGATACCGTTTGGATCGAGAATGATTTAAAAAAGAAGATAGATAGTCAGAGTGCGGAAAATGGCAGAGGGGAGAAAACAAGGATCATCAATGAAGCATTGAGGCTTTACTTTAATGAAGCACATAAATAATTACGTAAACGTGTACGTTTACATTTACGTATCAAAAAGAGGCTATCTGCTCGGATCGCAGACAGCCTCTTTTATTAGGGCCGTGTATGCAAAACCTATTTCAGCCAAATCCTTATTTGAAATCAACGCCACAAAAGGCATTTATTCCATTTGAACGAGGTGTTATACTTGTTTCAGGAGAACCGTGCTGGTAACACGGTTCTCTGGCAGTCGCTTTAAATAAAGGCGGCGGCTTACAAGGTGGGCTTTATGGGGCAGACCGCATCCTTTGACCGGGCGGTCTGTTTCTCAAATTATAAACGTTTACGTATACATATACGATTACATTTACGTATACGTAAATGTAATCTTTAATTAAGCAAATAGACGGATGAAGTGATTCTTTACGAAAGAAAGCGCGCACACGTAAATGTTTACGTATACATATACGTTTATATAATTACAATTATCGAATGTAAACGTAAACGTAAATGTATACGTATGTGTATTCATGGATACAAAACAGGCTTTGGTTACTATGTCAATACCCTTGAATAAATGCTATAATTAGGAAACGCTATGAAAGGAGGGCAAGAATGCAGGAATTTATTATAATCGTGCTGATCGCCAGCTTTCTGTATCCCATGAAAAATCTGATTGGTCTTTTAACACGTTTAGCCTTGTTCGGAATGATGGCCTACACTCTGTTCTCAGGCTCTATTCCGAATTGGGGGGATAAATTATTTGCATTAGTTATATTGTCCTTGCATATCCTCATAAATTTGTTGGTTAGATTCCTGAAAATGAAAATAATAAAGGCTTAAACCGTCCTTTCAACAGGGCGGTTTTTTTTCAACACATAACAGAAGTTATGTGTTGAAAATTTGCGCTAAACGCTTGTTTTTCAATACATAACTATGGTAAAATGAATTTATAAATTCAACACATAACTTTTTCGAAAAGGTGGCGATTACAGATGAGTCGGATTTCCACAAATGAATTGAAAGAAGTTTTGAAAAAAGCGACACATTCTGCTCGTGAAGAAGCTAAAAGAAACGGTGTACCAGCTGTCTATGAAGAAAATGGGGAAATGGTGAAGGAGTATCCAGATGGTAAAAAAACTAAAGTCGTTTTCACGGAAGAAGGACGAAAAGAAGTAGCCTATCATGAATAAACCTGTCATGACTGTTTTCGCTGGTACAAATGGAGCTGGTAAAAGCACGCTGACTAAACAATTAGTCGGGCGGATCGGAGAGGTAATCGACCCGGACGCGATTGCTAAAAGTATCAACCCTGACAATCCTGAAAGTGTCTCACCAGCAGCTGGCAGGGAAACTTTAAACCGTGTTAAGGAATGCATCCGGTCAGGGAGAAGCTTTTCCATCGAGACAACTCTTTCAGGAAAAACGGCCATTCGTCAAATGGAACAAGCAAAAGCATCCGGCTTTGAGGTTGATTTGTATTATGTGGGATTGAAGAATGTTGAATACCATATAAGCCGTGTTGAAATGCGGGTTGCTCAAGGAGGACATTTCATACCGGAGGAAGACATTAGACGCCGTTATGATCGTTCACTTAAAAATTTGGCTGTTGCTTCGAAAATTGCTGACCGGACATACGTTTTTGACAATACTTCGGAGTTTACGCAATTACTCGAAATCAATGAGAGAGGACAAGTACGCTATCTCGTGGACAAGCTGCCTGAATGGGCCAGACATTCGTTTGACTCGCGTTCTACGTTAGCGGAAAAATTGAACCGGATTAAACCTCTAATAGACAATCGTAAGACTGAACGGAAACCTAAAAGCAAGGATGAACCAGAGAGATAGGCTGTGGCCCCTTATCGTTTTTTTATGACCCTAAATGATACATAACAGACCCATCAGGAGGTGTGTTAATGGCTAGAACAACGTCTAAGGATGCAAGGCCGAGGGTGGATTGCAGCAGCGGAGTCAAGGCATCATTACGTTCAGTACGTGAGGCGTTGAAGTGCAAGACCGATTCAGAAACACTCGCGTATTTATTGGCCCTATATGATGATTCTTATGAGAAGATAACGCTTGTGAAGGATAAACAGTATCGTGAGAAGGCAGAAATAATTGATCGGGGGGTACCGCCAACAAAGTGCGGATTTTGTACGCTAAGCCCCGTTTGATCGAAAAAAGGCCGATATCCTGTACGCTAAGGATTACCGGCTTATTG
>NZ_FNNT01000017.1:0-52473 GCF_900106725.1 Paenibacillus sp. PDC88 | reverse complement strand
TCCTCAAACATCTCTTTCTTCGAATTAAACAAGGGATGAAATCCTACGAATTCATGAGCTTGAGTGAGGAAAACGAATTATATTGAGGGAGTTGAATACACATAAATAGTTGAAGTGACTTTTAATAGAATTTCATATGACTTTCGTAGAAGGGGTCAAGCACCCACCCTAAAATCCAGTAACCCTTACCTGAAATTTAGCGGATATCTTAATAGGCAGATTTCTTCTTATAATATTTACAAAGGGATGTCTATATGGTTAATCGTCAGCTTGGAAGGGGGATATGCCCGTGGAATTGCGCCAGCTTGAATACTTTATTCAGATATGCAAATCGGGGAGCTTCACCAAGGCCAAAGAAGAATTAGGTGTGACTCAGCCTACACTTAGTCAGCAAATTAGGGTGTTGGAAGATGAGTATAACATTCCATTGTTCGATCGGGTAAACAGGGGGGTAGAAATAACGGAAGCAGGAAAGATCCTCTTGAATAAGGGCAACGCGATTATGGAGCTTCTGGAAGAGGCACGTAATGAAATACATGAAAGGCGACATAAATCGGTAGAAACCATTTCCATTGCTTGCTGTCCTGCTGAGCTGGAATACCTTGCTCCATACTTTATAAAATTTCATCAGAATTACCCTCATATAGTATTGAAAATCGTCGATGCCGAGGATGTGGAGGATAGAGTGCTGGAGCAGCGTGTAGATATTGGAATCACTGCACAAACAATCGCGAATACTTCTGTCACCACGACTCATTTGTATAGACAGGAGCTGGCTATGCTGATTCACTCAGCGCATCCTTTGGCGGATAAATCCTCGATCCCTTTCCGAGCTCTGAAGCAAATCAACTCTATGATGTTCTTAGAACAAAACAAATCCTTAATTGATATGTGCTGCTTCTCTTATGGGTTCACACTTAACTCCATCATGCATACCTCCTCCACCTCCGTATTAATCCATTGGGTCCGGCATGGACTGGGAGCATCTCTAATCCCATCGTCGGTACTTGACAGCTTAAGGGACGATTCTCTACGTATTGTAAAGTTAGAAGGCCGTGTTCCTAGCTGGGACATCTCCCTCGCATATCTAAAATCTGTAACGATGAGGCCGTCGGTACGCCTATTCATTCAAGAGATTCATTCCTATGTAAGAGAGAATGAGGTGAAGCTATCTTGTTCCGGCAATTAGAGTGCTTCATACAAATATGCATAGCAGGCAGCTTTACTAAGGCAGCAGAGGTACTAATGATCTCTCAGCCGACCTTAAGTCAACAGATCCGCTTCCTGGAGGCAGAGGTAGGAACCCCATTGTTTGAGAGATTTGGCAGAGGGATCAAGATTACAGCTGACGGGGAAATTCTGTACGTAAAAGCCCTTTCCGTGATGAGGCTCCTTGACGAAGCGAAGAAAGAAACCAATGAGCTGCGCCATGCTCAGGCTCGGGTCAATAAACTTTCGATCGGCATTTCGCCGATGGACTTTTTAAGTTTAGCGCCTCTTTTTTTGAAGTTTCATGAGCAGTATCCCGATATTTCAGTCCAATTTACGAGTGGGGAATACACGACTCAGCAACTATTGAATGACAGTATCGATATTGGGATCACCGACAATCCGAATCCAAACAAAGAAATTCATACGATGCATCTACATACAGAAGAGCAGGCTTTGGCCGTTTATGCAGGTCATCCTTGGGCTGATCGGACTTCTGTTTCTTTTCGAGAGTTAGGAGAGTTGGATACTCCGTTATTTGCCTGCGATCTAAATTTACACGAGCAGCTTCATGCATCCAATCCTAAGTCCTCTAGTTCCCTGCAGTCCATGTTCGAATCTACTTCTAATTCGATCCTTCTTACTATGGTACTGCAGCATATGGGAGTCGCGATCTTACCTGTCTCATCCATTGAGAATCATGCGGGTCAGCCCATCAAAATGATTCGTCTCATCGATCCCACGCCTGTTCGTGAAATTAAGCTCATGTATAAGAAGTATCAGTACAGCAATCCTTCTGTTCAGCAATGTATCGAATTTCTTCTAGAGAAATCCAGATAATAGGGCAGAAAGGGCGATTATAATCTATTTGTGTAGTGTAATAACTGCACTATATATCTAATAAATGCGAGCTGAAACGAAGGGGCTATCCTTTGTCATGCTCGCTTATTCGAGTTCACGAAGGACAGAGAAAGATAAGGATGGTAATCCGGAATCGATGAGCCTTTTTCCCCTGTCCTTTGCCTGGAATAACATTTATACTAGCAGTAAACTGAGCATAAAATTCCTATAAATGGCACTATACTTCACATTAAAAATTCGAAGATATGAGGTGATCTATGAATGGTTAGAAAGCGTATCTCAGCAATGATGGTGTTATTAGCCCTGATGATGTGCTGGGCGTTAGCGGCTTGTTCCGGCAACACAGGCACCTCGAGTGAAGACACTGCTGAGGTTCCATCGAACTCGAGCCCCAAACCCATCGAGGCAGATTCTTCTCCAATGAAGTCTTCCCCGGATAAGCCAGCCTGGAAGCTGGACACGGCACCTATTACATTTGACTGGTACATCAATTTTGATTGGTTCACCAGCAAGTGGGGAGGTAACGTAGTATCCGATTATATAACGAAAAAGACAGGAGTCAGCCTGAACTTTATCGTGCCTGCCGGCGATGCCAGCGAGAAGCTGAACACGATGATGGCAGCGAGGTCACTCCCTGACTTCATCACACTGGCCTGGTACGAGGATTCCGTACAGAAGTTGATCAATGGTGACATGGTTCTTCCGTTGAATGAACTGGCGGATCAGTATGATCCTTATTTCTTCAAAGTCGCAGATCCTGCGAAGCTTGGCTGGTACACACAGTCTAATGGGAATGTCTACGCCTACCCGAATGCCTCTTCATCCCCCGCGGACTATCATAAGTATGGTCCGTTATTTACATCTAATCAGACCTTTGTTGTTCGCAAAGACATGTATGAAGCACTTGGAAAGCCAGATATGAGCACACCGGAAGGGTTCTTGAGCGCACTTAAGGCTGCGAAAGAGAAGTTTCCGGAGGTAGACGGTCAGCCGCTTATTCCGATTGGTCTGCATGAATTTACGGAGACCGGCAATTATTCGCTGGAAGAGTACCTTCAGAATTTCTTGGCTATTCCACAGCAGAAGAACGGTAAACTATACGATCGTAGAAGTGATCCTACCTATCTAAAATGGTTGAAGGTGTTTCGCCAAGCACATGAGGATGGGCTGATCCCTACAGATGTATATATTGATGAGAAACGGCTGGAAAAGGATGAGAAAATAGCGAAAGGCCGCTACTTCGCCATGCTCTATCAGTGGTCTGACTTTTCAGAGATTAATCAAGCCTTGTATAAGAAGGACCCGAATAAAGTATATATCGCGATTGATGGTCCGGCGAATGATGCACATGATCCCCCAACCCTTGCAGGGAATGGTGTCTCCGGCTGGACGGTGACGCTCATCTCGAAGGACGTCAAGGATAAGGAGCGGGCGATTGCCTTCCTCAGTTATTTGCTCAGCGAGGAGGGGAACCGGGATCTGTTCCTCGGAGAGAAGGGTGTTACTTACGATCGAATAGACGGTAAGGATCAGTTTCTGCCCGAGGTCTTGCAGCTGCTTAACACCGACCGTCAAGCGTTCGACAGCAAATATGGCGGTTCTTATATGTACTGGATGCTAATGGACACAAACAAGAATTTGGAATGGATGACAGGAATGGATGCTGAACCTGCCAAGCAGATCTCGGATTGGACGAGGGGCAAGACGGTCAGCATGTCCGAATTTGAGAATCTGGATCCAGATCCAACGACGAAGGAAGGGATTGCGGAAGGCAAGAATACGCGGCTCTGGGCCGAGACACTGCCGAAGCTGCTGATGGCGAAGTCAGATGCTGAATTCGATGAGCTATTCGCTGAATATATGAACACAATTACCGATGCGCCCGAATATGAAGCGATCATCGCTAGCCGCCAAGCAGCTTATGAACGAAATGTAGAGAAGCTGAGATCGACACTTAATCCATAGTTCTTAGAGGGAGCAAGCTGTGAAACAGGAGATGGAATTTGCGGTCATCCGCAGGTTATTGAGGATACGTACCTTTTCATTTAAATTTTCGCTTCAAGTCAAACTGATTCTGTCATTTGTCATCGTCATCTTCATACCCGTAATTCTATTCTCTTGGTACACACTGAATGAAGAGTCTGCCAATGCAATGGAAGAGTTGGCGGAGAACAGCAAGAATGTGCTGGAGGTTGAGAAGATAAATATTGAGAATAACATAGAGCTGATGGGATGGACCGGTCAGCTAGCCTTATCCAATCGAGAAATGAACAACTATCTGCAAATTGAACAGTTCCAGGATGCAGCGCAAGTTTTTCGTATCAAGAACGATGTGGTCAACAGCTTTCAATATTATCTGTTCAACAATCCACGGATTGCCAATGTCCGGTTGTTTACGGACAATGTGTATGTGAATGAGATTTGGCCCGTTATCCTGCAGGAATCACGTATTCAGGCCAAGCCTTGGTATGATGAGGTAATGAAGAGCAGCGGACTGCCTTGGTGGGAGATACAGGAGAATGTGGCGATCACGAATGAGCCAACCGAGCCTTCACCGAATGAACCGTTCATGACCTATCTGCAGGAATTCAAATATCCGGACAATGCAACACATAACGGAATTCTGGAGATCTCGATGAAGCTGTCGAACTTCTTCTCTCAAACGTTTGACAGTGTGCAGGATAAGAACTCTCAGTTCATCGTAGTGGCAAGGAGCGGAGATGTGTTCAGCTTGAAGGAGGCGCCTGTATTCGCTCAGCATAGCGCAGAGGAATTGATGAGCAATGTGAAGCTGACGCGTAATGCAGCTGTCGAGGAGTTACAGTTCAAGGTTCAAGGGCAGTCCTACGTAGCATTTCAGAGCTATATTCCATCCATTGACTTACATCTGGTCAATATGGTGAGTCTTGCGGACACACTTGAAGGCATTAACCAGTCGAGAGTTCGAAATATTGTCTTCATCTCGCTACTCGTAGCCTTTCTCGTACTGCTGTCTTATTCGATGCAGGCAATCATTTTGCGCAGGCTTAAGGTATTAAGGGAATCTATGCAGCAGGTGCGAAGCGGCAACTTCAAGGTCGAGCTGCCGCCGATTTCGGGTACGGATGAGGTAGGTGAACTGGGCTTTCATTATCGAGAGCTCATTCTGAAGATTAACGAGCTCATTCAAGAGCAGGCAGCCAGACAGGCGGCGGGCAAGGAAGCCGAGCTGCGGGCATTGAAGAACCAGATTGACTCCCATTTTCTCTACAATACGCTGGAGAACGTCAAGATGCTGGCTGAGCTTGAAGGGCAGGACCTGATATCGGATATCATGACCTCGCTGGGAGGCATGATGCGGTATTCAATGGAATGGAAGCAGGATTATGTGATGCTCACCGATGAGATTCAGCATGTGCAGCATTATATATCGGTCATGAACATCCGTTATGATGGGAGACTTGATCTCCGTCTGATGATTGCACCAGAATGTCTCAAGCAGGAAACACTCAAAATGTCACTGCAGCCCGCAGTCGAGAATGCAATCAAGCATGGGATGAGCCGGATGCATTCGAGCGACGGAAACCTCGTCATTACGATCTCTGCTGTTCGGCAGGATCAGACGTGTATTATAGAGGTCACGGATAGCGGCTGCGGCATACCGACGGAAAGGCTTGAATTATTGAACCGAATGTTAAGGATGGAGGAGTCTGCTTACTTGGATGCCCGGAAGCTGTTTGTTCGCAGGGATCAGGACAGCAATGGAATCGGACTGCGTAATGTGGACCAACGCTTAGTGATGAGCTACGGGGCCGAATATGGTATCCAAATCGAGAGTCAGGAAGGAAGCTATACACGCGTCATGATGACTTTGCCTTATCGAGTCATGGGGGAAGGAGTGAACTTATATGATCAGCCTGCTGATCGTCGATGACGAGAAGATCATTCGGAGAGGCTTGCAGTCGGTAATTGAGAGAAAGTTTCCACATTTGTTCAGCTTCCGTTTTGCCGAGAACGGGCAAGAGGCGCTGGAGCTGCTTGACCAGGAATCTGCGGATATTATGCTCACAGATATTCGAATGCCTATTATGGATGGGATTGAACTGATGGAACAGCTTCAAGCCTACCCGGTTATTCCAGAGGTTGTACTGCTGTCCGGCTATAATGATTTTGCTTATGCACAGAAGGGAATCCGCTGTGGTGTGAAGGATTATCTTGTCAAGCCTGTAGTGCGGGAGGAGCTGTTTGCCGTCCTGACCCGCTTAATACGGGACATAAGGATCAAAGGAGAACGAGCGGACAGGGCAGACGAAGATGCCAGTCTGTATGCCGCCGAGCTGGTTACTTTACATGTGAACCAGGTAGATGTGGGTAATGCCATAACACCGAACAAGCTGAAGCAGGCTGGCCTAAGCTGGTTAGCTGCAGGATATACGCTGGGCTTGCTTACGCGACGCAGTGGGGAAGGACCTGGCAGTGCGGATACAGCTTATCTCCGGAATCAAATCGCTGAACGATTACAAGGGCATACGGATTGGACGCTCACTCGTGATGGAAAAGGTGGTATGATGATGATCGCCCGCGATCCGGTGATGTTCTACCAATTGGCAGAGAAGTGGAAGCTTAGTAGAGATGAGCCGGGGCTGCGGATTGCAATTAGCGGTTCTGTTCAGGGAATAGAGCAGGTACGGCTGGCCTACAGTCAAGCGAAGCAAACGTTGAAATACGGTATTCTGCTCCCTGAGTTTGATGTGCTGGACTACACCAGCTTAAGCAAACGCACTGAGGAGCGGCGTGTCGTTCCTGTTGATCTGATTCAGCGATTATCGAATCTCATTGGAATGGGGCGCAGAGATGAGATCAAGCAGCTTCTTGACCAAATCCTTGATGTCCGTATTATTAGCAGCTGTGAGATCGGCTATCTAGAACGGATTAGCCAGCTGCTAAACGAGGAATTGTTTGATAAGCTGTTCCGCATCTACGGAGATAGGGTGCTTGAATTATTAAGGACGTATGCCCCTGTAGGTCACATCGGAAACTTCGATCGATTAGAAGATTATTACATAGCTGTCGAGCAGCTTCTCCATCGTCTGGATCTGTTCATTCAGAACCGCAAAGAGCAGGTGCCGACGGAACAGAATACGATGCAAAAAGTTCTCGACTACTTGCAGACGCATTATGCTGACGATTTGAACATGGCGGTCGTCTCCAATCATTTCTCGCTCAATTACTCGTATTTTAGCCATGCCTTTCAGGAGTATAGTGGGGAGAGCTTCTCGAACTATGTCCGCCGGCTAAGGCTGGATAAGGCAAAGGAGCTGCTGGTTCACTCTGATCTGAAGGTGTATGAGATCAGTGCACAGGTTGGATTCGAGAATGTGAAGCATTTTACGAGAATATTCAAAGATACCGAAGGCATCACAGCATTGGAATTCCGAAGCCAGCGAAGGCGGTTTGAAACGGAAGTATAAGCGGTGCCAGCGTAGGATCGTAC
This sequence comes from Paenibacillus sp. PDC88, assembly GCF_900106725.1. Classification (NCBI taxonomy): domain Bacteria; kingdom Bacillati; phylum Bacillota; class Bacilli; order Caryophanales; family Paenibacillaceae; genus Paenibacillus; species Paenibacillus sp. PDC88. The sequence continues at coordinate 44,930 of NZ_FNNT01000017.1, read as the reverse complement.
TTATAACATCTCAATCCATATACAGCACTGCTGCAAAGAAAAGCGACATTTCCCCAAAAACATGTGGGAGGGATGTCGCTTTTTCGTAGGTATTTGGCAGCTTCAGTTCTTATCCTTCATGTGCGTCAAACATTGTTTTCGCATAAAAAACGCCGGAACCGTAAGCTCCCGTATTCCGAATGACGACATCCATAACAGGATTATAGGTTTCTTGACGAGACCAATCGCGCTGATATTCGAGCAGGACAGAGAGCCAGGTGACCGGAATAGCGCCTGCCTGAATCATTCGCTGCACTGCCATGTCATGAGCCTCTGTTGTTGTTCCTCCCGAAGCATCTGTAACGATATAGACTTCGTAACCGTCCTTAATGGCGGCCACTGTCGGAAATGCCAGACATACCTCCGTCCACAAAGCGGCCATGATCAGTTTCTTACGGCCTGTTTTTCTCACCGCATTTACAAAATTCTCATCTTCCCAAGAGTTCATAGAGGTACGATCAATCGGTTTTTGCTCAGGGAACACCTCCTGGATATGCGGGTGAAGCGGTCCTGAGAAGGATTCGGAAGCCACCGTTGTCAGAATGATCGGAGCATTGAATACTTTAGCCGTCTTAGCCAATCCCACCGTGTTGTTAATAATGACCTGGCGATCAGCGCTTTGCGTGCCAAATAACATCTGTGGCTGATGATCGATAAGAATAATAGCGGAGTTGTCTGGTGTAAGCAAATCTTCTTTGTCCTTAAACATATAAAAGTCCCACCTTCGCTCTATTTTGGATACAGCAGACTTTAATCGGCTAAGCGATGTGCTGTTGTATGTCACTTATACTAGAAAAATAATCCATTTTAAACAATTGGCTTTTTTCTATAGGAAAGATAGGAAGAAATTATACCTTGAATATAAGTTTTTACTATATCAGGTATAGAGAGAGCCTTATTGATGGGTTTTGAAGCCTTCCCATAGAATGAAACTTATAAGATCAATTCTGAGCGTAAGGAGGTACTTCTACATGTGGGGATCCATGATCTTGGCATTAGGCACAGGGATTGCAATCGGCATCGTGTTCCAATCGCTTCGTATACCCTCTCCCGCACCGCCATTCTTAGGCTTGCTAGGCTTATTCGGCATGTTCCTGGGGCAGCGATTAATTCCATGGATTAAACTCTGGCTATCCAGTAAGTAGTACATAACATGTAAAGGGGGATATACGATGTCCGAGCAAACGCGTGTTACAGAAGCAGAACTCATTATCCATAATGCGCACATGATTACAATGGACGAGGCGAATCCGATCGCTTCCGCTGCAGCCATCAAATCGGGTCGGTTTATAGCCGTTGGAGAAGAGGCTGAAGTCATGCAGTATCAAGGGGCAGCAACACGTATGGTAAACGCCAATAAGCGGATGCTGATTCCGGGACTGAATGATTCTCACATTCATCTGATTCGCGGTGGTTTGAACTACAATCTAGAGCTTCGCTGGGACGGGGTGCCGTCGGTCGCTGATGCTTTGCGTATGCTAAAGGCTCAGGTTGACCGCACACCCGCACCGCATTGGGTTAGAGTTGTCGGTGGTTGGACAGAGTTCCAATTCAAGGAGCGAAGAATGCCTACGCTGGACGAGATTAATCGCATCGCACCGGATACGCCGGTGTTCATTCTTAATTTGTACCGTCAGGCCTTCTTGAATAAAGCGGCTCTTCGCGTAGTTGGCTATACGAAGGACACACCGAATCCACCAGGCGGCGAGATTCAGCGGGACAGCAAGGGGAATCCAACAGGGATGCTGATCGCAAGACCAAATGCAACGATTCTATATGCAACCTTGGCTCGAGGTCCGAAGCTGGGCTACGAGGATCAACTGAATTCCACTCGCCTATTTATGCGGGAGCTCAATCGTTTTGGCATCACGAGTGTCATTGATGCCGGCGGCGGTTTTCAGAATTACCCGGATGACTATCAAGTATTTGAAGAACTGGACCGGCGGGAGGAGATCACGGTTCGCACGGCCTATAATCTGTTTACACAGAATCCGAATAAGGAGCTGGCTGATTTTGAGAAATGGACAGCTTCATCCACCCCTTATACGGGAAGTGCTTATTACCGGCATAATGGTGCGGGTGAAATGCTCGTATACAGCGCGGCAGATTTTGAGGATTTTGTCGAGCCACGCCCAGAGCTGCCTGCAGTCCTGGAAGATGAGCTGTTTGGGGTTACACAGCATCTCGTTTCGCAGCGGTGGCCATTCCGTCTGCATGCAACATATGGAGAGTCGATCTCCCGATTCTTGGATGTATTTGAACGTGTGAATAAAGAGGTGCCTTTTAAGGATCTGCGCTGGATTCTGGATCATGCCGAGACCATTCATGAGCGAGATTTGGAGCGGGTCGTAGCCTTAGGCGGGTCGATCGCTGTACAAAACCGGATGGCGTTCCAGGGAGAATATTTTGTTGACCGTTATGGGGCTGAGGCAGCCGAGAATGCGCCGCCGATTGCGAAAATGCTTACGGCTGGTCTGCGTGTAGGCGTTGGAACGGACGCGACTCGGGTGGCGAGCTATAATCCATGGGTAGCCTTGTACTGGCTCGTAACGGGCAAAACACTCGGCGGACTCTCCTTGTATCCGGAATCCAACCGTGTGGAGCGCCATGAAGCGCTTCGGATGTATACGGCAGGGAATGCATGGTTCTCCAAGGAAGAGGATGTCAAAGGGCAGATCAAAGCTGGTTATTATGCGGATTTTTCACTGCTCTCAGCTAACTTCTTGAATGTTCCTGAAGAGGAGATCAAAAAAATTGAATCGGTATTGACGGTAGTGGGAGGGAAGATCGTCTATGGCGTCGGCGAATTCCAGCATTTATCACCTCCAGCTCCCAAAGCAAGTCCGGACTGGTCGCCTCATAACTATTACGGCGGCTATTATAAGACACCTATATCCGGAGGGGCAAACGGCCAGCAAGTGTTAGATCAACAGCATCAACAGCTCCACCATCATCACAGATGCAGCCACCACCATGGCAGCGGATTCTGCGACTTGGATTGTTTTGTGTTCTAGAAGTATAAGTCCTATACGAAGCAGATGCTGTGCACAGGCTGCCGTTCGATCGGCGGCCTGTTGATGGTTGCAAGAGCTTCCCTGTTTCTTACTAAGCATAACTTGGAGGTTGTTTATCATGACTAAAAAAACAGCTGGAATTCATCACATTACATCGTTTGTGGGTAATCCGCAGAGAAACGTTGATTTTTACGCGGGGGTATTAGGTCTCCGGCTCGTAAAAAAGACCGTCAACTTCGACGCTCCCGAAGTGTATCATCTTTATTTCGGCAATGAAGTGGGAAGTCCCGGAACAGCGGTGACGTTCTTTCCATTCGATGGAGCCCGCCGCGGCAGAGTGGGAGGCGGCCAGGTTGGACTCACTACGTTTGTGGTCCCGGCTGGAGCACTGACATTCTGGGAAGAGCGTCTGGCTAAACTGAACGTTGAATTTAAGCGCACGCAGCGTTTCAATGAGACCTATCTGCAATTCAATGATAAGGACGGCCTGCAGCTGGAAGTGGTTGCGAGAGAAGAAGGTGCGTTAAGCAAGTGGTCCTATGGGGGCGTGCCAGCCGATAAAGCGATCAAAGGGTTTGGCGGAGCAGTGCTATACAGCACGAATCCCGAACAAACCCAGAATACGCTAAGAACCGTTATGGGCTTGGACAAAGTCGGCGAAGAGGGCGGACTGGTACGATATCGTTCCTATGGTGATCTTGGTAACATCATCGACGTTAATGCTGAACCCATGGGATGGGGGAGTGAAGGCGCAGGCACCGTTCATCATATTGCATGGCGGGCACAGGATAGCGAGGATCATGTCATGTGGCGTGAGCATGTTGTGCAGCATGGTTTTCAAGCCACGCCAATCATTGATCGCCAGTATTTTAATGCGATTTATTTCCGCGAACAAGGAGGAATCCTGTTTGAGATCGCTACCGACCCTCCGGGATTTGCAACCGATGAGCCTTTGGAGAGCCTGGGGGAGAAGCTTCAGCTTCCACCATGGTTGGAATCCCAGCGAGACATTGTAGAGGGGAATCTTCTTCCCATTGAAGTTCGTGTGTTAGGCGAAGATATACATTAAAGATAAACCTAAGGAGATAAATAGGAGGATACCATGGGGAAAATTGCGATTTTTGGATTCGGACGCATTGGAAGACAGCTGCTTCGTGCAGCACTGCTAAACGATTTATTTGTACCTTATTCCATCTCAGACATTAGAGATGAAGCTGCGCTGGCTGCCTTGTTTGAAGTAGATACAAATTATAAGCGCTGGCATGAGCCTGTTCAAGGTAGTGAAGGACAAATTACGATAGGCGACCGTCACATCCACTACTTGAATGCAGCACAGGAAATCCCGAACTGGGGAGAGCTCGGTGTCGATCTGGTTATTGATTGCACAGGACGCGCGGTTACACGGTCTGTTGCAGAGCTCCATCTTCACCGGGGAGCCAACCGGGTGCTCGTAAGCGGTCCAAGCAAGAGCCTGGAGGATTGTGATGCGGTGCTCCTAAAAGGCATTAACTTGTCGAGCTTTGATCCAGTAGAGCATAAAATTATTAGTATGGCCAGCTGCACGACTAACGCATTGGCACCTGTAGTTAAATTGGTTCAAGAGAATTATGGGATCAAGTATGGCTTGTTCTCTACCGTTCATTCCTATACCAATACCCAATCATTGACGGATCAGCCGATGAAAGACCGCAGAGACTCCTGGGCGGCGGCGGAGAACATTATTCCATCCTCATCGGGAGCTGCCAAAGCACTTAAGTTCATATGGAAGGATCTTCAGATCACAGGCAAAGCCTATCGAATTCCAACCCGAACCGGCAGTATTGCGGAATTGAATCTCATTACGGAGAAGCCGTGTACAGCGCAGGAGATCAATGATATGTTCCGCAAGGCTGCCCAAGAAGGCGAGTTAAAAGGTGTGCTGGATGTGCTGGAGGGAGAGTGGGCTTCCTCCCGTATCGTGGCAGATCCGCACTCTTCGATTATTGATCTTCCGCTAACACAGGTGCAGGGCGAGCTCTTATCCGTCGCAGCCTGGTACGACAATGAATGGGGCTATGCTTCCCGGTTAGCTGAAGTCGCTGCCTTTCTTGCGATCGAGCAATAAGCTTATTTGAATAAAATGAAAAGAAAGCATGCACCGGTAAAACCGAGGTTTCACGGGTGCATGCTTTTTGCAATTTTTTATAGACTTAAATCGAACGGTTCGGCTGATGCTGATGGCCGGTTGCAGCAGGCGGCTCTCGAAGCGGAATTAACAGTGGAACGATCATGCTTAGACAGAGCAGGCCAGCCAGGATTTCAAATGTAAGTAGATGACCTCCCCTATCAATGAGATAAATGGAGAGTATAGGTCCTAGCGACGCACCTATAAATAGCATGAACATGTGGAACGAAACGGCAATGGCTCTAGCCTCTCCTGCCAGCTGACCGATCAGCGAGATGAGGGCAGGAAGTGCAATGGCAACGCCTGTTGTGAATACGATGCTCATCAGGATCAGGAAGGTTAAGTTAGGCCAGACTCCGAGCAATCCGAGACCGATAGCTGCCAACATTAATCCGCTCCACAACACGCGCTTCACCCCATACTTGGCGACCAGTTTACCGTCGAATGGAGACACCAGCATGCCGATAATGCCTGCCGCCCGAATCCATAAAATATCCTCATGACTTAATTGGAATGGCGGGCTCGTTAAGTAACTGCCGAGCGTCGTAAAATATCCAACAAGTGCAGTGAACAGGATCGTTGATATAATGTAGCAGAAAGGGAGTCCTTTGATCTGAAAAATGGTACCGATCCGGACGAATGAAGCAGCAATGCTGCCTTGTTCCCGATCATTGGAGTCCCTTGGAATTCCAAAGGTGATGATCACAAAGGATATGAGATAGATGCCGAACAAAAAATAGAATACGTACGACCAGCTGAACGTGAATACGATGATACTGCTGTAAATTTGTCCTATGATACTGGCCATCAGGAAGGCGGTACTAATAAATCCGATAATCGTTACTCGCTTCTTCGCGGGGAACATCTCCATGGCATAGGCTAGAACAGATGGGGGGAACATGGAGGCAGCCAAGCCCTGAAGACAACGCAAAGCTACAAGCCAGGGAAAGGTTTGTACAGTCCCGATCCATAGTGTTGTTAAGGTCAGCAGCAGAAGTCCGGCGATCATTAGTTTCTTACGTCCATATCGATCGGATAGAACGCCGAAGAGGAGCCCGCCGCCTGCAAAAGCAAACGAGAATGCACTGCCGACCCAAGCGGCTTGAGAGGAAGATACGTTAAATACTTCAGCAAATAACGAGATTAAAGGAATGGTAATGTAGACGGCAGAGACGACGATCAGAGAACACCAGAACAAGATGACAGTAACAAATGAGCGGGGTGCACTCTCTGTGGATAGACGGCTCAAGGGCTAACCCCCTTCTTCATGCAGTCACTGATTTGCAGAGAAATGAAATCCCACTCGAATTGAATCTTCATTAATATTCTCCTTTGCTTGTAATTAAACCCATCTTATAAGCTGCCTAACTGCTGATCAATATGGATCTGACTATATCTCGTATAGCTTTTCATTATAGATATCATTAGATTATGTTCACTTCATTCAGGGTAATTACATATAGAAAAATCCTATAGAAGGTATAGTAAATTGCTAAAATACAATACTTAAAAAAACCGCTATGATAATGATGAAAAAGGTCAGTGGTAGCTGACCCTAAAAAACTAAATCGAGAGGAACGTATAAATATGCCTAAATTAAATGTGGGAACCGAAAACGGACAACCGATTGAATTGTATTTTGAGGATCTTGGTGCAGGAAAACCCGTCATTCTCATTCATGGCTGGCCGCTCAGCGGTCGTTCTTGGGAGAAACAGGTTCCAGCGCTTATCAATGCGGGCTATCGTGTAATTACTTATGACCGCCGCGGATTTGGACAATCCTCTCAGCCGTATAATGGATACGACTACGATACGTTTGCAGCTGATCTTGATCAGCTGATTACACATCTGGATCTGAGCGATGTAACACTGGTCGGTTTCTCCATGGGCGGCGGTGAGGTTGCCCGTTATATTGGTACTTATGGAACGAGTCGTGTTAGAAAAGCCGTACTGGCAGGTGCCGTTCCTCCGTATTTCTACAAATCTGCCGAGCATCCGGAAGGGGGGCTGGACGAAGCGACGATTCAAGAATTTCAAGCCGGCCTGACAGAAGACAGAATCGCTTTTCTCGATGGCTTCACGCATAACTTCTTTAAGGCAGGAGATCGAACAGATCTGGTCAGCGAGCCCTTCCGGTTGTACAATGTTGCCATTGCTTCTGCTGCTTCTCCAAAAGGAACGCTGGATTGTGTTGCTGCCTTCGGCCGGACCGACTTCCGTGAAGACTTGGCCAAATTCGATATCCCGCTGCTCGTCATTCATGGGGATTCCGATGCGGTCGTTCCGCTTGAGGTCAGCGGTCAGCTCTCACATGAAGCAGTGAAAGGCAGTGAACTTGTTGTCATTGAAGGTGGACCACACGGCTTGAATGCGACTCACGCTGAGCCATTCAATAAAGCGTTAATCGATTTCCTGAATAAATAAATGGATAAAAAGTAGATCTATATAATAGAAAGAATCGGTCCGCAGGCATCTAAAATGATGCTTCACGGAACCGATTCTTTTTTTCTGCTTTGGACTATGTGGCCTGGCCTTTTCTGAGTGTGAGGGGAGTCCTAATGATAGTTGTTCGATTCACTCTCGTTATATTTACCATTGCTGTCATGCTGCGACTGCTTCCGGCGGTCATTGCGGGCTTGCTGCTTCTGCTGTGCATCCAGGCTGTTCACAGCCGTGGTTTCTAGATCCTTCACTTCATTAATAAGGTTCTTGTCCGGTTGATTAGTACTCAATTGATGAGTCCTCCTTATCTAACTGAGATCGGTTTATGAGGTATATTATGTGCTGGCTTATATGCACCTATTCGTGCGAGGAGCAGATCTGTATTGCAAATTTCACTCGCAAGAGCAGCAAACGAAAACACATGAAAGCAACACATCAAAAAAGACCCAGCGATCGCTGGGTCTTTCATGTGCAAGCTGCAGTCAAGCTAGGTATTTGAGTCGATCCTTTGGAGCAAGCTCAATGGCAGAGCGGATCGCCGCCAGCATGCTCTTGTCTTCAGCAATATTTTTGCCTGCAATATCAAATGCTGTTCCGTGGTCGACAGAGGTGCGGATAATACCGCCTTTTAGTCCAACCGTAATGTTCACGCCTTCTTCAATACCCATGACCTTAATTGGCGCATGTCCTTGGTCGTGGTAGCAGGCAACAACGATATCAAAATCGCCTCTGCCAGCTCTAAAGAACAAAGTGTCAGCAGGGAGAGGACCTACTACATTAATGCCTTCCTTCTGGGCACGCTCAATGCCGGGTTGTAGCTTTTCTTCTTCCTCACCGTTACCGAAGAGTCCATTCTCACCTGCATGAGGGTTGATTCCGCAGACAGCCACTCTCGGGTTGTCGAAGCCAGCTTTCTTCAGCGTATCATGGGCAAGCTTAACGACAGTGTAAGTTCTATCCGGAGTAATGCTGTGGATGGCTTCAATCAGCCCCATATGAGTTGTCAGGTGAATCACTCGCAGGTTCGGAGTCGTCAGCATCATGGAGAAATCTTTGGTATCCGTGAGATCTGCCAAAATTTCAGTGTGTCCCGGATACAGGTGTCCGCCCTGGTGCAAAGCCTCCTTGTTCAATGGAGCCGTACAAATGGAGTGGATCTTGTGCTGCTTCGCAAGGTCAATCGCTCTTGCCAGAAACTGAAAGGCTGCATCTCCTGCTACAGCAGATACTTCACCAAATTCAAGATCTGCAGGGACGAGATCCAGATCGATTACATCCACGGTACCAAATTCGTATTTCGCCTCAGATGGCTCCTGAATCGAACGTACCTTCAGATCTGAGCCGATGATTGGCAGAACTCGTTCTAATATTTTGGCATCCCCGATCACAAGAGGATTGCAGTTATCGTACATTTCCTGGTGGGCTAATGCCTTCATAATAATTTCGGGTCCGATGCCTGCTGCATCACCCATCGTAATTCCGACGGTTGGTTTCATGCTATAGTTCCTCCTTTTAACTTTTGAATCGCATGGATAAATACGTCTGGCTTGCCGAATCCGCCTGCTTTTGTAATCACGTACAGATCCTTGACGCCTATAAATTTCGAAATCGGCACACCAATTTCCAGCTCGTCCAACAATTCAAAGCCGCTGATATTCCACATCATACAGATTTGCTTCGCCGTATCTCCGCCTGTCATGGAGACACCTGTAAAATAACCCTTCTCCAGCAGTCTTGCACAAACCTCACCGATGGCTCGCACAATCTCGTTACTAACCTCGGTATGGTTAAGTCCTCCGGACTCGCCGGTGGTACGTGCTTGTTCGATATCGATCTGCTCTGCTGTGGAGTAGATCACAATATCCTTACCCTCTACGGCCAGGGACTTCACTTTTTCAAATACACGCTCCATTTCTGCGTTGCGATCCGATGGCTCAGACACAGCCTTGTAAGATATAAATTGTACCGGGCACACATCCGTTTGTTCAAGCAGCTGTCTGAGCTGTGCGCGCGAGTTCTTGTTTACACTGCCGACGACAGTAAGAGTCGGACCTTGATTTTCAGCGATCGTAAGCTCTGAGTGAGCGTGTGATATAGCGTAATGCTCGGGCAGGTAGTTCGCAATCCCTGCTGAACCGGCCCATGCAAACGTATAGCTTAGCTGCTTCGTTGTTTGCAATATCCGTTCCAAATGATGCTCCTTGGTCGAGTCAACGAGCACATAAGGAACGGAGTTCTGCATAAAGTGTTTCAGCTTATTTTCAACATGATCTTTCCCGGCATCCAGATCACTTGCGGATATTTCACCGACCTCATACTTCGTTTGCAGCTTAAGCAAATCTGGAAGGTAAGAGAGAGTAACCGGAGTCTTGGGATCATTTGCAATTTCTGTTTCACCAAGCGGGATACCATTCAAATAGTGGACACCGTTTAAGATGGTTCGATTGTTTTTGGGATAGCCGGGTGCAATCATCATAAAGTCAGGCTTAACGACATCATATAATGCATCGATCTCTGCACCGATATTTCCACGCATGGTGGAATCCATCTTTTTAAAAATGGTATTGAATCCGGCCTTTATTAAGAATTCCGCGGCCTTACTTACCCGCTGATAAGCTTCATCCTGGGTGATGGAGCGGCTGTCTGTATCATAGACGACAGCATCGTAGCTGCGAATGTTATCCTCATCCATATCAAATAATACGCTTGTTCTAAGGCCATGACGTGCGAGCTGAACTCCACTGTCATTGGCGCCAGTCAAATCATCTGCAATGATGGCTAGTTTCATGCAGTTACCTCCTCCTTGAGAAAAACGAGTGCAAATTGAGGGGCTATTATAACCTCTATGCAGCTGGATTGTTATATTTTTCGACGCCGCCGGATTTCTCCAATCGTTTGGATAAGAAGCCAATGAAGATCGGCAATAAGATGGCGGTCGTTACGACACTTGCCGCAATTTGTACTGTGGCGATTTCAGCAATCGGGCCAAAGGAAGCATTCGCTGCGACGATCGCAGCCGGTGTACCTACTGCATTACCTGCTGTTGATCCTTCCGATGCACCGACAATTGGGTTCCAGCCAATGGCTCTGAAGAGCAGGAATCCGAGACCGCCTGTGAGCAGCACGGTTAGTACGCCTAGCAGGATACCACTAAGGCCACCTTGGATGATGGAAGAGAAATTGATGCCCATCCCCAGAGAAAAGGCGAAGAAAGGAACCAGCTTATCACTGCCTTTGTGCAGCCATTCTGCCATATTACGGTCCAGGTTACCAATAATTATGCCGACAGCCAGCGGAAGCAGTACTGCTACGAAGGACATCGGTGAGAACATTCCGTCAGCAAAGCCCATCGCGCCAAAGATCGAGAGCGCTACCATGGTAAGAAACGGTCCGTCACTGAGTGCAAGGAAAGGGTAAGCTGCTTTGTCATCCTCTTTCCCGTATTGTCCAGCTAGTGCAATGTAGAGTCCACCGTTTGAGTTCGTCATGGCGGCAATAATGGCGAGAGGCGCTAGACCCAGAAATAGTCCGGTTGAAGAATCGGCAAACATGATGGCAATCAATCCGATGATTGCGCCGACGGCCCATTTAAACACCAGCAGCGTAACACCCTTTGCAACAGATGAACCCGCTGTTTTAAACGTAATTTGCGTACCGGCGATCAAAAGGAATAGTGCAATAAGCGTGCTTGAGCTGTTGACAAATAAGGCTTCGGTAAAGCCGCCAATCCGCAAAGCGTTTGGAGCAAATGTATTGATACATGCCCCGATGAGAAGAGGGACAACCATCATGCCGCCAGGGATCCGATCTAACGTCGCTTTAATATTCATATTGTTAGCTCCTTGTGTAATCGTTTTAATAAAGCGTTTGCAGGAACAATACTATATCATGTTGTTTATTTTAGCAACATTAAAATTATGTAAATGTGTCTAAATTTAAAAATTGTTTAAATATGCAACACATTACGCAATAAAAAAAGCGTAAACTTATTCATTCTTAAGTTTACGCCATAGGGTGGCTCGATTAATCCCTAATCGCTCCGCTGCCTTGGATTGATTATTATTTTCTTCTTGCAACACATAGGAGATAATTTCTTTTTCAATTTCTTTTAATGTACCTGTAAGCTCTATGGAATTCGAGGCTTTCGAAGTAGAGTATCCGTCTAATAATCGGGAAACTGTATTTGCTGAAAGTACATACTCCGTTTCGTTCATGGCTGCTTGTTTAATCAGCTGCTTTAGCTGGCTTATAGACATTTGGGATGCTTTTTGCTGTATCAGCTGCAATGCATCTTCCTTAATCTTGATAGCTGTCGTTCCATATTTCTGATAATAATCCGATAGAAAATGCTGAATCAGTGATGGCAGATCATCCAGTCTATCCAAGAGGGTCGGCATGATGATGGTATTCAGTTTAAGATGTGGAGGCCAATGCTCGTTCAGTGCCTGTTCACTGATAATGAATATTCCAACCTGCTGATTCAGGCAGGACTCAATAAATGCGATCCATTCTGGATCCTCAATGCGGTGCTCCACATGATTCAATTCTACATTTCTTACTTTGGCCAGCGGAATGTCGCTTAATACACCTGGAGGAACTTGCTTCAGATCGATCTGGAGCAGCAGCCCTCCATTGGCATACGTTTGATGAATATACTTCACCAAGTAGGATTTTCCTGTATCCTCCTCGCCCAACAAGTGTATGGGCTCATGATACTTATAGAGCATGTTAATATGGCTTAAAGTTGTGCGCATGGCAGTGGATTCAGCTACAATGGGCTCTACGGATGTCTCATAATAGGCTTTGATGCCAAGATGAGCAAAGGCATAGGGCTGTCCCTTTTCCAAGGAGTAAACCTTGTAGCTGATACGGTTTATCGTCGTTTCATAGGCGTTAACGGTGAGCTGATAGTCATCAACTATAAAAACATTCTGCACCTTCGATTGATGAAAATCGATATTTGTATTGGTCACATAGATATGATTCTCTGTCAAAGGGTTATGCTCAAAATCGTTCAGCTGTTCGTATACGACTTCATTATGCTCATTCAATATGATGAGGTTGGGATGCTCATTCATCACGAGTTCATTTAAGATTAATGATATGGTATTGTTCTTGCTCAAATAGCGATAAATAAGCTGGGCATCATCCAGCGCTCTCAATATCGATTCTTTACCGGATTGAATCAGCAGCCCCTTCATGCCATAAGCATTAGCTGTATTCACGGTAATAACATCCCCCACAATTTGGCGGTAACCTGCCGCCTTTAACTCAAGCAGCAGTCTTGCCACATCCTCGGAGCTGTGTATGGTATACACCTTTAGAGGCAAATCCATCAGATCAATAATCGATTGTGCGCCTGATGTAATATTGGAGAATCCGACGATAGCCGTTTGACCATTAAACTGACTGGCTAGCGTTAGCGAACGAATCATATCGTAACCCGAAAGGTGGACGTCGATGACGGGAATCGTCACGGCTTCTTTAATGAATTGAGCCGTCCCTCCGCGGCTAATAATAACTTCTGCCCCGTTTTTTTCTGCCCTAGCTGCGAGTTCGGCTCCTCTGCCAAGATCACCGATCGCATATTGAATATCTAAGTGGGGAAATAGCGGAATGCACTCTTCTATAATAGGAATCATCGCTTCATAAGGAGCAATGATGTGGACGTGTGTACGCATATGTATCCTGCCTTTATTTATTACTAACTTATGTAACCTGTCCTGCTTATCTTATTATAACCAACTTATGTAGGAACCGCACTTAAGAGCACAAGCGTTCACATGACATCAGTCCTTCTCGTTTTGTGCTGCTTTTTTAAGCTTTGCTATATTTTGTATCAGATCTCGGAGCGTAGATTCCACAACGGGATCACCACGAAGCTGTACGTTGTAATCGGCCTCAGTTTCTCTAATAATCTTCAGTATATATTCTTCTTGTGGCTCAGGATTAATCTCGTATTTCTGCTCTCTGCCATTCAACCAATCGATAGAAACCTCATATAGATCAGCGATTCTCTGCAGCATGTCCAAGTCAGGCTCTCTTATTCCGTACTCCCAGTTTGCATAAGTGCTGCTGCGTTTTAGACCTAACTTTTTGGATACGAAGACCTGAGACCATCCTCTGTGTTCTCTTTGTTGCTTCAGACGATCTCCCAAGACAGACATTATGAAATCCCTCCTAAAAAGTTAGTTTAGCATGGTTACACAGAATAAAGTTTTATTTACACAATAAGTGTTCATATACACGAATTGTGTAGACAAGAATGAGGAAATTTATACACCATACGTGTAAAAAGTTTATAAAATATAGTTGCAAAATGTGGAAAAAGTAGTAAAATAGACGAAAAGAGAGGTTTTTCTCTCATTCATATCATTTTCAGAATTATTTTTGTTAGCTCTAATTAAGAGTACATATAGATTAGTTTTGATATATTTTATCTATATATAGTTTGATGGAGACAACTCATGATTGAGAATTAAGAGATTGAGATTTACCATCCGAACTATTCTTAAATTAGGGTTAAATTCCACAGTAATACTCACTAGCATGACTCATTTTGTGTAAGTACAAACATACTAAGGGGGAATTCATGTTGGGGAAGATTTCAATTTACTCACTTATTGAGAAGAAGAGACATGAACTCAATCTTCTGGCCGATTGGTATGGTTATAACTCTGAAATTGTACTTGCGAAATCCAGAGAAGTAGATGACGATATTAACAAATACTACAGTCTGGTTAAACAGAAGAGTACTCACGATCATCAGTAACCCGCATTCTGTATTCAGGAAGCGAATATTCGCTGAAGATGTTAATTATAGTGCTGCTGAGACCCATTTTAACGAATGGGTCTTTTTGTGATTAGTTTCTTTCAAATGTCTTTAGAAATCTGTTACTATGGAATAGAATAGGGAGGTAAACGTATACAACTGAAACTGTAAACGCCTACACTCTTCGTTTTTCTTGTATTCTTTCATTTATATAGCAATATGAATCAATCTCATAAATCATTTAGTACTTTCGAAAAGACATTTCAGGAGGGAATCATTTGAGCTCACAACTTATCGGTGTTCCATTAGAAGGATTTGCAGAATTCAGTAGAAAGGTCGCGGCAGAAGGTGCAGTACTGCTCAAGAACGATGGACTAGTGCTGCCTATACAGCATTCCGAAAACGTTTCAGTTTTTGGACGTACTCAGGTAAATTACTATCGCAGCGGTACCGGATCAGGCGGCAGTGTCAATGTGGTATATACGACCAATCTGCTGGATGGTCTTCGCGCAAAGTCTCAAATCGAGGTCAATGAGGAGCTTGCAGCTACCTATGAAAAATGGATTGAACAAAATCCATTCGATAACGGCGGAGGCGGATGGGCAGCCGAACCTTGGCATCAGAAAGAAATGCCATTGACCGATGAGTTGGTATCTGCGGCTCGAGACAAATCGGCAAAGGCAATTGTTGTGATCGGGCGTACGGCCGGTGAGGATCAGGATAATGCGAACGAGCAGGGAAGCTATCAGCTGACGGATGATGAAAAAGCGATGCTGACCATGGTAACGAAGTATTTTGAACAAACCATTGTCGTGCTTAATGTCTCCAACATCATTGATATGAGCTGGCTGGACGATGCAAGTCATGTTTACCCGATTTCGGCAGTGATCTATTCTTGGCAGGGCGGAATGGAAGGCGGAAATGCGATCGCCGATGTGCTGGCAGGGGATGTTACGCCGAGCGGTAAGCTGACCGATACGATTGCATATTCCATCGAGGATTATCCTTCGACCCGTAATTACGGTCATGAGTTTAAGAATCTGTACGAGGAAGATATTTACGTAGGTTATCGTTATTTCGAAACCTTCTGTCCGGATAAGGTGCAGTTTGCATTTGGATATGGATTGTCCTATACGACTTTTTCTATAGAGAATGAGGGAGCGACGAAGGGAAGCGAAGGCGGAGCCGAATTCATTGAATTGAAAGTCACTGTAACTAACACAGGCAGCACTTATGCGGGCAAAGAGACTGTTCAAGTCTATTACGAAGCTCCTCAAGGGAAGCTGGGACAGCCAGTCCGAGCGCTTGCCGCTTTTGCCAAGACCAAGCTTTTTGACCCGGGTGAATCACAGCAGCTGACACTCCGCTTCTCCATTGACTCTATGGCTTCCTACGATGACAGCGGCGTAACAGGATACCCATCGGCTTACGTACTGGAAGAAGGGGTGTATCGTTTCTATGTCGGCAGCAGCGTTAAACAGCTGGATGCGGTAACGGTAGACGGACAGGAAGGCTATATTCTTGAATCGCTTGTCGTCGTGGAGCAGCTGCAGGAGGCGATGGCGCCAACCGAAGGCTTCAAGCGGATGATGCCAGGTGCACGTGGGGCGGATGGCACCTATGAGCTGTCGGCAGCCGAAGTTCCCATACGGAAGATTTCTCTTGCAGAGCGAATTGAGAAGAATCTTCCGCAGACACTAGCACAGACGGGAGATCAAGGCTACAAGCTGAAAGATGTGCACGAGGGTAAAGTCAGCATAGAGCAATTTATTGCTCAGCTGAGCGACCAGGATCTGGCAGCTATCGTTCGGGGCGAGGGCATGAGCAGCCCGCTCGTTACGCCAGGGACGGCTTCGGCTTTTGGAGGAGTCAGCGACAGTCTGCTAGGCTTCGGTATTCCTGTAGGGTGTACAGCAGATGGCCCTTCCGGAATCCGGATGGACAGCGGGCAGCAGGCAACACAGGTGGCAATTGGCACACTGCTTGCAGCGACTTGGAATATTGATCTGGTCGAAGAACTCTACGTGATGGAAGGCAGAGAGCTGGTCCGTAACGAAATCGATACCCTGCTGGGGCCGGGCCTTAATATTCGCCGCAGTCCGTTGAACGGCCGGAACTTTGAGTATTTCTCCGAAGATCCACTGGTAACCGGTTTGTTTGCTGCAGCTTGTACGCGCGGAATCCGCAAGGGCGGCTCTTTTGCAACACTGAAGCACTTTGCCTGCAATAATCAGGAGAAGTATCGTACCAAAGTCGATGCGGTCGTATCGGAGCGTGCTCTGCGTGAGATTTATCTGAAGGGCTTTGAAATGGCTGTAAAACAAGGTGGAGCGAACTCCATCATGACCTCATATAACCCGATTAATGGTCATTGGGCTGCGTCCAATTATGATCTGAACACGACGATTCTCCGCGGTGAATGGGGCTATAAAGGGATCGTGATGACGGACTGGTGGGCCGTGATGAACGATTCCGCGAACGGCGGTCCAGCAGACCGTAAGAACACGAACTTTATGGTTCGCGCTCAAAATGATCTGTATATGGTTGTCAGCAACTATGGAGCGGAAACGAACGCGTATGGTGATAATACGATAGAATCCCTGGAGAACGGCACGCTCACGCGTGGGGAATTACAGCGTAATGCCATCAATATTTGTGAGTGGCTGATGCAGGCTCCGGTGTTCTCAAGAGACACCTTTATTAAGGAGAGCGTGGAACATTTCGAGGCGAGTACATCCCTGCATCCCGAACAGGTGCAGACGGTAGCAGAGGAAGGTCAAGTGAAGATCGTGCCAGACAGTCCAGCGGTGATTAAAGTCGAAGCGGCGGGAGTGTACCGTATTTTTGCGAATGTCATGTCTCCAGATGGCGAGCTTGCACAAAGTGCTTGTAACCTGATGCTGAACGGCCAAGTGGTCACTACGGTCCAAACGAACGGAACGGAAGGCAAATGGGTGAAGCTGAAGCAGATCAAGGTGGAGCTCGAAGCAGGGCTGTACGAAATGACGTTTGAGCATATCAAGCCAGGCATGCATATTGACCAAATTGATTTCAAGCAAGTGTAATAAAAGGTTTCACACAGGCCTCCGCGTTTGCGGGGGCTTTTTTTCACGGTGTAGACCTTTCACACAAGCCTTTCGTTACTCTTTTAAAATGATATGGACATAGCTCTGTAGAAGTAAAAATGGTATGAATAGAAATATAGGCAGATTTTGTTAGCGCGAAGTGTTATAGAGGTATAAAGCATGGGAGGTGTTTGCATCGACACTACAATCTATGAGTTCAGCCGAGTTGGACGCGTTGGTATCAGACGTGAAGAAGGGGGATACTGCGAAGTATGGGTTGATTGTGGATGGGCTTCAGCAGCCAATCTATCGCTATTGCTGTCAGCTCCTCAATGATCGTCATGAAGCAGAAGATGCCGTACAGGATATTCTTGTTAAGGCGTTCCAAGCGATCCATCAGTATGAGAGCAAAATGAATTTTTCAGCTTGGATTTATCGTATAGCACATAATCACTGTCTGAACCTGTTAAGAAAGCGCAGAGTTCATATGCAAGTGATGCGTCTGTTTAGGCCGAATATGACGGCAGAAAGTCCAGAACAACTAATGGACAGCAGAATGTATAATTCCGAATTGCAAGGAGCTCTATTGCAGTTAACAGCGGAAGAGAGAAGTTTGTTGATACTAAGGGTATTTGAAGAGAAGAGTTATGCGGAGATAAGCAAGATTATGAACCTTAGCCCGAATGCGATTACCAAACGAATGATGCGAATAAAGAAGAAAATGCAGAAGCTTATCATGCTGAAGGAGGAGATGAATTGGAGCGATATCAAGAAGCTGCAACCGAATTCCGAGATTTAAAGAAGGCTTCAGCTGACTTGGACATTCCGAAAATTGATGTACTAGAACCGGTGATGCAGCGCATCTATGTGCTGGAGAAGGCACGTCCCGCATTTTGGCAAAGAGTGTACGGCTTACCGTTTAACAAGATGATTACGACAGGAAGTCTATTCATTGCCTTGTTACTAGTATCATTTACAGCTTACGCCGCTTCTGAATACATTCAAATCCTCAATAAAGAAGGACAAATTAAAGTGCAGCATGTTCCCTCAAACACAGATAGCATATCAGTGCTCGATAACAAGTATGGGATGAAAGCTTATGCTAGAGCAAAACCAGGCGAACTGGTAGCCTACTATGTCGAAGATTCGGTAAGCTCAGAACGTCCCGAATCTCAACTGTATTTTCAGTATAAAGAACACAGAATAGAACAATACGCAGCCTTTACTACTGAAATTGAACGGACGGATGCCCTTATCTTCCCGAAGACGCTAGCAGGTTACACTTTTGAATACGGTACGGTAAATGCAAGCAGTCCATTGATTACAGATATAACGAAGGATCCTTACTATCAAGGTGTACTGGACGAGCTAATGCTTGAAGCAGAACAGGACACGAGTGAGGAGAAGGTATTTATCAAATCAATACCATGGACTGAACCAAGCTCAGTGTCAGCCAAGTACTCTATAGGTAAAGCACATGTGAATATTTTGGTCCTATACTTGCATGGCAGTCAGGTGACAGTTAATCAAGAGACGGAGAATAATCCGAGTGTAATTAGAATATCTGGCACTGACGTCATCTATAACGAAGTGAAGAAAGACAGAATCTCATACGATTATGTTAATTGGTATGATGAGAAACAAGATGCATACTTTACAATCAGCGCTAATGGAGAGCAGGACTTGGATAAAGAACAGTTACTAAGCTTGGCGAGTGAGTTCATCAATCCTTAAAGAGAGGTGTTGATTCAAATCGGTGGCAAGATTGCAGCGCAATAATTCACTTAATTCACAAGGATCTGTTACGGAATTCCAACAAACGGACAAGTTCCATTGACCTTATCATTAGACCCGTTGTAAGATGTCCATGAATGCTGAAGGGAGACGAGTTAGTTACCCGTCTGACACAGCATATAGCAGGAGAGGACAGGTGGATAATGAACAAATCAAGCAAGAATGCAATGCGTTTTTTTAGTGTCGTCGGAATGATCGAGGGCATTTCCTTCATTTTATTGCTTGCTATTGCCATGCCTTTGAAATATGCATTTGATATTCCAGCAGCTGTAACCATTGTGGGGGGAGCACACGGATTTTTGTTTGTTCTCTACATCATCGCCATAGCGATAGCGGCATTTCTAAACCGCTGGTCGATCAAGATGGTGCTGGCTGCACTCGTCGCCTCCATCATACCTTTTGGACCTTTTATTATTGATCGCAGAATTCGCAGAAATTTGGCGGTTGCCTGATCGATTGCAAGCGAGCATAGAAGCGTCATATAATATAAAGAGTAGTAGTAAAGCTGTTGAGGTGATCTCATCAGCTTTTTTTCTTTTGGTGATATGAGAAGAAGGTATATATGTAAATACTTACACAAAAATCTAAAATATTATCATTTTACATCGATTCTTGTCATTATTTCTCGGGAAATAAGCTTTGTAACTCGCTAAAATACTCTCTAATATAGTAGAAAAGTCAAAGATTATGCAATAAATTCACTTTCATATCTCATTAAAAGGTGAATATTAGGAAGCATCATTGTATCGTTAACCTTCAACGCCATGGATATTTTCACCAGGTAAATATAGGATATAGTAGAGAAATCAAGGATCATAGCATATGGAGGCATATCAGATGGATAAAAAGGTGCTGTTAACTGGATTCGACCCTTTTGGGGGTGAACGGGTCAATCCTGCGCTAGAAGCTGTGAAGCGGCTGAATTGCAAGAAGACGAGCAATGTGAAATTGGTTGCTTATGAAATCCCGACCGTTTTTGCCAAGTCCATTCAGCATGTCATTTCCGCTATCGAAAAAGAGCAGCCCGATGTTGTCATCTGCATTGGACAGGCTGGCGGACGGACACAGATTACGCCGGAACGCATCGCGATCAATGTAGATGATGCCCGTATACCAGACAATGAACAGCAGCAGCCGGTTGATGAGCCGATTGTACCCAATGGGCCTGCCGCCTATTTTTCTACATTACCGATCAAAAAGATGGTAGAAGCGATGAGAGCAGCCGGCGTCCCTGCGGCCGTGTCCAATACAGCAGGTACTTTTGTATGCAATCATTTATTTTATGGCTTAATGCATTATTTGCAGTCCTACTCACCACATATTCGCGGCGGCTTCATTCATATCCCGTATCTTCCTGAGCAGACATTGAACTCGGGGGCCCCTAGCTTATGTCTTGATCACATTGTAAAAGGTCTTGAAATTGCTGCGATCACAGCTGCAAATGCCGAAGAGGATATCAAGATAATTGGAGGAGAGCTTCATTAGTGTAGAAAGGAGTACCCTACCCCGTATGATCAATTTCTTTTCCATTTGGTTTATTGGGAACTATTGGTCGATAATTCTTATCGCTGTCATTTGTGTTGATTGGTTAATCATCTCGTCAGAATCGTGCAGCCAACAGCGCGGTTCTTTTCTTTTTTTACAGATCGGAATCCATTTTCATTTCACTGAAAACTTTTTATCCTGATCCCAGAGTATTATATATGACTGACATACAGAAAGGGGGGCCGCGCGTTGACACAAGACCTGATCAGGCAGCTCCAACAAGAGTACAGCGATGAATTATTCGAGCAGCTCTACAGAGTTTATGCCGACAAAGCGATTCGCACGGCGACGGCCATAACGAGAAGCTCCACAAGTGCAGCGGATGTTGTGCAAGAAACATTTATGAGAGTATACCGAAATTTGAATACCTTTGATCTGAACAAACCCTTTGAACCTTGGTTTAATCGAATTTTGGTTAATGAATGCAACAGATATTTGGAGAAGCATTCAAGGTTAGTTCCGACGGAGCTGACGGATGAGCGTGTGCTGCCAGCGCAGCATGACCGCTACACCTTTGATGAGCACGGCGATATATACGACATGGTGCAGAGACTGGAGGATCAGCAGCGAATTCCGATCATTCTGAAGTACGTAAATGATTATGCGGAAAAGGATATCGCTGAGATGCTGGATCTGAACGTAAACACCGTCAAATCGAGATTGTATAAAGCAAGGCAGAAGCTGCAAGGCTGGCTGAGGCTGAATGGAGGAGGAGAGCAGGATGGCTCATAACGAAGAACGAGATAACCAGCTGGATCACCAGCTGAAGGACGGGCTGAGAGCAGGGACGGATGAATCGGTACAGCAACAGGACAAGATATGGTCAGCCATCAAGGGACAAATTCAGGAGGAGCGTCGACATACGGAAGCAGCAGGGGAGCTGTATTCTGCAAGGAGGAAGCAGAAATCGAAGCGGAAGCGATGGATTATCCCGGCAGTGGCGGCTGCTTCCATTCTTATCGTCATGAGCTTGCCAACCGCGCCCGTACAAGCACTCGTCGAGCAGGTAAGGGAATGGTTCGCACCGGAAAAAACAGTGGAGACAGAGATTGAAGGCATGCCTTCCACAAGTGTTGATACACTGCACGAAGGGACAGACCAGGAGTACGTCATTTATTTTGATACCACGATGTACAAAATGATCCAAGAGGAGGGAATGGACAAGATTGTACTCGCTGATCCGCCAGGAGAGCCGTATCCAGAGGTGTCGATGGAAATCTACCAGGTAGCCATGCTTCCGGAGGATGCGGCAGCCGACATTGAGGCAACCCTTGAGAAGGATTACTCCAAAGTACACGCTGTGGAAGCTATTGAGACGCCGGTCACAGGCTGGGAAGTTAGAGCCATTGGCGGTACTGGCGGTTCGGAATGGAATGACCCGATCGTCAGGTATTATGTGTTCGACAACGAAAAAGGCGGCAGCTTTATTGTGAAGCAGAACTATTTCATGGAAGCAGCCGAGGGCTTCGGCTCAAGACTACAGCAGATGATGCTGGAGTTCCACATTACAAATGGAGAATCGCAGTCTCAATAGGCGAGGTTATTATACAAAAAAAGAGAGCAGCACGGTTATGATGCCGGGCGCTCTCTTTTTTTGTATCAGAGTTTAAGGGAGCCTGCTTATAGCGGCTCCTTATTAATTTCCATCAACCAGAGATCTAGCACCACTATATACAATTAATGTCTGTAATGTTATTCACATTATGCCGACATATCTATTAAGCGAATCAACGAATTGATAATCAGAGATCTGGAGGAAAATATAATGAATATTGTAGACGCGCTGATTAAGAGCATGCCGTTCATTAAGGAGGTCATCCGTGAGGATGTAGCTATTGCTATATTTGACCGTGAGAAAATATTGTATTGGTCTGACAGTGAATCTTTGAAGTTTGGATTTGAGGCAGGGTATCCGCTGGATGAGCATAATCGGAATTTCTCATTTTTCCCTAACGGATATGTGAAGACGGTGGACCGGGTGGAATACTCCGGCTACGAATATCCTTTTGAAGCGATGTTTCTGCCTATCAAGGACGAGAATGGAGAAATGCTGGCTGCACTCAGCGTAAACTACAGCCTGGAGAACCAGGAAATGCTTGAGAAATATATGGGGGCCACAGAGCAGATTGCCGAACAGCTGCTAAGTGGTATTCAGCAAGTGGCTGCGCATTCCGAAGAATTGTCCGCTACCTCGGATGAAATCTTGAACAATTCCAAAGAAGCGGTGAAAAAATCCGAAGCGGTCAATCATGTCACTGGATTTATTCGTGAGATCTCTGAGCAGACAAACCTGCTGGGCCTTAATGCTGCGATCGAAGCAGCGCGTGTTGGTGAAGCAGGAGCGGGTTTTGGTGTTGTTGCCAAGGAAGTCCGCAAGCTGTCAGTTGACACTAAAGAGGCGACGCATCAGATTGAGACCTCCCTGGACAGTGTCCAGCAATCCATTAAACAGATGGAAGAAGAGATTGGACAGATCGCCCATGCTTCACAGGATCAGGCGCAGCTGGTTATGAACTTTATGACCGCGATCGAGCAGTTAAATGAAACAAGCCAAAACCTGCGCAGCTTCATCAATAAATTTATATCTTATGATCAGACCAAATAAACGATCCATTCCTCGAGCGGCTCAATAGAGCTGCTTTATTTTTTACCTGAATACGGATGGAAGAAAGTGAGGGGAATTAGACAAGATAAAAATACCATGGCTATAATGAGAGCACGATTTATCGGATGGGGAGGTCACATATCATGCAGAGTACTTTACTGATGCTGCTGCAGCTATTAGAGCGGGCTGCATTGCTGCTGATGTGCTTGTTCGTGCTGATCCGGGTACCCCGTTTCAGGACTTTTTTTCAGAACGGAGACAAGACATGGAAGGAGCTCACCATTGCCAGCCTGATCTTCAGCGGGTTTGCTTTGTTTGGGACCTACAGCGGTATTAATGTCGAAGGCTCACTCGTCAATGTGCGAATTATTGCAATTATGTCAGGTGGAATATTGTTCGGTCCTTGGGTGGGACTCGTTACGGGCGTCATATCGGGCATACACCGTTTCTTGATCGACATCGGCGGTGTCACTTCCATCCCTTGTTTGATCACAAGCATAACGGCAGGTGTCGTGTCAGGGTACATATACAAGCTGAAGTCAGCCGAGCAGAGGTGGAAAGCGGGGATCCTCGCTGGTATGGCGTGCGAAGCTTTAACGATGATCCTCATATTAGTGATGGCCGAGCCCTCCTCATTAGGGATCGAGATCGTTTCGCGAATTGCTATGCCGATGATCTTGAGCCAGGTCAGTGTGGGTCTTATTGTCCTGTTGGTTCAAAGCGTAGAGGGGGAGAAGGAGGTTGTAGCGGCCAAGCAGGCCAAGCTGTCGCTGGATATTGCGAACAAGACGCTCCCCTATTTCCGAAGCATTAACCAGGAATCGCTGCATACGATCTGCCGGATTATTAAGGATGACATTGGTGCGGACGCGGTGGCGATCACGGACACGAAGCTGATATTGGCATATGTCGGCGTGGGGGAAGAGCACTATCTGGAGCGTCACGAGATTATTAGTGAAGAGACGAAGAAGACGATCTCAAGCGGGCAAATTACGATTCGAAATAACGATACGGCGCATACCCATGCATTCATCAAGTCACTGATGATTATTCCGCTTCAAGAGAAGGGAGAGATCACAGGGGCGCTGAAAATTTATTATGCCAAGGCACATAAGATCACAGATTCACTGCAAGCCCTCGCGATTGGTTTGTCGCAAATGATCTCGACCTTGATGGAAGTATCCAGGGTAGAGGGGATGAAAGAAATGGCGAACAAGGCAGAGCTGAAGGCGCTGCAGACGAAGATCAATCCTCATTTTTTGTTCAATGCGCTGAATGCAATTGCCTCGTCGATTCGAATCAATCCGGATAAAGCCAGAGAGCTGATCGTGAATCTGTCGGGATATATGCGCTATAATCTGGAGCTTACAGATAAAATGATCGATATCCATGCCGAGCTGCAGCAGGTACAGCAGTATGTAGAGATTGAAAAAGCCCGCTTTGGCCACCGCCTGAACGTGGAGTACGACATTGATGAAGTACAGGTACGAATTCCAAGTCTCATCATTCAGCCGCTGGTGGAGAATGCCATTAATCATGGGATACTGAAAACAAAAGGACCAGGTACTGTCACGATTGCCGTGAAAGAGCACGAAGGAAGGGTGCGGATTACCATTGCGGATACAGGAGCTGGCATTCCGGAGGAGATCATTAAGAAGGTGCAGGAAGGTAATATGCCTGAGCATCACATCGGACTGCATAACGTGCACCAGCGTGTTCAGCTCATTTACGGAGAGGGTTTGCATATCCGGCGGTTGGCTCAAGGCACCGAAATATTTTTTGATGTAAAAAAGGAGAAGCAGGCATGAAAGCAATCATTGTAGAAGATGAGGTTCTCGCCCGTCAGGAGCTGGCCTATCTGATTCGAACGCACAGCAGCATTGAGATTGAAGAGGAATTCGAGGATGGGCTGGATGCACTCAAATATTTACAGAGCCACGAGGTGGATGTTCTGTTCTTGGATATTAACGTGCCTTCGATTGACGGTGTGCTGCTTGCCCAGAATATTAGCAAGTTCCAGGTGAAGCCCTATATCGTGTTTACTACAGCGTATAAAGAGCATGCGGCCGAGGCTTTTGAAATCGAAGCCTTTGATTATATTCTGAAGCCCTACAGCGAAGCCCGCATATCCTCCATGCTGGCGAAGCTGGAAGCTGCTTATGGGCAGCGGCATCAGCCTGTACAAGAAGAGTCAAAGCCGGCTATTCGTAAGGTTAATCTATGGAAGAATGACAAGATTATCGTGGTAGATAGTGACGATATTTATTATGCCTCTGCCCAGGAGAAGACAACAGAAGTGATTACCAGAGCAGAGACATACACAATGAATGTCAGCATTAGCGAATTCCATTCCCGCCTGCCTGGGGAGTCTTTCTATCGCTGTCACCGCTCCTATCTGGTCAATCTGTCCAAGATACGTGAAATCATCCCTTGGTTCAACAATACGTATCTGCTGAAATTAACGGATCTGGATGTGGAGATTCCTGTCAGCCGCAGCAAAGCGAAGGAGTTCAAGCAGCTCATGCGCATATGAATGCAGTTCATTCTTAATTTGTGCTATCTCGTTCCTGAACACGTTAGAACTCTCTGTGAAAGCGTTACAATGAAGTAGCGTAAGGGGCACTGCATCGTACGCTTAGAACAGCGAGAGAAAGAAGGAACGAGATATGAACTCAAAGAATAGCAACCGCTTTCTTAATGTGCTCGGCACTATTATTATGCAAATGGGTCTTGGGACCATCTATACATGGAGCTTGTTTAACGCTCCGCTTGTGAGTAAGTTCGGATGGGAGCTCAGCTCCGTATCCATTACCTTTTCCATTACAAGCTTTGCGCTTGCCTTCGCCACATTGTTTGCGGGTAAGATTCAAGAGAAAATAGGGCTTCGGAAGCTGACGGCCGTGTCCGGTATATTGCTCGGTATTGGGCTAATGCTCAGCTCGCAGGCAAGCTCGCTTGCGGCCTTATATGTGCTGGCAGGCGTTATTGTCGGCTTTGCCGACGGAACGGCTTACATTACGTCTTTATCTAACCTAATTAAATGGTTCCCGAACCGAAAAGGTCTCATCTCAGGTATTTCCGTCGGAGCCTACGGTACAGGAAGCCTTGTCTTTAAATACATTAACGGCGGTTTGATTGAATCCGTTGGTGTATCTCAGGCGTTTCTTTACTGGGGATTGATTGTCATGGCGATGATTATTACCGGTTCACTGCTTGTTAGAGAAGCAAGCGTCGCTCCGTCTGTCTCCGAGAGTGGCGGGAGAGAAGCGAAGCAGGTGGCAGGACCTCTTCAAGGAGCGAAAGACTATACCACAGGTGAAATGCTGCGGACCAAACAAGCATACCTATTGTTTATAGTGTTCTTCACAGCGTGTATGAGCGGACTCTATCTGATCGGGATCGTCAAGGATATCGGTATGCAGCTGGCGCATCTGGATGCCGCTACGGCAGCCAATGCGGTGGCCATGATCGCTATTTTTAACACCGCAGGACGACTGATTCTAGGTGCGTTGTCGGATAAAGTGAGCCGGATCAAGCTGGTAGGATGTACGCTGGCCATTACAGCAGCCGCTGCGCTCGTGCTAAGTGCGGTACCGCTGAGTTACGGTTTGTTCTTCGTCTGTGTGGCAGCTATTGCTTTCTGCTTCGGAGGCAACATTACAGTATTTCCGGCCATTGTGAGTGACTTCTTCGGTCTGAAGAATCATACGAAAAATTACGGCATCGTCTACCAAGGCTTTGGTATCGGGGCACTGTCCGGCTCCTTCATTGCTGCCATGCTTGGCGGCTTCAAGCCAACCTTTATCGTCATCGGTGCGCTTTGTATTGTTGCGGTGCTTATAGCGCTGACGATCAAACCGCCGTTCGCGGGAACTAAGGAAAAGGACGTTCCGTTCAAAGCATACAAACGTACAGCCTAATCGTAGTGCAAAGCCTGAAGCACCTTTAGTTAAAAGGAACTTCAGGCTTGTTTTGTTTGTAGCGTCTGGCACTAATCCAATTAACCGCGATGACGACAATATAACAGGTTAGGGAAATGAGACCATATTCAAAGACAAGCCAGAGATCTGTCATTTCCAGGTTGAGAGTGAAACCGTGAATTGAGCTAAAGAATAACAATAAAAGGATAATGCTTGCCTGCTCTACCGTATAAAGCAAGGCGAGCAATGCCAAACCGCCTAGCCAAAAAATAGAGGTTAGAATCATGAAATCCCCGCTGCGGCGTCTCATGAATAGAGCATAGAGCATCCAGGTGGCCAGGTAGAGCAGGGAGATAGCTGTAGACAAAATGCTGTGATTTTCATACACGGCCCAGAACAAGTTCATGGAACCGAAGAACAGGTTAATCATAAACATGATGAGCAGATGCATAGGGTACATTGCCCATTTTTCTGCTGTACGAATATGGCTCACTCCCTTGTATCCGTTCTTATACATATAGACACATATTGAGGGATAAAGGTTACGTGGCAAATAAAAAAGGAGATCCTCACGCAAGCGGCATGCTTTGCAGGGTCTCCTTTTTATATGGATTATAATCTTGTACCGGACCACTTTTTGTCGCCGGATAAATACTTCTCGGTGAGGATGGACAACAGCTGAATTCCGACTTCGTTATGCCCGCCTTCCGGAATGATGATATCGGCGTATCTCTTGGATGGTTCAATAAATGCTTCGTGCATGGGCTTCACTGTAGCGAGGTACTGCTGGTTAATGGATTGGATCGTACGTCCACGTTCCTCAATATCACGAACGACACGTCGCAGAATACGCACATCGGGATCGGAATCGACGAATACTTTAATGTCCAGCATCTCGCGGAGCTTCTCATCCGATAGGACATGAAGTCCTTCGATCATCACGATGTTGTTCGGATGCAGCTCTACCGTGTCCGAAGAGGATCTGGCATGAATCGTAAAATCGTAGACCGGCGCATGGACCGTCTGTCCATCACGAAGTGCTGCGAGGTGCTGGATCAGCAGCTCATTGTCAAAGGCGAATGGATGATCATAATTCGTGAGCTCCCGTTCGGACAGACTGAGATGAGCCTGATCTTTATAGTAGTTGTCTTGAGATATAAAAGTCACTTTGCTCGACCCCAAACGTTCAATAACAGAGCGAGCTACCGTAGTTTTACCTGAGCCGGTTCCTCCGGCAATACCAATAATGAGCATGGCGAATATATAAACCTCCCTAGAATAATTGCAGGAGCAACCTTAGTATTTTAGCACAGCGGGATTGATTTATCTATGACATAGGAAAAGGGAAGAATTGTGAGCAAAAGGCGGGAAGGATGTATTACTTAGGTTTTGTATTATTGGACTGAAATATGAGTATCTTGGTTTTTTGATTCATGCATATAAATATTCGTAAACCGATCAATTCCCATTTGAATCTTTGAAAAAAAATAACGCTGATGCAAGAGTACTCCTCTTGCGTCAGCGTTACTATGCTAAACCCACTATTCGCTAATTATACTTGGGCAGATTGTCTGCCATATTTCTCGGTGCGTTCATCTTGTATGACGCCAGTGAAATTCAAGCCAAAACCAAAATCATACACGTGGCCCTCGTTGTCTACATGACACTCCATATCATGAGCTACATCCTCCAGCTGCTCCTCTACGGTACGCATATGGGCCGGCATTTGCATGGGAAGAAGGCCGGATGGCTCCCTTTCGCCGGTCAGGATCTCCATAATGGCCTGATCCTGTACGCCGAAGTTGGCAAGAATGGCATCCGCTTCCGCTTCAAACTCTTCAACCACGGTCGGATTGGATAGCAGCATAGAGACAATTACTGGTTTACCGTTCATTTTGGCCTTAGTATCAAGTACGGCATCTAAATCCTTCGTGTTTTGCGGTGTTACGCGCTTACCCTTATATGACCGGTTTCCATCGATATCGGATGGATGACTTGCGAGACTAAGCTCACGTGCGTGTTCCGCTGTATACGTACCATACTGTAGACTGATCGGCACGTATCCATTGCCGCCCTGTAGTTCATCCTCCTTGCTGTAGCCGGTGCCTGATTTCGGTGTGCTGATAAATACAAGTCCAACATCGGCTTCGTCCGGTTGATCCGTCACTTCAAAATACTTCGAGACCACCTCCAGGTTCACGGGATATTCTGTGCGCTCAGGGATGGGATTGCCGAACCAATCCTTGCTGGCAGCAAGATAGCGCTGCGGAATGTATACTTTACTTCTCACTTTAAGCGGCAGCACGTTATTTTTATTTTTGAGCATAACGATCGACTTCAGCTGCGCTTCATAGCCTTCACGCATATATTCAGCGTTTCCTACAATTTCGGAGCTTACCTGTGGATCTAGATATGGGTTCTCGAATAGACCCAGACGGAATAGGTTCTTCAGCAGTCTAATGGCAGATTGCTCAAAGCGTTTACGCATAAACGCTTCTCCATGCTCTTTAACACCCATTTCATAGGCTTCCAGAACAGGGCCGACTTCATTATTGCCTCCAAACTGATCCACACCGGCCATGAGCAGCTTGTAGTGGCGTTCTGCTATAGACAGATGCTCGACACCCCATGGTTTTCCAGACAAAAAGGAATCCTTATCACCCCAAATATCTCCGGTAATCCCCCAATCTGTACAAACGACACCGTCATAACCGTATTTTTCGCGCAGTAAGTCTGTAATAAGATAAGAATTATAGGAATTCCCCACATTTTCACCATTCTTCATATCCTGGTTTGCGGAAATGGTATAGTACGGCATAACGGCAGAGGCTTCACCGGTTTTTCCATCCAGCTTGAATGCTCCATCGACAAAAGGGATTAAGTGTTCTTCAAAGTTGTTCCCCGGATAAACCGCATATTGTCCGCAATAATAGTGGGCGTCCCGTCCGGCTTCCCCCGATCCACCGCCCGGCCAGTGCTTTACCATGGCGTTTACACTGTCATAGCCCCAGCCTTCGTGAATTTCGAGGTCCCCATCGGAGGTTTGAAAACCATCTACATAGGCTCTCGCCATATCCGCAGCAAGCTTAGCGTCTTCACCGAAGGTGCCGTTATAACGGAACCAGCGCGGATCTGTGGCAATATCAATCTGTGGGGACAGAGCCGTCGTAAGTCCGAGCGCCCGGTATTCCTTGGAAGCAATCTCCCCGAAACGTCTTGTTACATCCGGATCAAAGGTTGCCGCGAGTCCCAGCGATTCCGGCCACATGGAGATCTGTCCCCCGGAGCCTGCATTAAATTCGGAGCTTGAATCCGAGCCATGGCGGGGATCGGAGCTGTTATTGGCCGGGATTCCAAGTCCGGTGCCTTCTGCGTAAGCCTGAACGTTATTATTCCACTTCGCAGCAATTTCCGGGCCTTCTACCGTAGTGACCAGTACGTGTCTTAAGTGATCGTTTGCCAGGAACTCCTTTTGCTCATCGGTCAGGTCCCACGGATGAGCTCCGCTCTCCTCATAGGCTTTGCCGTTATATGTGCTCTTGATCCAGGCATGGCTTGAAGCAGGAATGGATTGATGTTTGCTGTAGAGCATAAGTCCGGCAATCTGCTCTACAGACATTTTGGAAGCCAGATCCTTTGCTCTTTCTTCAGGGGTCAGCCGCCAGTCCTCATATTTGTCGAGAGCTCCGTTCTTGCTTAGATCCTTGAAGAACAGACCGTCTTTTTCTATGATTTGAACACCTGATCCACTCGTGTATCCCAGCAGGGGACCTCGTTCATTTTTAATATATTTGATTTCTTGAGTTTTAATTTCGTCAGTATGTTTTGTCATGTGTTTCTCCTCCAGCGATAAAGCTGTTTTTTTCTTCGTATTCTTTATTAGGAAACGGTATGCGTCGGGCCGATGTGATCATCTACATTGCTTTCTTTAGAACCCAACGATGTATCTTTTCTGCTTCGCTCTGGAAGCGGCTTAACGACAATAACGCCCAGCACGGCACATAGGCCGAGCACGATATAGAAGCCTTCCCATCCGCCGACAGCCAGCAGAAACGGTGCGATAGCGGGAACGATGGATTGAGGGAGGGCATTGGCTACATTCATAAATCCAAGATCCTTTGCGGCATTTTCCTTGTTCGGCAGAATACGTGCTACCAGCGCGGTATCTACAGCAGAGAAGCATCCATAACCGAGACCGATGATGGCAGAAGCTGCAATGAATACAGGAATACTTGGGAAGAAGGCAAAGATGAATACGCCAATCGCCATAATGGCTCCCGATACGTACAGGAATGGCTTCTGCTTGCCGAATTTATCGGACAGCGTGCCGCCGAGCACACTCATAACGGCCGCCGCTGCCATGGAAGCAATGTTAATCGTCGTAACAACACCTGTTGCAGCCGTTTCGGAGAGTCCCATTCGCTGCACAAGCATCATCGTTAAATAAACACTGCTGCAATATCCCATCATAAGCAGGAATTTACCTGCCATCGCCCAAGTAAAGGCAGGATGCTTCCGGGGATTGGGGTAAATATTACGCAGCTTTTCGCCAAGCGGAACGGAGCTTGCTTCTCGTTCAATTTCAACTTTGCCGTCTTTGATGAAGAAGGTGCTTATAATTGGACCTGCAATACCAATGATCGCAAGTGTAATCCATTTTGCAGGAGTAGATGCATTTGGCATAAGGTTCATCAGGACCATACCTAGCGCGATAGCTACCGGAATAGCAATGCCGATCAGACCCGAGACCGAGCCTTGTTTTTCAACGGGAACCTGATCCGGAACAAGCGCTGTATAAGCTGCCATACCGAAATTGAAGAACAGCTGCACGATAGACCACAGGATGACGACTTGCCATACTTCGGTTGCAAATCCGATAAGTACAAGCGCGGAACACGCAACCACTGGACCAATTATAATCCAAGTGCGCCGGCGGCCTAACCTGATGTTCGTACGGTCGCTAAGGGCACCGCCAACGGGGTTGCCAATGAGGGCAAAGAAGGCACCGACGCCTGTTACAACACCAAAAGCAGCGTTCGATGCACTTGCGTCAGGTGTGATCTCTAAAATTTTAAACGTTAAGAGCAGGGTAGCCGGTGTCATCAAAGCAATCATCATACAGAAATATCCAAAAATAACGGATGCTTTCAGTCTGCCGAGCGGGGTGTACTGTTGGCCTTTCACTCTATTTTCCCCCATATTCATAACCTCCCAAATGAAATAAACAACTTATTAAAGCGGTTTCATAAAACGCTTACATTTATATTGTAAAGAAGCCGTCTGCTTTTCGGCAGGCGGCTTCTTTATCTGTTTTAGTATCAATTTTTAATCTCTGGACAGATGATGTTTTGAAATAAAGATGTCCAACATTAAAAATTGACCTATCTGTTCGTTGTTATAGTAGAGGCGATATTTCGATTAACTCAACAGCGTGCGGCTCCAGCTCAAAAACAAAAGATTGTGCTTCATTCGGCGTCCTGATTTCCGTAAACCTTTCCGGCAATGCAGTTGATTTTAAGTACTGGATGTCTTCCAAGCTTAACTGTTCCGGGGCTCCCATCCGAACCCAGGCATCATAACTGCTCCCTTGCTGTCGAGTCAGCTTCTGTCTGGTTATGCGAAAATTACACTCAGGAAGACCACGCAGCGCTATTTCCAGATTTAATATTTTCTCATCCTTAAACCGATGATATCGGCTTGTCTGATGGATCAGAGATACATCTCCTGCCAAATACAACTCGTCATAATGACAGTAATTATAGGCGAGAATCTGATAGGCCTCCTTATTACGGGTTACAATAAATCCTTCACCTTGATCAAGGAGCTGATCCCCCAGCTTTGAGAGTAGTTCATAACTGAGCATGGCTGCTTTTGGAATACCATACTGTGTCATGAGCCCCATACCTCCATGATAGAGATGGCACGATGCAGTAAATTCCTCAATGTTATCGCTTAGGACCCAATAGCCGAAGCTCTCAACCTTGTCCAAGTTTTCAACAATATTCTTGGCGATATATGCTGCTTTGTAAAGCGTGTCATTGGTTAATTCCCGGTGGTCGGTCGTCGAATTGAACTCCGTGATGTGAATCGGAAGATGATCAAGACCTTCTCTTTTCATTATCGTTAGTTCCTGGTTCAGCATCTTGTTCAGTCGATCGGAGTCTTTTGAAATACCGCTGAATATATTCATCTTCTTATGAATGAGATCCGGGTATGATTGTCTGTGTGTTTCTTCGGTCTCAGGAACAAGCTCATTCGGATAGTAATGCACCGGAATAAAATCTGGAATCGCATTGTTCTCTCTGCAGAATTGATAGAAGGGACCTGCAAACCAATCATATGGAATCATTAATATTCTTCCTGGTGCGCCGATCTGCAGCTCTGTAGATATACTTTTGAGCGTACGGTAAGTCTGCAAATACATTTCTTTGTATTCGTCCTGCGATCCCGGCCAAAAGTAGGCGAGCTCGGGTTCATTCCAGAATTCAAATCTCCAGCTGCTGACTTCCTTGAGTCCATAACGATTCACGCAGTGGCGGACAAAATGATCGATCAATTCGCACCACATCCTAATGGAAATGGGAGGACTGACACAGCTTTTATTGCGAAACACGGTTTGTTCCGGATCTTGTGCTAATTTGGAAGGCATAAATCCAAGCTCAATGAACGGCCTTATACCAATAGACAATAAAAAATCGAACAATTGATCCGTCAGACGAAAATGATACCGCGGCTCTCCATCTACCTCATCATAGACCATCATTTCATCGTCAAAAATGCCGTGGAACCGTAAATAGTTGAACGGGCAGCGCGCCTGCAAGTATCTGAGCTGATCCTGAACGTCTGCATGCAGACCTTCCTTGGCTTTTCCGATCGTAATCAGGTTCTTCCACGTATGCTGAATGGATCTTTTGGAATGAGTAACATTCACTTGTCTTGCAGTAGACGTACGTCCGATAAGTACGGAAGTGTCTGTGTTCTCTTCCTGCTTCATATATTCCAAAAACTGCTCAATGATATCCAGCGCCCTTGTCTGGCTAAATTCTGCATAGCTCGTCGAGAAGTCCGGTGCGTGAGACGGTATGCTGATGGATCGTTCATACTGCTGGCGATATTCGTTTGGCGTCTTATGGTACTTATTTTTAAAAGCAGTATAGAATGATTTCATGTTAGGAAAGCCGTGATTCGATCCAATGTCAGCGACGGAGGTCCCTTCATTACGTAATAGCTCCTCCACAGCATATTTTAGCCGGATGCTTGTCAAATAGGATTGGAAGTTGAGACCAATATTTTCGCTGAAGAATTTGGACAGATAGGGTACAGACAAGTACTCGCGTTCTGCCAAGGCCTGCAGTGAAATGGGCTCCTTATAATGATCGTCAATGTAATTGATGATGCTCAGCATACGTTCTTTATATTTCTCGTTGACTGCTCCCTGCACCGGGTCGTTTCGAAACTGCTTGATTAGAATGGCAAAGACAGAGAGCATGCGAGTCTGCATGTCCAGCTCGTAAACCTTGCCTCGTTTATATTTCAGCAGAACCAATTCTGCAAGCAGGTGACGAATGCGCCGGTAGGATTCATTGTCTTCCATATCGGGTTTACCTGCCAAAGCATCAAAATACATTTGATCTATGCCTTGTACATGTACTTTGAGATAAGGCACAGGAACTAGGAAAGTGGCAATGATGTTGGAAGTAAGACCGACAACCTCATGGACATGCGACTGATTGATCAGACAGATGTCGCCCTCTGTGATGGTCTGCGTCTCTGTACCAACTCTAACCTCCAGCTTGCCATTGAGTACAAAAATGATCTCCACACTGTTATGCCAGTGGCTTGGTACATAGTTCACCTGATGCAGCGACACGTCAAAAGGCAGTTTATCATCAATTTCAACCAGCTCGTATATAGTACGCGGCATCTGCAGACCCCCTTTTTTTGTCTGTCCTTCAATCTTATTCATTTAATTTTAAGAGAGCAAATGGACCTATTTTTTTCTAAAAGAAATGAAGCCCCTCCTTCAAGGATCGAAAGAGGAGCTTCAAGCATTCGGGTAAGCTATTATTCAATAAAATGTTTGTAAATGACCTGGGTTCCCTTCTCATCGTAACCCAGCTTGGACAACTGCTCATAGATGGATTCAGAGAGCGCGAGGCCTGGTGTATCCAGTCCCATCTCCTTCGCCGACTCAAGCGCAATACGCATGTCCTTGATAAAATGCTTCACATAGAATCCAGGCTCGAAGTTGCCGCCAATCATGCGAGGGCCGAGGTTGCTGAGCGACCAGCTGCCAGCGGCGCCCGTCGCGATGCTTTTCAGTACCGTCTCCGGATCAAGTCCTGAAGTCTTGGCGTAAGCCAGTGCTTCCGCTACCCCGATCATGTTCGAGGCAATGGCGATCTGGTTACACATTTTGGTGTGCTGTCCCGCACCGGCTGCGCCTTGGTGAACGATGTTGGTTCCCATCAGCTTAAACAGAGGAGTGACCTCCTCAAAATCCGCAGCGTCTCCGCCGATCATAATGGACAGCTTCGCATCTCGCGCGCCGATATCACCACCTGATACGGGAGCATCCAGGGCATGAAGTCCTTTTGCAGCGGCTTCTTGATGGATGCGTTCTGCCAATTGAGGACTGGACGTCGTCATATCAATCAGATAAGTTCCTTGAGCGCTGTTTGCGATAAGTCCATTCTCACCGAGGTAAATCTCCTCCACATCTTTCGGATAGCCGACCATGGTTATGATGACCTGACAGGCCTCAGCCAGACTAGCAGGAGTTTCATGCCAGACGGCCCCTTGCTCTACGAGCTCGGCTGCCTTCTCTGCAGTTCTTGTGTATACATGAAGCTTGTACCCTGCCTTCTGGATATGTCCTGCCATGCTTTTGCCCATTACGCCTGTACCAATGAATCCTACAGCGGTTTGTTCTGATGAAATTGCCATATGAATTGCTGCCTCCTTTGGATATCCTGCTTCTAAGTATAATCCTAAATATAGATTGACACACCAATTCGTTGGTGCTATTTTCAATCTATACCAATCTCATCGAATTTGTAAGTTATCTAAGACATGACATAAATATAGCTGACTGTGAACAAACAGAGGTGTTGCTCTACTGCATAGGGACGATGCCTCTGTTTTTTATAACACCAAACAAGGAGTGATAGAGAATGAGTAATAATGAGACAAAGCGTCAGAATGTGCTGGAAGTATCTTTGCAGGATGTGAGTGCTCATCGGACACCGGACTATCCGGTGAATCCATTGTTTGTGGAGCGCTGGTCTTCCCGTTCCTTCGCGGATCAACCGGTTCCACAAGATGTGCTGTATACGGTGCTTGAGGCCGCACGCTGGGCGCCGTCCTCCAACAATTTGCAGCCATGGCGTTTTTATATCGCTCAGACAGAAGAAGAGCGCGAGCTGTTCAAGGAATTCATACTTCCTGGTAACCGGATATGGTCAGATCATGCGCCTGTTCTGATTCTGCTTGCTACAGATACACGCAGAGACGAGAACGGTGGAGTTAATGGAGCACATGCTTTTGATGCAGGTGCTGCCTGGGGCTCCATCGCACTGCAGGCACATCTGCTGGGGCTGGCTACTCGGGCCATGGGAGGCTATGACCGAAACAAAGCGCGTGAAATTCTAGACATTCCGGATTACATTGAGCTGCAAGCGGTTATCGCTCTGGGTTATCGTGCAGGGCTGGACACGTTGGATGAGCGATTCCGTGAGCGAGAAATACCCAATGAGCGCCGTGCCTTAAGCAACAGCATTTTGGAACTGAAAAGAAAGTAAGCATCTCATCTAAAAATAACGCCTAAACATGAATCGGCCGCTTGAATGAAGTGATCCCTCCATAGTTAGAACGCCATCTAACAACAGGGCGAAGTTCACAATTCATACAAGCGGCTGTTTTTCGTGTATTCAGTTCTTTCCAGAGGTCAAAGGAATTTGAAGCTCAAACATACTTCCTGCAGTAGAGGTTTCGATAAGCCGCAGATGACCGCCCATATTAGCGGCTAGCAATCTGCTGAAGCTGAGACCCAGCCCTAATCCACGAACCCGTTCCTGTTTGTCATTCCCGCGATAGAAGCGTTCGAAGATGAGCTCCTGCTCGTTTGCCGGTATACCCCTGCCATTATCCTTAACGACGATGGACAAGTCCTGACTTCCCGCTGAAGCTACATGGACGCTTAAATGAAACTGTCGATCTTCTGTTGCAGATTCCACACTATTGTTGAGCAGGTTCGTCATGATCTGCTGGATACGCAGCGGATCTCCCCATAGAGTAGTCTCTGTTACGGATTCTTCCCACGTCAGCTCAGGCGTCTGCATGTCACAGCTCTGATGAAGTGACCATTGATAGATCATTTCTCTGAAGAAGGGAACCGCTGATATTGACTCAGGCCTGAGCGGAATGACTCCGGCTGCAATGGCGTTATAATCCAGCAGATCAGCAACCATATGCTCTAACCTATTCGTTTCCTTGAGTGCAGCTTCCATAAATTCGCCAGCTTCCTCTTGTTCAACGACGCCTTGCTGTACGGCATGAAGCAATCCTTTGATGGAAGTGACAGGCGTCTTCAGTTCATGTGTCAGTCC
Organism: Paenibacillus sp. PDC88; assembly: GCF_900106725.1. Taxonomy (NCBI): domain Bacteria; kingdom Bacillati; phylum Bacillota; class Bacilli; order Caryophanales; family Paenibacillaceae; genus Paenibacillus; species Paenibacillus sp. PDC88. Next base: position 6,963 of record NZ_FNNT01000017.1, on the reverse strand, counting down.
TGCAAGCATGTATGATCTGGAGTGCTCCAACGTCTTCAGACGCTCGGACATCTCCTTAAACGAGGTCGTCAGCTCATAAATTTCCTGTTCCTTCACGTCGGTGCTTAGAGTTACATTGTAATTACCCTGGCGTATTTCGCGTGCTGCCTCGGCGACATCACGGATCGGGCTGACCAATTTTCTTGTGAGCAGGTGGATTGTGACCCACCCAAGGACGGCAAGAAAGACAAAGGCCCCGGCAACAAGCCAGGTTTGGTCCGTAATGATCGTGAACGACTTTATTGGAAGGAGCAGGATAACCTCGCCAATTTCTGTCCCTGATTGCATAATAGGGGCGGTAATCTTTTTCGAGCCAGATGCTTCCGGCGATAGAATCCGTTGCTTCAACTGCTCTTCTGGCATCGGAGGGTTGGAGAACACAGGTTTACCCTCCTGATCCGTAATAATGACACACATGCCCGCGCTTTTTTCGATCATATTTTTACGTTTATCGATGAGCGCATTTAAATCCTGCCTGTGGTACTCAACCTCATCGCTGCCGGCTCCTTGAACGATTTTGTCAGCGATCTCTTGGGCAAGGATTCGGGTGGTCTCAAGCCGCCGATCCATGGATTCATGCTTGACCCACCAGAAGGACAGCAGGCTCAGGATTGCCAGCCCAGCGAAGAGGGCGAGGAAATAGCGCCTTGTCCAGTATACTTTTATCGATCTCAGCGGTTTATCCAAAATTGATACCCCGTTCCTCGTAATGTTTTGATATCTCCTTCTTCTTTAGGCCAGTGGGAGAGGGAATGCCGGATCCGTTTAATCGATAGATCCACAGCCCGATCACTGCCTTCGTAATCCAGTCCCCAGATGTTCTCGATTAGCTGCTCCCGTGTAAAGGTTTGATTGGGATGCTCTGCGAGAAAGAAGAGTACAGAAGTATCCCGCGGAGTAAGCGGGACGTCGGCTCCGTTTAACATGACTCTCTGTGAGCGAAAATCGAGAGAGAGACAGCCATAGCTGCGTCTATGCTCCTCATTGTCTGTCCAGCCAAGCGGTCTGCGCAGTACGGCATTCACACGGGCAACGACCTCCTCGGGGATGAAAGGCTTGGACATATAGTCGTCGGCCCCATTGTTCAATCCGATGAGCTTATCATCTATACCGTCCTTGGCGGTAAGCATGATGACAGGAACGCTGCTCGTTTTTCGGATGTGCTGCAGCACTTCCCAGCCGTTTTTGCGGGGGAGCATAATATCCAATATGACAAGCGCCGGTACCTGAATGGTTAGCTGCCTTACGGCTTCTTCTCCATCATATACAGCGTTCACTTCAAATCCCGCTTTTTTCAGATAAGCGCTGAGTACTTTTGAAATAGCCCGCTCATCTTCCACGATCATTATTTTTTTCAACAGACACCTTCTCCTTTCTCCTCCCGGATTACAGCACAGGTCTAATTCTCTATTTATCCGTTACAGTTAAACGGTACAAGCTTTATTCTCTAATCATTTAAAGGTTGATTTGTTTTCACATGAACGTAGAACGATGGCTGTCCTTGTGCAAGGATATGCATAAATTTTATCATAAACACTTCTCTATTTCTTTTGACATTCTCCTGACACATTCCTTTGCTATGATTCTTTCATGCCGCAGCCAGAACACGAGAGAGAAACCATAGATTAGATCAAAAACATGAGAGATGCTGGGAGGAATAATAATGAATAAGAAAAAGAGAAATTGGATTATTGCAGGAGCAGCAGCGGCCCTTATTGTTGGCGGCACAGCCGCTTATGGAGGAATCAACAATTTTCTTGGCAACAATGTAGAGATTGAATCGGTTATGTCTGGCAATACAGAGCCTTCGGGTGAAGCACAGACCGTAAGCAGTGAAGAGTTAACTGGAGCCTGGGCGCTGCAGGATGAATCCAAAGTATACTGGTCTATTACAACTTCTCAAGAAACCGTAAACTTTGTGAATGATGCGGTGACGGGAGCATGGAGTATTGATTTTACAGCACCGGAGTCGATGTCGGCTGAAGGCATCATGGATATGTCGGCCCTCGATTCAGGTAATGCTCAGCGTGATGATCATTTACAGGAGAGCGACTTTTTTGATGTAGCAGCATACCCTGAGGCTACCTTTACTGCCGACACCTTTACAGGACTTCCGGAGGAGTGGACAGAAGGTGAGGTTGTGCCAGTAACGATTGAAGGCACCATGACGGTAAGAGGGATGGAAAAGGATGTGACCTTCTTCTCTGAAGTCAGCTATCAGGAAGGAAACCTGCTATTGTCCGGACAAACGGAAGTGACATTTGATGATTTTGGGATGGAGAACCCGCATAATGTCGTTGTGGAGACAGAAAATGATGTGAATGTGCGTCTGGAGCTCGTATTGAGTCGATCTTAATGTAATACATTCAGTAGAGAAACCTGGTCTTTATTTAAAAGACTGGGTTTTTTCTTTCTAAAAATAAGAAGAATCCTGAAGTGAATAAGAAGAATGCTGAAGTGGTAAGAAAATAAAAAGTTAGTGCAAAGTTATGCAAACGGTTGCATTTACGATGAATTAAATTTATATTGAAGATGTTTCATTTTGAATGGGTTTGGGAAATACCTATTAGTTGAAATGAGTTATGCAATGGAGTCAGTTGCAGCCCGTGTAATTAGATAGGACGTATATTGGTTAATTCCAGCTTAGCAGCACGATTATATAACGAACCGGAGGCTCAAGGTATGATCGAACAAAATCAGTTGAACGTACATAAAACTACGCATTCCACAGCTTCACACAATCCAGTCGATTGGAAGCAATTCGATGAGCAGTATGCATACAGCGGTGATGACTTAGGCGCTCATTACCATCACGGTACTGTAACACTGAAATTATGGGCTCCACTTGCCTCTAAAGTTAAAGTGAGTCTATACCATCCGAATGACGATACGAAGCTGGCTGGCCAATTCCCGCTCGTTCAAGGAGAACGCGGTATTTGGAGTTTGGTTCTATCACCGGATGATCTATCTGCAGATGACCTTCACGGTTATTTTTATCAATATGAAGTTACAAATCAGGGTGTCACCAAAAAGGTGCTTGATCCCTATGCCAGATCCATGGCCCCATCACGAGTGGATACCAAGGGCGATCCAGGTGAGGACGGCGACCTTATTGGCAAGGCGGCTATTGTAGATTTGGAACGAACTCGTGTCGCTGATCTGAGCTTTGCTTCTATTAAAGGATACAACAAAAGAGAAGACGCCATCATTTGGGAAATTCATATCCGTGATTTTACCGCTGATCCTCAGATTGAAGGGGAGTTGTCTGCAAGATGGGGGACCTACAGAGCTTTTGAGGACAAATTAGCTTACATTAAATCGCTGGGAGTGACCCATGTTCAGCTGCTGCCTGTTATGGCTTGGTATTTAGGGAATGAGCTGAAGATGGGAGAGAGAGAGCTTCACTATTCTGCCCTCGACAATGAATATAACTGGGGCTATGACCCGCACAATTATTTTTCACCAGATGGGGCGTATTCCGAGAATCCTGCTGACCCCGAGCTTCGCATCAAGGAGCTGAAGTCACTCATCCATGCCATTCACGAGGCCGGAATGGGTGTTATCCTCGATGTCGTATACACGCACATGGCACTCCCGGAGTTCCTGAATGATATTGTACCCGGTTATTATGCCTGGCAGAATGCCAAGGGAGAATTTATCGGGGGCTTCGGCAATAATCTGGCGACAGATCGGAAGATGGCAGAGAAGCTGATGGTGGATTCGGTCAAATACTGGTTTAGTGAGTATAAAATCGATGGTCTGCGCTGGGATATGATGGGAGATGCCACGTACCCTGCTGTGCAGAAGGCATATAATGAAGCAGCTAAAATCAACCCTCAAGCACTATTTATCGGTGAAGGATGGCGTACCTTTGCAGGAGATGAATCCGATCCGGCTTTGAAGGGCCTTGCTGCAGATCAGGACTGGATGGACAAGACAGACGATGTCGGTGTTTTCTCAGATGAAATCCGCAATGAGCTGAAGTCGGGTTTTGGAAATGAGGGGGAACCCCGTTTTCTAACAGGCGGGCCAAGAGACATCGAACTCATCTTCAACAACATAAAGGCACAGCCCTCCAATATCGCGGCAGATAGTCCGGGGGATGTGGTTCAATATATTGAAGCGCACGACAATTTAACGCTCTATGATGTAATTGCGATCTCAACAGATAAAGATCCAGAGATTCCTAAGGACGATCGGGAAATTCATCAGCGGATTCGGCTGGGACATGTGCTTGTGCTGACTTCTCAGGGAACGGTGTTCCTGCATGCAGGCCAGGAGTATGGAAGAACGAAGCAATGGAAGGCAGAGGGTATACCGGAGCATAAATTCCATGAGTTTACGTCCACCGGAGATAAGATCCACTATTATATTAATGATTCTCACGACTCAACGGATGCCGTCAACATGTTCGAGTGGGCAAAAGTCACAGATGAAGAGCAATACCCGGTAAATATCGAGACCCGCAAGCATCTTCAAGGGCTGATAGAACTCAGGAAGGCTTCAGATGCATTCCGTTTGGGCAGCATGGAGCTGATCGACCGCAATGTAACACGAATAAATACACCGGATATTCAAAAAACAGATCTTGTCATCGCATACAGCTGTCTCTCAAGTGATGAGCGAGAATGCTATCATGTGTTTGTAAATGCGGACAAGAAGTCAAGGAAGCTCAGATTACAACAGGACTTCACTTCATGTGAAGTTGTTGTAGACCAAACACGTGCAGGAGTCATCCGGCTGGATCATCCGACTGGAGTGAAGCTCACGGCAGATACGATTATTCTGGAGCCGCTGACGGCTATTGTCTTAAAGGAGAATAAGAGCTGAGCTTGCAGAGAGAATAGAGGAATAATATAGAGGGATCTCGTATTAGTAGCTTAAATACTTAGTTGAAAAGGGGATTATCACGATGCATGATCTTTCGTCTGAATCCGTCCGTCTTAACTTTGGAAAATACGAGATCCCGGCTGATCTGCAGCTGCTTCTTTCTATAGAAGAAGAATTCCGGGAGGTGCATCCTCGCGGCCTGGATTTTGGCATGGGGCTATTACAGGCGACTAAATAAAAGTAATATCGTCATTTAATGAATTCCGAGCAGGCCGAGCCTGACTCGGTTTTTTTATAAGAAGTACTGTAGACAAACATTGAAGCTGCAAGCTAGGAAGTTGATTTAGCTATTTAGCCACAAAAAGAACTCCATTTCTTTTAATGGAAATTGATGGTTGACTATTACATAACCGTTGGTTATATTATAACCAGAGGTTACAAACCAGTGGTTACTTACAAGGAGAGTTCTTAATGGCAGGAAACAGGCAAGAAATTCGTTCTGAAGAAACAAAACGGGTCATTTTGGCCATGGCAGCTGAGCTTTTCTCGAAACGTGGCTTTGATATGGTGTCGATGAGAGAGATTGCAAGAGCAGCAGGCTGCTCACATACAACGATTTATATCTACTTCAAAGATAAACAAGCGCTGCTTCACGAATTATCTGTACCACCTTTGGAGCGTTTAAAGTCGAATATGCTTCTGGCACTTGATGATACGAGTATGAGTTCTAAAGAGAGGCTTATAGAAGTGAGCTGGCGTTTTATTGAATTCTGTTTGCATCATCGCAACATGCACACGATATTTTTCGGAACCAATACAGAGAGGGTGGATATCGAGCCAGAGCTTCCGCTTAATAAACTGCGCAATGAACTTTTTAATCTATTTAAAAGAGCTCTTGGAGACATCTATCAGCTTGAAGAACTAAGTGAGGTATTGTTGTCCTTTTCTAGAATATATTTTTATATGCTGCACGGGATCGTGGGAACCTATCATCAATCAAGCGAGACAGCTGAGGAATTATCAGCGAGACTCTTGCCTACATTTAAGGAATCATTTGAGATCGTATTATTGGGCTTTACCGAGAAGCTAAAATCAAGGAGGTAAGACAATGAAAATAGAGCGAGTCTCCGAGCATATTTGGGCATTGAAGACGTGGATGCTGTTTCCGGTGCGCGTATGGATTGTAGCAGAAGAGGATGGAGTGACTCTCGTGGATGCCGGAGTGGGTTCCATGGCAAAAGGAATACTGAAGTTCGTTGAGCAACTGGGAGCAGGACCGATTCGGCAGATTGTACTTACTCATGGACATTCCGATCATGTCGGCTCCGTGACTTCAATAAGAGAACATCATCAGGTCCCTGTTTATGTGCATCCTGTTGAGATCCCCTATATGGAAGGAGATATAGCCTACCCTCGTCGAAAAAAAGCTGCCGCCTCACTGCCTAAGCAGCTCGCAACTCCTCTTTCAGTGGATCAGGACGGCAGGATTGAGAGTGTGGGCTCATTAAAGTGTTATCATACACCTGGGCATTCTCCAGGACATGTCGTTTACTATCATGAGAAGGATGGAGTTCTGCTCGCAGGTGATCTATTTACATCTAAGAAAGGCAGGTTGAATCGCCCGATGCCCATGTTTACAGCTGATATGCAGGAAGCTGTGCGAAGCAGCCGTGTAGTCAAAGAGCTGAAGCCACGCAGAGTGGAGGTATGTCACGGACAACCTGTCTTTAGCGCGGCAGATCATCTGGATGAGTATATGCGGATAATGAGTTCATCTCTATCATTATAGAACTACAAACAAGCTTGCCTGTCACTTAGACAGGTTTTTTGTTTATAGTGAGTCTTCATCGAGGGATGAGTTTAATAGAAGAGAGATTAGCAATTAAATTTTTCTTAAAAAAAGTGTTGCATAATTTTTATGTGCATGGTATATTCTAATTCCGGCCAAGAAATAAGCCGTTTCAACAAGAACATGGCAAGTAAGCTTCGATCAGAAGTTAAAAAAACTTTTAAAAAAAAGCTTGCATTTCTAAACCGGACATGATATGATATAAAAGTTGCTGACGACGAGAGTTGAAACGCAACGAAGTTGAT
>NZ_FNNT01000014.1:0-66628 GCF_900106725.1 Paenibacillus sp. PDC88 | reverse complement strand
TCCAAAAAAGAGAGCGATTAAGCTCAATTAGAAAAACTGACGAGAACGTAATGTTCTCTTTATTTTGCTCGGTTACCATACCGTCTGACGACTTGTACCATAACCTCGCGTTTAGAATTTCGAAGAATCGAAATTCTTTGCTCACTCGTTGTTCAGTTTTCAAAGATCAACTTCGTTGCCTTTCAACTCTCGTCGTCAGCAACTTTTATATCATATCATGTCCGGTTTATAAATGCAAGCTTTTTTTTAAAAGTTTTTTCAACTTCTGATCGAAGCTTACTTGCCATGTTCTTGTTTGAAACGGCTTATTTCTTGGCCGGAATTAGAATATACCATGTATATAAAACTTATGCAATACTTATTTTAAAAATTATATTCAATTTTCTGTTTTTTTATTTAGTAGCTCTTTTTATCCTTACAGATACAGATAGTTCTTTTCGAGTACGGTTCCATGCTTTTCAGCCGTCTTTAGATTTAATACTAAAAAAGAAGAGCCGCTGCTTATACTAGCAACAGCTCCTCTTCCTAACCAATAATAATACGCCCTTCAGGATGACGATAAAGATTCTTTGTCTTCTTAGGCCGTACTGCATATGCAATGGTAAGCGGACCGATACGACCTATGAACATGGTTACGGTAATAATTAGTTTTCCCCATACGGTCAGCTCTGGTGTAAGACCAACGGACAACCCTACTGTACCAATCGCCGATGCGGCTTCGAACATAACGGATAGGAATGGTGCATCTTCTGTTGTAAGCAGCAGCATAACGACCACCATAAAAATACCTAACGTGATAATAATGATCGTCATTGCTCTCATCACCAGACCCTGAGGTATGCGATGTCTGAAGAACACGATATCTTTTTGACCACGAACCATGGCTATAATGGCGCCCATCATAATGAAGAAGGTTGTGGTCTTGATACCGCCGCCCGTCGAGCCTGGGGAAGCACCGATAAACATAAGCAGAATGAAGAAAAACTGTGTGGCTGAACGCAGTTCCGTCATATCTATTGTACTTGTCCCAGAAGAACGGGTAGAGACGGACTGGAAGAATGACGCATACAGCTTATGAGCAAAGTCCAATGATCCCAGCGTCTTTGTATTGGTAAACTCGAATATAAATAGGACAAGTGCACCTATGCCAATAAGAAATCCCGATATAGACAACACCATTTTTGAATGTAGGGACAATGAACGCTTCTTCGGAAACTCGAACAAGTCATTAAGGACGACAAAGCCCAGACCACCGGAAATGACAAGTACAGAAGCAACTACATTAAAGAGCCAGTCTCCTGTGTAATTCATAAAGCTGTTTCCGAACAAATCAAACCCACCATTGTTAAACAATGATACGGAATGAAATACACCATAATAAAAAGCCTGGCCGAAAGGCATCTCTACTGCCCAGCGAATCGTAAAAATGATTGCAGCAACACCTTCAATAGAAAAAGAGAAGATCAGCACTTTGCGTATAATACGTACGACCCCTTCCATCGTATCCGCATTAATCGCTTCTTTTAGTAGCAATCGGTCTTTTAAAGATAATCTACGGCCGAATAGAAGGGCAATCAGTGTGGCAATGGTCATAAAGCCCAAACCGCCCAGCTGCATTAGCACCATAATGACGATCTCGCCGAATAAGGTAAAGGTGGTACCCACATCCACAACAATGAGACCCGTTACACAGGCTGCTGATGTCGCTGTAAACAGCGCATCCACAAAATTGAGGGCCTGTCCGTTCTCATTGGCAATAGGCAGCATTAGCAGAATCGTGCCCACGGCGATGATCGCAAGAATCCCGGCAACGAGTATAAATGGCGGGGAAGCAAATTTTTTAGTTATCCCTGTCTTTTTCAAAACGGATCTCGCCTTTCTTGCCGCAGCATACTTGTCATGACTTAATAAAAGAGGAACAACTGAAGCCATATTCGCTCGGTTGTTCCTCTGACTGTTGTACTTCCATTAATTATGAATTGGCCGTTACGCGATTGAAGCAGTAACTACCGTTCGCCATCAGCTATACGGTCAATTAATCCAATGCACGCGGACGCATATGTGGGAAGAGCAGCACATCCCGAATAGACGGGGCATTCGCTAGCAGCATAACAAGGCGGTCAATACCGATGCCAAGTCCTCCTGTAGGCGGCATGCCGTACTCCAAGGCACGGATAAAGTCATCATCCATCTCATGAGCTTCATCGTTGCCTTGCTCTTTTTCTAATAGCTGTGCTTCAAAGCGCTGACGTTGATCAATCGGATCATTCAGCTCGCTGAAGGCATTCGCATGCTCACGCGCTACGATAAACAGCTCGAAGCGATCGGTAAAGCGTGGATCCTCTTCGTTCTTCTTCGCAAGCGGTGAGATTTCTACAGGATGTCCGTATACAAAAGTCGGCTGAATCAATGTCTCTTCCACAAATTCTTCGAAGAATGCGTTAAGAATATGGCCAAATGTCATATGAGGCTCTATCGAAACCTTATGCTCTTTTGCCAGCTGATGCGCTTCTTCGTTCGTCATTTGCACACTGAAGTCTACTCCCTTCACTTCCTTAACGGCATCCACCATGGATACACGGCGCCATTTCGGAGTGAGGTCTACTTCATGTCCTTGGTAGTTAATCTTTTGCGTACCCAATACTTCTTGGGCAATATGCGCGATCATGTTCTCTGTAAGCTCCATGATATCCTGATAATCAGCATAAGCTTCATACAGCTCAATCATTGTGAACTCTGGATTGTGACGTGTGGATACACCTTCGTTCCGATAAACACGGCCGATCTCGTATACTTTTTCCATACCGCCCACAATGAGTCGTTTCAAATGAAGCTCAATTGCGATACGCATATACAGCTCCATATCCAGGGCATTATGATGCGTAATGAACGGACGCGCTGCCGCTCCGCCTGCAATGGCATGAAGGGTCGGTGTTTCCACTTCCAAGTATCCAAGAGAATCCAGGTAACGGCGCATGGATTGAATGATTCTTGAACGTGTAATGAACGTTTGCTGTACATCTTGATTCATAATGAGGTCTACATAGCGCTGGCGATAGCGCAGCTCTACATCTTTAAGACCTTGATACTTGTCCGGAAGCGGATATAGCGACTTCGAGAGAACATCAAGCTCTGTAACTTTAATCGACGTTTCACCTGTTTTAGTCTTGAAGACAACGCCTTTGACACCAATAATATCCCCAAGATCAAGGATGGTGAATGCATCCCACTGTGTCTCGGAAACCGTGTCTTTACGTACATAGATTTGAATACGGCCGCTCAGGTCCTGGATATGTGCGAAGCTCGCCTTACCCATAGTCCGTTTGGCCATAATCCGGCCTGCTACCGTAACTTCTACGTTCTTCTCATCCAGCTCTTCTTTTGTAAGATCATTATATTGAGCCAGAATGGCTCCTGCTTCGCTGTTGCGAACATATTTCTTGCCAAATGGATCGATACCCAGACCACGAAGCTCGTCCAATTTTGCACGTCTGATCTGAAGAAGCTCGCTCAATTCTACTTCCGGGTTCATTGTTTCATCCGTCATTGCCTTGCTCAACTCCCTTATTTGATATGTATGCGTTTATAAGCAACGCACGCCGATACTGAAAAAAAGCTTCCCCAAGGGAAGCTTCTGATCCTTATCCCGAAAACATGGTATTACTTCTTGATATCCACGATTTTATACTGGATGACGCCCGCTGGTACGTTAACATCAACAACGGTTCCCTTTTTCTTACCAAGGATCGCTTTACCCACCGGACTTTCATTCGAGATTTTATTCTGCAGCGGATTGGATTCCGCAGTTCCGACAATCGTATATTCAACAATATCACCGAATTCGAGATCTTCAACGGAAACCGTTGCTCCAATACCTACAGTATCTGTGTCGATTTCGTCACTGTTGATAATACGCGCATTACGAAGCATTTTCTCCAAAGTAATAACACGACCTTCAATGAAGGCTTGTTCATTCTTGGCATCTTCGTACTCGGAGTTCTCGCTAATATCGCCGTATCCGATTGCTACTTTGATCCGTTCGGCAACTTCGCGGCGCTTAACGGATTTGAGGTTCTCAAGTTCATCTTCCAGCTTCTTGAGCCCTTCCTGTGTAAGAATGACTTCTTTATCGCTCATCTCAACCGATTCTCCTGTCATGGGAATAATGTAAAACCATTTCAAATACCTGTAAAAACAATATGCAAATCTTCAGAAAACAGAACACCTTGTTCTCTTGATGTAAAGTTTCATTAAAAAGCTTCTTGCCGAATTTATACCAAAAAATTATAGGGTAACGGTATTCAAAAGTCAATGTCGCCCCTTAGAGATTGTTGGAAACAAATATAAAAAATGAAAAGTTTATTAACAAGCGCAGTCTGCATTAACCGCTTCTGCCTCGATGGCCTTCTCATTCTCGTCGTTTTGAGGCAGCTGCTCGAGGAAATTCGTCAGGACGGATACCATTTCATCGCGTTTTGTCCCTTCCATAATGGCATCTTTAATACGAGCAGAGCCTTTCAGCCCCTTCAAATACCAGGATAAGTGCTTACGCATCTCGCGGACAGCGACATGCTCCCCTTTGAGCGCTATAAGGCGGTCCATATGCAAAATGGCAATACGGATCTTTTCCTCCGGATCAGGATCCGGGGGAAGAATGCCTTTCTCCAGATATTCAATCGTCCGGTACAGCATCCAAGGATTCCCGAGTGCAGCACGGCCGATCATGACGCCATCCACACCGGATTCCTCCAGTCTTCGCTTGGCCTCCTCAGGTGAGGAGATGTCTCCGTTGCCAATAATCGGAATGGATACCGATTCCTTAACTTCCTTTATAATGTCCCAGTCTGCATATCCGGTATACAGCTGCTCTCTTGTTCTGCCGTGCAGTGCAATGGCTTTGCCCCCCGCGCTCTCCACAGCACGCGCATTCTCCACAGCATATACATGATCATGATCCCAGCCGATCCGCATTTTAACCGTTACCGGCTTCGCGACAGCATCTACAACGGCAGATACCATCTCATAGATCTTATTTGGATCGAGCAGCCATTTAGCTCCTGCATCACTTTTGTTGATTTTTGGAGCAGGACAGCCCATATTGATGTCGATAATGTCAGCATTTGTCTCTTGATCAACGACCTTCGCTGCACCGACTAACGAATCACGGTCTCCACCAAAAATCTGCAGGCTAAGCGGCTTTTCCCGTTCATCAACAAACAGCATTTCCCGTGTCCGCTTATTTCCACTCAGTATTCCTTTGTCACTAACCATCTCCGCACATACGAGTCCTGCGCCAAATTCTTTGGCAATCAAACGAAACGCCGGGTTACTTACTCCAGCCATCGGCGCAAGCACAACCTGGTTCTTCATTTCAATATCTGCTATTTTCAGCATGAAACGAACCCCCTTTCTTCCTATTGTTCTAGAATGGTTATATTTATAGGTTTTGAAACATCCATTACGTTAATTTATTCAAAAAGAATAGCTACCTCTGAAGCTCCACTATCGTGATCTCCAGCGCTTCAGCAATGACTGCAAGCTGTTCATCCGTCGGCTTACGGGTACCCCGTTCGAACATCCCCAGCATCGCGAGAGAGATCCCTGATTGTTCTGCTAAAGTCTGCTGCGTAAAGCCTTTTAATTTTCGGAAAGCGCGGATGCGTCTGGCCAGTTGCATGTTTTCCACCGCTGTATTCCATCCCTTTCATCCAGTCTCTCAAGAGCTGTTTGTACAAAAGTATATATAGAGCCTGACTGCGAGCTCACTACATCTGACAAAGGTACCAACACAAAAGCACGCTCTGCCATACGAGGATGCGGTAGAATAAGTTGTTCCGTATTCATCTCTACGCCTTCGTACCACAACAGATCAAGATCCACAGTTCTCGGTCCCCATCTAATATCCCGAATCCGTCCGAGACGGTGCTCGATATCCAGCATGAGGACAAGCAGCTCGCCCGGTGGCAGTGAGGTCTCTACAGCAATCGCCATATTAATAAAGGAAGGCTGGTCCACGTATCCAACAGGTTCTGTCTCGTATAGATCGGAGCATCTGAGCACCTTCACCTGATCCTGCTGATCCAGCAGCTGAATGGCGGACAGCAGTGTGGCTTCCCGATTACCCAAATTAGCCCCTAAAGCAATATAAGCCTCTGACGGATCAGAGGTCTGGTGTGCGTTCATGAATCGTTATCCCACTTTCCTAGTGCGATGAAGTTCTATAGTTACTCCTCCAAAATGAATGTCGAACGGAGGATGCGGCTTCGTTACTTTGACAATAAGCGCATTGACATTAGTATAAGTCGCAAGGAGAGAAGATGCAATGTTTTCGCCTAAAGCTTCAATTAATTGGAACGACTGATTCTCAACAATATCCTTCACTTGTGCATGGATCTCCGCATAATTGATCGTTTTGTTCAGATCATCCGTGCTTCCTGCCTCCTGCAGATCAAGATCCAGCTCAAGATCAATATAGAAGCGCTGACCCAGCTTGCGCTCTTCTTCAAAAACTCCATGATATCCGAAATACTCCATCCGGTGCAGCTTCATCTTATCCATTACTTCATCTCCTTCAACGTTTGATACAGCATAGCGTCACACATATCGACCGTCCGTTTGATCTTGGCTACATCATGTACACGTACCATCTGCGAGCCTTGGGCAATACCGAAAGCAACTGTCGCAGCTGTTCCCTCCACTAGATCGTCTACAGGGAGGTTCAATGTATTTCGGATAAATCTTTTGCGTGAGGTTGCAAGTAATACCGGATAACCTAAATTCGCCAGATCGCCAAGGGACGCCATCATGAGCAGATTTTGTTCGTACGATTTGGCAAAGCCAATTCCCGGATCCAAAATGATATTGTTCTTATCTACTCCGGCTGTCAACGCCAAATCAATGCTCTCCTGTACATCTTGAAGGGCATCACTTACAAAATCACCATAATCCGTGTTATCCCGGTTATGCATTAATATAATAGGACAGTCCATTTCTTTTGCCAGCTCCGCCATATGCGGATCCGCCTTGCAGCCCCAAATATCATTGATAATATGAGCTCCTGCTTCTAATGCAGCCCGTGCCACTCCTGACTTGTATGTATCAATGGAAATGGGAATGTGAGGTGCACGCTCTGAGATCGCCTTAATTACAGGCACAACGCGCGCAATTTCCTCCTCGTCGCTGATCACCGTATGCCCTGGACGTGTAGATTCGCCGCCGATGTCTATCATGTCTGCTCCCTGCTCATATAGCTCCAGTGCATGGGTTACCGCGCGCTCTACCTCGTAGAACTGACCGCCGTCGGAGAAGGAATCCGGCGTTACATTAACTATGCCCATAATGAGTGTTCTTTCACCAAGGGTAAGCGTCATTTCACCCTTTTGATAAGTACGTTTATAAATTCTAGGTTGTAGCATCTCTCCGACCTGCCTTTATTCGATATAGATGTAACAGCTCTCTCGTAATCGGACCCATTCGTCCTTGTGATATCTCCACCGCTGAACTTCCACCTGTCGGCACATCCAGAATTGTAGTGATGGGGACTAGTTCCTGAATAGAGCTGGTCATAAAAATTTCGTCCGCCTCCCTCAGCGCCTCCCAGGTATATAACCCCTCAGCAGCTGGGATCTGCTGTTCTTTACACACTTCAAGCACAACTTCTCTTGTTATGCCCGGCAAAATACCTGTCGATAATTCTGGGGTGAACACCATCCCATCCTTCACAAAAAAGAGATTACTGACCATCCCTTCAGCCAAAGACCCTTCAGGTGTCAGCATCAGCCCTTCTGCTTGCCGCTGAACAGCCTGCTCATACTGCATAAGCTCCCGCTTCGCCAAAATATTATTCATGTAATGCAGCGATTTAAAACGAACCTGTCCCTCAGGGGTATTTCGTCTCGTTCGCAGCAGCTGAAGCGCCTTGCCCTTCTCATACCATTCGTCAGACATGGCAGGTAGGGCTTTGGCGAATACAATATGATTCGGCTCAGAATAATTGTCAGATGGAAGTCCGAGCAGCTCCTCTCCTGCAGAGACAGTATACCGAATATAAGCTTCCTCCAGCCCATTCGCAGCCAGCAGTTTGACAATCCATCGCTCAAGCTCTTCCGGATCAGCTGTAAAAGGTATGCCCAGCTCAGCACAGCCTGCAGCCATTCGATCCAAATGACGTCCCAGGTTAGAGGGCTTACCTTGATATGTACGAAAGGTCTCAAACAAGCCGATGCCATACAAGAAGCCGTGATCCATTACAGGAATCGCGGCTTGTTTCAATTCGGTCAGCTGACCGTTCATCATTGTATATTTCATCTTAAGCCTGCTTCTGTATCTTCAGGAAATTACGCAGCATCTGATGCCCATAATCCGTAACGATGGATTCAGGATGGAACTGGACACCTTCAATGGGATACTCTTTATGTCTTAGCCCCATGATCTCGCCCTCTTCTGTCTCTGCTGTGATCTCCAAGCAGTCTGGCAGACTCTCACGCTCTACCAGGAGGGAGTGATATCTCGTTGCCGTAAATGGTACCGGCAGGCCTTCAAAGACCGACTGCCCGCCATGAAGAATCGGAGACGTTTTGCCATGCATGAGTCTCTCTGCTCTAATCACGTTCCCGCCAAATGCTTGGCCAATCGCCTGATGACCGAGACATACGCCAAAGATCGGAATCTTTCCTTTGAAATGTGTCAGCACATCCAGACTAATTCCCGCCTCATTCGGTGTGCAGGGTCCGGGCGAAATCAATATATGATCGGGCGCAAGCGCCTCTATTCCTTCCAGGTCTATCTCGTCATTACGACGAACCTCAATTTCCTCACCTAGCTCACCTAAATACTGTACGAGGTTATACGTAAAAGAATCGTAATTATCAATAACTAGAATCATAATCTAATTAACCTCCTCTAATCTCTTCTCAACTAAGCATTTGTAGAGCAAATGCGACTCACGTTAGAAACGGTACATCACGTTAGTGTGTATGTTTCTCTCAGTGTTACTGTATTTATCTATACTTTGGCATTCGTCAGCTTCAATGCTGCCTCTTCACTATATTGTACAGCTTTCATCACTGCACGTGCTTTGTTTTTTGATTCCCGGTACTCTCGATACGGATCGGAATCAATAACAATGCCTGCTCCGGCCTGAATGTAACCTATTCCATCTCTTACCGTCAAGGTCCTGATAACGATGTTCAGCTCCATATCTCCATGGTAGCCAATCCAGCCGATCGAACCAGTATAGGGCCCTCGTCTGACAGGCTCCAGCTCCTCTATAATCTCCATCGTACGAACCTTGGGGGCGCCGGTAATCGTCCCTCCTGGAAAAGCGGCTGCAATGACATCGAAGGCATTTTTCCCATCCGCAATCGTTCCTTCGACTTGAGATACGAGATGCATGACATGGGAGTAATACTCAATCGTCATTAATTCAGGGACCCTTACCGAACCGTACTGCGCAACACGTCCGATATCGTTTCTTTCTAAGTCAACAAGCATGATATGCTCGGCCCGCTCCTTCTCGGTATGAAGCAGCTCGTTTGCCATCTGCTCATCTTCTTCGGGTGTCTTTCCTCTTCGTCTCGTGCCTGCAATCGGCCTTGCTACCACTTGTCCATCATCAAGCTTGACTAGGAGCTCCGGAGAACCGCTCACCAGCTCGAATTCTGGAGTACGTACATACCCCATATACGGAGATGGATTAAGCACACGCAGCCACTCATATACATCCTCCGGAGAGGTATGAAGCTCCTTTTGCTGGCGTAGAGACAGATTCACCTGAAATACATCGCCTTGGCTGATATAATCCTGGACTTTGCGTACCGCCTGCTCGAATGCATCCTGGGCAAAGGAGGACTCCCAGTCTGTTGTAACGTCAATAGATGCATCTCCCTGCTGTGATGCCAGCTTCATCCGATCTAACCGCTGCTTCAGCTCCGTCCTGTATTTTAAGCCACTTGCCGCTTCAATGATCTTCTCAGCTCTTACCATCATTCGCTCAGCCCGGAGTTCGGCTTGTTGAAATTGCTCTTCAAGAGAAAACTCCGCCTGTTTAAGTACATAAACAGCACTGAAGAGCATCTTGCGTTCATGATCCATCATCCACACTTCATCAAACCGCATCCACATATAATCAGGGAGCTCGGAATCGTCCTTCGCTATTACAGGCAGCTTCTCAAGCGAGCGAGCTATGTCATAGCTCAAGTAGCCGACAATGCCACCAGAGAAAGGCGGTATCCCTTCTACACGTGGAGCAGTATAAGGACTCAGCCACTCCTCAAGTATGGACAGAGGATCTCCCTCCAGAAGATTAGACATCCCTGCTTCGGCTGTATTCGTAAGCTCCTCTGTCTGTGCCCTATTCCCTTTGCCTGTAATAACAGATACAGGATCAAGGCCCAGATAGGTGTACCTGCCGTCCTTGCCGCTCTCTAATACAAAAGCATATGGAGAAGCCTGTTCCCAAGCGGGCTTCCATGAGCCAACTCTGTCGTCTCCAGGAAATGGCTTGCAGATAACATAAGGAAGCACAGTCCAATCGCCCTTGCTCCAGGCCTGCCAGTGTTCATATGTCGTTATTACTTTATTCATGTAAATCTATATCCCCCAGCCGCCTGATCTATTGTTTGTAAGTATACTAGAGCGTGCAGCTTTTTGGAAAGAGCCGCATTGCACCATTCTTAAATTTCAGAGCATCCATAAAGAGGATGGAAATAAAAAAAGACTGCAGGCAAACTCAATTAAGCAGTTTGTCTACAGTCTGCCTCATCTCTTAGGATGACCTAAGAAGTGAGTAAAGTTGCATGATTCAAAGTTCGGATTACGATTAGCCTTCGAAGTTGTACAGCGGTGTGCTCAAGTAACGCTCACCATTACTTGGTACGATGGCAACTACACGCTTGCCAGCTCCAAGCTGCTTAGCTACTTGAAGAGCTGCTCGAATGGCTGCACCAGAGGAGATTCCCGCAAGAATACCCTCTTCTTTAGCTACTTGGCGTGCCGTTTCAAAGGCATCATCGTTCTCAATATGAACGATTTCATCATAGATGTCCCGATTCAAAATTTCTGGAATAAAGTTAGCACCAATTCCTTGAATTTTGTGAGGTCCAGGCGTTCCTCCAGCAAGAATTGGAGATGCTGCAGGCTCAACAGCTACGATCTTGATGTCCGGGTACTCTTGCTTCAGCACTTCGCCAGCACCTGTAATCGTTCCGCCAGTACCAATTCCTGCAACGAATGCGTCCAGTGTTCCGCCGATGGAGCCAATGGCTTCCACAATCTCAGGTCCTGTCGTTTCACGGTGAATCTTCACGTTCGCTTGGTTCTTGAACTGTTCTGCCATGAAGTAGTTCGGATTCTCTTGAACAATCTCTTCTGCTTTCTTAACAGCACCGTTCATTCCTTCTGAACCTGGTGTCAGCACAAGCTCTGCACCATATGCGCGAAGCAGATTGCGGCGCTCCAAGCTCATTGTTTCAGGCATAACAATAATAACACGGTAGCCTTTTGCTGCTGCTACCATTGCGAGGCCAATACCTGTGTTACCGCTTGTTGCTTCAACAATAGCATCACCTGGTTTAATGCGCCCTTGCTTCTCAGCCTCTTCTACCATGCTGATGGCGATACGGTCTTTAACGCTGGCACCTGGGTTCTGGTACTCGAGCTTAACATAAATTTCTGCGCTTCCCTCAGGCACGACGCGATTTAGACGCACAAGGGGTGTGTCTCCGATCAGTTCAGTAACGTTGTTAACAACTTTAGCCATGATAATTGACCTCCTTGAGATAGATGAAATATGAAGAATGCTGCTGCTTCTTGGTTGTTAAATTCATTCGGGCAGGCACGCTGTAGTACAGGGAACCTTAAATAGCGTGTCATGAGTCCGAATTTATAAAGAATTCATACAAGATTGATAAAAATCATTTATATTCCGAGTAAATCAGTAGGTATTTCAAAGTTAATCTTATCAACCTTAGCTGCACTTGTCAATATTGCTCAAAAAAAATACTTTGACTTGGGCCTTTAGCCGGTTGTCAAAGTATTTTATAACCAGATTAGTGTCTTTACTAAACTAAGCTTAGACTAGGATGCCTTATCCAGCTCTATCAGAATCTCAGCTCCATGTTTATCCCGAAGCGACTTCTCCACTTCAGAGAGCGGCCCTGCTTCATTAAGCGCGAGCATCCGCCGAATATCCTCCATTGCCTGCTCACGAGTCATCGCGTTCTCTTCGTTAATATCGTTAAGCCGGATAATAATATAAGCGTCTTCTATGAGAATAGGACCGGCAGCCTCACCAATGTCAAGTTCCCTGGCAACCTCCATCATCGCCTCAGGCTGAAAAGGATCATCCTCATCAATCAGTCCAAGCCTGCCATTCGTATCCTTGCTGTATTCATCCGTCGACAGCTCCTGAGCCAGCGCTTCAAAGCTCTCTCCCTGCTCCAGTCGTGACATGACCTGCTCCGCAGTCTCTGCATCATTCACTTGAATCATGGAGAGGTCGAGCTGTCTGCTTGGGGTATAGCTGTCCAAATGCTCTTCATAGTACTGCTCAACTTCTGTTTCACTGACTTCGATACCAGCAGTAGCGATTTTCTCGAGCAGAATGTGATAGGTAGCCTCTGCCTTCAAGTCATCTATACTAAGACCGAATTGAGTGAACATCTCCTTGTAGTAAGCTTCCTCTGAGGTGTAGCCTTCCATCGTCTCCTCCAGTTCAGCCTCGACCTCTGCTTCGGTTATCGTTAAACCCTTCTCCTTGGCTTCTTCCAACACCGCACGACGATTCAGCATCTCAGTAAGCATGTTCTTCCCGTATCTTGCCTTGAGCAAGTTCACCCATTCTTCCTCTGAAACATCCTGTCCGGCAATCCGGGCTACAGTCTCCTCCTGATCCTGCGTCTGAGAATCGGCTTCGTCAGAAGCCGTGTTCAATCCCTGAAGGATGAAAGTACCCATCATTACAACTGAAGCGGTCAAGACAACAACGGTTACCCACAGTCCTTTTTCCTGTTTCCTCATCCCATCTCATCTACCCCATAATGGATTAGCTTTTGGCTTGCTCAAGTATCGCTTCCAGGTCCTCTTTCTCAAATTGATAAGCTTCATTGCAGAAGTGACATACAACCTCTGCCTTGCCTTCCTCGATCAAGTTTGTCAGTTCTTCTTCTCCCAAGGAAATCAGTGTCTGCTCAACGCGCTCACGAGAGCACTGACATTTGAACTCAATATCCATTTGATCCCGAATTTCCACATCCGGTAAGATCCGGCGCAGCATATCCTCTACTTCTAGTCCCTGCTCAAGCAGAGTGGTTACAGGAGGCAGCGAACCAAGGGAATTCTCAATCTCTGTGATCTCGTTATCGTTTAACCCCGGCAGCAGCTGGATAATAAAACCGCCCGCAACAATGACCGAGTTATCTGTATCAACAAGCACACCCAGACCCACTGCAGACGGCGTTTGCTCTGAAGTTGCGAAATAATACGTAAAGTCTTCAGCAAGCTCACCGGAAACAATCGGGATACTCCCCCGGTAAGGCTCCTTCAAACCAAGATCCTTGATTACATGAATGTAGCCTGTAGTACCGACCGCTCCGGCCACATCGAGTTTGCCCATACTGTTGCTCGGCAAGTGAATATGAGGTTCATTTACGTAGCCGCGAACCTCTCCCTTCGCATTCGCATCAGCGACGATCTGCCCGACAGGGCCTTCACCCTTAACTTGCACTGTTAGCTTTTCTTCTCCCTTGAGCATAGCACCCATCATTGCCGCAGCAGTTACTGTGCGTCCCAAAGCTGCCGTTACGACCGGAAAAGTATCATGTCTTCTGCGAAGCTCTTCAACCAGTTGGGTTGTGCTCACTGCAAAAGCGCGTACACGTCCTCCTAATGCCGTTCCACGTACTAGATAGTCCTTCTTGTTGTTGTCCATGGCTGTATAAATGCCTCCTTAATATAGATATATCCTAAAAAAGATTGACTCAGATTATGCAAATCCCGAAAGCTGCAACGCCTATAACTTCTATAATCTAGATTTGACGATGACCATTGTCTCACAAGACAGGCAGCCAGTTCTTGGCTGCCCTGTATGTTTATCATGCAACGACGTCAATTCAATCATGCTTCGTTATTTCTTTATTGTAATCGAAAAAGATAATGGAATAAAGGCAGCCAAGCTCTTGCCTCCTTCCATTATCTTTTTATAGAGAACAGGTATAATTATCCCTTGTTTCTTTCATATATAATTCGAAGCCCTTCCAGGGTGAGCATGGGATTTACCTCTTCGATCGTTCTGGTCTCACTTGCGATCAGCTCTGCCAGTCCGCCTGTTGCAATGACCTTGGGCTCAGCCTTCATCTCGTCCTTGATGCGCTCCACGATTCCATCCACTTGTCCGGCATAGCCGAATATAATTCCGGCCTGCATTGCATGAACGGTGTTGCGCCCAATCACTTTCTTGGGCTTCTCCAGTTCAATTCGGGGCAGCTTGGATGCACGCTGATATAGCGCCTCTGTAGAGATTCCAATTCCCGGGACGATGGCCCCTCCCAAATAGTTGCCCTCTGCATCAATACAATCAAAGGTAGTCGCTGTACCAAAATCAACAACAACCAATGGACATTGATAACGATCTATAGCCGCTACGGCGTTTACGATACGATCTGCACCGACCTCTCGCGGGTTCTCGTAGCGGAGATTAAGTCCTGTCTTAATACCCGGTCCTACCAGCAGCGGTTTTTTGCCTACATATTTGATGCACATCTCCTCCAGCACGTTCACGAGCGGCGGGACAACAGAAGAGATAATCACGCCTTCTATATCGGAAGCAGATATGCCTGACATCTGAAACAAGTTATGGATCATGACTCCATACTCATCTACAGTCGACTGTCTGGAAGTACTAATGCGAAAATGGTGAAGAAGCTCCTTCTTCTTGTAAATACCAAGTACAATATTGCTGTTTCCTACATCTACGACAAGAATCAAAGAGGATTATCCTCCTTTCTTTTCATTCAGATCTAAACTGATATCAAGGCTTTCAAAAGAGTAGGTTAGTCTGCCGACTGATATAATATCCACTCCCGTCTCAGCAATACCACGAATTGTAGCAAGCGAAACATTGCCCGAAGCTTCTATTTTAACATGAGGTGACCGGCTGTGGATACGCTGAGTTGCTTCACGCATCATCATGAGGTCCATATTGTCCAGCATAATGATGTCAGCGCCGGCTTCCAGGGCTTCATCCAGTTGTTCAAGCGACTCGACCTCGACCTCAATCGTCATGGTATGAGGGATAGCAGCTCTGGCACGCTGAACAGCCTCGGTAATCCCGCCTGCTCCTTTGATGTGATTATCTTTGATCATAACCGCATCATAAAGTCCAAACCGATGATTATGACCGCCGCCGATCCGGACAGCATATTTCTCAAGCATACGATGGCCCGGTGTTGTTTTCCGCGTATCGACGAGCCTTGTGTTAAGACCCTCCAGAGCATCCACATAGCTACGTGTTCTTGTCGCAATTCCGGACATCCTTTGCAGCAAATTCAGAGCCAGGCGTTCTCCCGTCAGAAGACGGTGTGTGCTTCCTTCCACTTCTGCGAGGATCGTTCCCTTAGTCACCACATCGCCATCCTGGACACAAGCCGTAAACTTGAGCTCTGGGTCTACAATTTGAAATACAAGCTCAGCGACTGTAATTCCTGCAATGATACCTTCATCCTTGGCGTGAATGACAGCTTTGGACTTATGTCCTTCCGGGATTGTCGTCAAGGAAGTAACGTCACCTGCACCCACATCCTCTTGCAGCCAGCCTTTAATTGATTCCTTCAATACTTCATTATATCCATTAAGCATGACTTACTTCCTCCACAATGTCCCGATCCCGCTGCTGAACCGTA
This sequence comes from Paenibacillus sp. PDC88, assembly GCF_900106725.1. Classification (NCBI taxonomy): domain Bacteria; kingdom Bacillati; phylum Bacillota; class Bacilli; order Caryophanales; family Paenibacillaceae; genus Paenibacillus; species Paenibacillus sp. PDC88. The sequence continues at coordinate 50,732 of NZ_FNNT01000014.1, read as the reverse complement.
TGCATCTGCCAGCGATGATCATTTCTTACGGGATAATCCTCGCGATAATGGGCTCCACGACTTTCCTTCCGGTATAAGGCGCCCTCTGTAACCAGCAGTGCACAGGTCAGCAAATTTGCGAATTCGTATTCTTCCTGCTTATCAAGCTTGCTATTAAAAATAGAGCGTTCCTGCTCCAGTAGAATTTTACCCTTCAACAATCCCGATTCCGTTCGCCGCAGCCCTACTTGTCTAACCATCACCTTCTGCAGAGCCAGCCTTCGTACATGCACAGATTCCGAAGCACCAGCAGTAAGCTCTCGCTGAACGCGAAGTATAGAAGTATGGTGCTTGGTGTCAGGCAGCTGTCTAATTCTATCTACAATACGCTTGCCAAATACGATCGCCTCAGACAAGGAGTTGCTTGCCAGTCGATTAGCTCCATGCACCCCAGTTGAGGATACCTCGCCACATGCGAAGAGTCGAGGGATGCTGCTCTCTCCGTGCAGGTCCGTCTTTACACCGCCCATCATATAGTGAGCCGCTGGGGCTACAGGAATCCAGTCCGCTGTCATATCAAGACCATAGCTCATACAGGTCTCATAGATCGTTGGAAAACGGCGCTTAATGAGCTCTGGCGTCTCATGTGTAATATCCAGATAGACATGTGTTGCATGAGTGTCCTCCATCTCACTTACGATGGCACGAGCAACCACATCTCTCGGTGCAAGCTCCAGCTGAGGGTGATACCGCTCCATGAACCGATTTCCATGAATATTCCGCAGCACGGCCCCTTCTCCTCGTACAGCCTCTGAGATCAGAAATCTAGGCGCCTCAGGATAACATAATGATGTCGGGTGGAACTGGATAAATTCCATATCCCGAATCTCAGCTCCTGCCCGGTAGGCCATAGCTACACCGTCTGCCGTAGCCACCTCAGGGTTCGTTGTATAACGATACAACTGCCCTGCTCCACCAGAACAGAGAACAACGGCATCGGCTCGCACAAAAGTACGCTGACCATTCGCAGACTGGACAAGAGCACCGATGCATTCACCAGCTTCTGTAATTAAATCGATTACAAAATGCTCATCCCATACGTTAATGGACGGATGATCTGCTGCTTCTTTAGCCAGGGCTCTTACGATCTCATAGCCTGTTGCATCCCCATTGGCATGTAATATCCGGCGATGGCTGTGTGCCCCCTCTTGTGTTAGTGCAAGCTCGCCGTTCTCAATATCAAATGCCGTCCCCAGCTGAATGAGCTCCTGAACCCGGTCCGGTCCTTCACTAACCAGTACCTCCACCGCTTCGCTGCGGCACAATCCTGCCCCTGCTGTTAATGTATCCTGCATATGATAAAGGGGCGAGTCATCCTCGGCCGTCACGGCTGCAATGCCTCCTTGCGCGTACCTTGTGTTGCTCTCAAGGAGTGTTTTCTTCGTAATCATAAGAACCCGATGATCTCTGCTCGCTTCAATTGCTGTGTAAAGTCCGGCAATGCCTGAGCCAATAATCAGAATATCGGTTTCGATTCGAGGCAGTTCTTTCAAATCGAAATTAACCAAGTAAGAAGGAATCATCGTCTGCTGTCTCCCGTCTCTTCATAAAAGGTGGACTGCTCAAACATAGTGAATTATTTCACCTGCAACATACGCTCAAGGGACAAACGAGCACGATCAGCCACATCCTGCGGCACATAAATTTCGGGCTTCATGGTTTCAAGTGCCTTAGCCAGCTTCTTGAGATTGTTCACCTTCATATTCGGGCAGACCAAGAACTTCGTTGCAAAGTGGAATTCCTTATCCGGACTATCCACTCGAAGCTGATATCCTGTTCCGTCCTCCGTACCTACAATAAATTCTTTACATGCCGAATCTCTGCAATATTCTAAAATAGCTGTCGTACTTCCCACAAAATCACCCATCTCAACGACCTCTGGGCGGCATTCTGGATGAACAACAAACTCTGCATTCGGATATTTGGCACGCATTTCAACGACATCTTTTACGGTCAGCATATCATGAGTATTGCAATAGCCTTCCCAGATGATCATCTTCTTGTCTGTATGCTGCTGTACATAATGGCCCAGATTTTTATCAGGTACCCAAATAATTTCTTCTGCATCCAAGGATTGAATGACTTTAACTGCATTGGAAGAAGTACAGCATATATCTGTCTCTGCCTTGATCTCGGCCGAGGAGTTTATATATGTAACCACCTTTGCATTCGGATGCTGTGCTTTTAGCTTGCGCAGTCCATCCACATTTACCATGTCTGCCATAGGACAGCCGGCTCTTTCATCCGGAATAATGACTTTCTTGTCCGGTGCCAGAATCTTCGCGCTCTCTCCCATGAAGTGAACACCGCAGAACACAATAACATCGGCATCGGTCTGTGCTGCCTTCTGAGCAAGCAGGAATGAATCCCCCCGAAAGTCAGCTACCTCCTGAATCTCATCACGTTGATAATAATGTGCCAAAATAATTGCATTACGCTCTTTCTTTAACACCTTAATACGTTCCTTCAGTTCACGATTCATTTCTGCCTTACGCTCTAATGCTAATGCTTCCACTTGAAGACCCTCTCCCTTATATAAGCAATAGATAAAAACCGCTTTCACCTTTGTGATGCCATCGCTTGTTATTCGATTCACAAAGTACGACATACGAATACCATCGGTGGATCAATTTCATTCTCACTTGAATTTCTGAGTCCATGAAGCTGATTCAGGTTTACACCTAATTTACAGAAGGTTCCTCCATGTGTCAATTCACAAAATTGTCGCAAATTAAGGAGCATTGTCCATGTTAAATCAAAAAAACCGGAGAACGCTCGTGCGTTCTCCGGTTTAATCTCTTTTAATGACTCATTCATTACGTCGTTGGTTTGTTGTGATCGGGTGAATTTGCATCCCCAGACTCTGGGTTAGATGATGTTGTGTCAGGCTCTGTCTGACTCGGACCATCATTGGAAATATCACCAGGCTGAGATCCGTTGTTCTCTTTACCTTGAATACGGACACGCACATCACCAACATTATCGATGACAGGCTCGCCGCTCTCGGAAGAACCTCCAGACGAGTCAGTACCCTTGTCAGTAATGGCACCTTTCTCTATCAACTGCTTAATATCTTCAAGATCAAGCGTTTCTCTCTCAAGAAGAGTTTCAGCAATCAGATGCACTTCCTTAGAATACTTGTTCAGCAATTCTTTAGCTTGCTCATAGCATTCTGTGATCATGCGTCTCATCTCTTGGTCGATTTCATGGGCAATCGCATCACTATAGTTAGGCTCGTGTCCAAAATCGCGTCCCAAGAAGACTTGTCCTTGAGAGTTGCCAAATTGAAGCGGTCCGAGCTTCTCACTCATACCATATTCCATAACCATGCTGCGTACAATGCCTGTCGCTTGTTGGAAGTCACTGTATGCACCAGTTCCGATTTCACCGATAAAGATTTCTTCGGCAGCACGTCCGCCGAGCAAACCAGTAATACGGTCAAGCAGCTCCGGCTTCGTTGCAAGCATACGATCTTCTTTAGGCATCATGATAACATATCCGCCTGCACGTCCACGTGGGACAATCGTTACTTTATGAACCATATCGGCATGCTCCAAGAAATATCCGACAATCGTATGCCCTGCTTCGTGATAAGCGACAATGCGCTTCTCGCGATCGCTGACTACACGGCTCTTCTTCTCAGTACCGACAATGACACGGTCAATCGCTTCATCCATCTCACGCATGGAGATGTCTTTACGATTACGTCTTGCAGCCAGAAGTGCTGCTTCATTCAGCAGGTTCTCCAGGTCTGCACCGGTAAACCCGGTCGTACGCTTCGCAATAACATCCATCTTAACGTCTTTCGTAAGTGGTTTATTGCGCGCATGTACTTTCAGAACTGCCTCACGGCCTTTAACGTCCGGACGGTCTACCGTGATTTGACGGTCAAAACGTCCTGGGCGGAGAAGGGCTGGGTCAAGAATGTCTTGACGGTTCGTCGCAGCAATAATGATAATACCTTCATTTGCACCGAAGCCGTCCATTTCAACGAGCAACTGGTTGAGCGTTTGCTCACGCTCGTCATGACCGCCGCCGAGTCCGGCGCCGCGCTGACGACCTACCGCATCAATCTCGTCAATAAAGATGATACATGGAGCATTCTTTTTCGCATTCTCAAACAAGTCACGTACACGGGATGCACCGACACCGACGAACATTTCGACGAAGTCAGAACCCGAAATACTGAAGAACGGTACGCCTGCTTCTCCTGCAACTGCACGAGCAAGGAGCGTCTTACCTGTTCCCGGAGGTCCGTTAAGCAGAACCCCTTTTGGAATTCTTGCGCCAACTGCCGCAAATTTACGAGGATCCTTCAAGAACTCCACGACTTCGACAAGCTCTTGCTTCTCTTCATCAGCTCCTGCGACATCCTCAAAAGTAACCTTCTTCTTCTCTTCGTTATACAGACGTGCACGGCTCTTGCCAAAGTTCATCACTTTGCCGCCGCCGCCCTGTGCCTGATTGAATAGGAAGAAGAACAGAACAAACATTAAAATAAGAGGTATAAACGATGTTAGCAGTGTCAGCCAAATGCTGTCACCCTTCATCGGTTGTTGCTCAAGTTCAAAGCCATTGGTCTCGCTGGCCTCAACGATTTCCTGTACAGCAGTCTCAGTGTAAGGGATATACGTAATGAAATTTTCTGGTTTGCCTTCAGCTACTTCATTATATTGACCTGTTACACGATATGTGTAACCGTCAAATTGGAGGCTCAGATTCTTTACGTTGTTAGCGGATAACTCCTGCCGAAACTGATTGTATTTAGGGGTATCAGCCGCTTCATTTCCACCATTAATTACCTGGTAGATACCGACCACTACTAAAAATAAAATTAAATAAAAGCCAGAATTCCGGATGAACCGATTCATCCCCTACCTCCTCTCAAGACACTTAAGTTATTTTAACATAGCCATTCTGCCCTTCTCAACAAAGGGAGGAACGTTATCCTTACTCAATGGCTGGGATATCAGCTAGTGTAAATTTCCGGTTTCAAAATCCCGATGTAGGGGAGGTTCCGGTATTTCTCTGCATAATCCAAACCGTATCCGACTACAAATGCATCAGGCAGAACGAAGCCTGTGTAGTCCGCCTCCAGATCGACTTTCCGGCCTGAAGGTTTGTCAAACAAGGTTACCACTGTCGTTGACTTAGCTCCTCTGCGCTGCAAAAGATCAATTAGATGGGTAAGAGTAAGACCGCTGTCAATGATGTCCTCCACAATAAGAACGTCACGGTTCTCAACGCTCGCGTCAAGATCTTTAATGATTTTGACAACGCCTGACGACTTGGTCGAAGCACCATAGCTTGAAACAGCCATAAAGTCCATTTCAACGGGAACAGTAATGTTCTTCACCAAATCAGCCATAAATATAAACGCGCCTTTAAGTACACAAATGACTAAAGGATTGCGATCTGCATATTCCTTGCTCAGGATTTCTCCCAATTCCTTAATCTTGCTCTGAAGCTCTTCTTCACTAATCAATACTTCTTGAATATCGTTCTGCAACGTCGCGAACCTCCTAAGTTATACTATGAAAGTCTTACCTGCACCATTACTGTCACTCGGGCCCACTAAAGTTCCTCCACCAGCATTCGAATGATGGACGTAGAATCTTCACTTACCGGGAAATGAATCGAGCGACGTACGCCCGGAATCCAGATGATGTTTCCGGCACCATCGCATATTACGGGAATACGAGAACGCAGGGACGGAGGAATTTTGGCATCTATAAAAATATCTTTAACCTTTTTGCTTCCGTTTAATCCCATCACTTTCATGGTATCTCCAGGCAATCGCGAACGAATCGTAAGCGGCCATATGAATGTATTCGCATCAAACAGCGCTTCACTAGCAGAAACCGGCCTGGACCAACTGTCCAGACAGGATAAATGAAGTCTTGTGCCAATCTCAGTAAGATCCAATTGAGCGTCTCCATCCAAGAAATCCAACTGGTATTTATAATGCTCTAATACAGAAGACCTCTGGGTAGAAAAAATGATATGATCATATTCCCGAATGCAAACAATTCCTTGGCCTATATCGTGGCTCCACGTTGTGGGCTCATGCTGAACCGCACCTCTGCGAATGGTTTCAATCCTCGAAAAATCAACAAAATCATCGTTCGAAGGCAGATAATTTAATATTAATTTAATCAACCTCCGTTGTAAAGCGACATGTAGCTCCTTGAAATCAGTCACTTTAAAGGACAGGCTGCCCTCTGAATTTCGAACCATTTCGGAATACGTCTGCCGGGAGATAGTATCCATATAATCATCTTCAACACTCATGACCTCAGCCAAGCGATTCAGTGACTCTGTAAACTGAGCATTATATTGCCCCAAAAAAGGAAGTACATCCAGTCTAATCGCATTTCTTCTGTACTTCGTATTCATATTGCTGCTGTCAACAACATAGGGCAAATCATATTGTTCACAATGATGAACCAAGTCCGTCTTGTTAATACGTAAGCAAGGGCGGATAAGTTCCACGTTTTTTTCAAAACGTTTAATTTTTATTCCGGTGAGTCCCGAAGGACCGCTCCCCCTCAGCAAATGAAGCAGGACCGTCTCCGCCTGATCATCGGCGTGATGAGCCAAAGCGATACTATCCGCATCATACTTGGCAGCTATCTGATGAAGAAATGCATACCGCTTCTCGCGTGAAGCATCCTGTGCATTCCTTCCGCTGTCCTCGACATACTGCGGTATATTTACCCTTGTCATCTCGAACGGAATCAATAGAGACTCGGCGAATTCCCTCACGATCTCCGCTTCCTGGTCAGACTCAGCCCGAAAGCCATGATGAACATGAGCACAGATCAGTGTAAGCGGTGTGTGGTATTTCGAAATTTGGTGCAGGATATGTAAAAGAGCCACAGAATCCGCTCCTCCGGATACTGCGACCACGATCCGGTAACCCGGCTGCCATAAATCAAAAGACTCTGCCGTTTCTAGCACCTGAAGTGCCGTCTTGCTCAGCTTGTTGCGTCCTTCCATGCTGCTCCTTCTTTCTATAAATCAAGGTTAGCCTATGTACCTCTAAACCATCAGCGGAACAGGAACATAATCGCTCCCGCCATGATTAGAGCAGATAATGCAAACGATGGAATTAACCATCTAGGAGCGGGCTCAGATCTGGACTCTCTTTGCCGTTTAACCGGTCCATACACATGCTTCTTCCAATGTAGAAATGCGATCTCCGCATTTTCAAATTTTCCTTGAACCGCTTGTGCGAGCCAGCCTTTATATGGAGAGAGCCTCTCACTGCGCTGAATCAATGCAGTCAATGGACCCATTCCCCTTAATTGGGGGAGGCCTTCTCCGGCAAGCCGCTGTAATTCATCTCCCTCCGAGAGATGAATGAGCAGGAGTGCAAAGGAAAATACATCATATTCAGGATCTGCCACACGGCTTCCCGCGTTCCAGTATCCTCTATCATACCATTCTGTAAACTGCTTGGCACTGCGCCCGACAGGACTTACTCCGCCGTAATCAATGAGCTCAACTTCCCCATACCGGGTGACGAGTACATTTTGCGGCTTTAGATCACAGAATATATAGCCCAGGCGATGCAGCTCGGCCAGCTTCTTCAGCAGCCTAAGATCCGTGATCGTAATCCAGTCCGAGCCATGCTTCTGAATAAAATGGTGAATAGGTTCACCTCGAACATACTTCATCACGTAGAAAGGAATATCGATACCGTTAATCCGATAATCATCGACTTCCTTAAGATAGGAAGCGGACTTATGTCCAGCTTGCGAATACCGACTTTCGAGCGATGTCAGGACATTAATTTCTGACTGCAAGTCTACTCCATTAAAGCCCATCTTCAACGCATACCGGCCTCCACCCGGTTCACGCTGAACCAAATAAACGATCCCGTTTGCTCCCTTACCCAGCGTTCTCAGGATAACATACTTGCCCTGTTTCCATTTGCCGGTTACCACCGTTCCAGGAGAAAAATCAGGATCCAGCGGCATAGTCACCCAGCATCCCTTCTTTAGTCCCTTGATCATAAGATATAAGCTCGTGTTCGTTTAGTGTACCATAACGGTAGTAATCCATCACCTTTAATATTGCGGGTCCTGTAGGGGTTGCTCCCCTCATCTGGAGCCTGTTAAACATCGAGCGAAGGGCATGAACATCGTTTGTCCAAGGGATATCATTGACAGCATCCTCGCCCCCATGCTTTCCCGGAAAATGAAATACAGAGATTTGACTCATGCCTTCACGCGCTTGAAGGCTCAGCATTAAATCCCGGATTCCTTCCTCAACAGCAGGAAGCTTGGGCTTCATGCTCGCACTTGCGTCAATTAAGAGCGCGACCTGCAAGGGAGTCGTTTCACTCAAGTTGTCCATTACCTTCACAACCTCCGCGCGCTGATGCGGTGGAAGCTCCGTTAATGTCCCCTTGCCTAAAATTTGCTTCAGCTCTTTATTAACCGCCATCTCAATCGTCTGAACCACGGTTTTGCGTGTCATCATCTGCATCGTCTTGGCCAAATGAGGCGTACCGACGATACGGCTGATCCCCCCGCCTGCCTTCGCAATTTCATCGATCTCCTGACTTCCCAGCTCTCCAATGGTCCCATAATCCACTACACCGACCACATTGACGGTAATGCCCTCCTCCAAGGCATGCGCCGCTGCAAGAACCGGACTTGATCCAACATTCGAACATCCATCTGTAATCAGCAAAATCTGCTTCATCCTTCATTCCCCTTTCAAATCAACTGGATCATTCCTATTATTTCCAGTATGGATTTGATTCAAACGGGGGAAATTTTCTTTTCTTCTATATAATAGAGCCTGATCAGCTGACTGTTCTCGGCCGTTCCATTCGATCCATTCCTGGAATACGCAGTGTTGCCCATTCAGGTCTGAAGTGATCTACTTTGCCGACTACAACCGTCATGTCATCATGAATTTTATTTTGCTGATAACGAATCACCCTTTCTAGAAGGATATCGGCAATTTCCTGTGGATCTTCACTATCCAGCTCCTGAATCATCCGCTTCATCCACATTTCTTTATTCACCGCATAGCCGGGTGCATCATAGATGCCATCGGTCATCATAATGACGATATCCCCCGGATTCAACTGGATACTGACAAGATCAACCTCAATATCTTTAATAATTCCTATCGGCAGATTGCTTGCAGACACAGGGATCACCTCATCTCCTCTCTTGATAAAGCTTGGTGTTGATCCAATCTTCAAAAAGGTGGACTGGGCAGAATATTGATCGATCAGTGCCATATCCACTGTGGCATAAATCTCTTCCGGAGACCGCAGCATCAGAATAGAATTAACGGATTTAATGGCCAGCTTGGCATCCATTCCGGATTGAAGCAGCTGCTCCAAAATGTTAAGAGCCGTGCTGCTCTCCATTCTCGCCCGCTCACCATTGCCCATACCATCACTTAACGCAACAGCAAAGGTCCCATTCCCGAGCTCGACTGTACTGTAGCTGTCACCAGACAAGAGTCCTCCTCCCTTGGCTGCGCCAGCAACGCCAGTGGTTACTTCATAGGTTTTTGCCGAACCGAAGGTAACCGTCGCCAGACCCTGTTTTGGTAAAGTCATGACCTCCTCTACTACAGCAATGTGTTCATCTAGAATATCGGACAGCAGTGGTGCAATAATTTTGCGGCATTCATCAAATCCTTTCGTATAAGCATGTACGATCTCAATCTCGACATGACCTGCGTCCAGGTTAATGATGTCGATGCTGTGAATGGATAAACCGAGCTGCTCCAAAGCGGAACGAATCTGATCCTCCTGCTTATGCATGATCGTCGTTTCACGCTGGATTTCACGTGCCAGGTCCTCCATTACCTGAGACACGCCGGACAACTGCTCGGCAACCAGTACACGACTGTCGTATATTTGCCTCTTCCATTGCATATTATCTTGGTATAGCCCGTACTGACGCTTCATCACGTCTAATACAGCCTCCGTCTTGGCACAGGATTTGGTCCAGGAAGCAGGAATATCCTTGGCTTCAAAGTCTGGATTCTCTTCGATGGCCGACATCATCTCCGTCATATACTTGTATGTCTGATAGAACTTGCCGTCCCAGCACTGAGACTGCTTGAAGCAAGCAGCACAAGTCCCGTCAGCCACAGCATTCATGAAATGCTCCATGTCCTGTTGACCCTGCTTGATCTCAGGCACCTCCGACATCTGATCAAAGCTCTTCGACAGCTGCTTAAACACCTGTGAGAACCTTGTTACACGCTCTGCTGTCAGATCCCGAATCCGCTTCGCATACTCATGCTGATTATGACTATGATCCTGCGTGCCAGGCACGTATTTTGATATGACATTTAATATACTCTTCGGTGTCAGTAAAAAGAGCAAGATCGCGGCACAGCTCTCATAGGTTGATGTGATCACATCTCCTGTTCCGCCCAGATAAATGGCTAGAATGGAGGAGCCAAGCAGCATCCCAAGAGAGACAGCCATCTTCTTTCCTTCCTTCAGCATCCCCGCCAGCATACCGGAGAAAGCAAGCAAGCTCATCTGATAGATCGCTGACATATTGGCCAGACTTAGGATCAGTCCTGTAATTACCCCAACCGATGCGCCAAGTGGTGCACCCCCTACTAGAGCAAAGACAAGAATAAGATATCGTGACAATACATTCTCTGCGGATAGATTATATACCGTGAAACCGACAGCCCCTGTCATAACAGATGCCAGTAGAATAATAAGACACAGGATCTCCTCGCTGCGGAGGTTTACATTCTTCTTGCGATAGGTGAACACGGGAATGGCCTGAATGAACACAAGAGTGAGCACGAAGCTGAGTACAGCATCGATGGTCATCATTAGGACCGCGTACCATGTGAATGAGGGTCCGATCAGGACGGTAAACAAATTGACCATAAAGGCTGAAGTGAATACCATCACCGGTGCGTAAGACAGTTCTGTTTTGCCAAAAGACGAGAGTCCTCGATAGAGCAGATAGAAAATGCTGACCTCGGCGGCGATCGTAAACAGTGTGGGATAGGGAGCGAAAAAGCCTCCAGCCAAGATAGCGATCCCTACCGGGAGCAAAAAATCTCTTCTCAGGAACATAATGACGGCGAAGTAGGCTATGGCAAAAGGAGATAGCTCGTCCAATATCATAGCCTTTCCGAGCAAAAAACCCATTACCGTCAGCAGAATCATCCATTTCTTCTCCGCAATGAACTGTACAGCCTTCAGCGATCCCACCCAGGATTTGATTCTCATGCCCGCTTCTTTACGAATGGCTTTGCCTCCTTTGCCTGTTCTCAGTCCAGGGAAAGGTATTACATTCCACTTGTCCATTTAACTTGGCACCCCAATCGTTTGATTTGATGGTACCCATTATAGTCAGCTTGTTCTGTGAAAGTTTGTCAGAAACACAGACCGTGCCAAAAGAAATTTCCGACAAAAACAGGGAGTGTGCGAAAGTTCAGAGAAACACAGGCGAATGAAGTGCCCATCTAGGTTCGTCGGTTCCCACTCGAATCAAGTTACCCTATTTTGCATACACCCTTCTGCCTAAATCTGCTAGCGATATGAAAAGAGAATACTGGAAATCGCTTGAAACCTGTCGGACGATTCTTTACAAGCGACAAAAAAACCACAGACTCTAAAAGTCTGTGGTTCTTCCATACGTTACAATCTATGCGTAAGATCAGGTTGATAACTTACATACGTTTCGCGCCGCGGCCTCCACGTTTGCCTTCAGTGTTCTTCTTCAGCGATGAAATTCGCTCTTCGCTGTCTTTCAGGAAGCGTGACATTTTATCCTCGAATGAAGGCTTGCCGGAAGAAGGTTTGTAAGGACGCCCTCCCCGTTCACGATTGTTATAGCTGCCGCCGCCACTACCGCTGCCGCCGCCGCCAAATCGTTCTCTGTCTCCACCCGTGCGTTCCGGTCTTGGTGCTCTTGGCGGACGAGCCTGTTGTTGTACTTCACCTGCAGGACGATCTACCGCCTGCTTAATGGAAAGTCCAATTTTGCCGTCTTTATCAACGTTAATGACCTTAACGGTTACAACGTCATTGATCTTCAGGTGATCATTGACATCCTTAACGTAATTATCGGCGATTTCCGAGATGTGAACGAGACCCGTGACACCTCCTGACAGATCCACAAATGCTCCAAAATGCGTGATGCCTGTCACTTTGCCCTCTAACTTGGTGCCCACTTCAATTGCCATAGAATAAAATGATCCTCCCTTAAAATTATACAACCCGATTTTTGAATCTGTTGCGGTATGTCAATTATACCTTATGCCACAAAGCAAGGTCAACTGAGCGGACGCCTGCTTTATTGCCTATTTTACGGTTATATATGCATCAAATACCAGTAATTTCGTCTAATTACAAAGTACCTGCCTGTCCTATTCGTCTACTGGATAAATGGGGGTTTCGCCCGGCAGAAACATTCCGTATTTCTTCCGTGCCAGCTGCCCGATATATTCTGGATCCTGCAGCCGCTCCACTTCATTGGACAGTTCAGTCTTCTCCTTCTCAGCCTCAGCATTGATCTTTGTCGCCTGCTCAAGCTTGGCACTCTTGTCCGCCATTTGAACAGACTGACTATAGAAAGTGTACCCTGCCCACCCTGTAAAGCAAATCATAAAGGTAAGCCACAGCATGATTCGCCTGCGTGCCCCCGTCGTTTTTGATTTTTGTGTATTTCCTCGAGTTGTACTTCGAGCATGACGTCCAGACGGTTTACTCATCCGTGGAACCTCCTTCATCATAATCAGGGTGGTCTAGAACCAGTAGGTCCACCACTCTTTAATCCGAACCCATATGCGTTGCAGCCACATCGGTGTCTTCCATCTGCTGAACAGTGGCCGAAGCGGCCAATAGAGCAGCTTCAATATCGGTCTGACCAACTGATACAGCATCTTGATGATAAAAATAAGAGCTGCCATGATAAATCCGAATAAAATGTGCAGGATTCTTATCATCCCTTTGATCGGAAGAACAATCAGTACATTGAATATCCGGTAAACCACATATGCCAAACGTTTTACAATTCCAATTAACATTACCACAAATTTTTGTATCGTAACACTTAAAACCAAAAAATAGATCCAAACCCCTATGAACAGACCTAAAAAGACATAAAACCTCAAGTCTCCATGGTTAACCGAATAGAGTGTTCGAAATATAAATAAGGCTGCGATCAGCCAGTACATCAAATCAAGGATATGAATGCTCCACCGCGGAAATCTTAACTGGCCTGACAGCACCCGGTAACTGTCATACACAATTCCCATAATCCCTCCGGAGAGGAGCATCCATCCCAGCGTAAGCCACTGAAGCTCTGGATTCATCGAAACAGCTTGCCAAGAAGCCCCTTACCAGATTTAGCATTAGAACCGGGATCAAGATATACAAGGGAGCTGACGTAACCTTCAATTGAGAGCAATCCTTCCTCCAAGCTGAGGTTCTTAATATGTAAATTGTTGCCCCGAATGGTCAGATGACCGAGCTCTGTCTTGAGCAGAAATTCCTCACTGTCAAAGCTCTCTACATTCATGACACCCGTAATATCGAGCAGCTTCCGATTCTGTATCGACATGCTGTGCTGTTTCAGCTTCGTTTGTTCCATCATGGCATGTACCCCTCCCTTCTTACACCTAGCTTATGGGCAAGATACAGAGATTAGAACATCCCAGGAATAGAAAAAAAGCACTCTATCCGACCGAGGGATAGAGTGCTCTTCCATGATGTTGACGGCATTTAAAAAAGTCCATTATCCTTGGCGATGGCTTCTTCCTTCACCACAGAGAACAAGCTGGATGCCTCTTCCTTACGTGTACTCTCGGCTAATCGTTCGACGCGAACCGTAACGAGCTTCTGCCCGAATTGGACCGTAATCTCGTCCCCCACCTTAACACTTGTGCTAGGCTTCGCCTCGCGTCCATTAATCAGCACTCTCCCCTGCTCAGAGACATCCTTTGCCACGGTACGGCGCTTAATCAGCCTGGACACTTTAAGAAATTTATCAACACGCATTTACTTTACGGCTTCTTTAAGTTTATTACCCGCTTTAAATGCTGGAACGTTAGAAGCAGGGATCTCAATCGCTGTTCCTGTTTGCGGGTTGCGTCCCGTACGTCCGGAACGCTTGCGAGTTTCGAAAGTACCGAAACCGATCAATTGAACTTTATCGCCGCTTGCAAGTGCATCTGTAATTTCACCCAGGAAATTGTTAAGTACAGACTCTACGTCTTTTTTAGTTAATCCGCTCTTTTCAGAGATGTTGTTGATCAGATCTGTTTTGTTCATGTTTAAAAGCCTCCCAAATTAAAGAAAATGATACGCAACTAAAGCCTTAGCGCACTAACGCTATCCTGTCACGTAACTTTACTACTTGTCTATTCTTGCTTATACCGGATAAATCCTTCTGTAATGGATCTTTTTTTGTGACAAGCCCGGTATTTGTCCCATGGTTTGATCAAGAATACGATATTTTAGGGGCCATTGTCAAACAAGGCCGCCTCTTGTGAATAGGAATGCTATTCCATTTTCTTCATTCCTGAATCCATTTCTCAGCAATACCTTGGAGCTAAAGAACAGGTTCCATCAGTAATCCTTCAGCACTTGCTTTGCTTCCTGCCAATAACCTTCCATCTCGTCCAAGCTGCTGTCATGAACCGTTCGTCCCTGCTCGGCCAGCCGCTCCTCAATGTAGCGGAATCTGCGGCTAAACTTGCGGTTTACGGCAGACAGCGCCTCTTCCGGATCCGAATCAATGAACCTTGCAATATTGACAGATGCAAACAAAATGTCACCGAGCTCCAGCATTTGCTCCTGTGGAGACTGCCCCTCGGCAATCGATTCCTTCAGCTCAGCCAGTTCCTCCTCGACTTTAGCGATGACGCCGCTCACATCGTCCCAGTCAAACCCGACTTTGGCCGCTTTCTTCTGAAGCTTGTACGATTTCATCAATGCAGGCAGATCTCTTGGAATCCCCGCCAGGGCCGATGTATCCTCGTTCTCTTGTCCTTTGCGCTTCTTCTCCTGCAGCTTCATCGCTTCCCAGTTCGCGAGCGCCTCGTCTGCATCCTCTGCTTGATTATCGCCAAAGACATGCGGATGACGGAAGATCAGCTTATCATTCAGCGTTTCAATCACGTCATATACGTTGAATGAGCCCAGCTCCTCCTCCATTTGGGAGTGAAGCATGATTTGCAGCAGCAAATCTCCAAGCTCCTCCTTCATGTGCTCTGGGTCATCATCATCGATGGTTTCCAGCACTTCATAGGTTTCCTCAATCAGATTCTTACGGATCGAAGTATGCGTCTGCTCACGGTCCCATGGGCAGCCCTCCGGACTGCGGAGAATGGCCACAATCTCATGCAAACGGCTGAAGGTACGTCTGCGCAGCTGCTCGTCGTCTCTTCTTGGTACATAAATCAAGGACAGATTGCCATATCCCTCTACCCGATCCAGCTCATATAGCGGAACTTCATGAATTTGCTCCTGACCTTCTACTCCGAGCGCATGGCAGGCATAGACAAGAGTATCGTCAGGATAGACCTCCATCAGGCTCAGCTTCACATCGGAAGCGGTAAACATATCATATACCTGTCCTATCACCGTATGAAGCTGGGGATGAAACAGGCTTGCGTCAATGACACCGGCATCCAGCAGCTGAAAGCCTTCAATTGGATCAAAGCCGAGCCTTGTGAAGGCTTCATCCAGGAAGCTCTCTCCGCCAAGCACAGTCAGCTCTATTCCCCGCTCTGGACAACGTTCCTTCAGGAGGCGGACCGTAGCTTCCGCTACCATGGGGTGCCCGGGTACAGCGTACACGATCTCTTCCCCTGCGGCCGCTCCGGCAGCCAGATGGATCAGCTCCTCCGTAATCGCGTCATAGACCTCGGGGAAAGAACTCTTGGCTTCATATATATTATCGAAAGAAGTAATCGTTAATTGTAGATCTGTCAGATCATGAAACACCGGATGATCGAGTGTCCGTGCATAGATACGCTTCGCTTGCTTCAACTTCTTCAGTATTCCAAGCGTCAGCTGGTCTTCCCCTCCCGAGCCAAGACCAACAACCGTGATCGCTCCGCTCATAAGCATTACCTCCAAAATAGTATAAGTCGTATTCACTATAACACAGCCCGACAGCCTGCATGCAGTCATCAGCATGCAGGCGGCTCACAGCAGCTTCAGCTTCTGCAGCAGCTGTATGAGCTTCGCTCCCTTCGGCAGCACGGCAATCTCTGCTGCCGTAATCAGCTTCGTGCGGATGGCTCCCAGCACGAAGACAAGCACGCCTGCTGCAACACCCAGCAGGCTCTGGACGAGCGCGGTGATTCTCCCATCCGCGCTAAGCCCGGCGGCGCTTGTGCACAGCACAGCAGCGCCTGCGGAGACGATCGCCGCGAAGGCTGCCATCGCGGCGGTAACCAGCGCCGGCTTGAGTAACGCGGCGCTGGGGGAGACACGCAGCTGCAGGAGCCTTGCCAGCAGCAGCGCGTTCATGGCGGCAGCTGCAGCAAAGGCTGCCGCCGGCGAGATAGCCGCTCCGCTGATTCCGAGCGGCGGCACGAGCACGAGGTTCAGCAGCGTCTTGATCGCTGCTGCTGCCAGCATGATGAGCGCAGGCGCTTTGGCGCTGCCGAGCCCCTGCAGTAAGGCAGCAGCGATGACGCTGACGGTGCTCCCTGCAGCAGATAACGCGAGTATACGAAGCGTCATTGTCCCTTCTGCGTTCATATACAGCATGCGGTTAATCGGCTCTGCCAACACCATAATACCAACCGAAGCGGCAAGTCCGATCAGCCAAAACCACTTCAAGGCCAGGCTGCTGTGTCTTTGAATTCCCGCTTGATCCTGTCTGATTCTGGCTTCTGCCAGAGCGGGAACAAATAGTACCGATAGAGACGTTGCCAACATGGTGACAAGCTGGACAAGCGGCAATCCCCGATTATAGATGCCGAATGTCCCCATGGCTTCCAGATCGCTCAGTCCTTCTTGCTTTAGCAGACGAGGGACGGTAAATGTATCGACCATATTAATGAGAGGGACAGCAACCGAGCCGAGAGCAACCGGAATCGCATATTTCAATACCGTCCGGAGCAGCGCTCTTGTAGATTTCTCCTCCCGGACCAAAGGCTTCGCCTTTACTCCAGAACGGTTCTCCATTTGTGGAAATCCCTTTGACCGAGATCGTTTCAGCCAGAATATCCACATGACGACAAGACCTGCCGCCCCACCTGCTGCGGATCCCAGCATAGCACCAGCGGCAATATCCTCTGCACCGGCACCATATCCCATGAGCAGAAATAACACAATTAACATGACGGTCACACGTATCGTCTGCTCGGTAACCTGAGACACCGCGGTGGGCACCATGTTCTGGAGACCCTGGAAGTACCCCCTCAGCCCTGCCATCACCGGCACGAATAACAAGGAGAGAGAGGCAGCCCGCACCGATGCAATGACCTCGCTGTTATCGATTAGACCACCAATCAGCGGTGCGCTCCAATACGTAAGGACACAGAGACATCCTCCAATGATGGCAAGCAGTATGGTCGTCGCCTTCAGTACTCTCCGTCCCTCTTCTTCATCACCTCTTGCTTCGGCCTCTGCGACTAGCTTAGATACAGCAATAGGGAAGCCGGCGGTTGCGAGTGTAACAAGCATAATATAAAAAGGATAGACTGTATTGTATATACCGAAAACGCTGTCTCCGGCAATATTTTGCAGCGGGATCTTCTGCAGTGTTCCAATCAATTTGGATAAAATAGCAGCACTGCTCAGAATAAATGCACCTTGAAGCAGCTTCTTGCTCGAATTGGATGAGTTCATCTATGTATACCTGCTTTGTTATAAAATGAAGGTGAAGTACATGATCTCTATTATACGAGCATTTTGCATAAATCCCAAAACAAGCTTCAAATAAAGCAAAAAACTCCTGCCTATAAGAAGGCGGGAGTTTTTCTGCACGCTACTGCTCCATTTGTTTTCCAAGGAATGCGGCAGCGGTTTCAGCCATTTTGGTCTCGAGCTGAGACATTTTAATGGATTCGTCCTTGCTGTACATAATGACTGCACCAATCGGGTCTCCTCCCGATATGATCGGTGCCACAACATAGGATGACAAAGGTTCGATATGATCTTTAGCTAATTCATAAGATCCGTTACTGTTCTCAAGCAATGTCTTGCGGTTATCCATAGACGTTTCTACCATATGACCAATCTGCTTATCCAAATATTCCTTCTTGGATCCGCCTGCCACAGTAATAATCGTATCCCGGTCTGAGATTAACGTTACATGGCCGGTACTTTCATACAGTGATTCTGCATACTCCTTCGCAAAATCGCCAAGTTCTCCAATAGGAGAGTACTTCTTCAGAATGACCTCGCCGTCACGGTCCACAAAAATCTCTAGCGGGTCTCCCTCACGAATTCGCAAAGTACGGCGAATCTCTTTCGGAATAACCACACGACCAAGATCATCAATACGGCGGACGATACCAGTAGCTTTCATTTACATGTTGCCCCACTTTCTCGAGAAGATTTTTCAACTACTGTTCCTTTTTATGAGGAGGGCCAGGGTAGTTAAGTGTGATTTCTATATAGAGTGAACTAAAGAAAAATATGTTCATCACGGGTAACAGATCAGCCCCAATGTGAAGGGCTTCCTGCAGTAATTGCAGGGTTAGTCCTGCCACCAGATCCACCTCTGATCAAAATAATGACGATGCAGAACTTTAGTTCAATCTATCTAGACCATAGTATTCTTCTGTTCCCAGTTCCTTATACATGAAATATACAATAAGTTCCTAAGCACAGAATCAGCCTTCAGCCAAAAAAGAGAAGGCGCGGTTTCCCGCGCCTCTGCCTTCTTTTTATTTACCATCGGTATTCGATTCTGTGGTCTCGCCCTCTGTTCCTGCATCTGCTGCGCCTTCATCGCCTGTCGATCCTTCTTCAGAACCTTCAGTTCCAGCATCAGTTCCCTCAGTTCCTTCAGTTCCAGCATCAGTTCCTTCGGTTCCTTCAGTACCTTCGGTGCCTTCCGTACCCTCGGTACCTTCTTCAGCAGCCGGTTTCGCAGGCAGAGTGATCTCTCCCTCAATGACTCCATCCACTTCATTCGTCATGAATTCCTGCACGTCCTGGTTTACAACAGAGCTCTTCAGCATCTTCATTTGAGCTTCTGTTAATTCTTCAAAAGTTGGCTCTGTACGTTTCTCCACCTTAATAATATGGTAGCCGTAATCCGTTTCAACCGGTTCGCCAATGACACCCTTCTCTTGAGTCTTTGCAGCTTCCTTAAAAGCCTCTACCCAATTCGTAACCGGTGTGTCCTCATACAATCCGCCATTTTCTGCAGATCCCGGGTCTTCCGAATATTCTTTGGCAATGGCAGCAAAATCTTCACCTTTGTCTAGCTTGGCTTTGACTTCCTTCGCAAGTTTAAGAGCTTCCCCTTCCGGGCGAGCTTCCCCTGACTCAGGATCGGTGTTGCTGATCAGCACATGACGAACACTTGCTGTAATAAATTGATCTTTATTCGCTTCATATTCCGTCTTTGCCTGCTCGTCCGTTACATCCTGCGATTTATACTCAACCAAGCTTAAGACACGAGTCATATAATTCTTAAGCTCGTCCTCTGTTACTTCATAATCCGTAAGCATCTGTTTCCAGGCTTCGTCTCCGCCAACCTGGGTTTTCATTTGAGTAAGCTGTGCTTCAGCCTCTTCAAGACCTTTTTCCCCTGCTTCTTGAGACACGTCTTTACTCAAATATTCATACGCTACTTGCTGTTTCACAAACATCTCGCGCATTTCATCCATTTGCAGGTAGGCTGCAATCGTTGGATTCATGAACTCCATAATCTTGAGCTCTGAATTGAATTCCTTCTCCGTGATTTCGCCGCCTTTATATTTTACAACCACACTGCTCGTGTCGCCTTCAATTGAGTTATTGAAACTGGTGCTGCCTCCTCCCTCATCATTGCTTCCGCATGCTGCCAGAAGTGAGATCGATAGAGCACCGACAGCGGTCACCGCGATCGCTTTCCAGGTTTTTCTGTTATTTTGCAACATCCTGTAGTTCCCCCTTTGATTTGAATGCATCCTTCATGGCTGCAAGAAACTTCTCTAATGTTTGGAGCAATTCTTGATCGCTCAGACCCTTGCCTTTAATATGGACAATCATGCTCTGTCCTTGTTCAAATTGTACACGTCTTTCGAATTGATTGCCAATCCTTGCAAGCTTAGCGCCATCCACTGCTTTTTCGCGTCCTTCATAGAACTTCACAGAGATTTGGTCTCCGCGCTGCACAATCGTCTCGATTCCGTATTTCTTGCCATATATTTTGAGTCTGGCAACAGACAGCAGATTCGTAACGGCTTCCGGCAGATCGCCAAACCGATCAACCAGCTCATCCTCAAGCTCCATTGCATCATCAAATGCAGCCAGTACGGCAACCTTCTTATAAATCTCGATCTTCTGAATACTGTCATAGATATAATCAGAAGGCAGATAAGCATCAATACTGATATCAATGGAGGTGCTCCAGCTTTGCTCCTGCGGTGCTTCTTCACCGAGCATCGTTACTTTGCGTCGATTGATCTCCTCTGACAGCATCTGAGAGTACAGATCGAAACCGACAGAGGCGATGAAACCATGCTGCTCCGCACCAAGCAAATTCCCGGCGCCGCGGATAGAGAGATCTCGCATCGCAATTTTGAATCCAGATCCGAGCTCTGTAAATTCCTTGATCGATTGCAGTCTCTTCTCAGCTACTTCTGTAAGGACTTTGTCTCTTTGGTACGTGAAATAGGCATACGCAATCCGATTCGAACGCCCTACCCTACCGCGCAGCTGATACAGCTGGGACAAGCCCATTTTATCCGCATCATGCACGATCAGTGTATTCACGTTTGGAATATCAACCCCGGTCTCGATGATACTGGTGCTGACCAGCACATCAAATTCACCATCCAGAAAATCGAGAATCGTTTTTTCCAGTTCAGATTCGGACATTTGGCCGTGACCAACCCCCACCCTTGCCTCTGGGACAAGTGCGGAAATCTCTGCTGCCATCTCTTGTATACCTTGTACTCGGTTGTACAAGTAGTACACCTGACCGCCTCGTGCCAGCTCCCGCTCAATAGCTTCACGAACGAGCGTCTGACTGTGCTCTACAACATACGTTTGTACGGGGAAGCGATTCTCCGGCGGTGTTTCGATAACCGACAAATCTCTTACACCCAGCATCGACATATGGAGAGTTCTCGGAATCGGAGTAGCCGTTAGTGTAAGCACATCGACATTCGTCTTCAGCTTCTTCAGCTTCTCCTTATGTGTAACGCCGAATCGCTGCTCTTCATCCACGATTAACAACCCGAGATCTTTAAACACAAGATCCTGAGAGAGAAGACGATGCGTACCAATGACGATATCAATTGTTCCTTGCTTGATGCCTTTGGCCGTCTCGTTCTGCTCTTTGCGTGTACGGAAGCGGCTAAGGACACTGACATTAAACGGATACCCCGAGAAGCGTTCGCGGAATGTCTCGTAATGCTGCTGAGCCAGAATAGTCGTCGGTACAAGAACAGCAACCTGTTTGCCTTCGATCGCCGCCTTGAATGCAGCACGTATGGCCACCTCTGTTTTACCGTAGCCTACATCCCCACACAGCAGTCTGTCCATGGGACGACCCTGCTCCATATCCTTCTTGATTTCCTCAATAGCGCGAACCTGATCTCGCGTTTCGTCATATGGGAACATATCCTCGAATTCCTGCTGCTCTGCGGTATCCTTATCAAAGGCATACCCCGGAGAGGATTGCCGCTCTGCATAGAGCTTAATCAGGTCATCGGCTATATCCTGGACAGAGCTGCGGACTTTATTTTTGACACGGGTCCACTCATTTCCGCCCAGCTTATAGATCTTCGGCTCTTTCTCTTCTGAACCGACATATTTCTGGATGAGATCGATCTGCTCAATCGGAACAGACAGCTTGTCGCCGCCTGCATATAAAATATGCATGTAATCTTTATGAATACCGCCTACTTCAAGGGTGCCGATACCCATATACTTGCCGATTCCATGATTTTGATGTACGACGTAATCTCCAACCTTGAGCTCACTATAGCTCTTGATCCGTTCTGCATTGTCCACATTACGCATCGGTTTCCGTACTTTACGTTGTTTCTGAGAGAACATCTCTCCCTCAGTGATGACAGCCAGATGGATCGAAGGCATTTCAAATCCACTCTGCAAATTACCAATGACCATGTTTGGCTCATGGATGTCATAATCCTGCAGCACTTTACGCATCCGATCAAGCCGTTCCTCACCGCTGGCCATCATAACGACGTTGACGCCGGCTTTTTGCCAGCGCTCCATCTCCGCCTTAAGCACATTCATTTGGCCATGGAAATCCTGCATACTGCGGCTGACCATATTTAGGATGTTCTGCGGCTGTGTGTGTGGTACCTGACGAAGGAAGATGGATACAAATAAAGTCTGGAACGGTCGATGGTACAGCACCTCATCATGGTCAAGCGAGAGTGTAAGCTGCGGCAGCGTTTTGCCATTTTGCAGCAAATGAACGCTCCACTCCGATTCATCTCGTTCGAGCTGCTTGCCTGTCTCCAGAAGCCTTGCCGGCTCATCCATAATAAGAATCGTATCTTCAGGCATGTAGTTATAGATGGTTTGTTTCTCTGGATACAGCTCTGTTACATATTTATAGATTTCCGGAAAATAGACATGCTCACGCAGCAGCTCGATTTCACGATGGATCTCCTCGCGCAGACGCAGCTTCGCTTGGCGGTCCGTTGTTTTATCAAGCTGCTCTTCAAGCAGAATCGCGGTTCGATCTGCTGCCTGTTCCATTCTCTCCTGACTAGCAATCAGTTCCTTGCACGGTGTTATAACCACTTGCTCTACTCGGTCAATGGAACGCTGATCTGCGGGATCAAATGTCCGTATCGAGTCAATTTCATCATCAAACAGCTCAATACGATAAGCCAGCTCGGCCGTGAGTGGGAAGAAATCAATAATTCCTCCGCGTACACTCATCTCACCTTGAGATTCGACACGCTCAACGCGTTCATATCCGAGCTCAACCATACGCTTGAGAAAATGCTCCAGCTCAATCG
Source organism: Paenibacillus sp. PDC88 (assembly GCF_900106725.1). NCBI lineage: Bacteria > Bacillati > Bacillota > Bacilli > Caryophanales > Paenibacillaceae > Paenibacillus > Paenibacillus sp. PDC88. Next base: position 27,551 of record NZ_FNNT01000014.1, on the reverse strand, counting down.
TTCCACTCTGCTTAAGGGTAATCTCTGCACTAGCTATCACCTGCGGAGCAGGAAGGTAACGTCTTGCACCAGAGAGTGGAATCACAACAATGCCCCGAAAACCGGCTGCACACTTCAGTAATACTTCAATGCGCTGAGCAAGTGTTTCAGGACTAGAAATCGCTGCTTCTGCAGCAATCAATTCATTAGCAGGATAGAGCAGCACTTGGTCCGCAGAAAGCGCTTCCTGTAAGTCTTCTGCCACTTTCTGTGCCGCAAACATATTATGTGTCACCACGAGCATCGGCCGATCCAGCTGTTTATGCATCGCAGCCATCATGACCTGGCGAGCTGAACCCGATAATCCGGAGATAAGCTGCTCCTTCATTCCTGACCGAATACCGGAAGTTATCGATTCAAAATCGGAATCTTTAGTAAAAGCTTCAATAAGTGCTTGTAGCAAAAGGGGCACCTCTCTTATAACTTACTTTACTTTTAATATAACCTGTCATTGCCTTTTAAACTGTAAACATATGGATAATGAATCTGATTTCATCATAATCTTTTTTGACTGACCTTACCAGCAAAAGTGGTCCGGCTGCCGTCCGATAACTGAAAAAAAAGCCTCAGCAAACGCTGCCAAGGCCGCAAGGCTGGATGCATAATTCCCATCCTTAAAGCACTGTACTATGCTTCTTGATTCCCTATTAACCGCTATTGCAGCGGGCTTGTTAACAGACTAAGCTCTGGGTTCACCAGGATAGCCTCATTACAGTAGTCGCATGTGATGTTAACCATCATTTCGCCTTTTGAATTATAGGCTATTATATCCCTTCGTTCTGCAGGGGTCAAGAAATGAAGACCCAGCCTTGCTTCTGTTATTTCGGATGAATTAATTTGTCCGATTGAAGTCCCGCAATGTCTGCAGACATAATGAATTGGCATACTCGTATCCTCCTGAAAAGAAATGATATCTTCTATTCTTTCCAGAAATCACGAGTTTATATAATTCTTTTCTTGATACTTTATCATGGAAATGAAATCAGTTAAATTTCGCCATCGTCCGTTCGAAAGTATCCTTCATCGCATACTCGAGGGCGTCACAGGTTGCTTCAATCATAGATTCAACTGCTTCCTGCTCCTTCTTCGCGAACTTAGACAGAACATAATCTACAATCGCGTAGCCTGGTTCCGGTCTCGAAATACCCATACGCACACGATTGAACTGCTGTGTCCCGGTATGCTGAATAATCGATTTAATTCCGTTATGGCCGCCTGCACTGCCTTGGTATCGGAGGCGGATCTTGCCTACTTCAGTGTCCATATCATCATAGACTACAATAAGATCTTCAAGGGCAACCTTATAATAATCCATATACGCTCTAATGGATTCGCCGGAGAGATTCATATACGTCATTGGCTTAATCAATACAGCCTTCTCCCCTTGTATCATACCTTCTCCGATGAGAGCCTTGCACTTACTCTGATTAATAGTGATGCCATGGCGCTCTGCCATAGCGTCGAGGGCCATAAATCCTATGTTATGCCTCGTCTTGGCATATTCGGAACCAGGATTACCAAGTCCCACTATCCATTTCATATGAGAAGCTGCCTCCTTCATATATTATATTGCTTCCTTGCCAGCACATAAATCTTGAACAACCAATTGGACTTACACGAAGTTTCACTTTACAATAAAAACAATTGTTTAGATTCGATCAGCATAACAGCAAGAAAGGATGAACCGGTCATGCGCCATGATATTGAACGTTTAACGCAGCCGTACCAATTTCAACACCATTTGGAACAGGCCATACCGGTGCAAGTGTATGACCACGGCAACCATGTCGAGATCGGATGCATTACCACTTATGATGAGCCCTTTGTAGAAATTAACGGTGCTCTGTTTAACCGATCTTATCATCAATTCATTTCAAGGCCCGGATATTAAATAACCGGGATACGCCGACAGGGGTTACATTGTCGTCCTAGACGACAACGTAACCCCTTTTTCTTATTTCATGCAGATCTTTATTCGATTTCAAACAATTTACTAATCGACAATTCCTCGTGAACCCGAATGATGGCTTCGCCAAGCAATGGAGCGACGGATAGAACATTCAGCTTCTTCGTTGGATTCGGCTGTGTAATCGGAATGGTATCCGTTACAACAACTTCCTTCAGCGGAGAATTCTCCAAACGCTCCATCGCAGGGCCTGACAATACAGGATGTGTACAGCAAGCGTATACTTCTTTGGCTCCGCCTTCCATAAGTGCATTGGCGCCCAGCACAATTGTACCCGCAGTATCGATAATGTCATCAATCAAGATTGCTGTCTTGCCTTCAATATTACCGATAATATTCATAACTTCACTGACATTAGGCTCCGGTCTGCGCTTGTCGATAATCGCAAGTGGAGCATTCAGGAAGTCCGCCAGTTTGCGTGCGCGTACAACGCCGCCATGGTCTGGAGATACGACAACAGGATTCTCAATTTGCTTGGAACGGAAATACTGTGCCAAGATCGGAACCGCCAGCATGTGGTCTACCGGAATATCGAAGAAGCCCTGAATCTGCATGGCATGCAGGTCCATCCCGATGACGCGTGTTGCTCCTGCTTTTTCGATCAGGTTAGCTACAAGCTTAGCGGTAATCGGATCTCTTGAGCGTGCCTTCCGATCTTGTCTTGCATATCCGTAGTAAGGAATAACGACATTGATCGTTTTGGCAGATGCACGTTTCAATGCATCAATCATAACCAGCATCTCCATGAGGTTGTCGTTTACTGGGGCACAAGTCGATTGAACAATGTAAACATGACTGCCACGTACACTTTCAGACAGCTTCACTTGAATTTCACCGTCGCTAAAACTTGTGGTATGGGATTCGCCCATAGGAATACCAATGTAATCAGCAATTTGGTGTGCAAGCTTCGGGTTCGAGTTACAAGTAAATATTTTTAATTTGGAATCAAAATAAGTCATAAAATAAAAAACCTCCGTGCTGGTTCATTGGAATCTATTTTTAGATCTGCTTGTGTCTAAAACGTCGGCGCTGCTTCATCGAGAAATGCAGCAAATATTAGGATTTAGCGTTATTCTTCTTGGCTATCGCACGTCCGCGAATCTTCTCTGCATAGCCTGGCTTATTCTCTTGACGCGATCTTGCAATAGCAAGGTCATTCTCCGGAACAGCATGCGTAATGGTCGAGCCTGCAACAACATAAGCGCCTTTACCTACTTTGACAGGCGCAATTAAATTCACGTTACTGCCGACAAAGGCATCATCTTCAATTTCTGTGACAGCCTTATTATATCCATCGTAGTTCACAGTTATCGCGCCGCAGCCGATATTCACATTCTTACCGACTTTTGCATCACCTACATAGCTCAAGTGAGACACCTTCGATCCGTTGTCAATGGTTGCGTTTTTGATCTCAACAAAATCGCCGACCTTCACTTGTTCTCCCAGCTTGGCACCTGGACGCAGATACGCGAATGGCCCTACCGATGTTTCATTGCCCACTTCAGCATCGACTAATACGGACTGTTTCACGGTAACGTTATCGCCGATGACACTGTTCTCAATATCTGTATTCGGACCAATGATGGATTGCTCTCCAATCTTGGTGTTGCCTTTAAGCATCGTTCCAGGGTACAAGACCGTGTCTGCGCCAATCTCAACATCGGCACCGATATAGGTGGAAGAAGGATCAATAATCGTTACCCCATTAAGCATATGCTTGCGTGCAAGACGTTCGCGCATAAATCCTTCCGCCTCAGATAGAGCTACACGATCGTTTACACCAATCGATTCTGCTGCATCATAGGTCATGAAGGCTTCAACCGTTTCGCCTGCTTCACGGAAAATACCGACAACATCAGTCAGGTAATATTCTTGCTGTGCATTGTTGTTCGTCACTTTATCCAGAGCTTCAAACAATTTGGCATTGTCGAAGCAATAGGTACCTGTATTTATCTCTTGAACCGCATTCTCTACATCGTTGCAGTCCTTCTGCTCAACGATCTTCGTTACAGATCCATCCTCGCCCCGAATGACACGGCCATAACCAGCCGGGTTGTCCATATGAGCGGTCAGAACGGTAGCTGCAGCACCGCGGCTTTCATGCAGCTGCATCAAGCCTTCGAGTGTTTCACTTGTAACGAGCGGGGTGTCGCCGCAAATGACAATCGTGGTTCCTTCCTCAGAACCTAGCAAATCCTTAGCCTGTTTAACGGCATGTCCCGTGCCAAGCTGCTGCTCTTGTAATACGTATTCTGCGGAAGCTCCCAAGTAAGATTGTACAGCTTCTGCTCCATGTCCTACCACGACAACGTTACGAGTAACGCCTGCACGTTTTACGGTGTCCAGAACGTGGCCGACCATCGGTTTGCCGCATACCGGATGCAACACCTTATACAATTTGGACTTCATTCGTTTGCCCTGCCCAGCGGCAAGTACAATAGCCATTTTCTTCAACATCCCGACCTCCTGCGCTGAAATTTGTAATGTTATCCATTCTGCTGTTACAGAACGAAAAGGATCCCATTCCTCGTTCACTTTGAAAGGAATAACGGTCTAGTCAACATTAAATTGGGCACAAGCAAGTACCCCATAATCCATATTATGGGAGAGAACAAGTCTGTGCTCCAATATTGCTCATTAATGAATATACTTCATTCTTGAAAAAAAGAAAAGAGAGCCATAAAATGACCCTCTTTTCTTTCGAACCCCAATAATGTTCTTAAGCGCCTTCTTCAATAACCTCTTCCTCAGTTGCAGCGCGTTCGTATTCAGCTAAAACAGCGGCTTGAATCTTCTCGCGTGTACCGGAAGAAATCGGATGGGCGATGTCACGGAATTCTCCATCGGGAGTCCGTTTACTCGGCATAGCAACAAACATTCCGTTGTTACCATCAATAACGCGAATGTCATGAACGACGAACTCGTTATCGATTGTAATCGAAGCTATAGCCTTCATTCTCCCCTCAGAGTTGACACGGCGGAGTCTGACATCTGTAATCTGCATGTGTGTTCACCACCTTTTTCCATCGGAACTTGGTGTATAATTCCACACAGCATACAGAAACTCCTTCTTTTTATTTCCATAAAAATGTCCTAATTTAAGGAATTTTTTGAGTTTTGGTGCAATTCAAGAGCTATTCGACAAAACTTGCGAAAGATCGATAAAAATCCTTCTGTATCACAGGTGTTCATGTCACTCGCTTCGGTTAAAATAATTGCCTGGTGCCACTGAGATTTGTTTCGTCTTGGGATCCACTGCTGTCAGTGTTGCCAGCGAAACATAATCATGAAGCAAACGCTCTTCTGAATCAACTTCGCCCGACTCAACAAGCACGCCGACTCCAGCCACTTCCGCATTAAACTCCTTCAACAAATCAATCATCCCTTGCACCGTTCCTCCAGCCTTCATAAAATCATCGACGATGAGCACGCGAGACTTCTCTGGAAGAGCCCTTCTGGATAGGGACATCGTATGCAGGCTCTTATGAGAGCCGGATACATAATTGATACTCACAGCTGAGCCTTCTGTCACTTGATGATCTCGTCTAACTAGGACTACAGGAAGATTGAGCTGGGAGCCTACAGCATAGGCAAGCGGAATGCCTTTGGTCTCCACTGTCATCACGACATCAATGTCTCGGCCTGCGAATGCAGTAGCCATAATCTTGCCGATCTCGTTCGTTGTAGCGGGTTGACCGAGCAGATCAGACATATATAAATATCCGCCAGGTAAAATCCGATCAGGCTGTTCGAGTAGTTCACATAAATTCTGTATGAAGGATAACGAACGTTCATAAGACATCTTGGGCATAAACTTCACCCCGCCCGCTGCGCCAGCGAGTGTCTGCAAGTCTCCCATTCCTTCATCCTCAAATACTTCCTTGATAATGGCAAGATCTTCACTAATTGAAGATTTCGCCGCACCATAACGCTCTGCAAAAGTCGTTAAGGGAATCAGTGTATGTGGTCTCGAGAGCAAATATTGTGTCATTTCCACTAAACGAGCGCTTCGCTTTAATTTCTTCACGTCGATTCCTCACGATCTATCTCCAAATCCGAATGTTTACAATTCAATATATCATTTTTGTACGTATTTGTACAACAATCAATTCGTTTTTATACTATAAATGGAAAAAATGAAGCCTATGTCAGTAATCTTACTGCATAAACTTCTTTACAGAATCCTCGAAGACCATTATAAATTCTCGGCACCTTTGATTCTTTTGATACGAGACCAAATACAGTAGGTCCGCTTCCGGACATAAGAACACCATCCGCTCCGAGCTTCAACATGGCTTCCTTCAATTGTCCTACCTCTGGATGCAGCTTCACTGTCACATCCTCTAATACATTACCTAGTTCCTTACAAACCCCTGCAAAAGACTGATTGCGAATCGCATCTTCCATTCTTTTGGCGGATGGATGCTTTTGGATCTGATCGCTGCGTACACGACCATATACCTCTGCAGTAGAGACGTTAATCGGCGGCTTTGCCAGCACGACCCAGCATTGCGGCGGATTCGGAAGCTGATGCAGCTGTTCTCCTCTTCCTGTAGCTAGTGCGGTACCTCCGGTAATACAAAAAGGTACATCCGAGCCTAATTCTGCACCCAGGAGCCTCAGCTCTTCATCTGATATACCGAGACCCCACAGCTTATTCAAGCCCCGCAGGGTTGCCGCAGCATCACTGCTGCCGCCTGCAAGACCGGCAGCAACGGGTATCTTCTTATCGAGATGAATGTACACACCTTTCTTAACGTCATATCTCTCCTTCACCAGCTTGGCAGCCTGGAAGGCCAGGTTCTTCTCATCCAGGGGGATATATCCCGCCTGGCTTGATATCATAATCGTATCCCGCTTGATTTCAGACATTTCAATCCGATCGGCAAGATCAACCATGGTCATAATCATTTCTACTTCATGATAACCATCGCTTCTTTTATGTAATACATCCAACATCAAATTAATTTTCGCAGGAGCTTTTTCATAAATTTTCAAGGCGACTCACCCACCCTCAGCTATTCCCTCAAGACAACTTAACATATTATATCAAAAGCAGACTGTCAAGTCATATTCTTCCCTTCACAAATAAGGCTGTTAGAATACGAATATATAAAAAGCCCCCTGCTGTATCCCAGGGGACCCTCCTAATTATCCTTGATTCTTACGTGCTGCCTGCTCTGCAAGCTGTATAGCCCTCTTCACCATATTGCCTGCATCCTTGGCTTTGATTCCGCCCCAGCCTTCTTGCTGAACAGTATCATAAAAGCCCAGGTCCTTGGCCAGCTCATACTTGAGCTCTTCTGACATTACACTGCGTCTTCTGCGGCTCATCAGATTTCCTCCTTATATTAGGGGACTCATAATTTCATGTTTCGAACGTTAGTATGTGTCTGGCAGGCATAAAGTATGCGCATCTGCTTAAAGCGTAGACATAGTTTTTCCCTTTATTTTACTTATTCACTTACCAAATTCATTCTATACTTGAGCTCTTCCTTCTCCCAATCGATTAATTCCCATGGAACTTCCTTTACGCCAGGCAGCTCTAATTTCCAATTCATATCATCGACTGTTTTATCGGTTGTAACCCGCTTCAGGGTCACTTCCTCTGGCAGCTCTGACATCCCTCTCATAATGAATTTGAAACCGGACAATTCTTTCGTGTCCATATCCATGGCTCCTCTATATTCAACCTGATACTCCTGCCCATTCTTATCGGTCATTACCCACTTATCTTTAGCAAAGTTGTTCTTGAGTTCAGCCGTCAGACTAAGTATGCCTACCTTTTCATCTTCTCCTCCGGGGTCATCCGACACGGTCATGCTGGTAAATGTGAACTGATCTCCTTGATCTTTAAACACCGCCGGCTTGGACAGGAGAGCTCTCGGTCTAAAGGTTATTTCTCCCTTGGTAGAAGCAAGCTGAGAGTATCCTTTGAAATGAAATACGAATGGCTTGTCAACCATGTCCTGTTCTGCATTAAAGTAGAGGCTCCAATGGAGTTCCTTGTCGTCTCTATAACGAATCGTCATTCGGTTATCATCATCATTAAAGTAAACATATCTCTCATAGTTGTCTCCAGCTGTCACATTGGCTAGGTCAAAATATAGAAGCGTCTCCTCATCCCCAGAATAAAGCGGATTCTCCTCACTTACATCGGCACTCGCTTGCTCCGTCACAAAATCTATCCTGTATCCGTTCGGGGTACGAGTGAGCTGCTCTGCTCTCACCTTTGTCCCATCAGGCATTTGATAAGATTCATGAAGTTCAGTAATGACAGCTTGCTGCATCGCTTTCCTCATATCGATATCAAACTCAAAGCTCCAGTCTCCTTCGAGAAAGATCGGCTCGCCATTTGCGTCTGAGGCCTGCAGCTTGTTAAGTGTGCTGGTGATCTGTATGGTGTCCGAAATATTGCTCGTGTCCAGCGGGATCCTAACGAATTTATATTCGTTCATTCCCCTGCTCTTGTTGTTATCCACGATGCCAATATCCTTTCCTTCCGAGTTCGTTACCCTAAAGTAATCCTCCATATTCATTTCCCATCCGAGATGAGGCGAGTAATTTACATCTTTATCTTTAGTGATTTCCAGTGCTATTAAAATCTGTGTGGCATCAGCCAAAACCTCTTCTACACTCACTGTAATACCGTTGCTCTCTGCCTCAATTTTTGGATAGTGCGCCAACTCTCCGTATTTCTTGAAAATACCATAACCTACAAGCTCCATAGGCGTTGCCCACCAAGAATCAGGCTGCTCTTGTTTAATCCCCAGCTGTTGCTGAACTAAAGGCTGCTGCAGAGCAAAATATGAACCCCATGCCAAAATCACTATTACAGCTGCTGCTGAAACCCATTTCTTAATGTTTGTACGTCTAAACCAAGTCATGTTCTTCTCCTCTATCGAACCAGCCGGCTCTACTTCAACATCTTCTAATGCATTCATTATATTGGTGGTGAACTCTTCGCTTGCGCGAGCTGAATACAGCCTGCTGTTCCAATCCTGTTGTTCATGCAGGATCGACTCATATAATGTGCTGCAATGCTCACAGCGGCTAAGATGTTCTTTGTCTGTTAGCGTTAATCCGCGAATCACCTTATCTTCCATTTGATGAGGCTTCAAGCAGCTCATAATCCCTCACCTCCTCAGTCAATGCCTTTTTCATCCGTTTCTTCGCCCGGTGGAGCCTGTTTCTCACTTGATGTGAGCTGAGCCCTGTAATGTTGGCTATTTCCTCATAACTCAGCTCGTTTGTATACCTCAATAGAATGACTAAGCGTTCCTCATCTTTAAGCACCTGCAGGAGGGCATGCACTTCAGAGATCATTTCACTTTGGAGCATCACGTTCTCCGGAGTATTTAACGCTTCTTTATGAGCTATGTATTCCTGAGGCAGCCAGGTCTTCTGTCTCCGACGTGCATCAATTGCTTGATTAACTGCAATCTTATACAGCCAAGCACTAAAGCTGCTATCCAATCTGTGGCTTGCCAGCTTGCGGTAAGCTCTAATAAAGGTCTCCTGGACAAGATCCTCTGCGTCCTCCCTTGGAATCCCCATTCCTTGTATAAAGCAAAATATTCGATGCTTGTAGCGGTTTACGATCACGCTGTATAGCTGCTTATTTCCATTAAGGATATCTGCGATGATTTGCTGTTCTTCTATGCTGTGTGTGTCCTCCATAACACCCTCCTTAAGCCGTACTTATCCCTCGCCCTTAATAAGACGGTGCTGGCAGCTAATCCTCTCACTTGGACAATAAAAAAAACGGCCTCGTCCTTAATGGACGAGAGCCGCCTTGAGAAATCAAGCTTACACTTCGTTGTACGATATTTCGCTGACCACTTGCTCAGGATCATATACTGAAACCTGTACTGCTTCAGTCAATATATCGGCGTAACTGTAAGACACCCGTTTAAACGTTTGCTGTTCTTGATCTAGCTTCACAATAAAAACAGAAGGGTACGTTTCTTCCAATACACCAGTACGCTCAATTGTCTTACGGCGTCCACCGTTTGCACGAAGTAGAATCTTCTGGCCAACATGAGCGTCGAGACTGCGTTTGATATCCAATAGCGAATTTTTAGCCATGGCTAACGACCACCTCTTTCCTTGTCCATTATACAAGGGGTTTCAGAGTTTGTCAAATCATCAATTATATCAGCATCAAAAATGTGTTGTCAACGAATATTTTAGCAACGTTATTGCTTTAATTCGCCACCATATTTTTTGGATCGAATTCGCTACCCTTCTCTTGGTAAATAGCTCATTTCACCCTTGTTATATGAAGCAAAAAAAGACCCCTTTAAATTAAGGAGTCCTTGTGACACAAATATTTCTTCTATAAGCTTCAGATCGCCGCTGGTGTGACCTTAAGAGTGGACAAATCCTGAAGGGGAGGTAAGCCTATCCGATAGCTCCCTCTGGACTCAAGCCCGCCGACACCGTCACTGCCGCTAATCGTGTGATGGATAATATCATTAATGTTAATGGTATCCTTTACGGAAGTGAACGCCGCCTTCGCTGCCACATATACAGGATCAAGCGCATGTATTAATACCCGGCTGGGGCTGCTGGCAAAATTCGCACCTGCACGGATCAGTGCTTCAAAATGAGACTGACACGCACCTGCAACGATCGTCAGCGCATCCAAATGCCATTCATATTGTCTCGCTACCTGAACAGCTGTAATGAAGTTTGATGAATTCTTATAATGATTGATGTTATACAGATCATAGGGCTGTCTGCCCTTTAGTACTCCGTCATGCCCCGTAATAACGACTATATCAGGACGTGAGCGCGGCAGGAGCCGATATAGTGTATCTGCCATGGAAGCTTCATGTACATAATGGCCTTCTGCGGGTACACGCAGTCTTTCATACAATGCCATGCTTTTCTTAAGATAATTAGGATCTCCATCCAGATGGAGCACCTTGCCAGGCATTTCAAAAAAAGAAGGAGACTCTGTCTGTGTGTTCTTGCTCCACTCATCAACTAACCCCGCCTGGTTACGCTGTGCTTGCTCCAGACGATGCTTCTGCAATAGCGAGTAAGATTCGTTTGCTTTAATATGTGCCAGCCGGGTCTTGTTCGTCTCTGGCTCATACGGCACTCTGATCAGATCATTCAGCGGAGAATCCGCAAGGAGCCTGAATTCAGTTCCTTTAATGACTGCTTTATCCTTCTCGAGGCCCTCCACTCGGAACGTGACATCTCCCCCATACGATTTCCGAACGACCAAGTCTCCTATATTCATCAACGTTATCACCTCTAACCCTATGTTATGGGCGAGGCAGGGCTTTGGTTCATCTCTTTTTTCGTAATTTGCGGAGTACAAGGCTCTTCAGCGTCTTAACCTTTAATCCCTGCTTCCAGCAAGACATCGCTTAGACGGGCGTACTCTTCAATACTGAGTGTCTCTCCTCGTCTCGCAGGTTCAATCTCAGCTGCCTCCAGCAGGGGCTCCAGCTGATCTCTGTTTTCTTTGGTAAAGAAACGGCTCTTCAGATTATTTGCGATGGTCTTCCGTCTTTGTGCAAATGAAGCATGAATCACCTCGAAGAAAAACTTCTCATCCTTCACTTCAACCGGAGGCTTCTCTCTTACCTTTAACTTAATAACGGCAGATTCAACATTAGGCTGCGGGATAAAAACCGTATGAGGAACGATACAAACCAATTCAGGCTCGCTGTAATATTGCACCGCGATGCTGAGCGTCCCATAATCCTTTGTTCCTGGAGAAGCAGCCATTCGTTCTGCAACTTCCTTCTGAATCATGACAACGATGCTGTCGAGCGGGAGCTTCTCCTCCAGCAGTCTCATCAAGATCGGTGTCGTTACATAGTAAGGCAAATTAGCAACGACGCTGACCTTATCCATGCCTGCAAAATTTTTTGCAAATAATTCAGGAAGATCTGTTTTAAGAACGTCTCCATGATGTACATATATATTAGAGTAAGGTTCCAGCACTTCGGTGAGGATCGGTATCAAGCGTTGGTCTATTTCGACCGCAGTTACCGTCCCTGCACGCTGTGCAAGCTTCTCTGTTAGAGCACCGATTCCCGGTCCGATCTCAAGTGCACCTTTATGTTCATCCAGATCAGCAGCATCCACAATTTTATGGAGTATATTTTGATCGATCAGAAAATTTTGTCCCAGGCTTTTTTTGAAAGAAAAACCGTGTTTCGCTATGATCTCTTTCGTTCGTCTTGGCGTTGCAATCTCATCTATATTTTTCACGTTCTCATGATCCCTCACGTTCTATTTGCTCTAGTGCTCGTACAAATTCCTCACGACTTATCTGAAACATCGTCAGCCGCTTATGCAGCTGCTTGCCATTACAATATCCTATGCCCAGAATGTTACCCAGCATCATACGCCGATTTGCGGCGTCCTTATGGACGATGAGTCCGGCTTCAATCAGATCTTGCCAGTCTATGAGCGGCTTAGCTCCATCATAGGTTGTATGCACCTTGGACAGTGCTGCGCGGATAGAGTCAGGAGATGCATTCTCCACACCAATATCACCTTTGCGGGTCGCATCCTGCTCCTTAATGAAGGCATGCTTCACGCCGGGAATCTTGTTCGATATTATTTTGCGAATTCGCTCGCCTGCATGATCAGGGTCCGTAAAGACGATAACACCTCTTCTTTGCTGAGCAAGCTCAATTTTCTTAAGTATACGGGCGTTTATAGCAGAACCGCCGGTTTCAATTGTATCTGCATTCACTGCACGCTTGATGGCTACGGTATCATCCCTGCCTTCAACGACAATGATTTCTTTAATCATGACCACATGACTTCCTTTCTAAACAAAAAGAGAAGAGGAAAAACTCCTCTTCTGCATGTAAGAGGCAAACGATAGACTTGCTGTCTAAACTTTCGTTCACCTTATATAGCATCACCTAATCTTGATGTTAATACTATAACATCAGGGACGCATTGTAAAATATATTTTAATTCAGTTCCGGCTTCACCGGACCGATAACGTATACTGTTTTACCTTTTTTGCGACCAAAATTGAGTGCCTGCTCCAAGCTGTCATAATACACATCAATTTTGTTGCCTTTGATTGCGCCGCCTGTATCTTCGGCACGACGGAATCCTACGCCTTCAATGTATACCCACCATCCGAGAGGGATCACATCAGGGTCAACTGCAATGGTACGCCCTTCCTGTACACGCGTGCCGGAAGCCGTCTTCGTACCAATGCCCTCTTGTTCTGAGGAATAGGCCGTCATAGATACATTGCTTAGCACTTTTTTGGCCTTGAATGTAACTCCGTCCTTCGTGACAGAATCGCTGTCACTTGAAGCAGATACCTTCTTCACTTTATCAGCCAGATTTGCTGACGATTTCGAAGAGGATGCATTAGAAGCTTTAGAAGCAGTTGCAGTTGCAGCTTCAGCTTCACTTGCAGAGGCAACCACGGTTTCCTGAACTGGCTCAGGCTTCTTCTTCGTTCCTACGGCAATGACCTTGTCGACACGGTTTGTTTGAACCTTCTTGCCCGTCATTTTCTTGGACACCAATTCGCCATCCTGGAAGGTCTTCTCGATCGTCTGGACGATCACGCCTTCCTTACCGCTCTGAATGACCCGGTTATCGCCCTTGTACAAGCTTGGGTCAGCCGTCTTGATCACCTTGAACGGAATCGAAGCTTCTTGTGACGCTGTTTGCTTAGTCACCCGGACTACTCGAATATTAAGATCTGCCTTCACCGCAGTGTCAGCAGCAGGATATACTTTATCATCTTCTGATACTTCGATGCTATGAGCAGCAAGTGCTTCCTTAACGGTATCCTGTGTTGTATAAACTTGCTCTGTCTCACCGTCTGCCGTTACGTTAATCGCTACGGCCCGGTTAATTGTTACTCGATCCCCATCTTCAATCTCATCACTCAAAGACATCGATACTTCGTCATGTGGACTGACTGCGATTGAATGCTCATCCAGCACTTCACTAAGCATTCCTTCACGTGTTTCCAAGGTTTGAACCTTGCCGTCCACGACAATTGAGATTTCTTTGCCTCCCTGACCATACACAATGAGTGAGATCATGACTAACAGTGCGATTGAGAAGATTGCGACTAGTGTGATCTGACGCAGATTCTCATGCTTCCATCGCAACGCGAAAGACTTGCTGGATGATGGTGACTCATGGGTCTCCTCTAGTTGGAAATTTCCCACTTCCTCCGTCCTCCTTCATAGTCCCGCCGTCAAGAGTATTGCATGATTGTATTTGACGCGACTATACCGATTTGTCTACAAAACCGGAGAAACTCCCGTCCGATTCTGCATCATGTGCCACTCTTCGCAGCATGATGTCACCTCCTGTTAACCAACAGTATGACGACAATGTAACTTTTATTCTCCTAAAACAAAGAAGCCAAAAAAGAGTTTAAGAGGAACTCTTTCGTGGCTCCGATAAGTTCAAATGAGAATATCGGAAACATCATGCACGAGTTTTGCCTCTTCAATACGCTTACGGAGTTAGCTGTCGGGTTCGGGCGTAAGAGTCGCCCCCGCTCAGATCCAGGCTGCTCATGGCAGCTGTCCTTTACGTTCACCCCAAGACTCAAGTGTTGAAATCAAATACAGTGGTCAGAGCAAGAGAGACAACTCTCTTAATTCCATCTTCTGACTAGCAGCAGACCACTATATCGGTTCCCCCGTTCTTTGTTAAATTACAAAAGATTCAGCGAGAATGACTCATGAAGTGAATTCAAAGTGGTAAATCAACTCAATGTAAAATGGACTTTACCAACAATCAACAATTCACTGAAACGATGATATCCTGTTTCGATACATGTTGTAAAGCAGTATTCAACTATGTTTTTCTAAATAATTGGTTAAAAATTTGTAATAATCAGCGAAAAAGTCTTACAAAAAGTTTAATCGCTCCGTTTTACTCACTTTTTCGCCTATTTTCCTCTGTCTTTTAACGAATGTCAAATCGTTCCAGTGCATTTGCGGTCGTAATCTCTGCCAATTCCTCCACAGAAATCCCCTTCAGCTCGGCTGCCATTTCTGCTACCAAGGCCACATGAGCTGACTCATTTCTCTTGCCGCGGAATGGATGTGGAGTCAAGTATGGAGCATCCGTTTCGATCAAGAGCCGGTCAAGCGGTACCTTTGCAAGCACCTCTTTGGGCTGCTTCGCGTTCTTGAACGTAATCGGCCCTCCGAAGGAGATATGAAAGCCCATATCCAGCGCCATTTTTGCAGTTTCCCAGCTGCCTGAGAAGGAATGCATCACTCCGCCCACTTCATGCGCCTTCTCTTCACGCAGAATTCGAATAATATCTTCATGCGCATCCCGGTTATGAATCACAATCGGCATAGCGATCTCTCTAGCCAGTCCGATTTGTTTGCGCAGCACCTCATGCTGAACCTCTTTGGGAGAAGTATCCCAATGATAATCCAAGCCAATTTCACCGATTGCAACAACCTTCTCATGTTTACATAATGATGCAATCCATTCTAAATCTCCATCCTTCATCGTGATGGCATCGACAGGGTGCCAGCCTACTGCCGCATAGATAAAATCATAGGTTTCAGCAAGTTTCATCGTAGTAGGAATCGTTTCCCGATTAAATCCTATATTAATCATTCGGGTAACCCCCTTTTCGACAGCGCGCTGAATCACTTCCTCGCGGTCAGCGTCGAACTCAGGTGCATCCAAATGGGTATGTGTGTCGAATAACATCATATATTCTTACTCCTTTCAATGCTGTATCTTGTCTCACATTACTTAAACATGCCGGCAATTTCCGGTGGAAGCTTGGGCAGTGCATTCATCAGCTTCTCCTGTGGGAAGTATAAATGATAATTCCCTTTTTGCATGCCGCTAATGGAGCGAACAATCTCGGATACTTCGGATATATCTCTTTGTCTTTCCTGCTTGTCTAGAATAATGATCTGTCTCTTGCTCCCCGCAATATCAGGTCGGAACACATCATACGGCAGATCGGTAGGAAAATCAATTTCAAGGTCATAGGCTGGATTCAAGCCTGCCTTGAGAAATGCATCTTCAATCCGCTTTATATCCTTCTGCTCAATATAATCCACTTCCACATACTTATAGAGCTTACGGTCCAGGAACCGGGTACAAAGCTCACTCAGAATCGGATCCTTCTCATATGTCCATTCATTAAAGGCAGCCTGAATCGTGGATTCATCGATACGAAGATAGTCTGTGACCGATACATCCCCCTTAATCAGATGAAGGAGAGGTCTGAGCATGAAGTCAAATATGTACCCTTCTGCTACAAGTTCCTTGGCTCTTCTAAAGATTTGACGCAGGACAATTTCGGAGCTTCGAGTGACCGGGTGAAAATACACCTGCCAATACATCTGATATCTCGACATTAAATAATCCTCTACGGCATGCATTCCTGAATCTTTAACGACAACTCTCCCCTGGTAAGGACGCAGCATTCGAAGTATGCGGTCAAGGTCAATAGTTCCATAATTCACTCCGGTATAATAGGCATCTCGCAGTAAGTAATCCATTCGATCGGCATCAAGCGGACTAGAAACCAGATTAACAACTATAGGCTTGTCATACGTCTTGGCAATAACCGAAGCGACCTTTTGGGCAAAATCAGGACCTACGGTACCCAGTATCCGCCCTACTTCTGTATCTCCCAGTATGATTTTACAGGTCCATTCTTCATGATCCATATCAAACGCCTCTTCAATGGAGTGAGAAAATGGGCCATGTCCAACATCATGCAGCAGAGCTGCGCATAGAGCGACAAGCTTCTCTTCTTTTGGCCAATCGGGATATTCATTCCGTTCAAACTGCGATATGATCTTCCTTGTAATTTCATACACACCTAAAGAATGAGAGAAACGGCTGTGTTCTGCTCCATGAAAAGTCAAATATGTAGTCCCCAATTGTCGAATTCGGCGAAGACGCTGAAATTCAGGGGTATTGATAAGCTGCCATATGATCGGATCCTGAACGTGCACATAGTTATGAACAGGGTCTTTGAATACTTTCTCTTCGCTAAGCTTTTGTTCCATCGATAATCAGCTCCTTTTTCAACCTAATTTCTTATAACAAAATTCAATTGTGTGCAACTAAAGTCGGATTTCGACTTTTTCCATACAAATCACTTCATATATTCGACATTATACGACAAAGTTTGTCGAATGATGATGCAGTTTTGATTTCCAAATCGACACGCGTTATAATAATAGATAGATACTAGAAAATCATCGTTAATACCAGTACTCATTCCCTTTCTTCATACAATGTTAACTTAATTCTTCATTTTCAATGTTGACTGATTTGGGAATGGTTGGTATGATGATTAGCATAAAAGATAAAATAATGTCGAATCATGACAGTAATAAGCGATGGCGAGAGGAGTTAGTATAAAATGATGAAATCTACAGGTATTGTAAGAAAAGTTGATGAACTGGGCCGGGTTGTTATTCCTATCGAACTGCGCCGTACACTCGGTATTGGTGAAAAAGATGCTCTTGAAATCTACGTAGACGGTGAGCGCATCATGCTTAAGAAATATGAGCCTGCTTGTATTTTCTGCGGCAACGCTGAGAACGTAACTTACTTCAAAGGTAAAATTGTTTGTCACGAATGTATTTCTGAAATTCCGGCACCTGTGACAAATTAAGTAAAATAGGTTATAATCAATTTTGGATAGAGAAAAGCATACTTTCAATCAGTAATCATTACGATTCCTTTAATATAGATGCTCGCTTTTCTTAAGAATATATAATTGTTATTTCTAACCTTTTTCATATCTCCTTAGACACCTTCCTCGTCAGATCCAATCTGCCGAAGAAGGTGTTTTTTCTTTGTAATCCGCATGAGGTCTATTGTCCCTCTTTTAATAAAGCATTATATACATCCCTTTTGGATAGCTCGCGGTCTGCAGCCGTACTCTTCATCGCATCCTTGCGAGAGAGGCCTTCCTTCTCATAGTGCTCCACATGCGCTGTAAGACTTAAATGCTGCCACCACTCGTTCTGCAGCTCTTTCTCTTCGTCCTGACTTCTTCCCTCTACAATCAAACAATATTCTCCTAGGGGCGGATGCTCCTCAAGCCACTCTATACACTCCTGTAGATTCCCTCGCACATATTCCTCGTGACGCTTGGTCAGCTCTCTGGCGAGCACTGCTCTTCGGTTACCCCATAACTCCTGCATGACGGTCAACGTTTTTTGTACCCGATGCGGCGACTCATAAAACAGCAGGGTGCCCTGCGATGCGCCAAAACTTTTCAGAATAGCCGTAATGTCCTTTTTCTCACGGGGAAGAAATCCGACAAAGGTAAATCTCTCGGTTCCAAGACCAGACGCAATTAGTCCGGACAGAGCAGCATTCGCTCCTGGCACCGTCACCACGGGAATGTCTGCATGAATGGCAAGACGGACCAGGTTTGAACCAGGGTCAGAAATAGCTGGCATACCAGCATCGCTGACGAGGGCTAAATTTTTTCCTTCTATTATATATCGAATTAATTCAGGTCCACTGGCTTCCTTGTTATGCTCATGATAACTAAACAACAGCTCAGGGCTAATCTCATAATGAGTTAATAGCTTACGGGTTTGTCTTGTGTCTTCCGCGGCAATGATATCACATGACTTCAAGGTGTTTACCGCCCGATATGTGATATCTTCCAAATTACCGATGGGCGTACCTACAAGATACAATGTACCTGTCCCTTCTTTTTGTTCAAAGCTCTTCTGTACTTGAATACTCATTGCTAACTCCTCTCCAGTTCCACGTTTCATGGATCCTGCTTCTATCCAATCCAGCGCTAGTCATGTACTCGGATAGTAAATATCCATAATTTCTTTGCAGTATTCCCCATTTTCGTTATACACGATCAGCGGCGGCAGCATTCTGACATCCGGTTTGCCATCTCTTAAAGCCTCAATGAGCACCATATTCGCTTCTTTATCGATTCGTGGATGAACCATGCGAATTCGTTTCGGCTCCAACCGATATTTACGCATTAAGGTGATGATCTCACCGATTCTCTGGGGTTTGTGTACCATGGATACTTTTCCGCCTGTACGTACTAAATGCATACAAGCCTTCAGCACCTCCTCCAAAGTACAATGGATCTCATGCCTGGCGATCGCCTGATGCTCATTCAGTGTAATATCACTGCCGTTTAACGGCATATAGGGTGGATTAACAGTAATGGCATCATAGACTCCATAACCTGTAATGCCAGAGAGTGCTCTCAGGTCCCCTTCCCGAATCATGATCTGGTCTCCGAGCTCATTCAGCATGACACTTCGTCTGGCCATATCGGCAATTCTAGGCTGAATCTCAATTCCTTCGATCGATGCTTCTGTTCTTGTGGACACGAGGAGTGGAATGACCCCATTCCCTGTACAGAGATCCAGGACCTTTCCCCGCTTGGGAAGGCCTGCAAATCTGGCCAGCAACACAGCGTCCATTGAGAAGCTGAATACCTCGTCGCTTTGAATAATACGCAAATCATGAGTTAACAGATCATCCAATCGTTCAGATGGCTGTAGCTTAATCTTGTTTATGCTCATTTTGATACCTGCCTGATTTATATTAATGGATATACCCTTGATTGAAGCAACTAAAGGTATTATGAAATGATTCATGTTTGTATTGTTAATAGAAAAGCCGTAGGGTATCCCTACGGCTCGTTACTTATTCAAAAATGACAGACAGAACAAACAATCGCCCTCTGTACGTAAATGCCCATAATAAACGTTACAAATATGGAAACCTTCGTAATACAATCTTGCCAAATTATCGTAACCCTCTCCAACCACCTCTTCGGTAGTCTCGGCTGCGGGCACTAATTGTACAGGATTTTTGGGAGCTGGTGCAGGTGTCTCCGAAGAGGACTCCCGCTTTAGGACCTTGCGCAACTGTTCATTTTCCAGCGTCAAACGTTGATTCTCTTCGAGCAGTTCCTTTACAATCATTTTTAACTCGCCAAGATCATTATGCATTTGTCCCATTTGTGTTTCCATTTCAAGAATGTGCGCAAAAATCGATTTTTTCTCCAAGATCCCACCCCGAAAGCAAACATAATGGTTACTTGATGACGACGTCATCCATAGAAAGCTCTTTTACCTTGTTGATTTCAAACAATTGAACATGTACCTTGCGGTTGCCTGCGTGAATGCCAACAACCTTGCCTTCACCTAACGAGGTTACGACAAGCTTACCGACAGCCGGCAGCTCTTCCTTGACGCTCTCATAATTATCATGCTCAAATTTCAAGCAGCACATAAGTCTGCCGCAAAGTCCGGATATTTTGGTTGGATTCAGGGACAGACTCTGATCCTTGGCCATCTTAATGGATACCGGTTCGAAATCACCCAGCCAAGATGAACAGCAGAGTATCCGTCCGCATGGACCGATCCCTCCCAGCATCTTCGCTTCATCACGAACGCCAATTTGGCGAAGCTCAATCCGTGTCCGAAAAATACTGGCCAAATCTTTAACTAACTCTCTAAAATCGACACGTCCTTCAGCCGTAAAATAAAATATGATTTTATTTCGATCGAATGTGAATTCCACATCGACAAGCTTCATCTTAAGTCCGTGCTCTTTGATTTTATTTAAACAGGTGCCAAATGCGTCTTTTGCAGCAAGCTTGTTCTCTTCCACCACTTTGGCGTCCGAGTCACCTGCAATGCGAATTACCTTCTTCAGAGGTAATACAACGTCAGATTCACCAACAACTTTCTTTCCTATAACGACTTTGCCGTACTCAATCCCTCTCGCTGTCTCTACGATGACGCTAGAATCTTTTTCAATAGGAAGATCGAGGGGATCAAAGTAATAAATTTTGCCCGCTTTCTTAAAACGGACACCGACTACATTATACAAAAAAATTAACCCCCTTGTATGCCAATAAACCTCTATCGAAGCCTGAAGACAGGGCCGCAATCGAGAAGCGTATCATGTTAGGACTGTGCTAGGGTATAGAATGAACGTCCCTGAGATCGAGTCACCTCATACTTGCGCGCTCCACCTCAAGAGGCTAGTCCAATTAGTAGTTGTTCTACACATAGCTGACCATTCACATTATACCGAAGCTTCTTCCTGCATTCTGCAGCCAAGTCCATATAGGACACCCATTGTTCGGTTGTACGAGTCATAGCAATGGTAGAGAGTGTATTGAGTTGATCTATAAAAATAACGTTCTCCTGCTTACCGTAAATAACATAAAGCATGTCCTTGAACCATAAGTGAAAGAGTTCAAACATCAGTTCAAGATGTTCAGAAAGCCCTGTCTTGAACAGCTTCTGCTGGGCAGAAATCAGCGCAATATCGCCTCTGGACAGAGATTCTTTCCCTAATTGTAACACTACATTTCTAATTTCTGCAAACCAATTCTGGTCAAGCAAATTCTTGCAAGAATCAAGTCCGGCGCTTAAAAATGAAGCTGTTCTGACGAGCGCGGGAGCATATCCTTCCTTCTGCAGCATCTCTTGAACCAGCTCTGGATTCAATGCCTTAAAGGGGATCTCCTGCGTTCGAGATAAAATCGTAGGAAGCATAGCTCCCTTGTTGCTCGTGATCAGTATTCCTACTGCCGGCACCGGCGGCTCCTCCAGGAACTTCAGCATGCTGTTCGCAGCCTGCACCGTCATTTTATCCGCCTGATCAATAATATAAATCTTAGGATTATTTTTTTCAGACCGATAGGCAAAGATTTTTTGCAAATCGCGAATCTGATCTATTTTGAGGCTTGCGCCTTCAGGCTCTACATAATGGAGGTCTGGATGATTCCCATGCTTCACCTTCCGACACTCCAGACATTCACCGCATGCATCGTCTGCATTTTGAGTGCAAAAAATAGATTGGGCAAATGCTGTTGCCATCTGACGTTGTCCGCTGCCGGATGGACCGCTGAATATATAAGCATGACTGATCGCGTTCTTGCGGAGTCCGCCCTGCAGCATTTGTTTTGCTGTATCTTGCCCCAAAATTTCACGAAATGACATGAGTTCCTCCCCTATAAAAAAGCTGCTGCGGTCTAGAACTTCACTTGTTACACACCAAAAGTCAGCATGAGATATTATATATCATTTAGAAGAGTAGAACCAAAAAGATCATCCATCTTAGCAAAACCTCGAAAGAAGGATATCCTTAGTTCAATCCTCTAATCTTCATTATACCATGACACGCAGCCATTTTAATTTTAGTATTTACAAAAAAACATTTTCCATTTCTTCAGCCAAAAAATCAATCGGCTTATTTAACGCCTGCTCTTATCTACAAAAAAACAAGCGATCGAAATCACTTGTCTTTGGTTACGTCATAAGCTATGAGATTTTAAAAGCTCAAGTTAATCAGCATTCCCCGAATTTCGCCGATTTTTTGCAGAAGCTCTATCTTCCCCTGCTCACTCTGAAGCAGCTCCTCCGCCATAGCAACCAGCGCGGCATCCACTTCATCAAGCAGCAGATACTTCTTACCGCGTCCACGGCGGTCCCAGCCTTTGGTCTGCTTCGTAGCTATGCCTCTTCTTACCGTATCATCTAAGAATCGCTTAACCAGCTGCTTATAGGCCTTGAGCTCTCGTATGGTCATCGATCTCGCTAATCGATCCCCTTGCAGCTGGATTTCATTCAACCGCCGAGTAAGCTCTGCCTGAGAAGCTCGTTCACCCTGCTGCTGCATCATATCCGCAAAACCTTTATTTTGCACAGGCTTCGTATTATTCTCATTCGAATTGATGCCGCTCTGAAGTGGTCTGAATCCTGGATTGATTTTCACAAGATATCCCTGCTTTCTGTTGCCAAAAGACTGCTCTTAAAAATGTTCAAATCGATCAACCGGCAGAACGAACACGGTCGCTCCTCCTACCTGAACCTCTACAGGAAGTGGTAAATAAGAGTCGGTCGTTCCGCTCATTGGTGTAACCGGAGTAACGAGCTGCTCTCTTACCTTACAGCTGCTGCGGATTACGTTCATTACGGATTCAACCTGGCTGTCATCCACCCCGATCATGAATGTGGTGTTCCCTGCTTTCAAAAATCCACCTGTACTCGCCAGCTTCGTCGCCCGGAAGTTCGCTTTGACCAGTGCACTAGATAAACGATTGCTGTCTTTATCCTGAATAATCGCAACAATAAGTTTCATCTTGAAACGCCTCCTCTAAATAATGTCCTGCTCAGCACTAATGCTTCAACCTGCCTTCAACCATGGATCAAGCTTTAGAATAAAGCATAAGTTACTACTCTATTCCAGAGTAGGCCACTCTTGCCCAAAGGCAGCGTAACCTTCAAAGATATGATGAGTCTTCCCCCATCTAAGGGAGTTCGACAAATAATGAAGAATAAAACTTAGTCCATAAGAATCTTAAGCTGCAGTGATAACCCATACTAAGATCCTAAAAATTTGATTCAAAGCGTACCTGAGAGATGTACAGTACTTCTTAAATACTTAATAATTAGACATATACCCTCAAATATCCTCTATTACACACCTTAGCTTCGTAATTAAGCTACAAAATACCTCTTCTTGTGACAAAGAAGCATCAATGATCTGAATTCGATCCGGTTCTTGCTTCGCGAGAATTAGATATCCCTCTCTTACCTTGTCATGGAACGACAGGTTCTCCATATCCAGCCGATTCACTTCACGCCCTTGATTGGCAGCAATTCGAGCTAATCCTTGTTCTGGACTAATATCAAAGTAAAGTGTCAAATCGGGTGACAAATGATCTGTAGCAAATTCATTAATGGAGCGAACCTCCTCCATACCAAGACCTCTGGCATATCCTTGGTAAGCCAAACTGCTGTCGACAAAGCGGTCAGACAAAACCATCACACCCTTTTGAAGAGCGGGAATGACTTTCTCTGCAAGATGTTGCCTGCGGGCAGCTGCATAGAGCAATGCTTCGGTGCGAGCATCCATCGTTGTATGCTCCGGATTTAATATAATGGAGCGGATTTTCTCTGCTATATCAATTCCACCGGGCTCGCGTGTCATTAAGTATGGGATTTTCTTGTCTTCTAGATACGCAGACAGCTTCTTAATCATGGTTGTTTTACCGGAGCCGTCTCCACCTTCAAATGTAATCAATTTTCCTATCGGCAATGTGTATCTCTCCTAAACTACGTTTTCAACTTGATCTATTTGAAATATTCAGTGTTCGCTAGCTTTTTTCTTGTTGTATAACGAGCAGCTGATTTAAACTCGAATCACGCGTTCCTTGACATTTGGCCCCAGCATTGCGAAGTGCAATTAAGCGCTCTTGCATGGCTTCACCAATCAGCTCTCCTGGATACAGGATCGGAATACCAGGCGGATAAGGAATCACCATCTCCGCTGCTCTGCGGCCAGCACATTTGCTGAGTTCAACAGATTCGGTATCTTCTTCCGTTCTGGTTCGCATATCAAAAGGGACGGGACAGGAATAGACATCAGATTGCAAAATGTTCCACGTGGAAACAGGACTGTTGTTTGCTTCTGTGCTGTCTTTATTTCTGGGCTCCTTCTCTAACGATATATGCATGAGTGCACCTAAAAGGTGCATGGCATCCTCTTCTGTAGAGCCCAGGCTAAACAGGAGGACGACGTAACGGTCGTCGCTCATCTCTGGCATGCAGCCGTGAGCTTCAAGCTCTCGCTGCAGCTCGTAACCGCTCAGGTCCCCTGACTTGTCATATACGACAAGTTTAAATGGGTCCTGAGCGGTATAGCCTGCAGCCTCTGTTGTCTGTGGCTGCAGTATACCGTAGCGCGGCATCGACTGTATGCCGCGCTTTGCTGTATCCACGGCAGCGAGGCCAGCCGTGAAAGCCTCTGCGCCGTGCACATGAAGATGCCGGCGCGCCAAGTCAAGCGAAGCCATAAGCGGGTACGAAGGGCTTGAGCTCTGGATCATGGACAAGCGCTGCTTCAGCAGTGTCCGATTGATCCGCTCTCCCTGTACATGCAGCATGGCTCCCATCGTCATCGCCGACAGCATTTTATGCGTGGATTGAACCACACCATCTGCTCCAGCCGACAACGCGGATACCGGGACATCTGGGTGCATTCCATAATGTGCGCCATGTGCTTCATCCACAAGAAGCGGAACGTGGAATTGATGGCATATTGTTGCAATGGATTGGATAGAGAAGCCCATTCCATAATAATTCGGCATCGTAATCAATACAGCCTTTGCTTGCGGATAGGCTTCAAGGGAGGCCCTAACCGTCTCGACCGAAGGAGCTGTAGCTAACCCGGATTGATGATCCATCTCCGGTAACATAAAGACGGCCTGAGCTCCGGCCAGCATTAACCCGTGTAACACCGATTTATGAACGTTCCGCTGAACAAGTATAAGATCACCAGGTTCTGTACATACCGTAAGTAGTAAGGCGATATTTCCTGAAGTGCTGCCTCCGACGAGCCAGTAGCTCTCTTCAGCACCAAAACAATCTGCCGCCAGATGCTGAGCTTCTAAAATGACACCCTCAGGATGATGTAAATCATCTGTTCCTGTTATTTCAGTCACATCAATACTCAGGATGTCTTGCATGAATCGGCTGTATGCATCTGAGTATACTTGTCCATTTTTATGACCTGGAACATGATAGGTTCGTTGTTGAGATGATTTGTATTTCAAAAGTGCTTCATATAAAGGTGCTCTATGCTTATCAAGCTGGTTTCCCATAGATCATAAAACCTTTCCGTCATTATCCTTCTTCCATTGTAAAACATTTTAAAGGTATATCATATCAAACTTACTCTGGACCCATCTATTTAATTTAGAAAAAATAAAAAGGCCTTACTCAGACCTTTAAAAATAAGTTCATAATTATGACTTGTCTATTATACATTATTTTGATGCAGCCAAATCTGCTTTAACTGATGAATAAAAAATGGATACTTGGCGTCCTGCGCGTCAGTGTGTACCATCTCGGTCTCACAATCTGTGCAAATAAACTCAGAGACTATAAAAATGCCTTCCTTCTTACGCTGCTCACAAACAATGCACGTGTGCTCCATTTGTTGTGTTTCCATACGATCCCACCTTCATTCCTTTTGCTATCAGTATGGTACAGTTTCTACTATTTTAAACCTTTTCATAGTGAAACTCTACTTTATTTCCATAACCTATGCTATTCAACCTAATACGTATAGGTGTCTGTACCCAATTATGCGTAACATTTAAATTTTTCCAGACAGCCATCCGATATATAATATATAAATTCGGTCTTTTGATTGCTGTGTAGCTCGTATCAAGAGCCGTTCTCTGCTATGAATAGGAGGTTATGAATGGAATGTCCGCGGTAATCGGAGATCAGGCTACTTATTATCAATATCGTCTTATCCGCAAAATCAATATATCCAGGCCCGCTTTACTTAGTTACTTAAGCTTAACATTCATTATGCTGTTCGCTTGCCTCATCTTCTTTAATTGGTCTGGGATTTTGTATTTTCTGTTGTCCTGTGTAACCATGATATGGATTCATTATTTAGTATCTCGTTCTATCCTTCTTCTTCGTAATCGGCAGCTTCATCGGTGGCACTGGTCCTGGAGAGCTCCCTGGATAGGACTGATTCCTTCCCAACATATTGCTTATCCTCTTTTTAGCCGTATTCATTTACATATGACCTGGATCGGTCTTGTCTTTGTCTTTGTTTTTATCGTCGCTTCTCCTCCCTCATTTGCGATGAGCTTGTTATTTTGGCATGTATGGCTGATGGCGCCGCGTCTCACGTGCCTCCTATGGCTATTCAGACAAAGAAAAGACGGCTATTTAAAAATATCCCATCAAGAAGTTGCCTACTATATTCAATGAATTAGAGCGCATAAGGCTCATTTCTATACATATAAAAAAGACCTTCACACTCGTGAAGGTCTAGTTACTGTCTACGGTCTTAGGTTTAATAATGGAAGGGTCCTGTGTGGGTACCAATACCGTCAGATAGCCATTATGCAGGGATAAATGAACACGGGTGCTATCTTTTACGAAAATGCGAGGGGCAGAGTCCGTGTTGCTCGTATCCTCGGCCGCCGTATCCTCTTTCCAGCCCCACTCTATAATTTCATTAATATATTCTTGAGGTATATCTGTATTCTTCCCTACACCAGGCAGAGTGTATTGTACATAATCCATTTCTGGATTATTCGATGCTCGATCCATTCGATTGGCTTCTTTAGGTACGGGAAAGGTATTAACATTCACTGCACCCTCGTATGAGTCCCACGATGTGCCCTGGCTGCAGGCGGTAAGGATGATAGTGAAGCAGATGATAGCATAGAGACATAGCATTCTGTAACGCAGTCGAAATTCCCCCTTTGTTGCGAAGTGACACGATCTCTATGTTAAAAGAACCCTATTCTATTATAACTTCTCATGTGTTTTAATCCGTAACAAAAATGTTACTACCTATTACATAAACGATTCATCTGTAAAAATAGACAAAATAAAAACCACCGTCGTAATCGACAGTGGTTCTTTGCTTGGCGACGTCCTACTCTCCCAGGACCCTGCGGTCCAAGTACCATCGGCGCTGGAGGGCTTAACGGTCGTGTTCGGGATGGGTACGTGTGGAACCCCTCCGC
>NZ_FNNT01000019.1:0-48370 GCF_900106725.1 Paenibacillus sp. PDC88 | reverse complement strand
CTAAGCTAGGTGAAACAAGTTTCACCTTACTCCGCTCGACTTGCATGTATTAGGCACGCCGCCAGCGTTCGTCCTGAGCCAGGATCAAACTCTCCGAAAAAGAGAGCGATTAAGCTCATTTAGAAAAACTGACGAGAACGTAATGTTCTCTTTATTTTGCTCAACCATTCATACGGTCTTGCGACACGTACCGAATGATCTCGCTAAACATTTTCTTCGAAAATGCTGCTCACTCGTTGTTCAGTTTTCAAAGATCAAATTTCTTTTTTGTTTAATCGCTTTGTTTCAGCGACCTTTATAATATATCATGTTCAGCACCTTGTCGTCAAGAGTTTTTTTAAATTATTTTTTTCGTGTGTTATGCACACGAATTAATTTAGTTAGCTCTTAAAAGGGCCGAGATATAATGTACCACATATCTTCAATTTAAGTCAACACTAAAATAAAGTAATTTTTAGTCCATACAGCAATGCCACTCCCGGCAGTCCAAGCACCGTAACCGTACCTATTGTAGCAGGGTTTATCGGAATACTCACCTCACCAACTAATCCAGAGTAGTTAACTACATATATACCTAGAGCTGCAAGCACTAAATGAACCCCAAAGGTACTGATCCATTTAAAACCGATTCTTCTTCTAAATAGAATGACGAGAATTAGCAGCAAGGATACGGTAAGCACTCCCCATAGAATGATACTCTTCATTATACCCCTCCTACTTCTTTGGTAAGACTTATTGCATTCATCTCTTTCACAGCATAATGACTTTTTCCATTCAAACCGGCCTGCTTCGCTCTTTTTAAGTGCATCTGGTATTTTCTCTCCGCAGCCTCAAGTGTAAAAATCGCATAATCGATCTGATCCTGCCCTACCGCCTCTTCAAACATATGATGCGCCTGCATCCATTCTTCATGTGCAGTCCGTATATCATCCAAAATTTCCGTGCCTGCCCGCTTCTCTTGCAATACCATTTTGCTATCCTTTGCACCGAATGCTTTGATCCAACCCGTCACCATTATGTATCCCCTCCCGAAAATTAGCTCTTAACCTCTTTTGAATCCAGAAAGAACCATTTGAAACAGCTCAGTTTATTTAATAGGTAACTCAAAGGCTTGCAAAAAAAGCACAAGCACAGCTGAGCCGTCAGTGCAGTAAATCTTCTGCCTTCTGACTCTGCGCGGTCCATATTAAACTCACTGCGTTATTTCATACATATCGCGAGAGGGACAAACTTAGAACATACAAAAAAAGAAGCCCTGAGAGACTCAGAGCTTCTTACATTTGTACAGTTCGCTTATAAAATGATCTAGTGCAATTGCCGGCGGCCTTCCAGCGCCTTAGATAACGTTACTTCATCCGCATATTCGAGATCCCCGCCTACAGGCAGACCATGGGCAATCCGGCTCACAACCATCTCAAATGGTTTAACCAGTCTCGAGATATACATTGCCGTTGCTTCTCCTTCAATATTCGGATTCGTCGCCAGTATAAGCTCCTTCACCCGCTCATCACTCAAGCGAGTAAGCAGCTCCTTCAGCCGAATATCATCCGGTCCAATTCCTTCCATAGGAGAAATCGCACCTTGGAGAACATGATAATAGCCGTTGAATTCTTTGGTTCGCTCCATAGCCACGAGGTCCTTAGGATCCTGTACAACACAGATCACGGATGCATCCCTCGTCTTATCCTGACAAATGCGGCACGGATCTGTATCTGTAATGTTACAGCACACCGAACAATAGTGAAGATTTCGTTTCACACTTACCAGCGCTTTGGCAAAATCAATCACATCATCTTCTTTCATGTTCAGTACATGGAAGGCAAGGCGAGCGGCCGTTTTGGGACCGATGCCGGGCAGACGTGTGAAAGCATCTATAAGCTTCGCAATCGGTTCCGGATAATACAAGTTAAGAATTCTCCTTCTATTGGCTTAGAACAAGCCAGGGATTTTCATGCCATTCGTAAATTTACCCATGTCCTGGTTCGCCAGTTCATCAGCTTTGCTCATCGCATCGTTCACTGCAGTCATAACAAGATCTTGCAGCATTTCAACATCTTCAGGATCTACCGCTTCAGGCTTAATTGTAATGGAAATCAGTTTCTTGTGACCATTCACTTCAGCCGTTACAACACCGCCGCCAGAAGAACCTTCTACAGTCTTCGTGCCAAGCTCCTCTTGTGCCTTGAGCATTTGCTCCTGCATTTTTTTGACCTGCTTCATCATTTGATTCATATTGTTCATCTGTGTCATCTCCTTAAATTAATATAATGTTAATGTTAAACACGCTTATTCCTTAATGATAACCAAATTCTCGCCAAAAAGCTCGATTGCCTCATCAATCCAAGGCTCCTTCTGATTCCCATCCTGCTCAGGCTCCAGCTTGAACTCCTCTTCCTTCTTCGTCTCCTGCGTACCTTCTATTGCAGTTAACCAATCCCGCTGAAGCATCGTCACCAGTCTTACCGGTCTGCCGAGCTGCTGCTCTAGCACACCCTCAATCACTTCTCTGTTTGCCGGTTTCTCTGTCGTTTCACGGTGAATACTGTTCTTAAAGGCGACAAGCACAGCATCCTCTAAGGCAGATACAGGTTCTCCATCAACAAACCAGGCATGTACCGTCACTTTCTCTTCCTTGACTCGTTGAAGGATCTGTCCCCATTTGCTCGCAATATCGGTAAATTCCTTGCTACCCCTCCGATTAACGTATTGCTCCATGTTAGGAGGGAGCTTGGCAGGTCCAGATATTCTTGGCGCAGCTGTACGCTGATTAGACCTTGCAGAACCACTACCTGAGCCCTGACCTGCACTCGCAGCCCCAACACCGCCGTTCTTCATTGCCTTTTCCAGCTTTTTCTCAAGATCAGCAATTTGACGTTTCATCGCTGCGATCTCAGAGGAGTCAACACTGGACCCTTGGCCCTCGGAAGCTATTGCGGCAGCACCGCCCTGAGGTAGACTGCACAATTTGAGCAATGCGACTTCGAATAAGGTTTGGGGCTGAGCCGCATATTTCATTTCACTTTGATATCGATTGAGCGTATCAATTACGTAAAACAACTGCTCTTTGGAGAAGGCGTCTGCAATTGGCTTAAATGACGCAGGATCAAGGACCCGATCCGTCATCCGATCTGCATTCGGCACCATCTTGATCAGAAGCAGATCACGGAAGTAGTACAGCAGATTCTCCATACTCTTATCCGCACTCTTGCCTTCCTGCATGAATTCTTCAACCGTCTGCAGGACCTCGCCCACTTCTCCTTTAAGGAGGAATCCAGCCAGCTTGCCAAACTTCTCTGACGGAAGCCCGCCTGTCATATCCAATGTCTGCTGATAGGAGACATGTCCTCCTGTAAAGGAAGAGACTTGATCAAGAATGCTCAGCGCATCCCTCATCCCTCCATCAGACAAACGCGCAATATATTGAAGAGCTTCGTCTTCTGCTGTAATACCTTCTTCTTTACAAATCGCTGCAAGCCGTCCTGTCTGCTCTTCCAGGGATACCCTGCGAAAATCAAACCGCTGGCAACGAGAAATAATCGTAGCAGGAAGCCGATGCGGCTCTGTTGTTGCGAGTATAAACATTACGTGCGGCGGCGGTTCTTCCAGTGTCTTCAGCAAGGCGTTAAACGCTTCTGTCGTCAGCATGTGAACTTCATCAATGATGTACACTTTATGACGGACTTCGGTAGGGGCATACTTCACTTTTTCGCGTAAATCCCGAATCTCTTCTACCCCGCGATTGGATGCAGCATCAATCTCCTGGACATCCATAACCGAACCAGACGTAATACGCCGGCATGCTTCACACTCGTTGCAAGGCTCTACCTGAGGACCCCGTTCACAGTTGACAGCCTTCGCAAGTATCTTGGCAGCGCTTGTCTTCCCTGTTCCACGCGGACCACTAAACAGATACGCATGCGAAATCCGCTCTTCACGTATGGCATTCTGCAAAGTCTGAATGATATGCTGTTGCCCAACCATGTCTTGAAACGACTGAGGCCGCCAAGCACGGTACAACGCAATATGTTCCACTGTGCTTTACCCTCTTTCCACATGTCTCATGACCTTTGTTTGTGGCTTCATTATACTATATTCCCTCTTGAATCAAAACTTTAAAAGTACATGAGCCGTATTTTCATCCCTATTTATGATTGAGTTCCATTTTGTGAGGTCAAAAGAAATATCCTGTTGAATTGTTCTGTTTTGACCGAGATATAACCAAAGGATCGTTACTTCTGAATTTGATCCTAAAAACCTCTTTAAAACCTCTCGTAAATACAAAAAAATCTTTGCATTTCTAATGCAAAGATATCTGTATGTCATCTATTTATTTAGAGTAAGAACCGTGCACCTGTTATTGATAATTGCGATCCAAGCGGCACCCCTGCATAACAACTCGGGTTAGGCCACCCTCCGGCACAAGAGTGGTCTTGCTTATGGCTGCTTCCTTCCGGACCTGACCAGATTCACAAGTACTCATTGCGGAGGACCCAACCGTCAACATTGCATGCAGGGACCAGCCTCACATCGACAAAACCTCTAACAGGAATTCAACCTCGCTATAGCGGATTGCGAGTTACAGGGCACCGCTACCTCCCCATCTAGCACGGTGAAAATAAGTATATCGCATGCAGTATTAAAATGCAACCGGACTGCAATACTTTCCAGCTGCACCTGTTTAACTAGCTATTCGGATCCACATTTAATTCAAGAACGTCCTGCAAAAAAATAAAACCCTCTGCCACTCAGGCAGAAGGTCAAAAACAAATGAAGCTGACGAAAGCTCGTCAGCTTCATATAAATTACATTCCGTATTTTTTCTTAAATCTATCAACACGGCCACCAGCATCCAGGAATTTCTGTTTACCAGTGAAGAACGGGTGACATGCAGAGCATACCTCTACACGCAGAGATTCTTTAACAGAACCCGTTTCGAACGTGTTACCACATGCACAAGTCGCTGTAGTTACGTGATATTTTGGTTGAATCGCTTCATTCATGACTTTCACCTCTTCTTGCCCTGAGCCGGCTAATGGACCCAGAGTTATTAAGAACACAAAGTTGATTATAACACGCTCTTCTACTCTGCGCAATGCCTATGCAAATAAATGGTAGCCGCAGAAATGAGGAGACTTGTGTTGTTTATAACCTGCTTTTTATACAGATTAGCATTCCAATTCACAATAAGCTGTGATTAGGTTGTCGTAGCGGACGCCGCTGAAGTTCTGTTCGTACGTCTTGCAGGCGCAGAGCTTGAGCCTGATCCAGAAGTACTGCCAGATTGTGTCTGACCCGTATTGCCTGCCACATCCAGTGATGCGAGGAACTCCGCATTCGTCTTGGTATTGCGCAGCTTCTTAAGGAAGCCTTCCACAAAGTCATGACTTTCATTCATATTCTTACGCACAGCCCATATCGCATCCAGTTCATCCTTCGTAAGCAGCACTTCCTCACGACGTGTACCGGAACGGCGAATATCGATGGCTGGGAAGATCCGGCGTTCAGCAAGCTTACGATCAAGATGTAATTCCATATTGCCTGTGCCCTTGAACTCCTCGTATATGATGTCATCCATCCGCGAGCCGGTATCAATAAGTGCTGTAGCTAGAATCGTTAAGCTGCCTCCCTCTTCCACATTCCGGGCCGAGCCAAAGAAACGCTTCGGACGATGAAATGCAGCCGGGTCAATACCACCGCTGAGTGTCCGGCCAGATGGCGGAATTACCAGGTTATATGCACGCGCAAGACGCGTAATGCTGTCCAGCAAAATAACAACATCCTTCTTCGCCTCGACTAGACGAAGCGCACGCTCAAGAACAAGCTCAGCTACTTTAATATGATTTTCCGGAAGCTCATCAAATGTTGAGGCAACAACTTCCCCTTTTACAGAACGCTGCATATCCGTCACTTCCTCAGGACGTTCGTCAATCAGCAGTACAAACAATTCAATCTCCGGATTGTTGGTTGAAATGCTATTTGCTATCTCTTTCAGAAGGAGTGTCTTACCCGCCTTGGGAGGTGCAACAATGAGTCCGCGCTGTCCCAATCCTACGGGAGCAAGCACATCCATAATACGGGTTGATAAATGCGCTGGGGATGTTTCAAGTACTAGCTTTTTCTGTGGGTATAGGGGAGTTAAGGCTGGAAAATGGAGTCTTTCAGCTGCAAGCTCAGGGCTTTGACCATTAACGGCATTGACCTGAAGCAGTCCGAAATATCTTTCATTCTCTTTAGGGGTACGGCACTTGCCGGATACGAGATCCCCAGTCCTTAAATCAAACTTACGAATTTGTGAGGAAGATATATAAATATCTTCTTTACTCGGCAAATAGTTAATGGGGCGGAGAAAGCCATAACCCTCTGGGAGGATTTCGAGTACACCTTCCATGAACATAAGGCCGCTTTGTTCTGCCTGTGCTCGAAGAATGGCAAAGATTAGTTCCCTCTTCTTCAGCTGGCCGTAATAAGGGATCTGGTACTTCTTAGCCAACTTGTATAAGTCAGTCAGCTTCATTTCTTCCAGATCAGATATTTGTAGATCCATGCAATAACCACCTATTCAATTAATAAGTCCGTAAAAATGGGAAGACTGACGGTCCAGTCGTATGTGTGCAAACTAAGTAATGATTATCTTCAATAACACTGCTTAGCATCCATTGTACGGAATTTACCTGTCTGAATGCAAATCGCAGTATATTGGCAGTATGATTGCCGTTGTTATGCAAGAAATCAGTATTAGAATAGGTTTACCCATTTTTCGAAGAGATATTCATATAAATTATAGATCGGATCAAAAGAACTATTCTTTAATATGTTTATCTCTTCGAATATAAAAGTATTATTTCTCTACAGTGTCTGACGCCAAACATCGGCACCCAGCTCGCGCAGATTGGTGACTAAGTTGTCGTATCCACGATCAATAAACTCTACACCACCAACCTCAGTGACCCCTTCTTCCACCGTTAATCCAGCGATGACAAGAGCTGCACCTGCTCGCAGGTCGGCCGCCTTTACCTTGGCCGCATTCAGCGAATGACCCTCGATAATTGCCGATCTTCCTTCTACCCGAATCTTAGCACCCATTCGGATGAGTTCAGGCACATGCTTAAAGCGGTTGCTATACACAAAATCGCTTAGTACACTCACGCCTTGTGCCTGGGTCAGCAAGCTGGTCATTGGAGACTGCAGGTCGGTGGCAAAGCCCGGATATACCAATGCTTTGACATCGACATGTTCATAGCTTGGTTTGCCGATCACTCGAATGCTCTCATCAAGCTCCTCAATGCCAACACCCATTTCAATCAGCTTAGCTGTCAATGCCTCTAAATGCTTGGGAATGACATTATCAATGAGTACATTACCGCGAGTTGCAGCAGCTGCAATCATATATGTACCTGCTTGAATGCGATCGGGAATAATGGAATGTCGGCAGCCATGAAGCTCCGATTTGCCCTCGATACGAATCGTTTCGGTGCCTGCACCTTTTATCGATGCTCCCATGGAATTCAAAAGTGTTGCTACATCTATAATCTCAGGCTCTTTGGCCGCATTTTCAATAATCGTAGAGCCCTTGGCTCTTGTCGCCGCCAGCATAATGTTTATGGTTGCTCCTACACTGACAACATCCAGATAAATTTTGGCACCCTTGAGCTCTTTGGCATGAAGATGGATGGCACCATGCTCATTTGTCACCGTTGCTCCAAGAGCTTCAAAACCCTTGATGTGCTGATCAATAGGCCGAGGTTCAAAGTTGCAGCCCCCTGGCAGTCCAATGGTCGCTTCTTTGAAGCGCCCTAGCAAAGCACCCATCATATAATAAGATGCGCGAAGCTTCTTCACTGGTCCGTTAGGCATAGGCAATGAAATAATATGAGAAGGATCAATCCTCATCGAATTTCCATCCCAAGATACCGTAGCTCCAAGTTCCTCTAGAATTTCGGAATAAACAGCAACATCGCTGAGTAAAGGTAGATTATCAAGAATAACTTCCGACTCGGCAAGAATTGCCGCCGGAATGAGCGCTATGGCACTGTTCTTAGCTCCGCTAATGGTAACCGTGCCTTGGAGTGGCCTTCCACCACTGATCATTAATTTTTCCATAAGGTAAGAGGTCCTCCTAGAAATCACTTCTAGCCGAATTGAATAATTCTTATGGCAATGCATCACTACGGATTTACGGATTATATTATAACGATACTTTCAACTTTAAAATACTTATTATGAAATGGAAAAACACCGACTAAGCGGTGTGATTCCCATTTCATCTATTAAATTGAATCGGTTGTCAAAAAACTTACGCTTGGTTGCTGGAACCAAACTCACGGATTTTGCCGATAACTGTTGCTTTGATCGCGTCACGACCTGGAACGATATATTTACGTGGATCGTATTCATTTGGTTTAGCTGCAAGCACTTCACGAACAGTCTTCGTGAAGGAGATTTGGTTCTCTGTATTCACGTTGATCTTGGAAGTACCCAGGGAGATTGCTTTCTTGATGTCATGAGTCGGGATACCTGTACCACCATGAAGAACAAGTGGAAGTGTAGTTGCGTTACGGATCTCTTCCATTTCTGCAAAACCAAGGTTAGGCTCGCCTTTGTAAGGACCATGAACGGAACCAAGAGCTGGAGCAAGTGTATCGATACCTGTTTCGTTAACGATACGAACACAATCGTCAAGCTTAGCATACATTACTTCACCGACAACATCATCCTCTTGTCCGCCCACGATACCAACTTCAGCTTCAACGGAAACGCCTTTGGAATGTGCGTACTCAACCACTTTTTTAGTGATTTCGATGTTCTCGTCGATTGCATGGTGGGAACCGTCGATCATAACGGAAGTGAAGCCTGCATCAATTGCTTCTTTACATTTATCAAAGCTGGAACCATGATCAAGATGGATGGCTACAGGCACGGTAATTTTCATATCGTGGATGAGGCCCTCAGTCATTTTCACTACAGTGTAGAAGCCGCCCATGTGACGAGCTGCGCCTTCGGATACTCCAAGAATGACTGGAGATTTCTCTTCTTCTGCTGCAGCAAGAATAGCTTGAGTCCACTCAAGGTTGTTGATGTTGAATTGACCAACTGCATACTGACCTTTAAGCGCTTTGTTTAACATGTCTGTCATTGATACTAATGGCATGGTTTAAATCCTCCTAGTGTCTTTGTTTGTCTATGGTTATTAGCCGACATCACATACAGCCATTATTATACCACATCCGATGTTAAATACTAAACAAGGGTTTGAAAAATAAATAAGCTGCGGAAACGTCCTGCCATCTCGAATTCTAGCAGAAGACAAGGCACTGGCAAAGTGATGTCATTTACAAAAGGCTACAAAAAATCCTGCCCGTTAAGACAGGACCCTATACATCCTATATTTCGTTCTTTACCCCGCCAAGCTGCATATTAACCGCGATCCGCATCTCATCAATGTCAAATGGTTTGGTGAAGTGCATTAGCGCTCCCAGCTCGGTAGCTTCTTTTATCATGTCAAGCTCGCCATATGCGGTCATCATAATGACCTTGATTTCAGAGTTCATCTCTTTGATATGCTTCAGTATTTCCAGACCATCCATTCCTGGAATCTTCATATCCAGCAATACAAGATCCGGGGAATGCTTCTGAACAATCTCCAGTGCTATTTTGCCGTTAGCCGCCTGGTATGTTGTATACCCTTCACTGCTGAACACTTCCATAAGCAAAATACGAATTCCATTCTGATCATCAACTATAAGTACTTTTTTGTTATTCAAAGTCTTACCTCCCGCAAATCAATCTACGCAAGCCGCACATGATTATACCTAATCCAGCGATTTTTAGGTTGTTAGATATAAGATTCTACTTCGCTCAGTTAAATCCTGCTTACTCAAACCATATTACATATAAATGTAACACCATCCAATTTTAATATGATAAAAAAGATCCCGAGAACGGGATCTTAAGGTTATATAAATTTGAAGTTACATATTCTCTGAATGAGTAAGGGACGCCTTCACAAATTCACGGAACAATGGCTGTGGACGGTTCGGACGAGAAATGAATTCCGGATGGAATTGAACGGACAGGAACCAAGGATGTCCTGGAAGCTCAACAATTTCCACCAAACGTCCATCTGGAGAAGTACCCGAGATAAGCAGGCCCGCCTTCTCAATCACTTCACGGTACTCGTTATTAAATTCATACCGGTGGCGATGTCTCTCGTAGACCAGCTCATCCTGATAGCAAGCTGCTGCAAGGGAGCCTTCCTGCAATTTACAAGGATACAACCCAAGACGCATCGTACCGCCAAGATCCTCGATATCCTTTTGCTCTGGAAGCAGATCAATGACTGGATATTCGGTAGAAGGGTTAATCTCCGAGCTGTTAGCACCTGTGAGACCAACGATAGAACGAGCATACTCAATGACAGATACCTGCATGCCCAAGCAAATGCCGAAGAACGGAATGTTGTTCTCACGCGCATAGCGAATAGCCGATACTTTACCTTCAATACCGCGATCGCCAAAACCGCCAGGTACCAGAATTCCGCCGATTCCGTGCAGCAGCTCATCTACGTTCTCATCCGTGATCTCTTCAGCATTTACCCAGCGGAGCTTCACTTCTGCATTGGCAGCAAAGCCTGCATGAGACAGCGATTCAACCACACTAAGGTAAGCATCATGAAGCGCAACATATTTACCAACAATGGCGATTTCCACTGTTCTCTCCAGCTTGCTGATCCGATCAACAAGACCTTCCCACTCGGTCATGTCCGGCGCAGGTGTTGTCAGCTTCAAATGATTCACTACAATCTCATCCAAGCCTTCATCACGAAGGTTGAGTGGTACCTCATAAAGTGTGCTTGCATCACGGCATTCTACCACAGCATGCGGGTCAATATCACAGAACAGGGCCAGCTTAGCCTTCATATCAGCAGAGAGCTCTTGCTCTGTACGGCACACGATCACATTCGGCTGGATACCGATTCCGCGCAGTTCCTTAACGCTGTGCTGCGTCGGCTTCGTCTTCACTTCACCCGCTGCTTTGATGTAAGGAATCAACGTAACATGAATGTACATTACATTATCCCGGCCTACATCGCTCTTGATCTGACGAATCGCTTCAAGATATGGCAAGCTCTCGATATCACCTACCGTGCCACCAATCTCCGTAATAACAACATCAGACCCGGTTTCACGACCGGCGCGGAATACGCGTTCTTTAATCTCGTTCGTAATATGAGGAATAACCTGAACCGTACCGCCCAAATATTCTCCGCGGCGCTCTTTGCTAATAACCGTAGAGTACACTTTGCCTGTAGTCACATTGCTGTTCTTGGAAAGGTTAATATCAATAAAACGCTCATAATGCCCAAGGTCAAGGTCTGTTTCCGCTCCGTCATCTGTTACAAACACTTCACCATGCTGGTAAGGACTCATCGTTCCTGGATCCACATTAATGTATGGATCGAATTTCTGAATCGTCACCTTAAGCCCTCTGTTCTTCAGCAGTCTTCCCAGAGATGCAGCTGTAATCCCTTTGCCCAGGGAAGACACAACCCCGCCCGTCACGAAAATATACTTTGTTGTCACTTTATAATACCCTCCTACATAAAAGTCCGTAAAATTCAGGCGACATTATGATGTTATCCTAACCCATTTTTCAGGTTATCATCGTCTAAAAAGGGAATAAGCAAAATTTGCTTGTCAAAAAAAACATCCCGCCTCACAGATCAAGGCGGTACATGTTATTTCTATCTATAGTTCCCTATAAAAAAGAAAAAAGCACACCCGAAAAAACGGGGCACTTTTTTATATAAAACACGTGTAATATTCATCGCTCAATCATAAGCCCAAGCAATAGTTTACCTGCTTCAATGAGCTTTTGTCAAGGATGTTCATCGACTTTATACAACCAGTTTTGGACTAGATTTCCTCGTCCTCATCTTCGTCGTCTGACAGCTCATCGTCATCGTCTTCTACGTCTTCTTCATCATCCAGCTCTTCATCACCGATAATCTCATCATCGACATCATCCTCGTCTTCTTCCGAGTCATCATCGAAGAGATCATCATCCTCGTCCTCATCACCAGAATGATCGAAATCTTCATCCTCGTGTTCTTCATCAATGTACTCTTCATCCTCATCATCGTCATCGTTGATGATTCTTGGACGCTTCGTGCCAGTGACAGAATCTTCGGCTTTATCGATCGGATACCAGCGCTTGAGTCCCCACAGATTGGTTCCCACATAGGCAAACCGGCCGTCGATATTAATTTCAGTATATAGCTGTGCAATGACATCGTTGATCTCTTCGTCGCTAAGGCCACGCAGCTTCGCTACTTCATTCATCAGGTCACGATAGTAATAAGGCGTGTTGGCAGCTTTAAGCACCATAAAAGCCAAATCGACCATCGGCATTTCACGGATCCTTTCTGGATCCAATTTTAAATTGAGTGAGGTACTCACTAACGGACACTTCCTCTCACACATTAATTCGCATAACGGTTTATAGAATGACCTAAACACTCCGCTTTAGCTCAATCTATATAACGCTTTAACTATAACTAACATATCCATTAACAAACCTAAGTAAAACCTATTTAGCCTCAAAATGCAAGTTTTATGTGCATAAGTAACGAGATAAATCGAGCAGAAAAATTCCAATCTCTATCTATATAACCCACGATGATGTTCTCTTCAATATGTATTCCCTCAGTATTCCCTCTTCGGCTATAACTCTTCCGTAGCGCTTTCACTTACATTCAGCTGAAAAAATTTAAAAAAGACGGGGGTCCCTCCCCCGCCTTCTGACTGTATCCGCCCTGAAGGATTGCTCCTTCGACGGGTCCCCGCAAGAGCCATGGAGCTCTCTATGTATATTATGAATTTCTACCCCATTTGACACGATTTATCGGGCCTATTTGCAATAAAAAAGGGCTGGTTTCTCATGCCGTATCACCTGCACGTACATACAATACCTCAAGCATGGCATCCAGAGGGGGACTGCCCAAAAATGGATTACTCCGTATTCTTATCCCTGCTGAATGATGAGATGAATCAAGCTTCCCAGACATCCAGCGGACACCAGATCATTCGTTTCGCAAAACCGCAGCAGTATTATGAGTGTTTGCTTGCACTTGCCAAGCTCAAGCCAACCTTAAAAAATCTCCGGCATGTCAGAGCATCCCGCCTGATCAGGGCACTGATCGTTCCTCTAACTCCATCTGCCAGACTTCACAGTTTGAGTAATCCATCCTTAACCATTGAGAACGACAGTAAAATAAAGGTTCACTCCACGATAAAAAACATCAAAACGCCCCCTTCAGGAGGCGGTCACGGCATCCCATGGGGGGTGAGAAAGATTCGTGCTCATAAGGCTTGGTCCAATTCTACAGGACATCGAATAAAAATTGCTGTCATTGACACAGGCGCCGATTATCAGCACCCCGACCTCCGTCATTCCCTCGCCAGAGGCATTAATCTTCTCAACCGAAACATGCTTCCCTTCGATGATAATGGTCATGGCACCCATATTGCAGGCACCATTGCCGCGGCAAACAGCACAGAAGGCATTATTGGCGTTGCCCCTAGATCCATCATATACCCTGTAAAAGCATTCGATCATCAAGGATCAGCCTATGTCTCAGATATCATCCTTGGCATTGATTGGTGTGTCCGGAACCGGGTAGATATCATCAACATGAGCTTCGGCATGCGCACCAAGAGTAAGGCTCTTCTTGATGTCGTCAATAAAGCAAGCAGGGAAGGCATCGTCATCGTCGCCTCTTCAGGAAATGACGGCAAGCGGCGCAGCATTGATTATCCGGCCAGATACGCACAGACCATCTCTGTGGGTGCAACCGATGAGAACAGACGCATCGCTGAGTTCAGCAATCGCGGCCCTTATGTAGATGTGTATGCTCCAGGCAAAAATATATACTCCTGCTGGACTCATGGAAAATATCATGAGATGAGCGGTACCTCTATGGCTACCTCTCATGTCAGTGGTGCGATTGCATTATTGCTGTCAGAACGCCCTGGTTTATCCCCTGAGGAGATCAAGACGCTAATCAAGAAAAGCGCAACCCCCCTTCGTTCCGGAAAGTCAGCCCGTTCCAGCGATCAAGGCGGGGAGCTTCATGCACTGCGATTGCTTCAGGAGGGAACCAAGTCTAGTTAGACATGCGGTGGTCTCTCTAGTATCGAAAGATCTAGACCTTATTTGTATTTGGGATCTTATCTGAGTAAAGAAGCCTCCCGAGATTATCTTGGGAGGCTTCTGCATTATTTAAGGACAGCCGATTATTCGGCAGCTGCTATGACAAATTACATTTTTTCGGGTGCACTCACGCCGACAAGTCTGAGGCTGGTAGCAATGACTGTGCGAACCGCACCAAGAAGAGCCAGTCTCGCTTGAGTCTGCTCCGCATCATCGGTAATGACACGCTCAGCCTTATAGTAGCTGTGGAACAATGCCGACAGCTCATACACATAACGGATAATACGGTGCGGTGCGTATCCATTCGCTGCGGCTGCAACCTCTTCAGGGAACTCGCCCAGCTTGCGCAGAATGTCATATTCATGCTCTGCTGTCAGCTTGGACAGGTTCACATCACGTACAGGATAGATGACGATCCCTTGCTCTTCTGCCTGACGGTATACACTGCATACCCGGGCATGTGCATACTGTACGTAGAACACCGGGTTCTCGTTGCTTGTAGAGATGGCAAGATCCATATCAAAATCAAGATGAGAATCCATGCTGCGCATCGTGAAGAAGTATCGAATCGCGTCTACGCCAACTTCGTCCATCAGATCTTCCATCGTAATGGCTTTGCCCGTACGCTTGGACATCTTCACCTTCTCGCCGTTCTGGAACAAGCTTACCATTTGGGCAATGAGTACAACCAGTTTGTCAGGATCGTTGCCGAGCGCTTCCATAGCAGCCTTCATTCTTGGAATGTAGCCATGGTGGTCTGCACCCCAAATATTGATCATCGTATCGTAGCCGCGGGCATACTTGTCGCGATGGTATGCAATATCCGGTGTCAGATAGGTGTATGTGCCGTCATTTTTAATGAGAACACGGTCCTTATCGTCACCATATTTCGAAGTATGCAGCCAGGTCGCCCCGTCCTTCTCGAAGATCTCGTTTCTTTCCCGCAGCTCGTCAAGCGCGTTCAGAACCGCTCCGTTATCATAAAGTGAGGTTTCACTGAACCAATTATCGAATTCAACACGGAAGCGTCCAAGGTCACGTTTGATCTTATCAAGCTCTTTCTCAAGACCGTAATCTCTAAAGAAGGCTGCACGGTCACCCGGATTGAGCTCAAGCAGGGAGTTCCCCTTCTCAGCAACCAGTTCTCTGGCAAAGCCGCGAATATCCTCGCCATGATAGCCATCCTCCGGCATGTCTACTTCCTGTCCCAGCTCCTGAAGATAACGTGCCTCAATGGATTTACTCAGGTTAAACACTTGATTGCCGGCATCATTAATATAGTACTCACGCGTTACTTCATACCCTGCAAAATCAAGCACGTTGCATAATGCATCGCCAACAGCTGCTCCCCGGGCATGTCCAAGATGAAGGCTTCCGGTCGGGTTCGCACTGACAAACTCCATCTGGATTTTGCGTCCCTCACCCATATTCACACGTCCGTAGTCCTCACCCTGCTCGTGAATGAGTTCAATTACGGGGTACAGATAGCTCTTACTCAGACGGAAATTAATAAAACCTGGGCCTGCGATCTCAGCGGACTCAATTCCAGCCTTCGATAAATCGAGATGTTCAATCATTTGTTCAGCGATCATGCGCGGATTCTTCTTAGCAATCCGAGTCAGCTGCATTGCAGCATTCGTCGCGAGATCCCCGTGACTCTTATCCTTCGGTACTTCCAGCACGATTGCCGGTATCTCTTCCTCAGCCACAATACCTGCTGATATTACAGCTTCTTTAATTGCTGCAGTCACTTGCTCATTAATAAGCTCTAATGGATTGCGTGTCA
Source organism: Paenibacillus sp. PDC88 (assembly GCF_900106725.1). Classification (NCBI taxonomy): domain Bacteria; kingdom Bacillati; phylum Bacillota; class Bacilli; order Caryophanales; family Paenibacillaceae; genus Paenibacillus; species Paenibacillus sp. PDC88. Next base: position 32,376 of record NZ_FNNT01000019.1, on the reverse strand, counting down.
TGAATTAATGTTCCTCCTGTATTTCCATACTGATATCAAAACGTCCTGATTTCTCTTCAAACATATATAGATCATAGCGAAAAGCAAGCTTGGCCGACATTCCTGCGGTGCTAATCTCAAGCTTCTTCGTGTCCGTAGACAAAGCAAACGAAGTGTAGGGTGATTTATAGAATCCGGGCAGCCGTTGGCCCAGCTCAAAATTCTGCTCTGATTCCACTCCGCCATGGCGGATCAGCTTCAAGCTGTGCTCTGTGACCTTAATGGTATTTCGAATCCTGCTCCCCCCGGGAACCTGCTCTTCTTCTTCATATCGTACATAGAGGGCGCTGCCTTTCCTGATCGCCTCTCCGGTAAATGTCTGTATAACCTTCTCGCCGTCAGCCATACTGTAAATATGAACCTTGACGGGATTCCATCCTGACATGATTCTATCGTCCCCTATCTACCTTAAAAAAGCGTTCCTTTCGCTTCTTTCCTTAGTTCATTCTATAGATTTTGGTTCTATTGTTCAAATCAAAATCCTGCCTGTCTATCTAAATGATGCCGTAAAACGGCAGCTCGCATACAAAAGCACCCCAACAGCCCTGATCATATCTTCTTCAATCAGGGGATGAAAGGGTGCTTCACAAACCATAAGCTTGTAATATTGTACAAATCTACTTGACGAAGCCAAGCAGCATTTCACGGATCAGCTTGGATGCAACGATTGGCGTCTGCTGGGTTGGGTCATAGATCGGCGCCACTTCAACGACGTCAAATCCCACGACATTCACACTCGATCTTGCAATCGCATGAACAGCCTCAAGCAATTCCTTCGACGTAATTCCGCCGGCTTCTGCAGTTCCTGTGCCTGGAGCTGCGGAAGGGTCAAGCACGTCGATATCAATCGTCACGTAAACCGGACGGCTGCCCATGGACGGCAATGCTTCCTTCATGGGAGCTGCCACTTCAAATGGATAGAAGTTAATGTTCTCGCGTGCATAGGCAAACTCTTCTCTCGAACCGGAACGGATACCGAATTGATAAATGTTCTTGCCTCCCATCAATTCTGCCGCTTTGCGGATTGGAGTCGAATGGGACAGAGGCTCACCCTCATACTGCTCACGAAGATCGGCATGAGCATCAATATGAATAATCGCAAGATCAGGATATTTCTTGTACATTGCTTCAAGTACTGGCCAAGTGACCAGATGCTCTCCGCCAAGACCAACTGGAATCTTACCGTCAGCCAAGAGACCTTCCACATACTCCCGGATGATATCCAGGCTGCGGCCTGCATTACCGAATGGCAGCAGCAAATCGCCTGCATCGAAATACTTCAGATCCACGATGCTTCTATCCAGGTAAGGACTGTACTCTTCAAGTCCTACAGAAGCCTGGCGAATATGTGCCGGACCGAAACGCGAGCCCGGTCGGAAGCTGACGGTGTAATCCATCGGCATGCCGTAGATCACGGCTTTGGAATTCTCATAATCCTCGGAACTGCAAATAAACACATTTCCAGAGTATGCTTGATCAATTTTCATATTAAGCTAATTCTCCTTATTTAATCAGATCTTCCACGAATCTTGGCAGCACAAACGCTGCTTTGTGAAGACGCGGAGTATAATATTTAGTATCGATTTCTGGGATCGCTGTCTCATCAACTTCGAGCGGATCATACTTCTTGCTTCCCATGGTAAACGTCCACAGACCGCTTGGGTAGGTTGGAATATTCGCTCCATACACACGAACGATCGGGAACACTTCCTTCACGTCTTTGTTCACACTCTGAATCAGATCTGCCTTAAACCAAGGGTTGTCCGTTTGAGCAACAAAAATGCCGTCTTCTCTTAATGCTTCGTAAATTCCTTGGTAGAAGCCGCGTGTGAACAGATTGGCTGCAGGGCCTACCGGCTCAGTGGAATCTACCATGATGACATCATAAGCAGCCTTGTGATCATGAATGTGCATAAAGCCGTCACCTACGAGCACTTCGACCCGAGCATCCTCCAGCTTGCCTGCTATGCTTGGCAAATATTTTTTGGAATACTCGATTACCTTGCCGTCGATATCAACCAGAACCGCCTTTTTCACTTGAGGGTGCTTGAGCACTTCACGGATGACTCCGCCGTCACCGCCGCCAACCACAAGTACATGCTCAGGGTTAGGATGCGTATATAGTACCGGATGCGCAACCATCTCATGGTATACGAATTCGTCTTTTTCTGTCGTCATTACCATACCATCAAGGAGCAGCATATTGCCGAACTCCTCGGTTTTGACCATAGCCAGATCTTGAAATTCCGTCTGTTCATTCACATAAGTTTCGTGAATCTTCATTGTAATGCCGAAATTCTCGGTTTGTTTCTCCGTAAACCACAATTCCATCGTTATTACCTTCTCTCGATTAGAATAAGTGTTCCGCCGGCAGCTTTCACCTGGATTTCTATCTAAACAGCATATACAAGCGAAGAGGAGCTTCAGATTTTCCGTCTATATTGCACTAAACCCATGGCACAAATTGACGCACTTTTGCATTATACGTTAAATCTGAAATCGCTGTAAAGATACTGTTCTATTGCGTTATTTTCAGGATAGCTCACTCATGCTTGGTATGATTTCTATTCGGCTCCGGCTCAAGTGAATCTACAGAAATTTCCTCGTTCTCGGGGATATGTCGTTTCTTCCCTTTAAGAGCCTTTGCCAGTTCATCAAGCGAGCTCCCCTTCCATAATGGAACATCGGTACGATAAGCAGCACGACCATTCAAATGCCCTGCAACAGGAGCGGTCAAAAAAACAAACAGAATGCCAAGAAGCAGCCTTGCACTCACATAGCCGTCATACACGATAAAAAACAAGAAACTGCCGGACAGGATACATAAAATGCCAAGCGTATTACTCTTTGTTGCTGCGTGCGCTCGGAGGTATACATCCGGAAGCCGGATGAGTCCGTAGGCACTCAGCACACTCAGAATCGCACCAAACAAGACAAGGAGCCCAACGATTACACTAAAGATCATCGTCATTTTCGAGTACAAGCCCCCTTTCAATAAATCTGGCAAAGGCAACTGTACTGATAAACGCCAAGATGCCAATTAAGAGGATGATATCCACATAAGCCTGAGTATGAAGCAGCATAGACAATACAGCTACACTTCCAATCAAGTGAATACCAATCGTATCGAGTGCCGTGATGCGGTCAGCCATGGAAGGCCCCTTCAGGACCCGATACAGACACCCGAGAATGGCGATACCCAGCAGCAACAGCGACATGCTAAGAACAATGGTCAGCATTATCTCGTCACCTCCATAATCGCTTTCTCAAATGTATTTTTGATACCCTCTGCAATCTTCCCTTCGTCCGGGATATGGAACGCGTGAATGTATATGGTTCTCTTGTTTCTGGAAATCTCAAGGGGCATCGTGCCTGGCGTCAGTGAGATGAACAGAAACAGCAGCATAATCTCGAATTCGGAACGAAGATCCGTCTCATATTTAAAAATTCCGGGCGAAATGTCGAGCTTCGGCTTTACAATATGGGAAATAACTTCAAACGAGGAACGAAAGAGCTCTACAATAAGCAGCTTGATCAGCTTTAAGGTGGCCCATAGCTTTTTTAAATAGAAGGGCTCAGGGAAGAACCTACGGAATGCAAAAATGATCAGCAAACCAAGGGTGTACCCTACAAAGAAGCTGGCTCCGCTCCATGAATGATTGAGCATCATCCATAGAAAAGTGATGAGTAGATTGAGAATAATCTGCCTGGACATTCAATCACCACCCCTTTAATACCTTATTGACATACAGGCTGGGATCAATCAGTACATGTGCCGCCGTCGAAAAGGAAGGATACAGCACCTCTGCAAACAGCCCCATACCGATCACAATAACAAACAGCCCCCCTGCCGGAATGAGCATCCGGTTAATGGAGTAATGAGCTTCATCCGAATGGATGGTCTGCCCCTTTCCCCAGAAAGCATAAATGAAGATTCGCAGAAGCGAGTACAGCATCAGGAAGCTGGCAATTACCGCAATTGTGGTCAGCCCGTACAGCCCCGCGGCAATGCCCCCTTCAAAAAGCATCAGCTTACCCGGGAATCCGCTTAGCGGAGGAACACCTGCCAGAGCAAGTGCAGCTACGAAGAACATCCAGCCGAGCAGCGGGTAGCTGCGGATGAGCCCGCCCATATTGTTAAGACTTGCGGTCCCGGCAGCGGCAATTAATGCTCCGCCTAGCAGGAACAAGAGTGTTTTGATAATCATGTCGTGCAATAGATAGAACATAAGCCCTTCAAGCGCGAGCTTGTTATCTGCTGCCATCCCAAAGGCCACAAAGCCTACCCCTGCCACAACGTTGTACACCAAAATCTTATTTACGTTCTTATAGGCAATAGCACCGATTACCCCTAGTATCATGGTAGCGCCTGCCATCCAGCCAATGATCTGACGAGTAAACTCTGGATCGTGATAGAACACAAGTGTGAACATCCGCACAATGGCGTATAAACCCACCTTCGTCAGAAGACCGGCAAACAGTGCGGTTACGATGGCCGGCGGAGCAGCATAAGAACCGGATAGCCAGAAGAACAAGAACAGCCCGGCTTTGATGCTGAAGATAAGCAGGAATAGGACCGAGATGACTCCCAGAATACCATCCTGCCCTACCTCAGCCACCCTCACCGATAAGTGAGCCAGGTTGACGGTTCCTACAACGGAATACAGGTAACCTATGCCAACGACAAAGAAGGAGGAGGATACCATATTGATCAGCACATATTTTAACGACTCCATCAGCTGTCTTTCCGTATTCCCCAGCACCAACAGTGCATAAGAAGAAATAAGCATCAGCTCAAAGCAAACGAATAGATTGAACAGATCTCCGGTTAGGAAGGAGCCGTTGACGCCAGCCATCAGAAATTGAAAGAACACGTAAAAGTGGTATTTCTCTCTCTCCTCTGTGAGACTTCTAAATGCATAGAAGATACAAGCCACCGCAATAATGGAGGCTACGAGTACAAGCAGAGACGCAAGAGTATCCGCTACAAACACGATGCCATATGGTGCTGCCCATCCTCCCATATTGAGCAGCTGGAGGCCTGAAACGGATACTTGTGCGAACAACAGGATCGCTATGCCAAGAGCAATGACAGTACCAATTCCGCTGATCCAGCGCTGTATTCTGACCGACTTCATAAACAGAATAAGAAGAATCCCTGTGAGAACAGGGATGAAGATCGGCAGAACAACAAGGTTATTCATATTTCGGCCCCCTTACTTCCTCCATATCGTCGGTCTTCAGTTTGAGATACGAACGATAGGCAAGCACGAAGAAGAAGGACAGCAGTCCAAAGTTAATGACAATCGAAGTCAGGATCAGTGCTTGTGGAAGAGGGTCCACATATTGCTCGGCGTTCTCTCCCAGCAGCGGAGGTGCACCTGTCTTCAGACGAGCCATTGTCATAAGCAATAGATGCACTCCGTGTGACAAGATGGATATCCCCAGCACAAGCCGCAGCAAGCTTCGAGACAGTATCAGGTACACACCTACGGCAAATAGAATGCCCACGGTAACACTCATTATAATTTCCATCGTCATCGATCCTCCCCAATTTGCAAAATGATGGTCATCGTGACACCAACCACGGCCATGAACACGCCTGCTTCAAAGATGAGGGCGGTCGTCAGTTCAACCTCGCCCAGTATCGGAATATTGAAATAACCAAATGTCTGGCTCATAAACGGAACCCCAAACAGGAAAGATCCCGCAGCGGTTGCTAGTGATATAAGAAGGCCCCATGCAATGACATAACGGTAGTCGACCGGAAGTATTCTGCGCAGCGTATCTGTATTGAACGCGATCGCCATAAGTACGAGTGAGGCAGAGGTTACGAGACCGCTGATAAATCCGCCCCCCGGCTGATGATGTCCGGCGAAGAAGAGATACAGAGCAAAGATTAAGATAATAAACACAATGATCTTTGTACTCATCTGTAAGAAGACATCGTTACTTCGCAAAGGAACGGTGTTCCAATTATCCGGCTTGACCATTCGACTCTTATCCTTTGCTTGATCCTCCTCTTCCTTCTTCGGCAAAGCTTGATGCTTCGAGCCAAGATCTCTGCCCGTCAAATTGAGATTGATCATCGAATAGATCGCCAGGGCAGCAACACCAAGCACCATAATTTCAAGCAGCGTATCAAAACCACGGAAGTCAACCAGAAGCACGTTGACAATGTTCTTGCCCCCTGCCAGGTTATAGCTCTCCCTTGTAAAGAACTCGGAAACGGAAGCGAGCTGAGGTGTTCCGCTTGCTGCCAGAGCAATCAAGGTAACCATGACACCTACCCCGATAGCAATAACCAGGTTCAAAGCCTGATATTTCCTGCTTGATTTGGGCGTCAGCTCGGGAAGGTGATAGAAGCAGAGCAGGAAAAGTGCGACCGATACCGTTTCAACCACCATTTGAGTCAAGGCCAAATCTGGCGCTCTGAAGAGCACAAAGAACAAGGTAACAAGATAACCCACAGCCCCTGTTAGGATGACAGCAGACAATCTGTGTTTGGCTAATGGAATGCACAATGCCGTAATAATTAAGCCCGCGAGCAAAATATTTTCATAAGCCATGAACGATTCATAGCCGCTGAAATCCCACTGTATATCGCTGGCGCGCCAGAATGCATAGAAGATCAGGATCAGCATAAAGCCGAAGATGTAAATTAAATAGTTGCGCAGCGATCCGTTCATGTAGGTCTGAGTCCATCGCTTCGCAAACCGGTGCAGCCCTCTAAATGCCGTTGAATAAAAACGGTTGATGGTATATCTGGGGATGTAATCCTCATATTGAGTCTTCCATCTGGGCAGGAATTTGTAGATGACTCCACCGAGAACAACAACGCCTAAGGTCATCCACAGCTCGGGTGTGATTCCATGCCATAGATACAGATGCACATCGAAACGTTCTCCTTCAGCTAGAAGGGGAGACAGAACCGAGGCCATCGCCGGCTCAATCAGCCCGCCAGATAACAGATCCGGATATACTCCTGTGACCAGTACCATCAGCGCCAGAATAGATGGCGGAATTAACATTCCTATAGGTGCTTCATGAAGCTTATGTACAGGAATTTCAGTCTTGTTCGTTCCAAGAAATGTCCGAAATACGATAACCATGGAATAAATAAAAGTCATTACACTGGCAATCCAGGCCAAGATGGGAAATAGCATTCCCCAGGCTTCGAGATTGAATATGCCCAGTTCCGTCATTTCAAGCGTCGCCTTGAAGAACATCTCCTTACTAATGAATCCGTTGAAAGGCGGCAGACCTGCCATGGAGAACGTGCCAATGAGAGCAATCGAGAAGGTTATCGGCATGACGGATATAAGTCCGCCAAGCTTTCTAATATCCCGTGTGCCTGTCTCGTGATCTACAATCCCTGCCATCATAAATAGTGATCCCTTGAACAGCGCATGATTAAACAAATGTAATATGCCTGCCGTTGTTGCTGTTGTATATAATAAGGATTCCGACCCATATCCAAAATAAAGTGCAGCCGAGCCTAACCCAAACAGTGACATGATGAGCCCAAGCTGAGATATAGTTGAATACGCCAAAATGGCTTTGAGATCCGTCTTCTTAATCGCAATAAGTGAGCCGTAAGCCATCGTTATAATCCCTACAAGCGAGACAAGCCAGAACCATACAGCTTCACCACCAAAGACCGGTGTATAACGGGCTACAATATAAATGCCGGCTTTGACCATTGTGGCTGAATGCAAATAGGCACTTACTGGCGTCGGTGCTTCCATCGCATCGGGCAGCCAGATATGAAACGGGAACTGTGCGGATTTGGTAAAGGCCCCGATCAGAATGAGAATAAGCGCAGGGATGAACAGCGAATGATCGTCTATATTAGAGATAGACTCGATCGTTTCTCTTATGCTGTATGAGCCGCTGATCAAATACAACATGATGAACCCTGTCAGCATCGCGAATCCACCAAAGACCGTGACAAGAAATGACTTTTGTGCACCGCGGATCGACTCTACCTTACTATGATGAAAAGCAATCAACAGGAAAGAAGCGATACTCGTCAGCTCCCAAAAGCCGTATAGCACCATCATGTTGTCTGAGAGTACAACGCCAAGCATCGCTCCCATAAACAGGAGCAGATACAAGTAGAACTGATGCAATGCCTGACCACGTTCCATATAGTAAACAGAGTATAGAACAACCAGAGTGCCTATCCCTGTAATCAGCAGCGAGATTAGTAGGCTTAATCCGTCTAAGTAAATTGTAAAATAAATGCCAAGCGATGGAATCCACGGAATGGATTCATAGAATACAGCGTAGTTCCTCACATCAGGAATGAGGCTCAGAAAATAGGCAAACAGAATCAGCGGTACGAACAAAACCGCCCATCCCAGGTGAAAACGGTGTGACAAACCTTTCATAAATGCAATCCCAATCCCTGCTGCAATGGGAAGAAGAATAGAAGTATGAAGCAGATACACAAGTACACCCCCTAGTAGCACGAATTAGAGTTTATGTTAACCTTTACCCGTATCTGCTATGCACAGAATCTTTGATTGCTATGAATAATGAATAGGACCTAGTCCCATACTGGTACATAAGGTTATTTTTGGAATGAAGGGAGGGCTCCATTTGTCACAATCTGCAGAATCCACGAAAAAGAAAACAAGCCGCACCATGAAGGTTCTGAAAGTACTAGGCATTCTGGCGCTCACGGGCATTGTGCTAACTACAGTGCTTGTCATCTATCTATATGCTACGAGCCTCCCTCTCGCAGATAATGACCGAAATTCAAGGCTGTTTGATATCAACGGTGAGGTCATCGCTACATTTTCCTCCAGTGGGAAGGATTCGACTCCTGTGAAGCTGGATCAGATTGCACCTGAATTAAAAGAGGCTACCATTGCCGTCGAGGACCGCAAATTTTATGAGCATTATGGCTTTGATATTGTAGGCGTGGGACGAGCTATTCTCGTAAACATCAAGGAAATGAGCATGGCACAAGGTGCAAGTACATTGACACAGCAGCTTGCCAGAAATCTGTATTTAACCCATGAGAAGACATGGTCACGAAAAATAAAAGAGGCGGTCTATACAGCCCAGCTTGAAATGAATTTTACAAAAGACGAAATTCTACAAATGTATCTGAACGAAATCTACTATGGTCACGGAGCCTATGGAATTGAAGCCGCATCTCAGCTCTATTTCGGCAAGTCGGCGGCAGATCTTACGCTTGCGGAGAGCTCACTTCTCGCCGGTGTCCCCAAGGGTCCTACTTACTACTCGCCGTACAATAATATGAAGAAAGCAAAGGATCGGCAGAAGATTGTTCTCAGCGCTATGGTCGATACAGGTGATATTACACAGAGTGAGGCTGACACCGCATACAATGAAATGCTGGATATCAAGCCGCAAAGTGAACGGAAAACAAATGAAGAGGCTCCGTATTTCCGTGATTATATCCGTAATGTGGTCGTTAATGAGCTGGGCATTGACTCTTCACGTCTGGATCACGGAGGACTTAATATTTACTCGACCATTGATATGCGGATGCAACAAGCTGCTGAAGAGACAGTGGCCCGCATAATGGATCCAAAGAGTCAGCTTCAAGTCGGCCTGGTCTCCATTGACCCTCGCGATGGATATGTAAAAGCAATGGTGGGCGGCACCAATTATCTGACGAGTCAGTATAATCATGCACTGGCCAGTAATCGCCAGCCGGCCTCCTCCTTCAAGCCGATCATGTATCTAACGGCCATTGAATCCAAACAGCTCACCAGTGTTTCTCTATTCGAGAGCAAACCGACGGTATTCCATTACGATAATGACCGAAAGACCTATGAGCCCAGCAATTTTGGCGAGAAATATCTTGGCTGGATTGATATGCGCAAGGCGATTGCCGTTTCGGATAATATTTATGCAGTCACTACACTGATGCAAATCGGATATGAGCCGGTTATTGCCATGGCCCACAAATTAGGGATAACCAGCTCGCTCAGCGGAGTGCCTTCGCTTGCCCTCGGCACCTCCCCTGTGAGCGTGTTTGAAATGGCCTCAGCATACAGTGTGCTTGCCAATGAAGGACAGCGAAATGCCCCGATTGCCGTGCTTAAGATTACGGATGCGGCTGATCGCATCGTGTATAAAGTTCCGGAGCAGGCACCCGAACAGGTCGTTGACCCGGCCTCAGCTTATGTAATAACCAATCTGCTGGAGAGCGTATTTGATACGGGAGGTACAGCTCACCGGGTTGCGGGCAAGCTTGCAAGGCCTGTCGCGGGCAAGACAGGCACCACGAGCTCCGATGCCTGGATGGTGGGATATACACCGGAACTCGCGACCGCTGTGTGGGTTGGCTACGATGAAGGAAAAGAGATTACAACAACGGAGAGCCGCAGGGCTGCTCCGATCTTCGCCGAATACACAGAGAAGGCGCTTGAGAATGTGCCTCCAAAAGTATTTCCTGTGCCTGAAGGCGTGACCAGTGTTTATGTCGATCCGACAACTGGCAAGCTTGCCGGCAATTATTGTGAGAATCGCAGGCTCGAAGTATTCCTTCGCGGCACAGAGCCGGCCGAATATTGTACCGAGCATTATGCTGAGCCGGAACAAGACTCGACGGAGCAGGATATTGAGAGAGAACGAGATGATACTTGGTGGGATCACTTTAAGAATTGGTGGACCAAATAAGCCTGAAACCTGGGTTTTACGTACGTGCTTGGTGACTCCGTGCCCGGGCAACGGCACGATTAAACAGCAAAGAACCGCAGAGCTGATGAACTTCAGCCCTGCGGTTCTTTTAGATTTGAACAATATTATCAGCTCTCCAGCGCTTGCTTCAATTCTTCTGGAGAAGCATTCCACCAGTCCTCATTATGAGCTATAAGCAGCTTCTTCAATGCTGCTTTCTCTTCTGCTCCCAGCCCATCCAGCATGATCCGGCGCTTCATTGCATAATCCATCTTGTTCACATGATCGGCGAGAATCTTCCAGCCCCGTCTCGCTTCCGTATCAATCCACATTTCGCATGCGGTGGCGCCTGCATACAGCTGCCCTTCCGGAGTACGGTCCACTGCCACCCATACGAGCCACACCTGGCGGCCGTTCGGCACATCTGCCTTATCCGCAGAGAATTTAATCCCCCGCTCCACTTTGCTCTTCGCATGCATGGCGCCAATATCAATCTTCGCCTCTCCAGCATCAATAATGACAGGAGATAAGTTGTTCAGATCAATGGATCCTGCACCAAATCCTTTATGCTTGCTCTTACTGCTTACAATATTCAAGGCAATTTGTTTCTTGCCGCTTTGACCGTTTTGTTCCATTGATTATGGCCTCCAAAAGTTGATACCAATATTTTAACTAATATTTGTCCCGTTGCAAACATATACATGCCTTAGATGCTTGTCAACGGGAGGTATATAATGTATGACCCCAGTTCGCGCGAAAGTTATTCTATCTTCTATTATTGCTGTCTGTGTCCTTGGCGGCACACTGCTGCTCAGTCTAAGCGGCTCCCCGGATGCTCTACCTGCTCTCGCACCAAATACGGCCAAGCCTGGGGCTAATCCAGCACCTGCACCGGTACAGGAAAGCGTTCAAACTCCTCGAGCTGAAGTGCTGAGCGACCGCATTGTCGAATATCACATTGACGTGCAGCTGACCGAAGAGAACACTTTAAAAGGCACCTCCATCATGACCTGGACTCATCCGGGAACCAAAACCGTAAATGAATTATATTTTCATCTATATCCCAATGCTTTCTCCTCTGATCAGACAACCTTTATGAAGGAGTCCGGCGGAAAGCTTCGAGGTGATGTTATGCCGAAGGACGGCTATGGCTCCATGAAGCTTACCGAGATCAAAACGATAGAAGGATTGTCCCTATTACACCGCATTCAGTATGTTCAGCCGGACGATGGCAATATGAACGACCGCAGTCTTGTGAAGGTTCGTCTGCCCAAGCCTGTCAAAGGAGGCGAAAGCATTACATTGAACATAGCCTTTGAAGTCGAGCTGCCTAAAATTTTTGCCCGGATGGGTACAGCAGATGAATTTGTCATGGCAGGTCAGTGGTTTCCTAAAATAAGTGTCTACGAGCCTGCTGGCAGACGTAATCGGACAACCGAAGGATGGAACCTCCACCAATATCACGGGAACTCAGAATTCTATTCCGACTTCGGAATTTACAGTGTACGGATAAAGGTCCCCGAAGATTATATCGTGGCTGCAACCGGATTCCCGACCAAGCCTTATACGAAGCAGGATGGCCAGAGGGTTTACCAGTTCTATGCTGATGATGTTCATGATTTTGCCTGGGCGGCTTCACCGAACTTTATCGTAGCTGAGGAGCCATTCTCCTCACCAAATGTTCCGGGAGTACGCATTAAGCTGTATCTTGATCCGGCTCATGCGGATCTGAAGGATCGCTATTTTTACGCAGCCAAATCTGCACTTTCTAATTACAGCGACTGGTACGGAAGGTACCCTTACTCTACCCTGTCCATCGTTGTTCCTCCTATAGAAGCGAATGGCGCGGGAGGAATGGAATATCCGACACTGATTACTGCCTTTGGCGCGGATGACACCTCTCCTGGTTATGAGCTCGAGAGAACCGTCATTCACGAGATTGGCCATCAATATTTCTATGGCATGATCGCGAGCAATGAATTTGAAGAAGCTTGGCTGGATGAAGCATTCACCTCCTATGCAGAAGATCGCCTAATGGAACAGGAATATGGTCTAACTCCCAATCTGCCGCTGCAATCTGCATCGATGAGCTCGCCTGCTCCACTTACACAGGAAGCCTGGAAGTATGACTCTCATAATCACTATGCAGAGAATGTATACACAAGAGGCAAACTCGTCCTCCTGGGTATAGAACAGCAGGTTGGTACCAAGAAGATGGATCAGATTATGGCTACCTATGCAGCCAAGTATCGGTTCAAGCATCCGACGACTGCTCAATTCCAAAAGGTTGTAGAGCAGGTTACCCGCAGATCGTGGGACACCTATTTTGACCAATATATTTATGGCAGCCAAATGGCTGATTTCTCCGTAGATTCCATCGCCATCAAGGAACAGGGGACATCCGAGGAGCCAAGCTATATTTCCTCGATCAGAGTGGCGAAGAATGCAGGCGATTACTCAGAGATTCCTATCGTATTTACTTTTGCAGACGGGCATATGATTCGCAAGGTATGGGACGGTAAAGGTGGAGAAATCATCTACAACCTGACTTACAAATCTCCGCTGGATTGGGCAATGGTTGATCCTGAGTACTCCATCACACTTGAGAACAAGCATATGAACAACTACTTAAAAGCTGAAGGAGATGAAGTATTGGAGACCCGGTTTAATATCAGTATTACCAAAGTGTTGGAGCTCTTGCTCGGAAGTCTGTCATGGTGAGGTGTATAGTGGATGAAATCTTATCTCTCCGAAGGTTTTAAGTTAGTGAAGCGTCATTTTCTAATCGTCATCTTCTTGTTTCTGTACCAGCTGCTATGGGGTGTTCTTCTGTACAAAGTCGTGTCCTCTGCGGTCATCCCCTTGCTTATGCGCTATCCAGATCCCCCTCCTCATGAGCTCAGCCAGATCTTGTTCTGGTTAGAGGGGCAGATCAGCTTGAGCACCAGCTCCACAGTCCATGAATATGTATGGCTGCTTGTCCTCATGTTCATTTTAAGGATGCTCATTACTCCACTGATTCGGGCGGGTCTGTTCCACAGCCTTCATGAAGAGTCAAGCACCAAAGGCTTCTCCTTTTTTCGAGGGACACTTAAGCACTGGAAAAAGACATCGTTACTCTATCTCATTGAGATCATATTGCTGCTGCTGCCTGCCTACTGGATCCTTCCAAAGGTGCTCCCCATTCTCATGAATGCAGTCTACAATCAGAATCTTCTTCTGCAGGCGGCTCCTTACGTCATCTTATGGATCGTTTATGCCTACATCATCAAGCAGCTGCTCCTATATGTCCAGTTTGGACTGACAGGCAATCGAAGCGGCCTTGGTGCTGTATGGATCTGCCTCCGTCATGCACTTCCTGTCACTGGAGTTGCCCTGACACTTAGCACACTTGCCATTCTGCTGTTCAGTGCTTTCACGGCCGTATCTCTCATATGGACAGGACTTTTAGCCCTGATTCTTCAGCAGTCTTATCATCTCGTTCGATCACTCATCAATGTATGGAAGATTAGTTCTCAATTCAGTATTTGGCGATCCAATAGCGAAGATGCCTGAATTTATTGTCTCAATTAATATCCTACCTCTCTTGTCCAAACCGCACTCCAGCGCGAATACAACGCTTTCATAGCAGAAATTAAGTCCGACTGCTTAACGTCAAAAAAGTTCACAAGTCTCGCTCTTTTCCTAGAGTGAGGCTTGTTTTTTGTAATATTTTATCTAAAAAACGATTGCCAAATTTACACAATCTCTGTTACAATAGGCCCAGAACTTCTAGTAACAACTTTGTAATAATTGTTGTAACTTTTACTAACTAACTAAGTACATAGTCTTACAAGAGTGAGCGACTTTCACAGGTGCACATCATTAGAACAGCCAAATTCCTGGCATCTGGGAAGCGGGGGAACCACTTTTATGGGTGAATTGATCTCGCAACGTAAGTGATCATAGGGGAACCTTCTACCGAATCCTTAAGCTAACCTCGCAGGCATTGGAAGGGGATTATTTTTTCTTGAAAAAGTCACTAACTGCTGCAGCACTGAGTCTTGCTATTGCATTCTCCATCGGAACAGGAAGTGCATTCGCCGATTCCAAAATGGACAAGGTCATTGATAACGCTAAGGGAACCGAATATAAATATGGCGGTACGACTTTAAACGGATTTGATTGCTCTGGTTTTACCATGTATGTATTTGATAAACTCGGCATCGATCTGCCTCATCAATCTGGTTCTCAATACAAAATGGGCAAGTCTGTATCCCGTTCTGAGATGAGACCTGGCGACCTTGTATTTTTTAACACAAGCGGAAATGGTGTATCCCATGTCGGCATCTTCGTAGGTGACGGTAAATTTGCACATGCTTCCTCCTCCAAAGGAGTTATTATCAGCAAGCTGGACGAGAGCTACTATGAGAAACGTTACATTGGTGCAAAACGTATCATGAGTACGGAAGAATACGAAACTGCTGCATTAGATTAAGCAACATTGTGCTGGAACGACCCTATAGCTCGAAGATTAGATTACTAAATAGTAATCCATCTTCGGGCTTTTTATATTATATTAGGGATGACTATTGGATGAGGGATGGCAAAGGAGACGATGACATGACGCAGAAAGGAACGACCTTTCATGCCCTTCCTATGAGTGAAGAGCATGCAGCTGAGATCTGCACTTGGCAGTACGAACCTCCTTATAACATATACGGCTGGCTGCCCTGGGAGCAGATGAAGGCACTTGAGATTGAATTCGGCGACCCTAAGCTCCGAGATACACAGTATTTATCCATTGTAAATGATACTGGTGAGCTATATGGCTTCGCACAATTATTTCCTCTAGCCGGTGTGACCCGGCTTGGTCTAGGCTTGAGACCTGACCTGTGTGGGCAGGGGTTAGGGGCTCCCTTTGTAAGCACCATTGTACAGGAGGCTGCTTCCCGGCAGCCGCAGAATGAGATTGATCTTGAAGTTCTCACCTGGAATAAAAGAGCGATCCGCACTTATGAAAAAGCGGGATTTACCATTCATGATACCTATGAGCGTCTTACACCGGAGGGTCCTAAGTTGTTCTTCTGTATGGTGTATACCGGAGTAAAACTCAAATAGACATGATTGTCTCTCCTAACTTTTGTTTAAATATTTACCATAAAATACTATGAAGCAGGTTCATGATCCTTTATAATAAATGAAGGATTGTACATAGTAGGAGGACACAACGAATGAAGAAATGGATCATGAGTGGGTTATTTTTCTTCGCTTGCGCTTTTGCCCTCGTGTTAATGTTTACGGTTCCAGGAAGAGAACATGTGGCTGAAGAGGAACAGCCTCCGGCAATGCCCGAGGTAACGCTAGACGCTGCGGCTGCTGAGGAGAAGGCGAAGGCAAGCTGTATTACTTGTCACGGTAACCAACTGGAAGGCGGTATGGGACCGTCACTGCAAACCATTGGTGCAGAGCATGATGCCAATAAGCTGTACCAGATTATTAGTGAAGGCACAAGCGGCGGGATGCCGGCGTTTGAAGGTCAGCTCACAGAAGAAGAGATTGCGAACCTTGCTTTGTGGCTGGCCGAGAAGAAGTAGAATCATATAACTTAAATAAAACACGCCTGCAAGAGTTTGTATCTGTCATCAGAACGCACTCCTACAGGCGTGTTTTGTTAATTCCATTGCAGCTTAATTTTGCATCATTCTATCGTAAGCTTCATTATATTGTTGTGCTTCTTTAATATCGATCGCTGTTATTCCTCCATCATCCCATGAAGTGAGCCGCAGTGTGACCACTTTATGATCGATGGTGATAAAAGGGTGATGATTGAATGCTTCGGATATTAATCCGACTTCATCAACAAAGGCAATCCCCTTCATGAAGCTGGTAAACGTGAACTTACGGACAATCCAGCGCCCCTCTTCGTATTCCCAGCCCTCAAGTTTATCTAGATGAGCTTCTACTTCCTCTTGTGTAAAGACCATCGCTTCAATCTAACCTCCTTGATAAGACGTACTTACATTCAGCAGACCCGGTGCCTCACGTAAATACAGGCACTGCAATAAATGCAGTAAAAGAATGCTAAGCATATCAGCAAGCTTAGGTGCAATTCTATCTCTATATTTACTGATATCTTACAATAAGGAACCGTTTGCTATCTGGTAAACGGCTTATCGTGTTCCATCTTATCATGTAAGCGATCCTAATTCCAGCGCCCCATTAGCCCTAAATCAGGGTTACAAAGTCCAGTTCATCCTCGCCTATCAATATATTCAGACGATGATTTTCCTTATCGTGAATCACGACCCCACTTCCAACCGTGATCATGGATTCGCTTCCCAGCGCGTAGAACAAATCTTCTGCAAGCGCTTCATCCACCTCGCGTCGGTCTGCGGCTCCAAGCCGCTCCCAGTCCTCTTCTTCCATCTCGAAGAAAGTATATCGATCCGGAATTTTTGCAATAGCCTTTATCAAATCTTCTAATATGTCGCTATACTCACGTCCATGTTTTACGCCCATATGTGTGTTCACTCCATTTTTAGTATCGTGTTTCTATTATACCGGAAAATTAACCCTTCACAAAAATGAATAACGTGTCGATAAATATTATAAATCAAAGGGATATCTTGAAAGGATTCAGATTAAATCTCATGGATGAGGTGTATGATGGAAATTTCAACAATTATTGGACTGATACTAGGGTTAGTGTCCCTAGTTGTAGGTATGATCTTTAAGGGTGCACCACTTATTAATTTGGTGAACAACCCTGCAGCTTACCTGATTATTTTCGGTGGTACGATAGCTACCATTTTTATGGCCTTCCCCATGTCAGAGGTCAAAAAAATACCCAAGCTGTTTAAGATTGTCTTCATGAAGCAGAAGATGATTGATAAGGTATCACTGATCAGCATGTTCTCGGAGTGGGCATCCATTACACGTCGCGAAGGACTCCTCGCACTCGAGGCAAAAGTAGACGAAATTGACGATAATTTCCTGCGCAGCGGGATGCGTATGATTATAGACGGCAATGATCAGGAATTTGTCAGTGACGTCTTGATGGAGGACATTCACGCAACAGAGGAACGACACAAGACAGGTGCATTGATCTTTTCTCAAATGGGTATGTATGCTCCTACGCTTGGTGTTCTTGGCGCGGTTGTCGGTCTTATCGCCGCCCTTGGCGATCTGAGTGATATGGACAAGCTGGCTCATGCCATCGCTGCTGCCTTTATTGCGACCCTGTTAGGTATATTTACAGGATATGTGCTCTGGCACCCTATTGCGAATAAGCTCAAGCGTATTTCCAAAAAAGAAGCCGAGCTTAAATTAATGATGGTCGAAGGTCTGTTGTCCATCCAATCCGGTGTATCCACCATTGCGATCAATCAGAAGTTGTCCGTATTCCTGACCCCGAGCGAACGTGCAGAGCTTGCAAGCAAGGAGGGAAGTACAGGTGAAAAAGACTAAGAAAAGACATGAAGAGCATGAAGAGCATGTAGACGAAAGCTGGCTGCTGCCCTACTCTGACCTCATGACATTGCTTCTTGCCTTGTTTATCACTTTGTTCTCCATGAGCTCCATTGACGCTCAGAAGTTTGAACAAATGGCGAGTGCTCTAAGCAGTGCACTTAATGGCGGTACAGGCGTTCTGGATAACAAGTCTGCCTTCCCCACCGATCCCAGCATGGACTTAGGCAATGAATCGACTCCGCCCAAAAATCCGGAGACTTCTCAAGAGGCTCAGCTCGCGAAGCAAGAGCAGGAAGAGCTGGAGAAGCTGAAGAAGCAGCTCGATCAATATATAAGCAAGAATGGTCTCACTGATCAGCTGGATACCAAGCTCAATCAATCACAGCTTATGATCACCATCGCGGACAATGCTGTCTTTGCTTCAGGGCAAGCGATAGTGAAGCCCGAGGCAAGAGTTCTAGCTAAGAATATATCCCGCATGCTTCAGCAATTTCCTGACTATGATGTCATTGTTACCGGTCACACGGATAATATGCCTATCAACAATGCACAATACAATGACAACTGGGATCTTAGCAGCGACCGGGCATTAAATTTCTTGAAAATTATGCTGCTGAACACGAATTTGGATCCTTCGAAATTTACACCTAGCGGTTATGGTGAATATCACCCTGTCGCTTCTAATGATACACCAGAAGGGCGAGCCCAGAATCGACGTGTCGAAATTTCAATTATTCGAAAATACACAGGCAGCTCTAACACGATGAGTGTGGAGTAATTAATCAACCGAACAGCGAATAGGTCAAATAAATGAGAAAGCCTCCACTCTTGATGGAGGCTTTCTTATATGGTCATTGCTCATACTTGTTTAGAACAGCTTGTAATTCAATAGCTTCCCTAACTCCGATTTCTCCTGCTCGCTTAATTCTCTCCAGGTACCTGTCGCCTGCGACCCGAGATGAATGTTCATGATTCGAATTCTCTTCAGTTTACGCACTTCATATCCAAACGCACTGCACATCCGCCGGATTTGCCGATTCTTTCCTTCCGTCAGAATGATGCGAAAGGTCTTCTCGGAGATGCGAGTCACCGTACAAGACAGTGTTCTCTCACCTAGAATCTTCACACCGCTGGACATTCCTCTCAGGAAAGACTCTGTCACCGGCCTGTTCACAGTCACGATATATTCCTTCTCATGCTTTCCTTCAGCGCGCAGAATTTTATTCACGATGTCTCCATCATTCGTCATTAAGATCAGACCCTCTGAATCCTTGTCCAACCGTCCAATAGGAAAAATGCGTTCTTTATGACCTACAAAATCGACGATATTCCCTTCAATGTGCTGCTCTGTTGTACTAGTAATGCCGACAGGCTTGTTTAATGCAATATATACGGTGTTGCCTTTGGCACGCAGCGGCTTCCCATCAACCAGCACTTCGTCCCCTTCCTCTGCCTGACTGCCCAGCACAGCCACAACTCCGTTAATTGTTACTTTACCGCTGTCTACCAGCTTGTCTGCCTCTCTTCGGGAACAATAACCCGTCTCACTAATAAATTTATTAATTCGCATTGATTCACTCACCTAACATTAAAAATCTGGATACTTACATGACAACATCAGAAAGGTCGGTATCACCATCTTCGACCTCGGGTAAAAGAATCGTTACCGTTGTTCCTTTGCCCTTCTCACTTTCAATTTCCATCGTGCCTTTATGAGCCTGAATTAGTCGCTGACAGACCATAAGTCCGAGTCCGGTTCCTGTTTCCTTATTCGTAAAGAACGGCTCCCCAAGCTTATGCATAATTTCCTCCGGAATCCCGATGCCTTGGTCCGTTATTTGAATTCTAATCTGCTCATCCGGAGTCTTGGAGATCGCAATACGAATGGTTCCTCCATTCGGCATAGCTTCCATTCCATTTTTTAATATATTGATGAACACCTGCTTTAATTGATTCTCTCCGCAATGCACAATCGATGGTCCTTCTGCCTCAATATCGAATTCAATGCCGTGCATATGAGCCTGGCTGTCGAGCAGAGAAATGACATCTCCCATAATAAACCGGATGTCCTTCTGCTGGAAATTAACCGCCTGAGGCTTAGCCAATATGAGGAACTCACCGACAATCAAATTAATCCGATCCAGCTCTGACAGCATAAGGTCAATATGCCTCGGATTCAGCTTCTTGGTCTGCTGCTGCAGCTGAATGAAGCCACGAAGTGTTGTCAGGGGATTACGAATTTCATGGGCTACACCTGCTGCCAGCTGTCCAACGGTCGTCAGCTTCTCTGACCTGCGGAGCATTTCCTCCATCTGCTTGCGTCCCGTAATATCTCTGGAAATACTAATAAATCCGGTAATTCTGCCTTCGTTGTCCCTGATTGGTGCTGTGCTCACACTGACTTCAATTCTACTGCCATCCTTGGCTAAACGATAGGATTCGATATAAGGAACGGTTCGGCCCTCATGAAGCTTCTGTATCCGTTCCTTTTCTTCGACGATTAATTCATCAGGTACATTGGTCAGCGGTTTGCCGACAATCTCCTGACTAGTCCAGCCATATAATTGTTCAAAAGCCCGGTTTACCTGAATTACATTGCTGTTCTCATCTGTAATATGAATGGCATCTGCCGTCTGGTTAATAACCGATTCAAGATGCTCCTTCACTGCTCGATTTTCCTCATACATCTGCTTAAGACGATTCGTGTAATGACCGAGATTGCGAATCATCGCATTAATGCCGTTAGACAGCTGACCGAGCTCATCATGACGCTTCAGCTGCAATCCAATATTGAAGTGTCCGTCTGCCACCTCATTTACCTTAGAGAGTACAATTTGAATAGGTTTTGTATATGCAGAGGCCAATAAATAGCTGCCAAATATGACAATCTCCAATAACACGAGTGAAACGGCAATATGACTAACCAGCTGCTCTGTTATAACACCCTGGATCTCCTGATAATCAGTAATAATACTTATGATGTAAGAGCCGCCTTCTGGGTTCGGTATCGGAATCATATTCTTTAATACTTTCTTATTATCCACGTTCGCTACATAAGACACATTATTACCGGTTTCCATCGCTTTATGAATCGCTGTGCCATCTTCCTTGATCTGCCCATACTCATACGAGCCGAACATAATTGGCCGAGTCCCAAATTTATAGTTGAGCTCATCTGTCCCATCAGGTGCCATAGAGGGCTGTCCAAATGTGGACGGATTAATCCCTGCAATGGATAGAATGGATGGATTCACATCCTTTACCTTCTCAATCATTCCATCCGGACTTGAGAACACAACATAGTCTTCCACCTCAGACGCATTTAGAAAAGGGTTAATGATATAATTGCGTTCTCCGTCGTGATAATATCCCCAAATATTGATGTTATCCGGGTCAGAAGTAGCATATTCGAATCCATCGGACCAGTAGTGGTCATAGGTAATTCCCTGAGGTATTGTTACTTGATTGAAGGCAAACAGCTGTTTAAAAGCCTCGTACCAATAGGTCATTTTCTTGGTAGATAGGCCAATCTCATTCGGGTCAGAGGATTTACTCACAATGATATCGTCCTCTGTTTGAATCATGAGAGAAATATCGGTAACTCCGGTTTCTTCACTTAACTGTTCTAGCTGCTCTATCGTGACGTTCTTGATATCGGGATCTAATTGATTGGCTGCTATAATGGAAGCCAGCCATATGTTTTTGGATATCTGCTTCTTAATGGACTCCGTGCTATTCTGATTCTGCTCCACCGCAAGTGCAATTTGCTTGGCAGCCGAAACGGCCCGCTTCTCACTATCCTGCTGTAAATTCTCCTGGGTTGTGTAATAGCTTAATGCAATGTTGAGCCCGAGTATAATGAGTACCGAGAATGACATTACTAAAGATAATTTTATTTTAATGGACAAGACTTCAGCTCACCTCTTGGCTCATATCCTGGCGAAATGTGACTTTATTTACTACTTCTTAGGACTTTATGTATTTATAAAACCATCATACCTTTAAGTGGTCTATTTGAAAAGGAATCTGATTCGTAACTATGCAGTAATTTATAGGAATTTTCTCTTTATTGATTTGATATATCCTGAGGTTAAATCTACAATTAATTAAATAGGCTCGAAACGCGATATGAAAAATAATACACATATTTGTGCACAAATCCACAGGCCTTTGGATAATATGTGTACAAACTTGTTAGCAACTACAAGGTTATCCACAGAGTTATGCACAACATGTTAACAATCGAATATTTGTTCGTTGGATAATTGGAATAAGGAAAGGCAGGAACCGCATAAATGAACGAATTTCAGTCCCAAATCGGTAAAGACGAGGATTTTTTATTCACAGATGAGTATTGGATGAGAGAAGCCATAAGTGAGGCAATAAAGGCAGAGGCATTAGGTGAAGTGCCTATTGGAGCGATTGTAGTTAAAGACAATGAGATCATTGGCCGGGGATACAATCTTAGAGAGCTTCAATACGATGCGACAGCACATGCTGAGATCATTGCCATTAAACAAGCAAGCGAGCATTTGAAAGCATGGAGATTGCTCGACTGTAAACTCTATGTCACGCTCGAACCATGCCCTATGTGCGCGGGTGCCATCGTACAATCTAGAATCCCTCATGTTGTGTATGGAACAACGGATCCGAAGGCCGGCTGCGCTGGTACGCTCATGAATTTGCTTCAGGAATCTCGATTTAATCATCAGACCGAGATTACAAGTGGAGTGTTACAGGAGGAATGTGCTGCGCTGCTTACGTCCTTCTTTAGAAAGCTTCGCCGAAAGCCACGTACGGAGGGTGAATAACAGGTGGATACAATTCTTCGAGATACACAACACGGAATCTATATCAGGCCTTATGCAATAGAAGATACGGAAGCGTTACAGGCTATGTATATGGCTAGCAGAGAGCATCACGCCCCCTTTGAACCCATTAGAGGAGATGAATTTTACACTCTGGAATCCTTGCGAAACAGAATCCGATCCAGGCAGCAGGAAGCGGAGCAGGACCAGGGCTACTATTTTGGAGTTTTTGAGGAAAATACCGATAAGCTGATTGGACAGGTCAGTCTCACCAATATCGCACGTGGAGTGGCTCAGTATGCAGATTTAGGTTATTTTACGCATATAGATTACATGGGTAAAGGCTATATGAGCGCCGCGGTTAAGCTGATCCTCTTATTTGCCTTCCGTTCACTTGAGCTTCACCGGATACAGGCATCCATTCTTCTTCACAATAAGGCGTCCCGCCGAGTCCTGGAGAAGAACGGCTTTGTAGCAGAGGGCATTGCCCGGGGATATCTGCTGATTGCTGGCCGCTGGCAGGATCACCAGATCTATTCTTTGTTAAATCCCAACGATGGACTTGACTAATGCCCCAATGAACTGCATGACCATCTGAGCAGCGCTAAAATCCATAATAAAAAACCCGTCGAGCTGACGGGTTTCCTTGTGTATAAAACCGATGAATCTCAATCGGATCATCATTTATAATAGCAATTTCATTATAACAATTCGGGATTAATAGCTGTAGTAAGACTCGTTCAATATCTCTTCGAACTCTTCCATGGTTACTACATCATCTCCCGCAGGAATACCAATGACGAATTCAGGCGTTTCGTTAATTTTGGAATAATGATTTGTGCCTGTCAGCGCAAGGTTAATAACCTCTTTTGTGTCGGGATCGTTGATCACGATATCCACAATTGCTTCTTGGTACGCAGGGATATTATCTTTATTAATCGCTGTATTGATGTTAAATGTGTTGATCGTCAGATAATTCTTCAGCTCTTCCAGATCTGCTGCCATTTGGCTTTGATCTGTAGCTGTAAGAGCTTCCTTCGCTTCTGCAATATCCTCATCTGTCAGCTGGAGCATCTCTTTGTATTCATCCTTGCTGATGATATCGAGTACTTTAGGCAGCGCGTTGTTTACCAAGACGGTAATGGCTTCCTTCACATTATCATTAGTAATCGCAAATTGTACGATTTGTTTGGCGTCTACATCCTCAGGAAGTGTAACTGCATCCGCCTCCAGGTTCTTGAAATACGTTTCCTGGTCGTATTCTGCAAGGACTGCCTCGCTAATCTCATTCGTCAGCGCCTGGGATTTAGCAACATCCATCGCTTCTGGATTCCACTCAACGCCTTCTTCCTCAGCAAGCTTCTTCATATCCAGCTCAATGTATTTACCAATTAGTGTTTCTGGCATTGGAAGCATAGGGATGTTCGGTACCTTAACGTATACCTTCTCCGTAGTCACAACCATTGGGATGTTATAGGTCATCTCCATGTCGCCCTTGATTGCAATGCCTAGTGTAAACTCTGCTTGCATCGGATCGTTCTGGAACACCCCATCAACCGTAAGCTCTGCATCCTTCAACATGGACATAATCATTGCCATATCATCGGAATTTTCTGCAGAGCTAAAGCTTAAGTTGTCAATTTTCACTTTGCTTGTCATTTCGTAAGAGGTCATTTCTGCCGCTTGTGTCGCCGCACTTTGTACCGCCTCTTTCGGTTCTTGCTTGGTTCCGCAGCCTGCCAGAATTAACACCATAGACAGCATTAATGCAAACAAGCCTTTCGTGAATCCTTTTCTCATTTGTTGTTTTTCCCCTTTCCAAAGCCACCATTTCCATAATCACACCATAACATAATAAACCATTAGCTCATAAGTATAAACACTTTTGGTCAATTTTGGTTCTATAGATTTATAAAAATCTAATTTAGTTAATTTCGTCTTTTTTCGACACCGTTTTATAAGCGTTTTCAAATTAAGGGTTACGACGATTTCTCTTGGCACCATGCGGATTTTCATCATTATGCAAAATAAAAAAGGCTCTGCTTTAAAAGCATGGCCTTTTCACAAAAATGCATTTATTATTACTCACTTACAAGCTACAAGCTATCCATAACTATCCTTCCGGATTGTTATGGTCCACATGATTGCGGTTCTTCACCTTTTTGGAGCCAGACAACGGCGCGGGACCCGAAGCATGATCACGCTTCTCTTTGCCTCCTTGTGAAGTCTGTGCTTCAGGGACAGGAACTGCTCTTGGCTTACCCATTCGTGAATTCCTCCTAAGGATTGGTTAGCTGCTGTACCGCTTGGGCACATTCATGGATATGACGAGTGTAATCCTGCGTCATCTGCTGTATTGCATCGGTGCGTTCATCAATATGAAGCCCGTCTTTTTCTACATCAATGAGATCTACCTTCACTTCACGGTTGTCCACATACGCACAGCGAAAATCAAATGAGTACAATTGACGTCCTGCCGCATCAATATGAATACGAATTGCTTGCTGATCCGCCTCATCGGCATGCACCTGAGCTTGATCTCCCTGATTCAGGATGACAGGCAGTCTTTCTTGCCAGGCATGAACAAGCTGATTTTGATCAATATCAAAACTTTGGCTCATTTATATTAGCACCTCCACACCTTATAAAGTGCGAAATACAGCTGCTTTTTATGCATTGCCCGTGTCATGAACCGATATAAAAACAAAAAAGCCATCTCTATAATAGAGAATGGCTTGATTATGTTATGTATGGCGGAGAGGATGGGATTCGAACCCATGTGGGCTTGCACCCTAACGGTTTTCAAGACCGCCCCGTTATGACCGCTTCGGTACCTCTCCAGGATAAAATAATGCTTTATTTGGCGTTACATTTATATAACGCGTAACAAAAATTATTTTATCACAGCTAGTACACAATTGCAAGTTGTTATTTATAATTTATATCCTAATCAGCAATATAGAAGACATCATCTTTACTTCTTAGATGTAATTTTCTCTACTCCACCCATATATGGAACGAGTACTTTTGGAATGATGACACTTCCATCTTCCTGCTGATAATTCTCCAGAATAGCCGCTACCGTTCTGCCTACCGCTAGTCCAGATCCGTTCAGTGTATGCAAAAATTCAGGCTTGGCCTTTGCTTCTCTGCGGAAACGAATATTTGCCCGTCTAGCTTGGAAATCCTCACAGTTAGAGCAAGAGGAGATCTCGCGGTACATCCCGCTCTCAGGCAGCCATACTTCAAGGTCATACGTCTTCGCTGACGTAAAGCCCATATCTGCCGTACAGAGCGCCATAACGCGATAAGGGAGCTCCAGAAGCTGTAGAACACGTTCTGCGTTGCGGGTCATCTCTTCGAGTTCTTCATAAGAGTTCTCAGGCAGCGAGAATTTCAGCATCTCTACTTTGTTGAATTGGTGCTGTCTGATCAGACCTCTTGTGTCACGCCCTGCCGATCCGGCTTCAGAACGGAAGCAGGAGCTGTAAGCAACAAATTTCTGAGGCAGTTCTTCTGCAGGAATAATTTCCTCGCGGTGATAGTTCGTTACCGGTACTTCTGCAGTTGGAATCAAGTAATACTCGGTATCCTTGATCTTGAACAGGTCCTCTTCGAATTTGGGCAGCTGCCCTGTACCATACAGACTATCCTGATTAACAATCATCGGAGGCAGAATCTCTTCATAACCATGATGATTACTATGAAGGTCCATCATGAAGTTAATCAATGCCCGCTCAAGACGTGCACCTAGACCTTTGTAGAAAGTAAATCTAGAGCCTGTTACTTTAGCAGCAGCTTCAAAATCAAGTATTCCCAGCTCCCCAGCCACATCCCAGTGCGCTTTCGGTGCGAAGCTGAACTCTCTTGCTTCAGACCAGCGGCGAACCTCAACATTGTCATCCTCAGAAGCACCTATTGGAACACTCTCATGAGGCAGGTTTGGAATTGCCATCGTCATATCATTGATATCGGATTCAAGCGTACGAATCTCTTCATCCATTTGCTTAATACGATCAGATACTTCGCGCATCTCCAGAATCAGCTCTTCTGCATCTTCTTTGTTCTTCTTACGCTTAGCCACTTCACCGGATACCGTATTCCGTCGATTCTTTAGGTGTTCCACCTCTTGCAGCAATTCGCGGCGACGCAGATCCAGTTTAGGGAATTCTGCAATAAGCTCCACTGATTTACCTCGGTTTTGAAGTGCTTGCTCTACTCGACCGAAGTCATTTCGTAATATTTTAACATCTAACACGAATAATCCCTCCTACGAAAACAACCTTGTCTGAAAAATAGCAAAAGCTTCTCCCGCATAGCTTATACAAGCCTGTGGGAGAAGTGTCCGTGCCTTACCCGGGCAAGATCGTTCAAAGTACACTTATCTCAAACGTTGCAGGCTGCCCTCTACCATCTGCACAAAATACTGATGTAATCGGTAATCATCCGTGAGCTCCGGATGGAAGGAGCATGCGAGCAAATGCCCTTGACGGGCTGTCACGATTTCATCTTGATACGTAGATAGAACCGTAACCTCATCTCCAATAGATTGAATGAGCGGAGCACGAATAAACACTGCACGTACCGTCTCTTCGATGCCAACCATCTGCAAGTCAGTCTCAAAGCTCTCACGCTGACGGCCAAAAGCATTTCTTGAAACCGTCATGTTCATCAGTCCGAGATGTGGTTCTTCACCGCCGGCAATCCGCTCAGCAAGCACAATCATACCAGCACAAGTGCCGAATATAGGCTTACCAGCAGCGGAAAAATGCCGAATTGCATCAATGAAGTTATACTTCCTCATCAGCTTACCGATGGTTGTACTCTCTCCACCAGGAATAATCAAACCATCTATTTCGTTTAATTGCTCCACCTTCTTAACAGAGACGCCTACACCACCAGCAAGCTCTACGCTTCGAATATGCTCAGCTACTGCACCTTGTAGCGCCAATACACCAATCTTCATCTCGGTTTCCCTTCTCTCTTACCATTCGCGATCGGATATACGTTCTGCTAGATATTTCAATCCCTTTCATAGGCGCACCGACTGCACGAATGTCTGAACTACCGCTCAAGAGCCATAACCGCAGTTGCACCTGATGAACTTTACCTGCTCTGCGTTTATGACGCCCATGATAACGCCGCCTTCTTGCATTTATGCCATGCCTCTTTTAACACGAGATGTTCTTTGTTTCCATATCCTTTTTTAGGCCCCCATAATATGCAACAGTTCTTCCACATAGGTCCCTATAAATAAGGTGTGTATACTTCGAAAAACATATTATATTTATCGACCATAAAATAGAATTCTAACTTGATATTTTACCTTAAACAACCTTATTATACAACAATTTTACTGGAATTGATGTTATAACCGATGATCACCTGGCCGTGAAAATGAACGTAGTGCATCTTGCTCTCATTGCCTGTCTAATTGTCATTATCTCCGCTGTGCACGATTTTATTTGACTTAAGTGATTTGGCTTGAGGTACCATCACTTAGAACAAATTTTTGATACTGTCGAACATATCACCGAAGAAGTCACCAATTGCACGGAACATTAGACTGAACCAGCCGGCTTTTTCTACAGGCCCTGAGGTTACCAGATTTACTGTTTGTACCTGTTCACTTGCCATTCCTTCAATTTTGTAAGTGTACGTGATCGTGCCTGCTTTGGCTCCAGCCTCTACAGGTGCAGTTAGTCCTTCTCCTTCAAAGCTTGTCTCAAAAGTTGGTGTCGGATTCTCTGTCCCTTTAGGTACGAGGAAATTCACTGCCTGTTCCGTTACGACTGGTGCTTCTTTCTCCTTACCTTTTAGCACTGGAGCTGTTTCTGCACCTGGAACGACGCTCTTGGCAGCTACGACCTGCTTCACCTCAAAATTATCGAAGCCGTAATCAAGCACCTTCTTCGTTTCAGTAAACCGGCTAGATTGTGAATCAGCACCCATAACGACACTAATCAGGCGCATCCCATCTCGTTCAGCCGTACCCGTAAAATTGTTGCCTGCTCTTGCCGTATGTCCTGTCTTTAATCCATCCAGACCCTCGTAAGCAAACTGCTTGAAGTTCGTAATGTCTTTGTTCGATTCAAGCATCCAGTTCCAGTTCACCATCGGCTCTTGATCCGTTTCGCGGAATTTTAGAGATGGAATCGCTGTATATTTCGCAAAATCGGGATGGTCAGTAATGATGTATTTAGCCAATATTGCTGCATCCATTGCTGACATCGTAATTTCCTGATCTTCAGCTGGACGGAATTCCTCAGGCATATCTGCACGGTCAAGGCCCGTCGAGTTGATGAAATGGGTTTTCGTTAATCCCATCCGCTTGGCTTCTTCATTCATGAGCTTAACAAACTCTTGTTCAGAGCCAGCGACATGCTCTGCAAGCGCCACGGTTGCGTCATTAGCTGATCCTACAGCCATCGCTATGTACAGCTCTTCTACTGTATGCGTGTCCCCTTCTGCCAGGAAGATCCGTGAGCCCTCACTGCTGGCTGCGTTTTTCTTGACCGTAACTTCTGTATCCCACGAAAGCTCCCCTTGTTTGACCTTCTCAGCTACAATGTACTCCGTCATCATCTTGGTCATACTCGCAGGTGCCAAAGCCTCGTCCGCATTGACAGATAGAAGCACCTCTCCTGTAGTTGGCTCCAACAATACTGCTGCCTTCACGTTAAGATTAACCGAGTCTGGAGACGGAACCTTAGCTGTTGCTGCTGTTGTTGCCGCAGTCGTTTCAGCTGTCGTATCTGTATTTGTTGTCGTTGCTGTGGCTACCGGAACGGAAGCTCCAAACACAGCTGCTGGAAGCACCGCCATGGAGAGCATGTTTATGACCATAACCGTAGCAATCCTCTTCTTCATTTTCGCCTTCTTTCCCTTAGTGGAATGCTCTAATAATTGGTTGTATTTCTTCAATGGAATAAATCCTCCTCTAATTTCTCAATCAATGTTGTGCAAAACCCAATGAAACAATCTAGTTACTTCGTATGCATGAATGCAATCGTGCCGAGATTAAGAATCTATATTCTATAACGCAGTCATCCCAAGCCACAGGAGATGCATTGAATGGTAGGCAGATTTATCACACTGTTGAAATGAGTTTAAAATAAGAGTTTCAACAGCGATTCATATAGCAGAACAAGCACTGTTTCATTTTAACACACGATATTGTGCAAAAAAAGACAGGTCAGGTTAATTTCAACCTGCCTGTCTATATTCATAAGATTCTATATGATGAAGAAATCATCCGTATAGAAAATTATATTCTACAAAGCGTAGTTAGGCGCTTCCTTCGTAATTTGTACGTCATGCGGATGGCTCTCGCGCAAGCCTGCATTCGTGATCCGAATGAACTGCGTGTCGTTACGAAGCTGATCCAGATTTTCTGTTCCGCAATAACCCATACCTGCACGAAGACCACCCATAAGCTGATGAACCGTGTCGCTTAGTGGACCTTTGTAAGCTACGCGTCCCTCAATTCCTTCCGGTACAAGCTTCTTGCTCTGATCATTATCTTGGAAGTAACGGTCTGCACTACCTTTCTTCATAGCGCTGATCGAGCCCATACCCCGATATCCTTTGAAACGACGGCCTTGGTAAATTTCAAACTCACCAGGGCTTTCTTCCGTACCTGCAAACAAGCTTCCCAGCATAACAGCATGGGCTCCAGCAGCAAGTGCCTTCGTAATTTCTCCGGAGTACTTAATACCTCCATCTGCAATGATAGGAACGTTATATTCTCGTGCAACAGAAGCACAATCGTATATCGCAGTAACTTGAGGTACGCCGATACCCGCTACGACACGAGTCGTACAAATCGAACCTGGACCAATACCGACCTTAACAACAGATGCGCCGGCTTCGATAAGCTCACGAGTCGCTTCGCCTGTCGCCACGTTACCTGCAATGATCGTCAGTTCCGGGTATAGACCACGTAGTTTGCGAACTGCATCAATAATGTTTTTGCTGTGTCCATGTGCTGAATCGATGGAGATCAAGTCTACTCCGGCCTTAACCAGAGCTTCTGTACGCTCGTACAGATCTTGAGAGATACCAACCGCTGCACCCACCACAAGACGTCCTTGTGCATCTTTGGCTGCGTGAGGGAACTGGATTGCTTTTTCAATATCTTTGATCGTAATAAGCCCTTTGAGTGTATTCGTTTCATCAACCAAAGGAAGTTTCTCAATTTTATGCTTTTGCAGGATCTCTTCAGCCTGATCCAAAGTTGTACCCACCGGTGCAGTAACCAAGTTCTCGCTTGTCATTACTTCGGAGATTTTGATGTTGTAATCATGGATGAAACGCAAATCGCGGTTAGTAAGGATACCAACAAGCTTCTGCTGATCATCCACGATAGGAACACCAGAGATACGATATTTAGCCATAACTCCTTCGGCATCGGATACCAAATGATCTCTAGTCAATGAAAAAGGATTTGTAATGACGCCACTCTCGGAACGCTTAACACGATCCACTTCCTCTGCTTGCTGCTCTGCTGTCATATTCTTATGAATAATACCAATACCGCCTTCTCTTGCGATGGCAATAGCCAAAGGAGCTTCTGTAACAGTGTCCATTGCAGCACTAATGAGTGGAATATTAAGCTTGATATTCTCGCTCAAACGAACCGATACATCAACTTGTTTAGGCAAAACCTCAGATTTACGAGGCACCAACAATACATCATCAAACGTTAAACCTTCTTTACCGAACTTATCTTCCCACACCAGGATGTTCCTCCTTTATTTATATAGCCTTAAAGATCCGAAAATCAGCCCCATTTGAGAACTTTCGACCGTTTTCTGAAAATATATTATTGCCATCTTAGCAAAGGCCCATTTGGACTGTCAAGGAAAAGTAACCTGCTATGAAAGAGTGTATTGCACTAGAAAAACAAGTGTATCTGACATGCGGACAAAACCTAATTTAATCCAGTACTGACACTCTTACTTCGAAGAATTGTATTTCAATGAACTTACACCATCTATGATATAGAATGCATCTTTTTCAAGTAATTTATCGCTAAAAAAATAAAAAAACCACCGTCGTAATCGACAGTGGTTCTTTGCTTGGCGACGTCCTACTCTCCCAGGACCCTGCGGTCCAAGTACCATCGGCGCTGGAGGGCTTAACGGTCGTGTTCGGGATGGGTACGTGTGGAACCCCTCCGCTATCGCCACCAAACATGATTTTTGCGCTGTGATATCTTCGGCGAATCATCACCAGCAAAATATCAATCCTTAAAAAGGACATGCAGCTTCAAATCTTTACAAGGATTTACTCCCTGAAAACTAGATACGAAACAATGTGCGATGTTAGAATCTTTGTTTACCCGGTTTTGTTCCGGGCCCCGAGAAAGTATTCGGATTCACCTTCGAAGCATTCGCTTCACTTTCTTGGGTAT
>NZ_FNNT01000018.1:0-50082 GCF_900106725.1 Paenibacillus sp. PDC88 | reverse complement strand
TCTCTTTGGGTGATGTTGTATTGGACAAACACCATTCTACCAAAGATTTGGAGCCCTTTTCACGTTTTCAAAGAGTCGTACTTTCGAAATTCAGGTTTTTATATCATAACGGACGAAAGGGTGAAGCAGCATGTACTACGACCCGGAGAAAAACGACCATGGATTAAAATGGACCCCGTTCAAATCGTGCGTCGTCCCCCGGCCGATCGGGTGGATCTCGACGCTCGGCAAAGACGGAACTCCGAATTTGGCGCCATACAGCCAGTTTCAAAATCTCGGTTTTGACCCTCCATACGTCATGATTTCGGCGAATCAGGGTTTGGACGGCGTACCCAAAAACACGATCGTCAACATCGAAGAAACGCGGGAGTTTGTTTACAATATGGCCACGTACGACTTGCGCGAAGCGGTGAATATTACCTCGGCTCCCTATCCGCCGGAAGTGGACGAATTCGAGGTCGCCGGCCTGGAGAAAGCGCCTTCGGTTCGCGTAAAGCCGTATCGTGTCGCTCAATCCCCCGTACAATTGGAATGCGAATACACCCAGACGATTAAAATTCCGGGGAACGGCAAAGACGCCATTAACCTGATCATCGGCAAGGTCTTGTTAATCCATATCAAGGATGAATTCATCACGCCGGAAGGAAAAATTGACATTTTAAAGATTCGTCCTTTGGCGCGCATGGGATATTATGACTATACGAGTGTCGAATCCATTTTTGAAATGAAAGTGCCCAATCCGATTCTGGCCGGGGGCTTGGAAGGAAAAAGGTGGACCGTATAGGCATAAACGCGGAATGCCGGGTTCCCTGCAAGCACCCGGCTTGTTTGTTTTCGGTTTTGTGAACTCGGGTCTGACGGAAGGTGACGCGAACCGTGAGAAAGTCGCTGGAGGAAGCACAAGGCATCCAATCGGTCGAGATCGGATACCGCATTCTGAAGGAAATCGCATCGTCGGAGGAAGCGCCTTCGATTTCAGAGCTCGCTTTGCGGTGTGAAATGTCTCCGAGCAAGCTGCACTACTACTTGGTGAGCTTCTGCAAAATCGGTTTTTTAAACAAGTCGGACGACGGCAAATATTCCCTCGGCCTCAATCTCGCCATTCTCGGTTTGCAGGCGTCCGGCAAGCTGGATATGAATAAAATCATCGAACCCCGCTTGACCGAATTAAGTTCAAGTGTGGGGGAATTGACGGCTTTTGCCGTTTGGGCCGACGATTACGGACCCTATTGGACGATGCAAAAAAATACGGAGAAACCGATCCAGATTGTGGTCAGCGGGGCTCCTTTGAAAATGATCACGAGCTCCACCGGCAGGCTTTTTGCGGCTTTTTATGATCCCGTGAGAACGCGTCCGTTCATCGAAAAGGGACTGGCGGAAAGCGGACTCGACGAAAGCGAGTTTGCGAAACAATTGGATGAGATTCGCGAACGCGGGTATTCCGTTGCGAGTTACATCCCCGGCTACACCGGCATTTCCGTACCGGTTTTTCACCGAAACCACGCCATGGCCGGCGCGATTACGGTGATCGGGATAACAGGTCTTCTCGATGTCTCGCCGAATTCTCCGGTGATCCGGGAAGTGCTGCGAAAAGCAAAGCAAGTTTCCTATGAACTGCGTGCGCTGCTCCCGGAGCGGTAAGCAGCAGGGAAAATCGATTTTGAGGAATTAAGCGATGGATAACGCTTTTTTTACGGCTCCGCTCACACGTTCCTTTTGAAAAGGCTTCACGATAAAGTCAATGGCGCCTGCCCGAATGGCCTGAATGACCATTTGCTTTTGCCCCATTGCAGAGCACATGATGATTTTTGCATGCGGATCCATCGATTTGATGGCTTGAACAGCCTCGATGCCGTTCATTTCGGGCATCGTAATATCCATAAGAACCAGATCCGGCGAAAAAATTTCATACGCACGGACGGCTTCTTGTCCATTTTGCGCCTCAGCGACAACTTCATGCCCGTCTTCGACAAGCATTTGTTTGATGATCAGGCGCATAAACGCGGCATCATCGACTATCAGAACGCGCGCCATGTTCATTCCCCCTTTGTTTTCAGCAGCCGGTTTATACCCGCTCCCCAATTCATCATCCGTTTACAGTATTTTTTTAATCAGTAACGAACCATCCTTGCTCCGATCGATAAAACGGTTGCCGACCTGAATCAGAGGATGCGCAGGATCATGCGGCTTTACCATCAGAATCGTTCCTTCGTTCCCATCGGTAAGCAAAACGGAATGTCCAATTAAACTGTTCATGATTTTTTCAATAAATAATCGGGTAATTGCAGGATCCAGTGCCCCGAATGTATCCTTTTCCATTTGAAAAAGCACCTCGTAAAAGGGGGAAGGCGTTCGATACGCTCTCGTTGATGTCATGGCATGGAATACGTCCGCAACCGATACCACACGGCTGAAACTTGCGATCTCTTCCTGCTTCAAACCGTACGGATAACCGCTGCCATCCATCCTTTCATGATGCTGAAGCGCGGCCAGCGCCTGCCGGTGATGGATACCGGCGGTCTTTTTCAGAAGTTCATAGCCGAAAACAGTATGATTTTTCATCAGGGCATATTCTTCATCCGTTAATTTGCCCGGCTTGTTCAAGATGTGCTGCGGTATGAATATTTTCCCGACGTCATGCAGCATTGCCGCAGCCGCCAGCTGTGTCAATTCTTGGCGGTCCAGTCCCTGCCATTTCCCGATGAGGCTGGAGATGGCCCCTACGGCAATATTGTGACGGTATGTATAATCATCCTTACTCTGAAGAGCAGCAAACAAACCCAATAAATTCGTAACATCGGATACCTCATGAATGATCGGAACGATGTTGGTGCATAAATCCGCAAGCGGAATTTTTCCCGGTTTCACGGATTTCTTCAAAGATTCCCCTGACCTGGAAAACCGCCTCATCGATCATTTTGTCATGATGAAAAGACTTCGTTCCGGAATATGAACCCATCGGGGATATATCGTTACGGGTCAAAAGAATGTTTCGCCAAAATCTGCATATGATCATGCGTAATTCGGGTGAATCTGGGTATCAGCAAAGCCCCGCTGCCGCTGAAAACATCCCGGTTGATCCTTTTTCCAACGACATTTTTCAAGATCGGATCCGTATTGTCCAAAAAACCGTATACCTCCCCCCACTGGTTGTCCCACAAGACCACAGCTTGGTTTTTGCACGCAATTATAAACGCCGAAGCTCTACAGTTTCTCAAAAAAACGGTCTGTGTTTTCAAACGATTTAGGTATAAAGGGCTAGATGTTTAGAAATTGTAGAGTTTGTCGTGTTGTACTTAATTGCAGACCGTTAGTGCGGCGATATTGGTTAGCAGCCTATAGAGAAATAGCAGAGAGGGGTTTCTCATCATGGAATTTCCGGATGGGGTCGAGTTATGGGAGGGCCAACTGCTGGAGCTTCACACGTTGGAGAGAGAAATATTTCAAACGCTGATTCTCAAGATAGACAATCAGTTTCTTTACATTCAAAGACCGATCAATCAGCAGAAAATGTACATGCAGGTAACGAACGGCATGCCGGTAACGGTCTTTTTTCATAATAATAGTCTGGGATTATTCACTTTCGATGCAACGATCCGTCTGTATCAAAATCAAGTGGCCATCAGGATCCCTCCGGCAGGTTCCATTCAAAAAGCGCAGAGACGACGCTTTTTCCGTGTACCCGTTGAAACTGAATTGGAATTGGTTTTGGACCCGGCCGAAAAAGCGAATCAGCACGAAACTATCAAATTGACGACCCGAGACATTAGCGGAGGAGGCGTTTCCTTTCATTTTCCAAATCCGATGGAAAATGGAATTTTGGTTCGCGGAACACTCCACTTGAAAACGAACAACTTCGAGAAAGCCGTTTCTTTTCACGGAAAAATCGTGAATTGCATGAAACAAAGCGACCATCTCTACAGAATTTCTCTGGAATTTTTGAATATGAATGAATCGGTGCGTTCCGACATTATCAGATATTGCATGCTTAAACAAATTGAAATACGCAATAAGCTGAAAGACTATCCGGTCTAGAAAGCCCCGATTCGGATTAACTCTTCATTTCAAATTTATTTGTCCGGCACCAATTTTGATACCATTCGGTAATGTGCCGGCTCGGCTGCTCATTTAATTCCTCCCGCAACACGGCGGTAAGCAATCGATATTGCCGATGCACCAATAAATGAATTTCCATCGAGGCATATATGGCCATCAAAGCAAAATGGGCCTCCTCCGCTTGAGGATACCGCTCGCATATTTCAAGATATTTCTCGATGGCCTTTTCCGTACGATGGCACGACATATACCATTCAGCCATGCGAAACGATGTTCGAAGCCACAGCAGCATGAGCCGGTGACGTTCACTTTCGGCCCACCAATAATCGTATCCCTGCAAATAATCCCCCGTATACAAATCCATCGTTTTTTCGTAGTCATCGATCGTATCGGCCGATAACGGCAATTCGGCGCTGATAAAGTTTTCCCATTCCTCTACATCGATCAACACATTCTGGCTTTTCAAAATATACCCGTCCATAATATTGGATATTTGAAAATGCGAGCCGAAAGACTCCAAAGTTTTTCGAATGTGATAAACGGCCGTGTACAATTGCGGATAGGCCCTGTCCTGTTCCAATTCGGGCCAAAGCAAATCGAGCAGAACCGATTTGCGAATGAGCTGTCCCCGATGTTGCAGCAGATACAGGAACAATTCCTCGGCCCGTGTCGTACGCCAACGCATAACGGTTAGATGCTGCCCCTTGAATCCGATCGCCACTTGACGAAATAACTGAATATGCAGCATCTGTTGATCGGCCTGGAAATTGCTGCTTTCGGTTTCTTTTTTTCGTTTTTTTATTCTCTCGACGGTTTTCAATAAACGTTCTTTGCTGACCGGCTTCAAGATGTAATCCAGCGCGTGAAGTTCGAACGCTTCCACGGCATAGTTGTCGTAGGCTGTTACAAAGACAATATTTACTCCGGGTTTTTGCGCCAGTATCTTCTCGGCTAATTCGATCCCGTTGATTTCCGGCATATGAATATCCAAAAACACCACATCGACATCTTCAAGAAGTATTTTTTCCATAGCCTTTTTCGGGGCAGTGAACTTCCCTATAACATGAACACCCGCAAATTTAACCAACTGATTTTCCAGTAAAGTCAATGCCTGCCTTTCATCATCCACAAGAATCGCTTTCATCCGCTTACCCCTTAACCTAACGAGATGCATCCGCCTAGTATTAATCATCCAGTATAACCGGTCCGTCTATACAATTTCTAAACAAAAGAATGATTGAGATGACAATTCATACACGGTTTTTGATTTTTTCCACGAAAAAACCCCTCCTGCGTCTACAGTAAGGGGCTTCATTCTCACTGTCTGCACAAGAGGGATCATATCAAGAATTCGGCAAAATACCCAGGGGGGTTTTCGATGTCTACTATAAGGGGCTCATTCCAATTGATCTCGGGCCTTTCTGCATTTCCGACTCGTTACCGCAAACCCGCACAAGGGTTCACGGCAAGATAGACGCCGTCGTTTCTTGATCGAAAAAATGCGCTTTATTCATATCGAGCGAGAGTTTCACGTTGTTTCCTTCCTGAAATCCGGCATGATTGCCGATCCGCGCGGTCACATTTTGCTGGCCGATTCCCTTCAGATAGAGAGTCATTTCGTTGCCCAGATTCTCCGCAACTTCGATCAGCGCGTCCGCCGCCGCCCGCGCCGAGCCGACAGGCTCCAATCCCGACGGATGTATATGCTCCGGACGGATGCCAAGGATCGCTTCTTTGCCGGCATACCCTTTCCGGCGCAGCGTTTCGGCGCGGTCTTGCGGAATTTCCGCGTTCAATCCGGGTGCGCGAAAGGTCAAGCGGCCCTCCGATTCCTCAAGCCCGCCCCGGATAAAGTTCATTGCCGGCGAGCCGATAAACCCGGCGACGAACATATTGACCGGCCGGTTATAAATTTCTTCCGGCGTCGCCGCTTGCTGAATCATGCCCTGATCCATCACCACGATCCGGTCGCCCATCGTCATCGCCTCCGTCTGATCGTGGGTCACATAAATCACGGTGACCCCCAGATTCCGGGCCAGTTTGCCGATCTCCGCGCGCATCTGCACCCGGAGCTTGGCGTCCAGATTGGACAGCGGCTCGTCCATCAAGAACACCTGCGGCTCGCGGACCATCGCCCGGCCCAAAGCGACGCGCTGGCGCTGGCCGCCGGAGAGAGCCTTCGGCTTGCGGTCCAGGACATGCCCGATATCCAGAATATTGGCCGCTGCGCGCACGCGGGCGTCGATCTCGGCTTTTTTGAATTTGCGCATTTTTAATCCGAAGGCCATATTGTCATAAACATTCATATGCGGGTACAGGGCATAGGACTGAAACACCATCGCGATATCCCGGTCCTTCGGGGCGACATCGTTCATCAAACGGCCGCCGATATACAATTCGCCTGCCGTGATGCTTTCCAGCCCAGCAACCATGCGAAGCGTCGTCGATTTGCCGCAGCCAGAAGCGCCGACCAGTACGAGAAACTCTCGGTCACGGATCTCCAAATGAAAGTCTTTCACGGTCGCTTCCGCATTTCCCGGATATTTTTTGACAATATGGTTGAATACGACCTCCGCCATGAATCGATTCCTCCTAACTCAAGCGCAGTTTGGCCAAGCGTTCGATGAAGGGTGATGTTGTCTAGTTGATAAATTCGGCTTTGCTCAAGAATCGCTTGATCATAACTGCGGATTGGGCCCGGGTGGCATGGCTGTCCGGATCCAGCCGATCTTGCGACATCCCGTTCATCAGACCGGCATGTACGGCGGCGGCGATATCCGCTCCGGCCCAACCGATTTTGTCCGCGTCCGCAAAGCGCCCAAGGATATCGTCCTGCATCGAAGCCGAAACCGCCGCATCGATCCCTGCATAGGCCAACGCCCTGACCGTCATGACCGCCTGCTCCGCGCGCCGGATCTCCTGATTCGGACGGAACGAGCCGTCCTCGTAGCCGCTGATCAGGCCGGCGGCCGCCGCAGCAGCCACATCATGCGCGTACCAGGCTGCAGGGTCAACATCGCTGAAGGGGTTCCTGTCAGCCACAGGGCTTAATCCCAATGCGCGGACAAGCATCGACGCGAATTCAGCGCGCGTTACATTGCGCTCGCCGTCGAACCGGCTTTCATCGACTCCGTTCAGCACAAGCTTGTTGGCCAGAAGCTCGACATCTTCCCGGGCCCAATGACCGGCCAAATCGGCAAAGCTTTTGTTATTCTCAACGACCGTATAGATGCTGTTGCCGTTGCGTTTCAATACGGCTGTGGTCTTGCCGCCCTTCGTTTCAAAGACCGTCGGAACGAACCTGACCTCGTTTGTTTCCGGGACATACAGCACTCCGGTTGCCTTCTTCACATCCACCTCTTTGTCTAGCGTCAATTCGCGCGCAACATAGGTGGCGCCGAATGAGACGGGAACCGACCGGCCCTCCCGACCAACCGCCTCGATTTCGAAATGAACCGGTTCGGCAATTTGCCTTCCGCCTGCCGCATTCACCGCATGCTCGATTGCGGAAGCAGTGCCGGCACTTACTTTTTGCATCGTCACTCTCAAGGACAAGCCGCTTACGCTCGTATTCAGCTCCCGCGCCAAAGCGTCAAGCCTCAAGGCCGACAACGGTAATATATACCCGGCATCGTCGTTTTGGATGATCAACATATGTCCATTGTCGGCGTCTGCGCCGGAAAGACCCTCCGCCGGCAGCTCCAGCTGTTGGCCGGTCCATTTCACAACGACTCTGGAATCGGATGCGAATACCTCCTTCAGCGTGTCGGCGGCCAATTTGCCGTCGATCGCTTCAATCTGCCGTTCAGGGCGATCGGAACTCTCTTCCCCGTCTTCACCCGTGCCCGGATGGCCGCCGTTTTCACCCGAGTTGCCGCTGTTTCCGCCTGGATTGCCGCTATTTCCGCCTGAATTGCCGCTGTTTCCGCCTTTATTTCCCCCGGAATTGTCATCTCTAACCGTAATGGTCACCGGCTGGGTGTAGATGTCGTATTGATGGCTTTCATCGATAGCGGCCGTATATCGCAGCAACACATGCGCCGTGCCCTTTTTCTTGGCGGTCACTTTGTTTCCGCTCACGACAAGCGCATCCTGCCCGTCGATGACCACAATTTCGGGAACTACGACCGTTTCCTCGCCCTTGTAGCTTTCAACAATGGCCGATATGGACATACTGGAATTTTGCTTCATGGCATACTGGTCTTTTTCCGGCTGAATGGACGCCGCCCAGTCCGAAGCGTAGTCGGCATAGTCGGTGGTGATTCCCCAAGGGCCCATCAGGAAAAATGAAATGAAGTCGTTTTTGTTGTTGATCGTCCATGGGGAGACCAGAAGTCCCCGATGGTGCGCCGCCTCCAGGAAATTTCTGCCGAGTCCGTAATAACCGACATTAAAGGTGGCATTGATCCCCTGGACCTGCTTGAGGGCATCCCGCAACGATTTGTTGGGATTCGTTTCATCGGAACTGACGCGGCTGACCAACAGGCCCGTCGGCATTTCCGGCATCCGTTGCCGCATCCGCACGAGTTGTTCGGTATTGAAGGACATGATATTGATTATATCTTCCGCGTCGTTTTCCCGGATGACCCGGACTACAGCTTCGACCGCCTCGGGCTTCGCGGATTTGATTTCCGACTCGATCATTTTGCCTCTCGATTTGGCCAACTCGATCTGCTCGATCCATGTCGGAATTTTCACATCCGGAAAACCTGTCGGGTAAGGTTTATTGGCGTTGAGAGCCTTTAATTGCTCAAGCGTGTAATCCTCGACCTGTCCGGTGCCGTTCGTCGTGCGGTCCAACGTATTGTCATGCACGATGACCAAATGCCCGTCTTTACTGAGCAACATATCGTTTTCAATAAAATCGGCGCCGGCATCCAGGCCCAGGATGTTGCTCTCGATCGTATTTTCGGGGGCCTTCGTAGGAAGACCTCTGTGCGCAATCATGTACGGCTTTCGGATCAGGGTTATTTGGTTCGAATACACCTTGAAGGCATCGAACGCCGCACTCGGCGCATCGGTCACAATCCCGTTCACCCCGGCTGTAATCAGCCTGTGCATGGCGATGTTCTGCTCCGCCGGACCGGCCGTTTCCCGCGCCCACACCATAATGGAACGCTGCTGCAAATAATCGACCGTTTCTTTGGAGGAGGCGGCCTTCTGCGGCAGGATGGCGATGCGAGCCTGGCTGGCGGACGTATTTCTCCGTATATCAAGCAGATCTTCTCCGGCAATGGCCCCCACCGCGCTATAATCCACAATACCGCGGATGATCGGATACGCGGCATGGGCCCGCTTCACCAGCTCGCCGTTGTCGGAAACGAGGAACGCATCTTCAAGTGCCTGCAATTTCAGATATTGGATCAGCCGGTCCACCGTTTGCTCGTCCTTGACATAGAAGGCCGGAATCATCCGGGTTCCAAGCTCGCCCAACACGGACTCCAGGCTGCCGATCTTTGCCGTGCCGGATGGATCGGTCACCTGCAAATCGGCGGTTACGTACAGCATCACCGTCGCCGGCAATGTGGCTTCGTTCATCGCCGCCAGATCGTCGGGCGATTTGATTTCGGATACGACGGAAGGCGCAAGCGCGATTTTCGTTTCCGGCGCGGCCACGCGGACATATCGTTCCGCCGACATCGGCGGCAGCGGGCTTTCCTGCAGGGTAACTTTCATGTTGTCCACCTTCATTTTGCTGCCGTTCGCCTGCAGCCCGATTCGGCCTTTTTGATAAGCCGTGGCCGCATCCGTATCGATGATCAACTGCTCGCCGATCCATTCCTGAACCCGGTTGCCCTTGGTTTTGATCGTATAGTGATACATGCGATCCGGTTGAATATTTTCAGTATACGACGCTTTCTCCATGACGTTCCACGCATTGCCGGGGGTCATCTCCGCAAACTCGACTCCGTTGGAGGATGCGCTTTGCCTTACAGCCATTTGATAATAAGGATAATTGCCGTTTTGTACGCGATACATGATGGAGTGCCACCGGCTTGATTCGTTCACGGCCAGGTGAGTGACGTCCGCTTCAATTTTATAATCGCCGAAGGCTCCCAAATAATCGGGGAGCAAGATGCGCGACGGATTGTCGGGGCTCTTGGTCGCATCCAGTTCAAAAGCTCCCGATTTCACGGCGGCGGCGCTTGGCGTCGAGCCTTGGATTCTTTCCCAACCCGGAGGCAAAGCGCCGTCTGCAAGCTGGTCAAAGTTTTCTTCATAAAGAACATATTCCGCATCTTCGGGATTCTTGACGGCGACCGTCAAATGGAAGATGCCGGCGTCCTTTTGCGCAGTAACGGTAAAGATGCCTTTTTTCGTTGCTTTTTTCAACTTTCCGCCTTCAATGACCACATCGCTTGCGGTCGACGACCAGGTTAATTCGTCTCCCGGAATCGTGCCCGTCGAGAAGTCATTATATTTGCCTGTAAACATCAGGTCGTTCAGGTTAATCTCCTGACCCGCAACCGCCAGGATGTACCCGTCGTCATGCTCTAATGAAACGACTTGGGAGCCCGTTGTCGACGGCGTTACCGTAACGGTCTGTTCCGTCTCCGCATTATCGAATACGGCCTTGATCTTGGCTGTGCCCGGCTTGACCGGATAAATCTGATTGTCGACGATTCGAATAATGCTTTCATCGGATGAATAGTATTTGAAGCGGCTGCTCGGAACCGATTCCGTGATGCCGTCCGAGAAATAAACGCTGTGCGTCACACTGACCGGCCCGGTCAAAGCTTCCACCGTCGCCGGCATCGTCGTATCGATGCGGTCGACCGTGATTCGCGTCACTTTCAAATTGTCGAAGGAAATCTTGCTTTGATCGGCCTGCAAGCCGACTTTGCCTCTCTCCAGCAGCACGTTGGAAGTCATCCATTTGTCCGTCACAAGGGTAAAGTCGGGATCGCTTGCCTCCTTCATATATTCCTTGACATTGTTGTCGAATACCCTGACCTTCATCGTGTAGTCGCGGTTCAGCGCCAGCGGCTTCCAGGTTCCGCTGATCGGTGTGGGCGAGTACCAGCCGTTATCCAGTTTTCGGTAGGCCAGCTCATAGGTGCCGTTGAGCCGGATCGCCATTTGGTTATAGGGACTTTTCCCATTGGAAGCGCCCCGGAACATGAGAGCGGCCCATCGTGAGGGGTCGAGCACGGATTCGAACCGGACATCCGCCTCAATCACATAGTTGTCCCACTGAACGGGTGCTGTAATTCTGCCCTGTTTGCCGGCGCCCTTCCCATCAAACACCATTCGTCCGTTGCCGTATGTATCCTGCACCACGGAAAACGGGGGGCTGCCCGCACTCCCATCGGTAATCCAGCCGAAAGGAATCGTGCCCGACGGATAGCTGTCGAAGTCTTCATCCAATAACACGGGATTTACGCTGCCCGACACCGGATCGCGGTCGACAAGGGAAATCACCCCATAGCCGGTCGTATCATTCCAAAATGAACTTGAGTTGTATGCGCTCCAATAACGCGTTCGCTGCTGGGCGGTATCGGGACCATACCGGTCGGTAACCCCGACTTCCAGTCCAAGCTCTTTGGTCGTCACCGGATCGAAATGGAGCATATCCCATGGAATCGCCACCTCCAGCGACCAGCCGCTGCCGGTCGTTTGGATGGCTCGCAAAATCTTTTTCTCGTCTTTGCCGCTGTGACCGTTCAGCGCGGCGCCAAAGTGAAATTCAGGCGTCGTCGTTCCGGGCTGATACACGAAGCCGATCTGCATATCGTCGCTGGCGAACGGAGCCGACTGGTGTTTCGTCGGATCAAGGAAAAAGTTGATGTTATCCTGTTCAAACCAGTATCCGGAAGCGCCGGAGATCAGATTGTCATCATCCGCTCTCACGCCGATATACAAATACCGGTTGTCCCACAATAATCCGAATTTCGCATCCTTAAAGGTCCCCTCGCCTACCCGGACGTCCAAAGTCTGTTCGATTTTCCAGAAAGACTCATGCACATTGCCGTCAATCACAGGAGGCGTCAACGTTTTGCTTACAGCCAGCGATTTTCTGCCGGCCTCCTCGGCATGAGCCTGCGGTTGAAATAAATGGAACGGGAGCAATCCGCACAGCAGAGTAACAATCAAAAAGCCGTATACATATTTGGCCAATCGTTTCATCTGTTTTTACACCTCTCGTTTCGCATGAATCTTATTTAATGCCGGATTGAATAAAGCTGTTGATAAATTGCCGCTGGAACAATAAAAA
Organism: Paenibacillus sp. PDC88; assembly: GCF_900106725.1. Taxonomy (NCBI): domain Bacteria; kingdom Bacillati; phylum Bacillota; class Bacilli; order Caryophanales; family Paenibacillaceae; genus Paenibacillus; species Paenibacillus sp. PDC88. The sequence goes on along the minus strand of NZ_FNNT01000018.1, from coordinate 37,811 downwards.
CAACACAATCAGCGGTGCAATCACCAGCAAGGTGGCCGCGCTGACCTCCGTCCATTGCGCGCCCGTATCGGAGGCTTGGGCGAAAATCGACAAGCCCACGGTAAGCGGCCGGTTTTCCACGGAATCCGTAACGATCAGCGGCCACAGGAAATTGTTCCAATGGTAGCTGACCGACACGAGCCCGAAGGCAATGTATGCCGGACGCGCCAGCGGAACATAGATGCGCCACAAAATTTGCCACTTCGAGCAGCCTTCCATGATCGCCGCCTCTTCCAGCTCTTTCGGAATGGTCATGAACGTCTGGCGAAGCAGGAAAATTCCGAAAGCAGAGGCAAAATATGGAATCATGATGCCGAGCTTTGTATCGAGCAGAGACATTTCCGTAAGCACTTGGTAATTCGGAAAAATAAGCACGTCGGCGGGTATCATAATTTGCACGAGAAACAGCATGAACAGCACGTTGCTGCCTTTGAATTTCAAACGGGCAAAAGCATAAGCCGCCAACGTCGCCGTGACCATCTGCACCGCGAAAATACATACCACAATGATGACGGTGTTCAAGTAATATTGAGCAAAAGGAGCGGCCGACCAGACTTTCGCGAAGTTTTCCAGTGTAAAATTCAGGGAAAAGAACGCCGATAACGCCTCTTGCTTCGGACGGAAAGCGGTCACCGTCATCCACACGAGCGGCACCAGCCAAATGACGGCGGCCGCAAACATCATCAGGCGACTGACAGTCAGCGATTTAAACACCTTGAATCCGCCTTTCCGGTGGCATTAACGATAATGAATTTTTTTATCCAGGCCGAAAAACTGCATGGCTGCAAGCGCCAGCAAAACCACAATCATGATGACCGTCAGCGCGGAGGCCATGCCTTGATCCCAGAACCCGAAGGCTGTTTCGTAAATGTGGTACAGCAGCAGATTGCTGGCGTTGTTCGGTCCGCCCTTCGTCATAATAAACAGGTGATCGACCAGCTTAAACGAATTCGTCAGCGCCACAATGCTGACAAACAAGGTCGTCGGCATCAGCAGCGGAAACGTAATTTTGCGGAACACCGTAAATTTCCCCACCCCGTCGAGTTGCGCCGATTCGTACAAATCCGGCGAAATGTTCTGCAATCCGGCCAAATAAAAGATCATGAAATAACCCGCTTCTTTCCAGATGATCATCACGATCATCGCCCACATGACGAGGCCGGGGTCGCCCAGCCAATTGTGGTCCGTTTCACTGATCCATAACGCCAGCCGGCTGAGCAATCCGTATTTGGGGGTATAGATGAACAGCCAAATATTGGCGACGGCAATCATCGGGATCAACGTCGGATAGAAGAAAGCCGTGCGCATCAAGATGCTGCCGCGCAAGGCCCGATTGGCGGCAATCGCCATAACCAGCGCCAGCGCAATCGAAGCGGGAACGGTGCCGAGCGCAAACCAAAGATTATTGAATATGACCTTCCAGAACAATTCGTCGGAAAACAAACGGCGGAAATTATCCAGGCCAATAAAAACGGGAATCGGGGTGGCGAGGTTCGCCTCATACAAGCTGAGCCGGATCGTTTTGGCGATCGGATAAAACGTGAACAAGAACAGAAAAATCAGCGACGGAATCAGAAGCAGCCAGGCAAACATGCCGGTTTTAAATGAATGAATCCAGTTTCTTCGGTTCAATAGCAAGCTCCCTCCATCGAAGCAGCCGAAAATCGAAACGGGAGGCCGGCCTGGGCTGGCCCGGCCGGCCCAAGCCGACGGATTCCCCAGCCTTCGGGTTACTTGTTAAACGCAGCCAGTACGTTATCCGCTTCTTCCTGCGCTTTCTTCATCGCTTCCGCGGGAGTCATTTCGCCGGTTAACGCAGCTTGCACATAGTCGTTCACAATTTTCATGATCTTGCCGTTGTTGTGGGTAGACAGCTCGGCATCCGCATATTCCAGTTGATCGCGGGCGACCAGCGCAGCCGGGAAGTCGGCGGTATATTTTTTCATGCGCTCGGTTTCATACGCCGATTTGCGGACGGCCACGTAGCCCGTGTCGATGCTCCATTGGGCGGCGCGTTCCGGTTCGGTCATAAATGTAACGAATTCCCAAGCGGCCTCCTGTTTTTTCGGATCAATGTCTTTGAAGATATAGAGGTTGCCGCCGCCCGTCGGGCTTCCGTAGCTTTTGTTCATCGGCAGGAAGCTGACGCCGAAATCAAATTTGGCATTCTTTTTGACGTTGGTTAAATTCCCGGTGGTGTGATACATCATCGCCGTTTTCCCTTCCAGGAAATCGGACGGCACGGTCCCCCACTCCGTTACGCCCTCCGGCATCACCTTGTCCTTTTTCGCCAGATCGACCCAATATTGCAAGCCTTCGATGACTTCCGGCGTATTGAGCATCACTTTTTTGCCATCCTCGGTCATCAGGTTAACCCCGTTTTGCAGCGCGAAGGTTTGAAGCATCCAGTAGCCGAATCCTGTGACCGGAATTTCCAGTCCCCACGTGCCGTCTTTCGACAATTGGGCCGCATATGTTCTCATATCCTCCCACGATTGCGGCCCCTTCGCCGGATCCAGCCCGGCCGCTTTAAAGAGGTCCTTATTATAGTAAAGAACGATCGTGCTGCGTTGGAAAGGAATGCTGTAGGTTTTGCCGCCGGTTTGGGAGTTGGCCATGAATGCCGGATAAAAGTCGGAAATAAATTTTTCGCCGCCCTCTTTCGCAATGAAGTCGTCCAGCGGCAAGACCGCATTCATATCCAACAGACTGAACAGCTCCGTCGCCTGGAGCACCGCGACATCCGGAGGCGTTTTGGATTTTACGCCCGCTTGCGTTTTCACGGCCGTATCCGCGTAGCTTCCGGTATAAACCGGCTTCACCGTGATATTCGGATGCTGCTTCGTGAATTCCTGAGTCATCGCCTCAATGGTCTTGGTAAGCGGACCGCCCACCGCAATCGGGTAATAGAAGGTCAATTCGATTTTCTCTTCATTGCCGTTGTTCGGCGACGCCGCGGATGGCGTTTCGTTATTGGACGGGGCCGCACCGTTCAACGGGGTCGCGGTATTCGCTGAGGAACAACCTGCCAACACCACGAAAAAACATAGAACGATCAGACTGAACATTTTCATCTTGCGGTTGAACATGGTTCTCTCTCCTTCAATGGGTTGATTTATTTAAAACATTTATGGCTGCAGCAGCTCTTCCATCGTGGACCAGACGTAGTCCGGCCGAATCGGCGAGCACTCCATATCGCTTCTCGACGTGACTCCGGTCAATACCAGGGCGGTGCGCATGCCATTTTGCAGACCGAATAAAATGTCGGTTTCCAGCCGGTCGCCGACCATCAGACAGCGGTCATAGGAAAGCTTGCTCCACTCCAGCACTTTGGCCGCATAATAAGCGGACGGCTTGCCAATGACCGTGGGCGCTTCACTGCAGCCGGCCGTTTCAATCGCTTTGACCATGGACCAGGTGTCCGGCAGGCGATCATCCGGAGCCGGGCAAAACGGATCCGGATTGGCCGCGATCAGGACGGCGCCGCTCGCCACGGCTTTCATCGCCTGGTGGAGCTTGTCGTAATTAAAGCCGCGATCCATGCCGACCAACACATGGGTCGCGGAAAGCGGGTCCGGGGTATGCGCCACCCCCTGCTCGTCCAATTCCGCAAACAGCGCCGGATCGCCCACCACAAACACGCGGGGCAAGCCGCTCTCGCGCAGATAGACCGCCGCAGCGTAAGCAGCCGTCACGACTTCCTCCTCGTGAGCTTCCAAACCGAGTTCCTGCAAACGAAGCCGGCATTCCTTGCGCGTCCTGACCGTCGTATTGCTCAGGAAATAAATCTTCTTCCCCCTCTCCCGCAAATATGCGAGGGCTTCCTTCACCCCCGGCAGCAACCGATCTCCCAGGAAGATCGTGCCGTCCAAATCGAAAAAGTAACCGTCGAACTCTCGGACGTCCGGCAACGCAAGCAGCCTCCTTCTTGATGCCAGAGCAAAAAAAACCTTTATCCAACAACAAAGAACCGGCATGCCGTACCATGGCTTCCCATTGTTGAATAAGGGTTTTCTCCTCATCTCGTACCCTTGCATATTCAGTTGCAATCTCTTTCCTCTTCTAAAGTAACGGCCCCGTGTTATCGGAGGATTAACGCGGTTTTAATATTTTGTAAAGATCCGGCGGGCCACGACCGTTACAGCCACAGTTGTTTGCGGCCCATGGACACGGCGCTGGCCCCCGCACTTAGCGCCGTTTCAATCTCGCTGCGCTCCCGAATCAGCCCGCCGGCAATGATCGGCACGGGGCATTGTTCTCTCAGTTCGGTAATCACGCGCGCAATCAGACCCGGCATAATTTCGACGGCGTCGGGCTCGCTGTGGCCGATATTCTGAATGCCGTGCTCCAGCGCCGACGTATCGATCAGAAAAAGCCGCTGGATGGCGAGCAACCCGTACTTTTTGGCATGCTTGACAAAATGGGTTTTGGTGGAAATGATCCCTGTCGGGCGCACGCGTTCGGCAATATATCTCATGGCGATGGGATCGCTGCCGAGTCCCGAGATGAAATCCACATGCAGGAACACTTTTTTTCCCGCGCGCAGCGCCTCGTCGACATAATCCCTTGCGGTAAACAAATCCCCGATCAGCAGAAACACGACCGGCCAACGGCTGCGGCAAGCCGCCTGTAAATCGTCCGCCCGGCGCACCGCAGGAATAATCCGGCTGTCGCCTGTTTTATCAAACAGTGCTTGCTTCATGATCAGCCCCCCTCTAGCCCAATAAATTTTCCAAAGGTTTGCGGGACAGCTCCCGCTGCATGCCGGGCAGCGTTAAAGTTTGCACGTTCATGCTTCCCCGGTGAACCGTCACCACATTATAGGAACGATTTTCGAAGAAGCGGACGGTTCGGTCGTCCGCCATTTCGAGCCCGAAGGCCGTACCGGATCCCGCCGCACTGATCATCCCGTGAAATGAAGCGACCCGGTTGGCATGGATATGCCCGGCAAGAATGCCGATGACGTCCCGTCCGTTGATTACGCCTGCCACTTCATCCCTATTGGTCAAATGAAAGTCGTCCATGACCGAGCCGAGGGGAGGCAGCATCGGATGGTGCAATACGACCACCGAGCCGACCGGCGCAGGCGTCTTCAGCACATCGTCCAGCCAGGCAAGCTGATTCTCGTCCACGGTTCCTATGGGCGAATTTTCGACTTGGGAGTTCAGTACAATCAAGCGCAGACCGTCAATTATTACGCTGAAGTAATAGGGCTCGTCCGATGGCGCCTCTCCCAGAAAGCCTTCACGAAACGGCGCTCGGTGATCATGGTTGCCCAGGCTAACGAAAAACGGGACGCCGAATGCGCCGCACTCGGCTTCCAGCAGCTCGCGTAAAAATCGGTAATCCTCCGCATCGCCCTCATGCGCCAAATCTCCGCTGATGACGAACAAGGCCGGACGCACACCGGACGCCTGAACATGGGCAAGCACGGTGCGCAAATTGTCCGCCATATTGCGCTGATACAGGCCCTCGCGATGCGGGGCGTTGATATGCGTATCCGTCAGATGAATAAAATGAATCGGTTCCATTCCCGCATCCCTTTCGTTTGTTCTTTGTATCCGGCTTGAAGACTTCATTATAAAGACGCAATGTCATCTTGCGATTATCGGCGGATTAAGTTTTTGTTAACCGATCCGTTAAATTTGTTCCCTCCGTCAAGCATCCTGCCGGTCAACACAAAAACTCCCCGGCCTGTTCAGGCCGGAGAGTTCGTTGCGCCATGGATTATTCAGATCTTTTTACCGCCAACGGCCGGATCGCCAGCCTCCCAGGCTCGTAATGTCTTCCGCGCCCGCTGAGGCATACCCTTCGCAGATAAAACCCGGCACTTGCGTTCCGTCCAGCAGCTCGATTTTGCCCATCCCGAGCGGAGCAGGGATCGCGGCGGCAAAGGCGCCGAAGGTCTCCAGCGGCATCTCCCATATCTCCACCCGAAGGGATGCGCCGTTTTCCTCCGACCGGATCAACCCCGGCTTAGCCGGTGTGGTCGGCAGCCTGTACATGCGGTACTTCGCCGCGGTCGCATCCTCGCGGATGAATTGCGCGCCGTGCTCGCGCATTTGCCGCTCCAGGGGAAACCCGCGCATATGCAATCCGCACACGGCCACCAGCGTCGTCGGCTTTCTTTTCAGGAACAGCCGCGCCGCGCCCTCGAGCCGCCCCTCTTTCTCCGCAGGAGCAAAAAACGTAATTCCGAAGGGAAGATTTTCGCCCGCTTCCGCGGAAGGTACGGAAACGGCGCACAAGTCGAGCAGGTTGCAATGGTTCGTATAAAGTCCCATCGCGCTGTTGGTTGCGATCGGGTCGTCTCTCACCTGATCGCGCGTCCACGTTCCGCCGCAGGTCGGCATCACCAGCACTCCCCCGCCGAGCAGCCGCTTCGCGCTTAGCTTCAGCTCCTGAAGCCGGTGCATGGCCTTAAAGACGGATGCCGCATCGTATTTCCCGTTTCCGCCCGACCGCAAGACAGCTTCCGTTACCGGAAAGGCTTCTCCCGGGTGTTCTTCGATAAAAGAACCCAAATCCGCCCAACGCTCGGCAACCCACGGACCATCGTAAAGAATTGCCGCCGCCTGCGAAAACAGACCGATATCCGTATATTCGACGGGAATATTTAACCTCTCCAGCTTCTCAATGCTCGCTTTCCAGGCTGCCCGATATTCGTCCGCATAGGGACCGTAGAAATTCAGCGGATCTTTGGGCAAATACAGCTTGCTTGGGAGCTCCGGTTCCGTTCGCGCGATGCTCCGGGACCACGGATCCGAAGCATCTGCGCCGCGCGCCACCACATCGACGGCAAGTGCGCCCTCCAGGTCATGCGCGAACACCGTGACGCAATCCAGGCTTGCGCATGCCGGAACGACGCCCCGGGTCGGCCACGCGCCGACACTCGGCTTCCATCCGACAAGACCGTTAAGGGCGGCGGGGACGCGCCCGGATCCGGCGGTATCCGTCCCCAGCGCGAAAGCCGCATGGCCTCTGGCCACCGCCACCGCGGAACCGGAGCTGGAACCGCCGCTGATCAATTCCCTGCGCAGGGAATTGTGCGTTTCGCCGTAAGGGCTTCTCGTTCCGACCAGACCTGTGGCGAATTGGTCCAGATTCGTTTTTCCCAGCGGAATGGCCCCCGCAGCAATCAGCCGTTCCACCACCGCCGCATGCTTCCCGGGCGTATAGGCAAACGCCGCGCACCCGGCCGTTGTCGGCAGCCCCGCCACGTCAATATTGTCTTTAACGGCAAACGGAATCCCCCATAACGGCAAGCTCCCCGGAGCAAATTCGCCCAGTCTCGCGAGGTATGGGGAAACGCGCTCCATCGACGGCGGGGTAATCCAAATATTCATATCCGCATCGGCTTCCGCGCGGCGCACGATTTCACGGACGACCTCCCGGGGAGCAAGCTCCCGCCTGGCATACATTTCCTTAAGCCACGATACGGTAAAACGCGGCGGTATCGCATTTGAAAGCATGTCCGATCCCCTTCTTTCTTGTTCCTGGCACCCTGACGACGACGTCACGCCCTGTTCCCCGGACCATCCTCGGCGGGCCTCATCTCCTGCAATTTCACCGCTAAATGAAGCTGCAGCAAATCGTCTCCATTGTCCGCATCGAGGCCGAGAATATCGAGCGCACGTTCGACTCGATAGTTCACTGTGTTATAATGCGTAAACATTTCCGCCGATGTCTTCTTTGCGTTCCGATTATGTTTAAAATACACTTTTAACGTATCCACCAGCATCGTGCCGTTCTTCTGGTCATAATCGATCAGCGGGACCATGTACCGGTCGCGGAACTGAGCCACTTCTTCCGAATCCGGCAGCAAGTACAGCAATTGAAACACGCCAAGCCGGACATAGTCGATGCAGGGGTCTCTCAGATCGCAAATGGCGCTGATATGTTGAATTTTTTTGGCCTGGTTGTAGCTGACGCAAACCTGGTCGGCTTGCTGAACACGGTTCCCCAGGCAGATGGAAATCATCCCCTCGGCCGAAAACCGCGTCTTCAGTTCGGCAATCATCGCGTCTACGGCGCCGTACACCTGCTCTTGAGGCGAAAGGGAAACCAGAAACGCGAGTCCTCCTTCCAGGAACGTAACGTGAATGTTCCTTTCGGCAAGCCGGGAGCGGATACGCCGGACAGACTGCTGCAGCTGTTTCGCCGCCGGCTTCCCGCTGATCCAACGCACTACCCCCGCATAGAACATATGCCCCTCTTCCAAAGGGCAGCCGCAAGCTTCCGCTCTGATTTTCAAGTCCTCGATCGTCACGATGCGTCCCGACAACCAATCCTGAAGGAACTGGTCGATGTATTTCGACTCCACTTCCTTGCGGGCGTTGGCATTCATCATTTCAAGGCCAATCAAGATGCCTACCCTGTCAATCGTGAGCTGGTCCACAACGGAGTGCTCTTGATTCCATTCGAGCAGAATCAGCAGGCAATGGCCGTATTTGTCGTTCGTCGCGGAAACGTACACGCGAATACGGCGCTCGCCGATGGTCAAAAAGCTGACCCCGAGGTCGATATCATCCCGCATCCGCGACCAGTCCGTCGGGGATCCCGATTGTTCGACCGCTTGCGCGGCCTGCGGAGAAAGGAACGCGTGATCCTCATCATCCAGCAGGATCACCGGGTTGTTCAGCATCTCGTCGAGCGTCTGCAAAATTTCCCCGACGCCTCCCCCATGAAGCAACTGCTGCGACAACTTTTGAAACCGGCTTTGCAAGAGAGACAATTCCCTTGCCTCTTGGACCAGCACCCGTTCCATAATGTCCCGGACCACATCGGAGAATACGGTCGAGGCCGGAAGCTCGAAGACCGGAAAATCCAATTTTTCCGCGGCCTCGAGCGCCCGCTCCGGGATCCGGTCGATGAATCGCTTCGTCTTGATGCCGAGCGCGGCGACGCCTCTTGCCGCCAGCTCCGGAATCAGGTCGGAGATCGCATCCGGATTGTCGCGGAACGGAAACCCGCTCGTAATCAGAAACTCTCCCGGCCTGACCCAATCGATCACATCGGGCACTTCCATGACATTCACCCGGTTAATCGGCCGATGCAGCCCGTTCGCTCCCGCCAGCACAACCGCTTCCTTGAAATCGGGAATCAACAGAATATCTCCGCAGGTGAAGCCGATTTTATTGCTGTTCGCCATCGCGCGCCCCGCCCATCTCACTTATTCGCGGAATAAACGTCTTCGACGAGTACCGTATTAAAAAATGAGTTCGCGGGGACATCCTGCTCCACAGGCACAAAAATGCTGATTTGTTCGCTCGGAGTGTCGCCGTCGTTGGCCACGGAATGGATGACTCCGGTCGGAACGTGGAAGGTGTCTCCCGCCTTGTACGATTTCCATTCGCCGTTGCAAAGCAGCCTCACTTTGCCTGCCGTGATAAAAATGATTTCCGCGACATCGTGATAATGCGGAACCACCTGACCGCCGACGCCGATCTTCTCCCACAGAATCGAGCTCATGCGCATCCCCATGGCATCCGCCTGTTTCGCCGTTACGATTTCGCGGTGATACAGTTCGATATGGTTCGGCATCAATTCCCATATCATCGAATCGCCTTCGATAACTTCTGTTTGTTTGGCTTGTATCATCTGTGTATCCTCCCGGTTCTATGATTGTGTTCTGCGAAAGATTGCCGCTACCGGGCCGCCCCCGGCGGGACCCTGATGCTCCGCTCCCCCGGATACGTAAATCATCGGGTCGCCGCATACGTAAGCAAGCACGCCTCCGACCGCTGCGCGGGCATGGCGGGTGTGATTAATATCCGAATCGTTTAACATCGTATGTCTGCGCTCCCGCACAAATCCGCTCGGATCGGCCTCCGCCTTGGCCAGCACCTGCACGATCTCGGCGCCGGGGTGGGCCTCCAGCATTCGCCGCAGGGCCTCCCCGTCAATGGCGTCCTTCATCACGCCGTGATCGATGAAGAAAGGGCCTTCCGCCTGCGCCGAATTGCCGAACACAATCACCTCGCAGCAGGCCAGCTCGCTGCCCGCCGAGATCGACGCGACTTCGCTGTACTTCTCCCAGGCGCGGCAGATATCCGACTCTCTAAGCTCCGCCGCGTCGATCTCCCCAAGGGCGGCGGCCACGCCGAGCGCCGACGCGCCGCGCGAGTAGCCCATCGACTTGTACGTATCCTCGGTCACGACCTGCCGCCCCCGCTCTGCCGCGTCATGGATAGCGTCCGTCGTTAATAAAGGGCATTTGATTTGCACAAAATGCACGTCCGCCGCGCTTTCGATCCCGGCCTCCGCGACAGCGCTCCGGACCGCTTCGGCCACCGCCTCGACCTGCACCATCCGGCCGATTTCCTCCGGAAGGAAGTCCCGCGTATGCTTTACGCCGATCGCAAGCGACTTCCGGCCGCCGGACGGCTTCGCTCCGGCCGCATCCAGGCTCCGGCTGATGACGGTCAGGTGCGGACTCAAGATCCCCTCCGTGCCGCCGGACATGACATATGAAATGGAAGAGGCGGCAGCGCCGAGCAAACCGGTAAAATAGGCATCCAAGGCGCTGACGGCATACCCGCGGGTGAAATCGTTCACGCATCCGTTCCCTTCGGTCTTCCCCATGACGGCGACGACTTCATGCGGGACGACGACGCCCTGCTCCACCAACGATTGAAGCCCGGACAAATCGCTCGGAGATTTGGTCGGCACTTTGATTATCGCGCATCTCATACTTCATCAATCCTTTGCCAGAAAATGATTTTTTTCTCCAGCCACGCGATCGACCAGAACAGAAGCAGGCCGCAGGCCGCGGAAGCGATGATCGCGGAGAACATGATCGGCGTGTCCATATGGTAGGAAGACACCAGCACGACGTAACCCAATCCCTTGTTGGCGCCGACAAATTCGCCGACGATGGCGCCCACGACCGCAAGCGAGCTGGAGATTTTCAAAGCGGACATGACGTACGGAAGGCTGGTGGGCAGCCGCAGCTTCCAGAACATATCCCATGTGCTCCCTTTATAGGTCGAAAACAGCTCCCAGGCCTCGTACTCGATCGCCTTCAGTCCCTTCACGCTGTTGACGAGAATCGGAAAAAAGCAGATGAGCATCGATGCGACGACCTTGGACGAATAGCCGGTTCCCAGCCATACCACCAGCAATGGAGCAAGCGCCACAAGCGGCGTCGTCTTCAGCGCAATGGCCAAAGGGAATGCCCCTTTTTCAATCGGCTTCGAATGAACGAAAATGACTGCCGCAATCAGGCCCAGAATGTTCGCGAGAATAAAGCCGACGAGCGATTCCAGCAGCGTGACCAGCGTGTGAGACCAAAGGGTCCCGTCGATGGCCGCTATGACGGCCGTCGGCGCGGGAAGCAGGTATAGCGGAACATCAAACACGCGCACAACCAGCTCCCACAGCACGATGAAGGCGGCGGCGAATCCAAGAGGGTACAGTCCGTTTTTGATTTTTTCATTCATTGGTGCTTAACCCTCTTTCTTAATTCTTTGACCGTCAGATGATAGGACGGGTGCTCTTCCATCCCGACTTCTCTCGGTCTCGGAAGGGGAACGGGAATCAGATCTTCCACTTTCGCGGGCCTCGGGGACATCATGACCACCCGGTCCGACATGATGACGGACTCCTGAATGGAATGGGTGACCATCACGATGGAACTCAAGCTGCTGTTCGGATTTTCCCACAGGTGAAGCAGCTCGAAGTTCAGCTTTTCCCGCGTTAATTCATCGAGCGCCCCGAACGGCTCATCCATTAACAGGATCGCCGGATCGGCGGCGAGGGCCCGAGCAATGGCGACCCTCTGCTGCATGCCCCCGCTCAATTGATGTGGATAATGATTGCGAAAGTCCTGCAAGCCTACCAGCCGCAGCGCATCCTCGGCTTTTTCCCTGCGCGCCGGTTTCGGAAGATTCCGATTGTCCCCCATGCCTAGCGTCAATTCGATGTTTTGGATCGCCGACAACCAGGGCATGAGAACCGGTTTTTGAAAGACAATGCCGATCGAGGGCTTATCGGACACATAGGTCACTTCTCCCCCTTCGTCCGGCTTCAGAAGCTCCAGCATCAGCCGAAGCAGCGTCGACTTGCCGCAGCCGCTCGGGCCCAGAATCGAGACAAATTCGTTCTTGTAAATGTCCAATGAAACATTATTCAACACTTGAACCGTACCGAAGGAAAGAGAACAGTTACGGAGTGAAATCATGACCTCGCGTTGTTCAGGCACCGATGAAGGATGATCTGGCAGCTCCGCTGCATGTTTCTGCAAATCGCCGGCTTGCAACAACATTCGCCCTCAACTCCTATTCAATAAATTGGTTGGTAAACACGTTCTCCAGCGGTTGTTCGGTCTTCAGGAAATTCAGCTCCATCAAGCTCTTCTGCAGCGTCTCCCATTCTTTCGCATCCATCTTGCCGAGCGGAAGCTTGTCGGGTTGAAGCATCGGAATGCTGGCTTTCATCATATTCACTTCATGGTCAAGCTTTAAATCTTTGGAGTATTCCAGCCCGTATGCCGCCGCTTCCTCAGGGTGTTCGATCGCATAGGCCCATCCCTTCATCGACGCTTGCACGAAGCTTTTCACCAGCTCCGGATCCTTCTCGATCAAATCCTGCTTGGCAAACAACGTATCGGCGTAAAAGTTAATGCCGTAATCGCTTGGTTTGATGATGTTTACTTCTTTGCCGAGCTCTTGAACGGCAAGCACTTCGTTGATGACGTAACCCGGCCATGCTTTGACTTGCCCGCTCAAAAGGGGACTGAGATCGTATTTGATCGGCATTTCTTCAATTTTTGAACCGTCCACCCCGGCGCTTTTCACCATGGCGCGGTAGGTCAGCTCTTCGTTGCCGCCAAGCTTGATTCCGACCGTTTGGCCCACCAGATCCTCGATCTTGGTTATTCCCGAATCTTTCAGGCTGAAAAGCACAAACGGCGTTTCCCGGTAAATCGTCGAGATGGCGGTGACCGGCACTCCCTTTTCGCGGGCCAGCAGGATTTGGTCCGCCCCGGTCACGCCGAATTCCTCGCTGCCGGATGCGACCATTTGTACGGATGGAAAGTCCGCGCCGCCCGGACGAATTTCCACATCCAGTCCGGCATCCTTGTAATAGCCTTGCTTCACGGCTGCATAAAAACCGGCGAACTGCGCTTGGTGCACCCATTTCAAACGCAGGACGACCTTCTTTAATTCCTTGGATTCTTCCGAACTGGCTCCGGCCGTACCGGCAGAAGCCGCAGGTTGACCGGCTCCCGCTCCTGTATTGCTGCCCGACCCGCATGCCGTCAAAAACATCAGCATCGCAGCGAGGATGAAAAATACGGATTTGTTCATTTTGCTCTTTTTACTTATTTTTCTCCACATGGTTCCCACTCCGTTTCTCTATTTTTAGAATTGTTCCAATGCCTTTAGAAGGTTGGCCGAACTGCTGACACTGCCGAATACGCCGCCTTGCATCGTAACCATTTTCAAAGCGGCGGCATGGTTGCCCTCATCGGTGGCTCCCGTGCAATCCTCCAGGATCAGGCACTCATACCCGCGGTCGTTGGCCTCGCGCATCGTCGTGTGGACGCACACGTCGGTGGTAATGCCGGTTAAGATCAAATGCGTAATGCCTTTGTTTCTCAGGATTAAATCCAAATCGGTCGCATAGAAGCTTCCCTTTCCGGGCTTATCGATAATCGGCTCGCCTGCGATCGGCGCAAGCTCGTCGATAATTTGCCAGCCGGGCTCTCCCCTTACCAGAATTCGTCCGGCGGGACCTGCAGAACCGATTTCCGCTCCGATCTGTTTGCTGCGCCACTGCTTATTCTTCGGCAGATCGGAGAGATCGGGCCTGTGCCCTTCCCGGGTATGGATCACGGTGAACCCCTCAATTTGGCGAACCCGCTCCAACAGCTTCTTGATCGGCTGGATCGCCCTCGCCGTCAGCGAGATATCATATCCCATCCGCTCGACATAGCCGCCTTTCCCGCAAAAATCAATCTGCATATCGATAATAAGCAAGGCCGTTTTCTTCGGGTCGATCTGTCCATCGTATGGCCAATGATATGGCGTACCTTCGACTCGCGCCTCCATCCTTCCGGTCCCCTTTCGCATTTTTTGTTAATTAATCTTACATAAAAATAAAATCACCTTCTATGTGTTATATTATATTACAATAATATCGGGTTTTCATTGTAAATATTATAATTAAAATCATCTTTTTGTTGTTATATTTCATAATTTGATGATTTTATGTTATTTTATATAACATAAATGTAGGCTAAACAGGGATCATAAAATGAAAAAAGAGCCCGTGCCATTTTCTTTGGCAGAGCTCTCATGATCTTCATGCATAATTAGAATGTAAAATCAACGCAAAGCAGGCGGCGGCGAGGTGGTGTTCAAGAAATACGGCTCCACTTGATCTAACATCAGCGCAATGTCGTTCGCCGTGAACGCGCCGTCTCCGTCATAATCGATTTTCTGTTTGGCGGCTTGCGCCAAATCCCGGACATCGACCCGGCGATCGCCGTCAAAATCGGTCATCCGGTTCATTTCAACGGTATAATTTTGCAGATCCCCGTTCGGTTTTTCCACCGTCAAATGCACGGTCGTCAACCCATATTTCAGCCCGTGAAAGATATACCGGTTTCCGGATGATGAATAAGTCGCACCGGTAACGGTCACGATCGACCCGGGGTCGGCCAGGTTCAGATCCAGTTCAGCCATTGTGACCGCCGCCGGCACATCCAGCCTAAATGCGGTTCCCGTCTTCGCCAGGGGATTGCCCTGATAGTCGATAGACCGGATCGATCCGTTGTCCGCCCCCTCCCGGGTCACCTTCAACGTATAGGTCCGCGGCGTACCGGCCGCTGCGACCGTAAGCTCGATCGTCGTAATGCCTGTGCTTAAACGCACATCTTGCGCATGATTCAGTAGCATGCCGTTTACCTTCATGGATACCGCCGCTTCCGGATCCATGGGAACCGGGACGATCCGCACACGGTAAACGTCGTTGGTCACCGTTGCTTCAAATAGACTCCCCGCCGGCGAAAAGGCGGGGGACAAGTCCACCGGAGCGGATTCGGAATTAAAAACATGTAATGCGAGCAGTTCGTTGCTGGCCAGTTCATAAGATTCGTTCAGCGTCCCGGAACCCGAAACTTTGACAAGACCGGGTTTTACATAAATAACCGGACGCAGGGCGAACGACCTTTCTGCCATATATGAATACGGAATGGAATCGACGAAACCGAACTCATTGACGAAACTCATACCGTTGCCGCCGTAAGGCGATGAATAAGGCGTAATCAGCCACCAATTGCCGGTTCCGGCTGCCTCGTCCCAATCGTTATAATGCAATGTTCCGTCCCCGCCGCGCGCCGAATGCCGCAGATATTCCTTATCCGTCAAAAGCCCGACGTAAGATTCCACCCGCCCGAACCCGTCCGCCGCCATGCCATGATTATCCCTGACATCCCAGTAATACGGTACAATCATATAACGATCGCTTAAGCCGTTCAAAAACTCCGAGTTCAGATAATCGGCCAACGTGCCTGCCGTGAAAGGATCAAACGGTTTGCTCTCTCCCCACGTCCTGGAACCCAGCATCCGTACCTCCGATTCGTCCAAAATCAGCTGGCCGCGGGACGGATCAAGAACCACCCATTTTTTGCCCCCGAGCTGTACGATCGTGCCTTTGGCAATTCCATGCGGGAGCGGTCCCGGATTTTTCATATGCATCGACTGCAGCACGGACTCCAGTTCCGTCCGGGCGCTGGCCAGCATGTCCAGCGTTGCACCGATCTGTGTCCAAACGCGGATAGCGTCGTCCAGCGCCGTCTGCAGAGCTTCTTTGGCGCCGAATGGATAAAGGCCGTATCCGTCTCCTTCATCAACGGAATCGATCAGCCGTTCGGTCTGCAGAATAACCGATCCTAAATCTCGGGGGTAGGCCGAGATTTGGACATCGTCGATATAAAAGCTGTAGTTTGGGCCAACCACTTCGCCCCAGCCAACATCAAACTTAACCTGTAAATTGTCTACGGCGTAACTCGGATCGATTTCGACGGCAAGACGCTCCCAACCGGCTTCCGTGTTTGCATGATCCGCATCGTAGGACAAGATCGACACCAGTCCCGGTCCCATCGCGCTGAACTCATGAACCGTTTGCCAGGTGGCGCCGCCGTCCTTGCTTACGTGAACGCCCACGACGCCGCAGCATCCCGGCAGATTCGTCCACTGCATCCAGCTCAGCTCCAGCTTGGCCGGAACCATCGGAATGCGGGCATCGATATGGCCGGATTCCAGGGAGCCGTAGTAGCCAAAAGACCCTTCAGACTCTCCCAAGCGTGTTCCCCATACGTTCACACCGGAATTGGCCTCGGCGGGCCCCTCCGTTTGAGGTTCCCCCCACACCCAGATTCCTTCTGCTGCGGCAAATCCTCCGTCATTGTCTTCAAAGTCAAACGTAATCAGCGGCGTCGGGCGATGGAAAGAAGCTTCAAATTCCGCTATCTTTTGACGCAGCGACGCGTCGCCCTGATGGATTTCATATGGAGCAAGTACGCTTCTCTCCCGAAGCGACTCGGCTTCCTGAATAGCGCCGGCCAATGCCGCGATGGATCCCGGGGCGTAGAATCCGGCGCCGTTTCCTTCACGGGCGGTTGAAACTTTACGGCGGGCTTCTTCCAAAGTCTCATCGAATTCGGCAAAATCGACTCCGCTTATGGAAAGGTCATCCAGATATACGCCATTCATCGTATTGATGCCATCCGATGTAAATTGAAAATGAATCCGGAAGTCCGATGCCGCATAAGAGGAGTCCAGCTTTACGGACGCCCTGATCCAGCCCGGCGTTGTCCCTGTAAAGGTATAATAGGACGGCGTTTGCGCATTTAACTCTTCTCCGTCTTTGCTGACCTTAACGTGAAAAAAGTCATAATCTTTTTCAATATCGGCCCACATCCACCATGAAACCGTAAAATCGTTGGTGAGTCCGGACAGATCGATCGCCGGCGATGACAAAAAGCTATTTTCCATGTCGCCATAGTTGCCGCTCAGGTTTGTCGCCCACACATATTGCCCGGTTTTCGCCGAACCCGGTCCGCTTGCGGGAATGCCAAATTCCCAGGACGGGTTGCCGCCGCTAACGGCAAAATCACTGCTCGGCGCGTTGAAATGGTCGCTATACACCAAACGGTCCGCATATCGTTTGCTATTGAACCATTGGTACGCTGCGGTCAATCGATCGAACGCGTCGTTCACCTCCGACTCCACGGCGCCGGGATCATTGCCGACCGTTTCCGCCAATTCCAGAACGGGCAGCAGTTCTTCCTTCGCGCCGGCCATATATTGACCCGATGCGGTTCCAACGGATGCGGCATCATACTCATTGCGGACTTGTTCGGTTAAATTCATCAACTCTCCGACGGTGGCCGCATCCGATTCTTTCGGCATGACAATCAGCGCCGCCAGCGCCACAACAACAACCGTCAACAGGTTCAACGCCGAACGCATGAGGTTTATGCGGTGTCGGCCATTCGCGATCATTCCCATTCAGAGTCCTCCCATAGTCTCTTTCCGGCCCCAAAACATACATTTTCTTTCTTGTCCATGTCATTTCTTGACGGTTTCCATTGAAAGCGACAAGCGCTTGTCCCAACTTTAAACTTACCATGTTTTTCATGACATGAGAATGTTTTTTCCGACAATTCTTTTCGTAATTTTAAATGGATGTGATAAAATGACACCGAATACTGTTATCTCGTAATAAACTCTACACTAGGGTATAAAAACGCCGATACATAAAAGGTTGATGTGGGATATGACGAGTTGAGGTGTGTTTTGCCGAGCCAGACCGAGCCAGCATTTTAGAAAAACCGCGTCACGCAAGGGATTAGAGCGTTTTCTGAAAACAATAATTCAATTTCGGAAGCCCTTTCTGCTGCGGTCTTTACTATGAAATCTGCCCGATTCAAAGGGACAAGTGCAAAAAAAAGTGCGAATTTCATTTTTCATACGTCAAAACGAAGGGTAAGCGCGAAAAGCCTTGTGTATCAAGGGTTTGGCGCTTTTTTTTGTATGTTTCGCCATAAGCCAGACAGTTCAATTCATAGTATTTTGACAAAACGTTATAACACCTCGTTAAAAACCGTTACGAGTTCGCCATGATACACTGAAAACCTTGATACAATGCGGTTTTGTGCTGTTAACGATCATCTGTCCACACGTTAAGTAGTGAACCGGAAGGGAGTAGTTTTTTTTAGAAGAGCAATTGAACAAAACGATAAATTCAAAAAAAGGCGTTCAATTGCCCGTGTATCAAGGGATTTCGGCAGTTTTATACCGCAAAGCAATTGAACAAGGAATTTCCAGTTTTTACGGTTGCTTTTGACTTGCATTACAGACTCTTGTTCAAGGTAATTATCACTAATAAAATAGCATATCATCTGCAATCCTCACTGTCATTATTATCCAAGCCGAAAAAAAAGTAGTGATTATCCACCAAGAACAAACCACCCGTGTATCAAGATTTCGGCTGTGAGCAGCAGAGAATCAAAGGAAACACTTATTTTTCAGTTCGTATAGCATCCACTAGAATTCCGTAGATGGTATCTAAACAGCGGTTTATTCCTTCTCTAGTTTGAGAGAACAGGTCATAAATTTGGGTATTCATTTCCTGCTGGTCTTTTTTCGGAGTTTCATTAATGCAATTTTGGGAAGATTTCAAAAAGTGATGTAGATATGTCAACAACGCATGAATTGAATTCTCGTAA
Organism: Paenibacillus sp. PDC88; assembly: GCF_900106725.1. NCBI lineage: Bacteria > Bacillati > Bacillota > Bacilli > Caryophanales > Paenibacillaceae > Paenibacillus > Paenibacillus sp. PDC88. The sequence continues at coordinate 19,033 of NZ_FNNT01000018.1, read as the reverse complement.
AGCAAGCGCCTTCCTGAAGTAATCTCTTCTTCTCCGAGTATTTCAATAAGTAAATTTATTGAATTTGCTAGTTCAAGATCCACACTATACTTCTGGTTAACATTAAATTGAAGCTTTTTTAACGTTTCAAAAAGATCGGGAGTGCTGATGTTTTCAAAATGTACGTCCATACTTTTGGAACCCTCTCCGGTCCGCAACCAATTTTCATTAATGCTGAAATCTAAACAAACTAATTTAATAAGTGTATCAGATGGAGATTCTTTATTAGCTTCAATTTTGCTGATATGTGAATGACTCACCCCCATCATCTCCCCAAACGCTGCTTGCGTCAAACCACGTTCTTTTCTTATTTCTTTGAATCGATCCCCGATAGTAGCCATAAACACCCTCCAAAATGTGTGTAACACAAATTTATCTGTTTACAAATGTTCCATACACACATATAATAAAGATACAACATCGTAAGTTACTACTAAAGATTAACACAAACCTACGTTTATGTCGCTTATAAATTGAGAACCAAATGTGCATTACTCAAGTTTCTCCAAAATGTATTCATTTAAACGTAGGGTCTGCTCTTTGAAAATTGAATAGTGATCAATCTAATTAATACGGGAAGGAGGTTTGATCTGATCATGACAGCAAAACACCGCGAGTTAACTTCTTTTGGAGTACTTGTCAAGAAAAGATTACTTGAAAAGAGAATGTCTCAAAAGCAGTTTTGCAACCTTCACAATATTCCTGAAATTCGGTTTTGTGAGATTCTCTATGGAGTTATTTCAGGAAAACGCCGGTATAGAAAAATCATTATTGAAAAGCTCGGAATTCCCGAGCACGATGCATTACAAGCTGAATAGTTTGAGGTGTTAGGGCAGCAAGACTAAGGAGGTGAATAACTTGTCGGAAAAACTCAAACAAGTACTCTCGGAAACAAATGAGTTGCTCAGAGGATTAACTGCCGCCGTCAATGGGCTGGCTAATCAAATTCAACATCAACACTTGAAGCAACCTTTCATAGACAGAAGTTATAAGCTCCACCCGTCTGGAAGGCGGGTTCATTCCAAGGTTGAAGAGCTTGGCCTTACTGAAAAGGTGGTCGATCTACTGAACAAAGACTTCACATATGTTCAAATTTCTAACCAGCTTGGGAATCAAGTTAGTAAAAGCGCAATTCATCGGTTTGCTAAGCGGCATAAATTCAAGGCATGAACAGTCTGTGGGGTATTAGGGGGATGTTGATAAAACAAAAGAGTGCTTTTACGCAGCAACGTAAGCACTCCTTCAACAAGTACCGGGCAAAAGTACTTTTCCCCTCTATTTAACCACAATCAGTATTGATCGTAAAGAGGGTGAAACGTTGGCGGACATAATCTATTTACCGATAGAGGACGCAGCACGTTATGAAAATGTCCCCTATCATACAATTTATAGAAAAATAACGAGAAGTCCCGAGTCTTATGTGACTAAACACGAACCCGCACCAAACGGCGGCAAAGAACGGGTGCTGGTCGCTCTAACCAGCTTATCTGTCAAAGCCCAGCGGGCTTATAATGCTTCCCTAGCTCCAGCTAAGAACGATTCAGACGCAGAGACAGACGGACAAACGCCGCCATGGTACGTGAATGGCGACTATCAAGCTTATATCGAGAACAATCGCGATCATCACAACAAAGCGATACACCTGTGCCAGCAAATCAAGCTGTATCTTGAGCAAATCGACGATATACCTTACAGCGAGAAGAAACCTGTTGCAATTGCCATCGCCAAAAATAACGGCATGAGCGTGGAGAGTTTCTATCTTAAGGTTCGGAGGTACAATGAAGCGCTGAAATGGGCAGCGATCCAGGAGCAGAAAGACGGGCGCAGTTACTACTTCTACACTGCGCTTGCCCTCTGCCCGGAGCCAAGAGAGAAGAATAAATTTCCTTCCCTCTCGCCGCAGATGAAGGCTTTTATCAAAAGCAAATGGTTCAGCAAAGAGTTTGCCCAGAATCAAAGCACCATCCAAATGCTCTATGAACTGCTGGAGCAGGAAAGTGAAAAGAAGAAATGGGTCATTCCGACCTATGACACCGTGTGGCGTTACGTTCGCTGGCTCATGAAGCAATACAACAGCGAACATTATCTCGCCGCAAATGGCGTTCGGGAGTGGAAACGGAACAAAATGCTCAAAGGCCGCCGCGACCTCAAGGCGCTTGCGGTCAATGAGGTCCATATGGGTGATGTGCATACCTTCGATTGCTGGGTACAGATCACGCGCCCCAACGGGCGGATCGCCGCGATCAAGCCATGCTTGGCGGGCTGGATGGATGTTCGTTCCCGTTGTTTGACTGGCTGGGTCATCTGCGACATGCCGAACCAGCAAATCATGAAAGAAAGCTTGCGGCGCGTGATCTATGAGAAGACCAATCCCGCTTTTCCGTTCAGTGGCGTACCGAAGTTCTTACAGATCGACAACGGCAAGGAGTACACGGCCAAGGACTTGACCGGGCGAGAGCGCAGCGTGAGGGTCTCCTTCGACAGCGATACCGAAGGCTTCTATCGGAGTATTGGTATTCAAGACGACTGGCGCAGCTTGCCGTATCAGCCATGGTCAAAGGCAGAAATTGAACGCTTCTTCCGTACCATCTGCGACAGTTTCACCCGCTGGCTTCCTTCTTATGTGGGAACACTGACCGGATCGAAAACGACCAGCAAAATCAAAAAAGATGTCAAAAAGCTGCTGGAATCCGGCAAGCTGATCACGCTGGAAGAGTTCAATGTCCTGTTCGAGAAGTGGCTGGAGGAACGCTATCACAACCGCAAGCATAACGGACTCAAGGAGCAAGACGAAACGTGGAAAACGCCGCTCGAAGTTTACCTGAACGCCGAGCGCTATGAGCAACCCGCGCCGCCAATGGAATACACGATCTTCTCCATGATGAAGGCGGACATTGCGACCGTGCGGACAACAGGCATTTCGAGATTCAACCAACACTATCTTGCCCCGGAATTATCGGCTTATATCGATCAAAAGGTCAAAATTCGCTACAACCCGGATGATATCGCCACGCTCCATGTCTATGACCTCGAGACGAACGAGAAGATTTGCGAAGCAGTTTGTCAGGAATTGCTCCCCTATGGTGCAGTCAGCGAGCGGACGATGGCGAAGGTGCAGAAACACGTTCGGATGCAGAACAAGCAATACAGCGACGTAAGAGCGAACTTGCGGGAACTGTTGGAAGCCTATGGCGACGAGGGCATGCCGAATTTGGAAAGTGAAAATGTCGTGGTCGGGCCGACAATGAAAGACGGCTCACCGGATGTGGTCAGTATCCCAAGAGATGAGAAATACCGCAAGGAACGTGCGGCGGCTCGGAAGGACGAATTTGAAAAAACGTCAAGCCGAAAGAAGAAGCAGCCTATCGAAAATGACTATTACCAAAAACGCGCAATAGCCGCGCTGGAAAAACTCAAAAACATTCAATAAGGAGGACGAACCCTCATGCAACCGACAGCAAAAACCATTCCGTTCCAATCGGCCAAGAGCCTGATGGAGACGCAGGACGTAACGAGCATTATCGGAGTCTGCCAGCTTTGTCAAGAAGAGAAAGGGCTGGGCGTGATCGTCGGGCGTTCGGGCTTCGGAAAAAGTCATACCCTCAAGCAATACGCCAAGCTGGAGAATGTCGCCTATGTGGAGTGCAAGGAAACCATGGGGCTGAAAGACTTCATCGGGGCCATCGAACGGGAGTTGGGCCTGGTCGAAGGTTGGGGAACCGCCTTTGAACGGACGCAAAAGATCGAGGCTTTCTTTACCGAGCATCCCGGCTACTTACTCATTGTCGATGAAGCGGACAAGCTCATGCTTAGCTACACGCGCAAGAAAATGGAGGTCATCCGCTCCCTGTACGACAGCGGCCAAGTGGGCGTATTGGTGTCAGGTGAACCGGTACTGGAAATGTTGATTAAGAAGCATCTGCCGATGTTCGCCAATCGAGTTGAATTTTTCTGGTCGCTGAAAGGCTTGTCCCGGAAGGAAGTCGAGGAATACCTTGAGGGCTACGACATTCAGCCGGACGCGCTGGAGGAGCTGATCCGCCGCGCCACCAATTCCAAAAATGGATGTTTCCGCTTGCTCAGCCGAACGCTGGAGAACGTGGCACGGTTGACCGAAGTGAACCAGCCGATCACGCTGGACTCCATCACCAAAGCTAGCAGCATGATGCTGATCTAAGGAGGGCGCACGATGAACCGGACACTTATTCACCAATTTACTCATTCCCGCGTGGGGGACATTCTCCAGTCCCCTACCGCCTTCCGCCGCATCTATGAGGAAGAAAAGGCAGCAGGTAATGACGTTACCTTGTTTCCCGGCTTGGTGCTGATGAAGCTGGCTGACGGCGAAGTGCACTATGTTTGGCAATCCGGGAGCATTGTCGTTCAAGTCTATCAATATGCCGTGCAGGAAGGAGCCATGCCGCATGCTGTTTGAACACCGCCCTTGGTCGCCTTGGGCAATAGAAGTGCTGACCTTCGAGGAAGACAAGCTCCCCCCGGACGCGCTGTTTGACGGCTTCTATCGCTCTACCATCCGGGAAGGTAAGGAGTGCGAACAATTCACGCTGCTGTCCAAGACGAACGATGAATGCCTGGTGCAAATCCGAATTTTCAAGAATGGCGACTTGACCATAGAAAGCCACCCCTCCACCTTTACCCGTGTGGATCGGCATAAGAAGCGCATTTCGGTGACGTGCGCTCCACTGGAGGGCGAACAAGCCTTACAATACGATGATCGTTTGATCAAAGGGAGGTAACAACATGGCCTATCAATCATGGAACCCGGCTCAAGTGGAGCGGTTCTTCAATCCTAGTGAAGTGGCAGACATGCAAAGTAGCCTAGAGCTGATCTTCAACGCGGATGCGCCGGAGCGTAAAGACTTGCTGGAGCGCATCACGCCCGAACAATTGGAGTGGTACTATGACCGCCAAATCATCCAGTAAAACGCCGCCGCAACTGCTCAAGAAGATTTGGGCGCTTGCCAAGGAAACAGGGCTAACGGAAGAAGAGGTTCGCCTGGTTGCCGAGCGGATCACAGGTCAGCCTCGGCTATCCACCTTGAGCAAGACCGAAGCTTCTCTCATTATTGACACGATGAACCAGCTTACGGGGAAGGCCAAAGCCCGACCCCGTGGGCGCATCACCCAAGCCCAGCGCTGGAAGATTACCGAACTGGAAAAAGCGCTTGGATGGTCGGACGAGCCACAGCACTTAAAGAACTTCATCAAGAAGTATTACAAGGTCGATCATATCGACTGGCTGACACAGCCGAAAGCCTCCAAGCTCATCGAATCGCTGAAAAACATGGCTACAAGACAAGAAAAGTCATAGCCGCCGTAATCGCCCTGTGTGGCGCTTCAACGCCCGAAGGGTATAAACCTTCGGGTTTTTCTATACACCCCCGTTATAACGCGTTATAACGGGGTCTGCGGTGGCATTCCTCTTATTCACCAACCTATACAACGAAAGGACGGGCGCTCATGGCAAAACAACGAACCATTTTGATGGGCAGCGCTCATAAGGAGATTGCCGCCCGATTGAGAAAAAATCCGGCTTTGCAATTCGCAAAACAGCAGCATACCGAAAGCCTGAACACGATTCAGAACCTGCTCCCGGCAACACATGTCCAGTTATGTAACATTATAGCTTCTTCCACTCGCCGCATGATTACGGAGTACGAACAGGAAAGCTTTTTGCTTGGGTTTCAACAAGGCCGGGAACTGTCGGGGCTGCTGGACATTGACCAATCCAATCCCATTACCTTGTTCTCTGAAGAATGGGAATGGCTCACCTTCGGTTATCGGCTAAGCAAACAGCAGCGGGAACGCGTTCAGGGATACATTGAAGGCATGCTCGAACACCAAGGCAGTAACAATGTCGTTTCCATTGCTGAACTTCGGCGACAGGCTGGATTTTGATTTCAGAAAAACTTAAGCGCTGTCAACGTATAAATCGGGGTCGCACGCTGCCCTGCTTTCAATATAAATGACAAATTCTATCGCGAATGATGGAGGGATCATAGATGACCTTTTTGAAAGAGTATGTAACGGATTGGATGAATCGGGATGATGAGAAAGGTCCAGAGAATGAGCAGCTAGGCCTTTATTTCCGCATGATCGAAAAAACGGAAAACCTTCTGAAAGAAGCTCTTCAAGAGATTACTAATGCCAGGGATATCCTCTTTGATTTGGATGATGCGTATGCCCGTTGGGGAAGTGTATACCGGGAGTTATATTTTCGAAGAGGCTTCGCCCTTGTTTATCAATCCACAACGCAGCATACAAGCTATGTATTAGATTCTGATGCCGTAGCCATAGCTATCGCCCATACTCACATGCTGGAATACACTAAAAGTGAGATTTTCCAGCGCGAATTAAGCTCGGCTGAACAGGCGGTTATTCAAGAGGAACAGGGGAATATCCGGCGGCTTCAGCGGAGTATTTATCAGCAAGCAACAAATAGCGACGAGCAGCTTATTAGCTGTTTGCTACAGGAAATGGAGCGCCTGTATATGCTTTTGTTCCAAAGCACAAAAGAAACGTATTTCACGTATGGCATGCTGCACGGCTACCGCCTATTCTCCGCATTGCTGGCCGAGATCGGAAGCCCCTGCTCTTCCCCCTTAGCCAAGCAATGCGGCTAAGAAGGCAGGCGGTAGGATGGGCACAGCAAAGGAGCCTTGGTTCAAGGAAGCAGAACGCTGGATTAAAGAGTATCCAGCCATCAAGCAAAGTCTGCCACCTTCACCTGATCTATTCACCTTTCATTTGTTCGATCAGGTGGAGCGGATCGAGCGGGCGCTTCGAGAACTGGATCAGGAAGAGCAGCGCTTGCTCGACTTGTTTTATCGGCAAAAGAAAAGCTATATCGCCGTTTCCATCGCCATGCATATGAGTGAAAAAACCGTATACCGAGCAAAAATGCGCTTGATTCGTAAGTTGGCAGACCAGTTTGGAATATAGTCGCGGAGAGGGTTCTATACACCCTCTCTTTTTGTTTGTCAAGATGACGGTTTCCAAGGGTCAGTGTCAAGCTAGCGTGGGCAGTCATTTAAGATGCCTGGAACGCGAACCCCGAAGGAACCTCTTCCTTGTAAGCGCTTTGCTTCGTTCTTTCATCAAACACAAGTGATTTGTCAGAATTTTTTGCCGTTATCCGCGAAGTGCTTTGAGTGCCATACCCGTTGTGCTGCTTTGCTTCGGTCCTTGCAGCATGCGAATCATTCCAGCGATACAACCCTTGACCGGTTGCGTCACGTTCTTGAGCAATTGCCGCATGTTTATCGACTGCTGCGGCGTTGCCTGCTTACTCGCTTGTCCTTCAACCGTTCTTACCACCGTGCCCGCTTCTTGAATCCTCATCATCGTCCTCAGCATCGCCCTGACGCCTCGCTCACTCCAACTGTACCCGCCACGCTTCGTCCGCTTGGCGAATATACGCATCTGCGATTCCGCGCTTCCCATCGGGCGCATACCGCTTGTGTCGATCCCCTTCGCCTGGAGTGTTTTTCGGTAGTCGTCCAAATGCTTCTCATGCCGCTTTAGAAATCTTTTATACGGCTTCCAATCCTTCCGGTTCTCTTCCGCTATCTCTTGCTCCGACACGCCTTCCAGGACCGCCATAAGCGCGGCTGCATCCTGTTTGGCCAAAGACCGTCTCACGGTCTCCCACACCTGCGGCAAATGACCAACAAAGCGTTTCAAATCACGCGCCACATGAAAGCGGTCCAGCATGTACAGACATTGGTGAAAGTAGGATGTACATTCCCCGATCCACGCCGCGCCGTCTCCGTTCACCACAAGCCACGTGTTCTCGTCGATTTCGTAACGCTCCACCAGAAAGTCCCCGAACCCTTCCCAGAAGTTGCCGCCGCTCGTATGCAGGTAATGCTGTTTGTTCTTCAGCTGTACCCGCTTGCCGTTCTTCTCCCAGCCTTCGTGTACGACTGCAATTGCGTTCTCCATCCCACGCTTTTTGCTCCGCTGCAGCTTCGTGTACAGCCCATCCACTTCCACGAACAGCACGCGGGCAGCGCGCCGTTTCACCGCTGGCATCGGCTGTTGCGCACGCTCCATCAGTTTTTCCCTGATCGCTTGGTGGCTCAGCACATTGTAGCCCAAAAGCTGCTCCAGCCGCTTTGCGCTGTCCCGGTACGACGGTCCTTGGCTTGCGAATGCGATGGCTGTCTCTTCCAAATGCGGACTGACTTTCCCGCGCCCTTCGAATTGCAACAGCTGATCCAGCAGATACACGTGTTTGCCGCTTCTACGGTCACAGTACAATCTCCGCTTAAAGCGCACATTCCCGAACACTGTGTTGACGCTTGTTTCACGCTCGTCCTTTACTCGATAACGCTCTCGGTCCCGTTGCTCCAGGATCTGCTGATCCAGCGCCTCCAGTACCTGCTTCATCGCACGAGCGAATTCCTCCTGCATTTTCCGGAAAATCCATTGCTCAATCTCTTTCATCGTCGGCATTGTTGTGGTAAAGTGGCTCACAGGAGCTTCCTCCTTCTTGGTGTGTTGTGCGTCAAACATCACTTTACCAAGGGAGAAGCTCTTTTTCTATATCCGCTTTTTCCAATTCCTACACCCACAGAGATTTTACACTATCTTTCCAAGGCATTTCCCTTAGTAAAATAAAGGTAAGAACAGCGCGAAAGAAGTGAATACATCATGGATTGGAAGGTAGCAACCAAAGGATTGAAACGTGAAATCGAAAGCGGGAACGTAACGCTTCATCAAGTATTGGCGGAGCTTGAGCCTACTCTCCCGCAGCGCTTGGCATTGCTTGAGCAAACCAAAGAGGCGTTTGGTATTGCCCAGGATGAATTGTTGCTGGGTATAATCAAGCAAGCCCGTACCCATATGCTCATGAGTCAATTTTTCGGCTCAATGTTCAGTTTCCCTCAAGCTACACAACAGCACAAGCAGCACTAACACATTAAAAAAAAGGAGCGTGTCACCGATGGGACTGTTTACCCCGAATAAGACGGAATACGAGAAGTTTCAGGAGCGCATTGAAGCCAAACGAGCCAAACAAGCGGAATTGGAGGACAAGCGCCAGCAGCTTGAAGCTTTCTTTCAGACGGCCATCCTGGACGAAGCAGCGCCGGAAAAGGTTGCCGCACAAATCAAGGAAGTCACGGAAGCATTGGAACTGACTGCTAAGGAAATCAGCATCTTGGAAGCTGCCGCGCTGCCGCATCGAGCAGACTACTTGCGGAGCAGAATTCAAGAATGTGAAGCGCAGGAACAGAAATATAACCAAGAGTGTTCCAAGCTGAACCAAGCATTCGAGAAAAAGAAAACCGAGTTCAACAACGCGCAGAAAGCGTACTGGGAACAGATAAGAGTTCCTTCGTCCATGTTCGACAAAGCAAGAAACGAACGTGAACGACTGGAGATTGAACTGGACGAGCTTGAGCGGCAAGCAAGTGGCAGCGAAATGTAAGGCTGTTCTCAAAAGATTTGACAAAAACGCGGTAACGCTTCGGAAAGGAGGTCTTCCCGATGAGTAATAACGTATGGCTATCCGCCGTCCTGTCCGGGGAAATGCGTCCAGCGGAAATTCCGGCAGCGCCCGGCATTGATGTAGCTGCCATTAAAGCCGGGGATAACGATCCAATGGAAGTTGTCGTAGAGGTTCCGGCGGGAAAGTCCACGCGGGGCTGGAACTACACGGCGGAAAGCCTGAATGCCATCGTGAAGCATGTCAACCAGCAAACGTTGTCCGGCTTCCTCGGACATCAGAAGCCGGATGAAGTGGAAACGGCTTTTGAACGGCCCGTCACTCACTGGATCGGAGCGCGGATGGAAAACGGACGAGCCTACTTTCGCGGTGTGATCGACGCGGCAGCGCAGGACTTGAAACGCTGGATTCGAGCGGGACGCATTAAGCAAGTGAGTATTTATGGCATGCCTAAGCTGCAAACGGTAGGCGGCGAAACTCAAGTGATCGACTATAAGCCTTTGTCCATCGACTGGACACCGCTCAATCGTTCAGGCATGCCAACACGCATTGTTGCTATAGGCGAAATGGATGTCATTCGGATTAACAACAGCCCTTCCCCGGAAGGAGGTGTTACAAACGTGCCATTACTTCAATTGAAAGAGCAGATACAATCCGGCAAGATCACGCTGGAAGAAGTATTGCGCAACCTGTCGCCGGAGGAGGCGACAAAGCGAACAACCGCCCTTTCCATCATCGGGCAAATGAAGACGCTTCTTGAAGTGCAGAGCGAAGCCGAGCTAATTCCAGCCCTGCAAAAAGCGCTGCAAGGAAAAACGGCCAGCGGTGAAATGAGCATCCGTTACGATCCAAAGCGCGAATCGATACTGCATCCCGATTGGATGCTTTATGCGGATCGGCATACGATATAAACCCTCTATATGAATGGGGAAAGGGGTGAAATAAAACATGGCAGAAGAAGTTTACCGCATTGAAATCCCGGTATCGGTGGAGGATCATTCCGAACCCGCCCTATCCAATGCGGAGAAGAAAGTGAGCCGTTTCGATCAGACGGTGGAGAAGACAAGAAGGCGACTCGACGGCATGAACCGCAGCCGCTGGCAGCTCGCCATTTATGCCGTGGATCGGGCCTCCAATGTCATTCGTCAAATCGGTATTTCTGCCCGGCGCATGGCGGGCGGTGCATACCGTATCACGGTTCGGGTGCTTGATCTTACTAGCCGTCCCCTTCGCTCGATTGTCAGAGGAATGACCTCGACGCTCGGTCTGCTCGGCATTGGCGCGGGCGGCGTAGGCGGCATCATTATTCCCATCAGTCTTGCGGATGATTTCACACAGGCGCAAATTGGCTTTGAAACCATGCTGAAAAGCGTGGACAAGGCGAACGAGCTGATGGCGCAAGTTCAACGGTTCGCGACGGACACGCCATTCAGTTCAAAAGACGTTATTGAACAAGCGAAGGGGCTTTTAGTTCGCGGATTTAACGCCGATGAAATCATTCCAATGCTGACGAAGATCGGGAATGTCGCGGCAGGCCTGGGCGGCGGCTCTGAAACGATTGAACGGATCGTGTATGCGCTCGGTCAAATGCGGTCCCTTGGCCGCGTCAGTGCCGAGGACATGAACCAACTCGCGGATGCTAATGTTCAAGCGTGGAGATACATTGCTGAAGGCATGGGCATGTCCATAGCCCAGGTTAGGAAGCTATCCGAGCAAGGGCTGCTCCCTGCCGATCAGGCCATCCAACACATCCTCAAAGGGATGGGAGAGTTTGACGGCATGATGACGAAGACGGCCAACCGCACCGCTCGCGGTTTGGCAGATCAAATCACAGAAGCATTCAGTACGAACGTCCTACTGAAATGGGGACGAGGATTGCAAAGCGCCGTCATCCCTCGGCTGCAAAAAGTCAACGAGTGGCTGGAAAACAACGACGACAAGCTGGCACAATGGGGTGAAACGTTGGAGAAGACGGCCAAAGAAGGCGCGGATTGGGTGATGCGTCGGCTGGAGACAGCCTTCGGCTACATTCAGCGCCGATACTTGGACAACCCGGCATTCAACCGCCTGGACTTTGCCGGAAAGATCGGCTTTGTCTTCAACGACCTAAACAGCCTGTTCATGGAATGGTGGCAAAGCAAAGGTCAAACGCAAGTGGAACAAATATCTGGCAAGATCGGTGCGGCGATTGGCGGTGGTCTAGGCGGTTTCCTAATGGCCGCGCTTGGGGCTGCCGGGGGCGAATCGAAAGTCAACGACTCTCCTTTCATCCAAGCTGGAGCAACGGCTGGACATTCTTTCTTGGAGGCGTTTTTGGATGCGTTCGATGCAGGGAAAATTGCTGCGAAGGCAAAAGAGGCCTTCTTCAATATACAACCCACTTGGTTGGGCGGTGACACGAAAAGCGGAACAGGACAAGCCCTCGCTCTCTTATTCGATGCCTGGATGCTCACGAAAATTACGAGAATGCTGAGAGGTCCGTACAAAGTGACCAAATCGGTCATTCAGCGTGTAAGAGGGGGTTCTGCCGCTGCGGAGGTCGCAACGGCATCAGCGGCTCGGACAACAGCTACCGCAGCCGATACGGCCACGCGTTCCCCTTGGTATCGACGCTGGTTCAGCGACCCCAAGGGAACGACAGCCGTCCCTCCATCCACTGGCCCAGCAGCAAACTTGCCGCAGAACTATCAGGCTGCGGGGAAACGGTTTTGGAATAACATACCACTGGATCGGGTTCATAGCCGTGATGAAGTGGTGCGCATGGCAAACGCCGGACAACTCTCGCGATTCAATGAATTGGAACAAGCATTTTCTGCTGCGCCATCATCTAAATCCCACTGGTGGCAAAAGTTGATTCCGAAAGGCGGCGGTCGAGGTCTTGGTCTCCTGTCCCGCACGGTTGGCAAGCTGGCAATCCCCCTTTCTGTCGGTTTAGACGTAGCAAGCATTGCGTCCGCTAATGCCGGAACCGAGCGGAACCGCGCTATCGGCGGAACGGTCGGCGGCTGGGGCGGTTTTGCTGCCGGAGCGGCTGGCGGTGCTGCTATCGGTTCTGTCGTTCCGGGGCTAGGAACCGCCGTTGGCGGTTTGATTGGCGGCATCCTCGGAGGTCTGGGCGGAGGCGCGATAGGCGACTGGATCGGCAGCAAGGGCGAAGACATTTCCCGCTGGTTTAGCTCCACGCTTTGGCCTTCGCTGAAAGATGGTGCATCGGCCACCTGGACATGGATTTCCGATACTGGCCCACAAGCCATTGCTAGAGGTGTAGGCTTCGCTGTCGGATATATCGGGGAAACCCTGTTCAACGGTGAATGGTGGAATGAGAAATGGAACGGCGTGAAAGACTGGGCGGCTAACACCTGGGAGAGCGCCAAGGATATTTGGAATAATACCCGCGAAACCATCGGCGAGACGGTGTTCAACGGCGAATGGTGGGTCGAAAAGTGGAACGGCGTGAAGGATTGGGCTGCAACCACTTGGGAAAGCGCCAAGGACATTTGGAACAGCGCCCGCGATACGATTAACGATACGTTATTTAATGGCGAATGGTGGAATGCCAAGTGGGACAACGTCAAGGGCTGGGCATCCAGCGCCTGGGAAAGCATCAAAGGCGGCTGGGGCAAGTTTTGGGATAAGGTCGGCGGCGCGTTCAAGGAAGGCCGAGAGGCCGGACAGCAAGCTGCTGGAGGCGCGAAAGCTTACGCCCGTGGCGGCATGATTACCAGGCCACATTTAGGTCTTGTGGGCGAGGCTGGCCCGGAAGTTATTATTCCCCTCTCGGCGGCAATGCGTGGCCGTGGGCTGGAACTTTGGCAGCAGGCCGAGCAACTGTTGGGAGCTACCCCTTACGCCCAGGGCGGATTCGTGGGAGGCTCGCCTGTTCGCCTCGATTCCCCATCTCTTGGTCGTGTTGGCGCTCTGGATATGCGGCCAAGCGTGAATGTCGGCGGCATCACCTTGGGCGATGTGAACGTGACTTTCGAGCTGCGGTCTGATGACCAAAATGTCCTGGAAACAATTCGACGTAACGGATCAAAAATAGCCAAGGACATTGCAGATGACATTGCATATGAAATCGCTGGAGCGCTTGATTCACATACAGCGGCCAGCATATAAAGTCTTATGGTAACGAGGTGATATTGTGGAAAAATTAGAAGAATGGACGGAAGAACTGACCAATGAGTATATCCCTGAACGGCTTCATCCACTGGTTGAAGTGGTTGGGGTCAAAGCTTTTTTGGAACTGTGTTCCTTCTATGGAGGGAGTAACGTCTATCTACCGACAACGAATGTGCTGATAATGCCTCTGCGGGATCAGAGAATCAGGAAGGAATATAACGGTAAAAACGTGACAGAATTAGGTCGGAAATACAGATTAAGCGAGCGGCAAATTCGGCACGTTCTGAACAAGGAATGACCATGATGCAGGAGGGCGGCAACACCTCCTGCATACTCATTTTTAATCAATGGCAGGGGAAGTGATAAGTTTGAAGGATCAATGGATTGCAGATTTAACCCCGGATGATGTGCCGGAAAGATACCGGCCTATCGCGGAACTGATTGGCGTTGAGAACCTCGTCAAGCTGGGCGATTATTCTAAAGGGGACAACATATACATTCCATCCGGCAAATACTTTCTACGGATTATACGAGATTACAAAATGAAGAAAGAATACACTGGCGGGAGTGTCAAGGAGTTAGCGAAAAAGTATGGATTGAGTGAACGGCGCACTCGTGAAATAGTCATAGGTGAGTAGTTCATGCCAAAATGCTTAACTACGTTTTTTGACAAATTTATTGAGAAACACCCCCCAAAATTTCCAATTTTCACTCCATGAGGTTTAATCTATTTTGCGAAACCGTGCAATCGGCGCTGCGACTCAACATCCACTCCCTTCGCCTCAAACTTCCGCTCCTCCTGATAAAGCGGAAGCTCGCCTGCGAGTACCCGGCTGGCTCCAGTCAGGAACGAAGAATGCTCCAGATACAGAGCTTGCAACTTCACGCCGGGATAAACCGGCAGGCGCTCTCCCCCATGAACAGGCATAGCAAGCCAGGAGTTATTGACGGCCAGGATCACGTTTCGCTCGTTAATCACGAAAGCCGGTTCGATCAGCGCATCCAAGACGTTTTGATTGAACATTCCACCATTCATACTGCTATCCATAAAATCACCCGTATTTGCTGTTTTTGATGGTACTGCCTGCGATAATCAGAGATCTCGCGAAAGTTTCAAAATTGCGCATCTTGATTTTAAGCTTGAGAACTCAACAGTTCCTCAACAAAAACATACAAACCGAGATACGATCAGACGTCATTTTAATATCCTCGCACAGTCATCTGGACGATTTCTCGACAAATTCTTTTCAATTTCGCCTCCGTTCGGCAAAAAAGCTGAGGCTGCGGAATAATCCGCTCTGCTCTCAGCTTTAGATAAATCCATATGCTTTCCCAAACGAACGACGCCCGGATGGCGCCAAGAAGAACTAAATCTCCTCCAGCAACTTGCTCCGAAGCGCGTCGATCTCCTGTATCGTCAAGCCGATCGATGCCAGGTAACTCTCCGCCCCGCCGTATTTCGCATCTAAATGCTCCAGCATCATGGCCATATTCGCGGGATCGCTGCCCAGGAATTTTTCGAAGCTTTCGGACGGCACGCTGTCAGGCTTGCCTTTACGCAGCTCTTCGATCATCGGCGCGATGCACTCCCCGGTCAGAGCGTAGTCGGCGATAATCGTATCTTCCGGGACGCCCGCCAAGTCCAGCAATAGCGCCGCCGTCACGCCGGTGCGGTCCTTGCCTGCCGAGCAGTGGAACAATGCCGCCTGTCCGTCCTCCGCCGCCAGCAGCCGGAAGACGCGGAGCAGCTGCGGCTGCACGTGATCCAGCATCTCGACATACAGCTCTCCGAGGCTATTAATATCCTGCCGTTCCGTCGTCGCCGGATTGATTAGGCTCACGTTATGATAAGCGACTTCCTGCGAATCGGTAAACACGTTCTTGAATTCGCTCACTTCATATTCATGCCGCAAATCGATGACGGTGCCAACGCCCTTCTCAAGCAGCGTTTTCCGGTCGTTCTCCGTCAGCCTGTGCAGCCCGTCGGCGCGGAAAAACCGCCCCCACCGGGTCGTTTGTCCGTCCCGGGTCAGGTAGCCCCCGAGATCCCGGACGTTATATGCGCCCGTAAGCTGCAGGCGTCTTTCGAAGGAATGAGTTAATGAAGACATTAGCGTAAACCGCCTTTCACAAAGGAGTCGATGATTTGTCTTTGCAGCAGCAAATAAATGATGAGTATAGGTAAACAAGCGATCGTCGTTGCAGCCATCAACGGCCCCCACAAATTCGCTTCCGAGGACATGAACATTTGCAGCCCTTTTTGCATCGTGGAATTTTCCAGCTTATTCGTCACGAGCAGCGGCCAGAAGTAGTCGTTCCACGCCATAATGAACTGCAAAATAGCGATGGAGGCGATCGGAGCCTTCAAATTCGGGACGATGGTGCGCCACAGCACGCTCCAATCAGATGCCCCGTCCAGGTGCGCGGCTTCGATCAGCGTTTTGGGGAACGCCTTGAAGGCGTTGTACAACTGGATCACCGCAAACGCCGAGGCGATATTCGGCACAATCAGCCCCGTGAGCGTATCCTTCCAGCCCATGTTGCTGATCACGACGTAGTTCGGAATCATGATCACCTGGAAAGGAACGAGCCAGGTTAATCCGATCAACCCGTAAATGATGGCGCTGCCGCGGAAATTCCAGCGGGTAAACGCGTAGGCGGCAAGGATGCTGGAAATGAGCTGGGTTAACGTTTGGGCGATGGCGACCAGCAGGGAATTGCCGATCATCCGTCCCATCGGGACCGCGTTCCAGGCGTCTATATAGTTGTCGAGCGTCCAAGTTTTGGGCCATAGGCTCGCCGAGAACACTTCTCCCGCCGGTTTAAGCGAAGTATTGATCATCCAGTATAAAGGAAATACGGACAGGAAACATAAGACAATCAACACGGCATGCTGGCCGATGGCGGAGGGTTTCAAGGTTTTCTTATTCATGGTTGCTACCTCCTAATCGTCAAAGAACGACAGACGTTTGGACAGTTTCATGAAACCTAAAGCGATCAGGCCGAAGCCGATGAACAGGACGACCGCCGCCGCGGAGCTCCAGCCGACGGCAAACGTTTGGAAGCCGTATTGCCACAGCAAATAATAAATATTCGTCGTCGAACCAAGCGGGCCGCCTTGCGTCAACACGTTGACATACGAGAAACTCCATTCCGAGGCGAACAAAATGCTGAGCATGGCCATAAACAGGATCGACGGGGACAGCAGCGGCAGCGTAATGTGGCGGAGAATCTGCCAGCGGTTCGCGCGGTCGATTTTGGCCGCTTCATAATATTCCTTGTTGACTCCGGTCAGCGCCGCGGAGAAAATCAGCGTGCTGAAGCCGATCAGCTTCCAACCGGTAATGAACGTAATGGAATAAATCGCCAACCGCTCATCGGTGAAAAACGGAATCGGCTCGTCAAGCCCGAGCCATAGGAGCGCCTGGTTCAAAATACCGTTCGTCGGGTGCATAATCCAGCGCCATACCGAGGAAACGGCAACCGGAGCCATGATCATCGGCACGAAAATCAGCGCCCGGTAAACATTGCGGGCACGTCCCCCGATGCTGTCCGTAAATATCGCGATGATCAGCGGCAATATCAAAGAAAACGGGATGACGCCGATCGTATAAATGAGCGTGTTGGTCAGCGCCTTCCCCATCTCCGGCAGCGTCAACAGGTTCTTGAAGTTCTGCCAGCCGACGTACGTTTTCGGCGAGGTCGGCAGCAGATTCCATTGATAGAAACTGAGCTGGAACGTTTGGATCAGCGGCCGGTAAACCCAAAACCCTAACGACAGCACGACCGGCAGCAAATACAGGTAAGGCTTGAAGCCTCTTACGCGGACGCTTAACGCTTTGCGATGTTTTTGGGCCTGCGTTTTCGGTGTTGCGTTCGATTTCGGCATAGCCGAAGTCGCCGTATCGTAGTTCACGTTAAACGTTCTCCTTTCATTGCTTTTGGAAAACCGGAGCTTATTGCACGAGCGATTGCGCCCGGGCTGCCGCTTCTTTCATAATCGTCGAGACATCATCGGTCGATTGGATGGACTTTTGCACGGCTTCGAGCAAAATCGTTTCAATCTGGTACCAGTTCGGGCCCGGATAGGATACCCACGGCTTAAGATGTTCGAGCTGTTCCAAGTTCGGTTTGATGAGCGGGTTTTGTTCCACCCAGTCTTTCAGGTATTGCGGGTCGTCGACAATCGCCGGACGCAGCGGCAAATAGCCGATTTCCGAAGTGATGATCGTATAGCCGCGCTCGCTGGTGACGAATTTGAGGAATTTCCACGCCGCCTGCTGCTTCGCTTCATCTTGGGACAAAATGAACAACGCGCTGCCCGAGTTGACCGGGGTCGTCGGCTTGCCGTCGAAGGAAGGCATCGCGGCCGCCTTCAGCTCCCAGCCGCCGGCTTCGGCCGCCGTCAGGAACGAGCTTTGAAAGGCACTGGTGTAGAGCAGCATGCCGACCTGACCTTGGCTGAACGCCTCTATCACTTCGTTGTCGTTCAATTTGCCCATCGCTCCGCTCGTCACCATGTCCTGCCACATCTGAACCGCGCCGATCGCTTCTTCGCTGCCGAATTCGATCGTCTTGCGGTCGTCGGAGAGCACTTTGCCGCCGTTGCTGCCGATCAACGCCTGAACGATCCAGTCGCCGCCGACCGAGCCGCCGATGTGCACGCCGGTTGCGCCCGTCTTCTCGGCGATTTGCAGACCGTATTCTTTCACTTCGGCCCAAGTGGCCGGAGGCTGCTGCGGATCGAGTCCGGCTTCCTCGAACAATTTGGCATTGTAGAACAGGACCGGCGTACTGAACGTAAACGGCAGGCCGTAAGTTTTCCCGTTCAGCTGCCCCAGCTTCAGGCCATTTGGCGAAAAACCTTCAAAAGTTTGCGCCAGCTCATCCGCGGGAACGATGTCCTCCAGCGGTTTCGCGCCGAAATTGTTCGCGACGAAGTCCAGGCCGTCAAACACGAGCTGCGCGACGTCCGGAGGCGATCCGGCCGCAATGTCGGCCTGCACTTTGGCGTTGATATCGTACGGGGCGACCGGAATGCCTTCCACGTCGATATCCGGGTTGGCCGCTTCAAACTCGTCGATCAGCTTTTGCGTGCCGTCCTTCTGGCCCGCCGTCGCCAGGTTGTAGCTGTAGAACGTAATTTTGGTCTTTTCGCCGGATGCGGCCGCGTCTGCGGAGCCCGCGGCGCTTGTCGATCCGCCCTCCGTATTTGTCGTAGAGCTTCCGCACGCTGCAGTCGCAAGGATCATTAGGGACAGCAAACCTGCCGTCCAGATTTTTTTGCCAATCATGGTTTATCCCTCTCCCTCGTATAGTATCTTTTGAAAGCTCTTTTCTTTCAGCTTCCAGCCCCGTAGGGGCTGGAGAGATTCCTTGAAATTTTCCAGCAAATCGTTCTTT
>NZ_FNNT01000015.1:0-64399 GCF_900106725.1 Paenibacillus sp. PDC88 | reverse complement strand
GAGAAGAACCTATCCGGTATTAGCTACCGTTTCCGGTAGTTATCCCAGTCTTATGGGCAGGTTACCTACGTGTTACTCACCCGTCCGCCGCTAAGTCTCAGAGAAGCAAGCTTCTCATTGACTCCGCTCGACTTGCATGTATTAGGCACGCCGCCAGCGTTCGTCCTGAGCCAGGATCAAACTCTCCAATAAGGATTTATCGAGCTGAACACCCTTCGAATCGCTTCGAGAAAATATCCAACCTTCAAAATATTGAAAGAGCGATTAAGCTCATTTAGAAAAACTGACGAGAACGTAATGTCCTCTTTATTTTGCTCGGTTATCATACCGTCTGACGACTTGTACCATAACCTCGCGTTTAGAATTTTGCAGTTGCAAAATTCTGCTCACTCGTTGTTCAGTTTTCAAAGATCAAATCTTTCATTTTCTCGCCGTCGCTCAATTTCAGCGGCGACTTTTATAATGTATCACATCCGATTCAGTAATGCAAGACTTTTTTTGAAGAAGTTTTTTACCATCTCGCTTCGTCTCTATTGCAGAGACAACTTACTAAAAAGGAACGAGTTATAATTTATCATATTATAACTCAATAGGTCAACTGTTTTATAAAAAAAATTTAACGATACTATTCCGAATTCATATAACAATTTGTTAACTTCTACTGAACACAAAATACATATTAAAAAGTTCACGCAAAATAATAAACCTCCCTATTACTAGAGAGGTTCTATATCAGTTTATTCGTTTACTTGATCTGTGGAAACCGCCCGTTCCGCGCATATTTGGATAACTCCTTCGCTGGTGCAAAACGTGCGTACATTCGGAAAACTGTCTTATAACGGTTTGCAATGGCGTAACGGATGTCATGATCTAATCTTGAATCACCAAGATCCAATAACATCTCATCAAGTTCTTTTCTTAGGACGTAATCGAGTTCTTTACATTCTTTTTCATTAAACAGCATTCCGAGCATCGAACTTCTCCTTCATCTACTTTATTTGTCTGACTAACAAGATGTTTTATTGTTATGCTCAAGTTTTGGGAAATTTATGAATCATAGCCGAAAAATTTTTTACTGTACCAAGAAGTATGTCAATGTGCTCTCTATAATAGCAGCAATAAACAAAAGTATTACAATCCATAAGGATGCGGTCGCCGTCTGTCTCATATATGCACCTAGTCTAATGGATCTCGTGCTTGTTTCCATACCGATTTCACCCAGCGCCTTATATATCATTACACCGAGCTTCAGTCCAAAGGCACAAGCAATAATAATGGCTGGAATTTCGATAATGCCATGTGGCAGCAAACCTTTTACTACGACCTCGTAATAGCTAATTCCCTGCTGCCATGCTGCATGCAACAAGAAGCCTAGCACTCCGCCATTTATGATTAAGAAGATTACGGGGATAATTCCGCCGAGTGCTCCTGCAAAGATGACAAGCACACCTTTTATGGCATTATTGAAAAAAATAAACGTGAAAAAGCTCCACTGGACATTCTCACTTTGCCGCAGCTCGTTGCTGATCTCGCTAAGTCCACTGATTTGCTGAAGCATGATATCCTGCAGAACTCCTGTACTCATCCAACCGAGCACTCCACCACCTATAAAGATCAGTGTTGCTACGAGTATGTATCGAGATATTGATCGAGCATCCATTAAAAAGGTTTGAAAACGAAACATCTTCTTATTACCCTCTTCCTTAGAAATTAAACCAACCCATTTAGCTATCAGATCTTTGATAGTACGTACTAGTCATATGTACAAGGTACGAGCATACACATAAAAGTAAACGAGCCTGCTAATGGGAGGAGCAATGACATGAACTCATATTTCTATGTATTAAACGGGAGAAAAATCAAAAGGTTCCTCATCGTGTTCGCCGCTGCAATCTTTACACTCGGGATCATCTATATTGAAACAGAGGATATTTCCGTGTTCTCCGAAGGCGGAGCTCCTGCAGCTGTATACAGTGTACCTACGGAGAAGAAAGTGATCGCTCTTACATTTGATATCAGCTGGGGTGACAAGCGAACAGAACCTATTCTCAAAGTACTGGAGGAGCAAAATGTCCAGAGGGCTACCTTCTTCCTATCCTCTCCCTGGAGTAAAACCCATCCTGAGATCGTAGCTTCCATAAAGGACGCAGGTTATGAAATTGGAAGCCATGGTCACAAGCATGTCAATTACAGCAGTCTGACGGATGAAGAAATTCGCAAGCAGATTTCAACAGCACATAGTATTTTAACCGAAGTATCCGGAAAAGAACCGAGCTTAATTCGTTTGCCAAACGGTGATTTTGATAAACGAGTCCTTCGTATCGCTGATACTTTGAATTATCAAGTGGTTCAGTGGGACACCGATTCCCTGGATTGGAAGAACCCTGGCGTCGACCAAATCGTAGATCGTGTTGTAAGTAAAGCTCATCCTGGAGATATTGTACTCCTGCATGCCAGTGATTCTGTTAAACAAACCCATGAAGCCCTTCCTCAAATTATCGAGCAGCTACGTCAAAAAGGATATGAGTTCGTTACTGTATCCGAATTGATCAATCAATCTAATGTTAAAGGTGCCGAAGTACGCGATCAAGCGATGAACGATACACAGCTTTAACACTGCTGCTCTATTTTTGCAATAATTTGCTCGACCTAGTGATCGGCAGATGAACACTTGAATATAAAATAAAAGAGCTAACCCCGGTTAGCTCTTTGGCATTTTTTTCAATTTACAGACGTATTCATGCTTGATGTCTTCCCTCCGACCGGCTTACTGTCTGCCGTATGATTGCTTGATGCGTCACTTGACGCTGGTGCAATGCGGTGCAGCATTAGAATTTGATATGTATTGCAGGCCAGAAGTGGAATAACGGTAAAGGCAGTAGCTGAATGATCCCCTATGCTAAGCACTCCGATTGTCTCAACAATTGTCAATGCAATCATGAAAAATAATGTCGGTATAAGGGCATGATTATTGGTAGCTCTCACTTTAAAATAAGCGGTTACAACAGCGGTCAATAGAATAATGATGCCGAGGATAAGGTCCGATGCTCCATTTCCTTCGTTCATGAATATCCGGAAAAACATTAATTCGAGCAAGGCAAGGGCTGTTAAGGCAAGCTGAATATAAGTCCATGTTTTTTGAGAAAAGGTGCCTCGTCCCATATAGTTCAAGATCAAATAAGCAAAAAAACCAAGCTGTGAGTACAAGCTGATCATCATGCCCGAGCCGAACAGAATAACCAGATACAAAAGATAATCCGCTGTTCCTGAGGATACATAATCACCGGTCGTAAGAATAAAGCCTGTAATCAGTGAAGCAATTCCCCCGACACATAAGGTTCGCCAAAATAAATAAAACCATTTCCTTAAATTCAAACCTTTTCCACCTCCGAGTCTTTATTTTACCAACCTTCTCAATAAAAAACCATGGCTTATCGGACATAATTATCGTGTATTCCCCTCATACTACAATCAGTATCTTAAAAAGGGGCTGTGAGGCGCGTGAAATGGCATAATTTACGTTACTTGTGTTTGGTAGGCGGTATGGCCACCCTTTTATCCGGATGCGGGTCTGATCAAAGCTCTGGATCCCAAGGCGGCAGTTATAAAGAAATGAAGACGATGGTCGTTGATATTTTGAAAAGCGATGAAGGTAAAAAAGCAATGGAGGAAGCCCTTCTTGGTCAAAGCAGTACAGGAAGCGGCGGCGGTGAGGGCGGTTCGGAAGAAGAATCAGGATCCGGAGGCGGATCGGGTTCAGGATCAGGCGGAGGCTCTGCTTCAGGAAGCTTTGGTATTCGAATGCTTACTTCAGGCGGATCAAGTGAGGATATTCGTCTTGCGGTCAAAGACACCCTCTCCTCCCCTGAGTACAAGAAGGAATTTGAAGAGATCATGAAGGACCCGAAATTTGCAGGAGAATTTGCCAAGGTGGTTAACGCCCAGAGCAAGCAAATTCACATGGAGCTTATTAAGGACCCTACGTACCAAAAGTCGATGGAGGATATGCTGAAATCTCCTGAAATGCAAAAAATGATGCTGGAGCTCACTCAAAGTGCTGATTATCGCAAACAGACGATGAGTGTCATGCAGGAAGCTATGCAGAATCCACTCTTCCGTATGGAAGTTATGGAGCTGCTGCAGGCCGTTGTCAAAGAGGAGCTGCAGCCTAAACAAAGTGAAGGCGCTGGGGGAGCTCAAGGCGAAGGTGGCGGCGGCGAAGGCGGCGGCGGTGGTGAAGGCGGGAATGAAAGCGGCGGCGAAGGCGGAGAAAGCGGATCTGGTGGCAGCAGTTAACCCTATTTGAGTCTTAACCTAATAAAAAAAGCCAAGCCAATCATGGCATTAGCTCGTCCATAAGACGGCCTATGACATCAGTGCGGCTTGGTTTTTTTATTCAATATTTCTATTCAACAGTTGTCTTATCAATAATCGCTGCTGCAACATCATTATACATTTGTCCGATCTCTGTATGATCCTTATAAACCGATGGAGAGAAATCAGGCTCAGAAATGTGATTATCCGGATTACCGAGTGGAATTTGGGCGAGCAATTCCGTATGCAGGCTTTCGGCTAACCGCCCCCCGCCGCCTCTTCCGAACACATAATCTTTCTCTCCACAGGATCCGCATTGATAATAAGCCATATTTTCGATTACGCCCAGAATCTCATGCTGCGTCTGTATCGCCATCGCTCCAGCTCGCGCCGCAACAAAGGCTGCTGTAGCATGGGGTGTCGTTACAATAATCTCTTTGCTTTGCGGTATCATTTGATGTACATCCAGTGCAATGTCTCCTGTACCTGGAGGCAAATCAAGGATCATATAATCAAGACTCCCCCAATTCACATCACTGAAGAACTGTCTCAGCATTTTCCCCAGCATCGGCCCTCTCCAGACAACTGGACTGTTCTCTTGAACGAAAAAGCCCATAGACATCACTTTGACACCGAAACGCTCCACAGGCTGAATTGCTCCATCCACCACTGCAGGCCCCTCTTCAATCCCCATCATGTCGGGAACGCTGAAGCCGTAAATATCCGCGTCAATGATTCCTACTCTCTTCCCCTGCCTCGCGAGGGCAGCAGCCAGGTTTACGGAAACCGTCGATTTGCCGACTCCGCCTTTGCCGCTTGCAATGGCGATAAACTGAACTCCTGACGCAGGATCTAGGAGATCGTTATTCTCCATCCCTGCAGCGTGTCCTTTGACCAGCACTTCTTCATCAGTTGGTTCTGCTGCTTCTGTATTCCTCTTCTTGCTATCCCCTAACGCGCCTTCTCGCTCCATGTCTGAAGCATTGCGAAGCCGCACATGGACTTCATTCACTCCTGCCTGACGCAGTACAGAGGCTACCTGATCTTTAAGCGTTCTGCGAACGTTTTCATCTTCAGTCAAACAAATCATGGTCAAATGGGTTCGATCCTCTTTAACCATGATATCGCGAATAAAGTTCAGATCTGCATACCGAAGTCCGCTCACAGGCTCCTGAATGTCAGATAATAATTCCAGCACTTGGTCTCTTGATAACATGATGATAGCACCTCAGCTTTATCTATTGGCATGTATTCCTTTTATACAAGTACAGATCTATTATAACACTCTGAGGTGCATTATTTTAGTTTTTCATTTTTTCCCCTGAGGCATATCTCAAAATTCCTTTGTAGACAGATGCTGCTACCTTACGCTGATACTCATCCTCTGCCAGTAGTCTGGATTCTTCGGGATGTGACAGAAAGCCCACCTCAACAAGCACAGACGGCATTTTTAATGCTTGAAGCATATATACGGTGTTAACAGTTTTTGCGATTCGATCTGTATTCTCTAGGTTTCGTCTAATCTCGTCCTGAATGAGTGCAGCAAAGTTTGGATTATCTTCATGATTCGGGTAATAGAATACCTGTGCTCCGCTCCAGCGATTAGAAGGGATGCTGTTCATGTGAATGCTAATAAACATAT
The DNA here is from genome assembly GCF_900106725.1 of Paenibacillus sp. PDC88. NCBI lineage: Bacteria > Bacillati > Bacillota > Bacilli > Caryophanales > Paenibacillaceae > Paenibacillus > Paenibacillus sp. PDC88. The sequence goes on along the minus strand of NZ_FNNT01000015.1, from coordinate 58,443 downwards.
CCACCTGCTTATCCTCAATCATTCTTACACGCTGCTTCAGATCCTCTGTTTTTCGTTTGGAATATCCCTTGGTATCTTCAGGAGCGAGGTCGACATCTGTTTCTCTGGTCATGACCACAGTAGCACCTGCTTGCTGCAAATAGTCCCGTAAATACAAGGCTACAGCTAAATTGATATCTTTCTCAATAACCCCTTGCTTGCTCACGGCTCCCCCGTCTGGACCACCGTGCCCTGCATCCAGAGCAATGACCTTCCCTGACAACGGCAGGCTCCAATAATTCCACGTTTTAGATGCCGGTACCTCATATATAGCGATACAGACAAATAGAGCCAGCAGAAGAGCTCCCAGCAGGACTCTCTTCATGGTTCGAACATGAATCCACACCAAGAGCTTATTCGAACGTTTTTTTCGCATAAAAAAGCCACCTCCGATCCAAACTGACCATAATGATCTATATGGGACGAGGTGGACAAATATTCATTTATATAAGGACAAACCTAAATTATGTGGTTACCTGCTGCTCCGTCATACCCTCAATCAGCACTTCCGCTACTTCCGGGCGCGTAAATTCCGGCGGCGGGCATTGTCCCTCTCTCAGGAGCCCTCTTACTTTCGTACCCGACAATGTTAAATGGTCCTCTTTGCCATGCGGGCAAGTCTTGCTGGAGGCCATATTTCCGCATTTCGTACAGAAGAAGCTGTGTTCGAAGAATAGCGGAGTAATCCCAAGCTCCTCAGCTGTAAAATTAGTGAAGATCTCCTGGGCCTCATAGGTACCATAATAATCGCCTACCCCTGCATGATCACGGCCAACGATAAAATGAGTACAGCCATAGTTCTTGCGGACCATCGCATGGAAGATCGCTTCCCTCGGACCTGCATAACGCATCGCTGCCGGAAATACACCCAGGAAAGTCCGATTCGCCGGATAGTAATTCTCGAGCAGAACCAGATAACTCTTCATACGGACATCCGCCGGCACATCATCTGACTTCGTTTCACCAACAAGTGGATTAAGGAACAGAGCATCCACAATCTCCATCGCACTCTTCTGAATATATTCATGTGCACGGTGAACAGGATTACGTGTTTGAAACCCTACCACTGTCTTCCAGCCTTTGGCTTCAAACTGTTCACGTGTCTCTGCCGGATCATAATAAAATTCTTCGAACTTCGCTGGCTGCTTACGATTCAACACTTGAATCGAACCGCCTACGTAAGTTGTATGGCGTTCAAACAGCTTTTTCACACCAGGATGTTCTTTATCATTTGTTTTATAGACTTTTACTGCTTCAACCTCATGATCTGCCTTATACACACTTTCCACAGTCAGCGTCCCATAGATCACACTATCTTCCTGACCTACTAGAGCAATGACCTCACCGATTTCAAACGATGCTGCATACTCGGGATTCACATCAAGTGTAATCGGAATGCTCCACACCGTACCATTTGCAAGTCGCATGTTATGAACTACAGACTGATAATCCTCTTCATTTAAAAACCCGGTCAACGGAGAAAATGCACCCACACCAATCAAATCCAAATCCGATATGGTCCAATTGGTAATGGGCAGCTGTCTTAGCTCCTTAGCTTGCTTGAGCTGTTCTTCTCGCTCTGCACCTGTTACAATCCGATTAACTAGTGTTCCACCATGAGGCAATATCGCAGCCATGAACCCATCTCCTTATGAGCGATTGTCTATAACGATGATTTGAAGTTACGCAAGCTATTTAAATTTAATAAATTGAATCGCTTATTTGTGCAATCCACACTCCGTTTTATCATTACCTGACCAGCGTCCTGCTCGGGGATCTTCTCCCGGCATTACCTGTCTAGTGCAATATTCGCATCCTATACTTGGGTAATTTTGATCATGGAGCGGATTATAGATCAGATTGTTCTCCCGAATATAGTTCCATACATCCTCGTTCGTCCAGCCCGCAATCGGATTGAATTTCATTAGGCCAAATTTCGTATCGTACTCTACTTTCTTTGCATTTGCGCGAGTAGGTGCCTGGTCACGACGAATTCCGGTAATCCATGCATCATATTGAGATAGGATACGTGTCAAAGGCTCTACCTTTCTAATGTTGCAGCATGCATTCGGATCAGACTTCCACAGCTCTGCACCATGCTCCTGCGCTTGCTCTTCGGGTGTAATCTTTGGTGATACTCTGACAAAATCAATATGATAACGAGCTACAAGACGATCCCGTGTCTCATATGTTTCTTTAAAATGAAAATCTGTATCTAGATAAAATATGTCTGATTTAGGACTGATTTTTTGAAGCATATCAACCAAGACAACATCTTCGGCACCAAAACTGCAAGCAAATGTGATGTTCGGAAATGTCTCAACAGCAAAACGAATAATATCCTCCGGCGTTGCATCCTCGAGCTCGATCGCTTTAACTCTAGCCAATTCTTCTTTTTCTAACAAATTCATTTGTACTTGCCTCCCATATGTGTACTACCTTACATTAAAACCTACAATTTAGATATGAATTACAATTAAGTATAAATCTTACCAGGAGAAAGTCAATGCTAAATCCAACTTTTTTACTAAGAATTTAAGGTTTTTTTGAAACTTTATTTGTTTTTGATAAAAAGTATGCAAAAAAAGCCTGTTCTTCGTTAGTAAAGTGACCATTCAGAAGTAGACACGGGCAGCTCCGAAGAATACCCAATGCATTGTCTGTTTAGTTTAACTTTAAAGAAGAACAAGCCTTTTACAATTTCTAAGGTAAAACGATGAAGATTCGTGTTTCACTGTACATTTAGTGCCTATAAGGATGCTTGCTCAAAAACTCCAGTGCATGGAAGAGCATAACCGAAGCCTCTGCCCGTGTAATCTCCGCTCTCGGAGAAAAGTTAAGCTTATCATCCAGCTCTGTAATATCCCAAACTAATGAGCGCTGAATGGCGCCTTGGTAAGCAGGTGTGATGTCATCTGCATCTGAGATTTCCTCAGGCTTGATATTGATCAGCGGCAAACCGGCGTATTTCTCGATCATATCTATGAGTAATGCCGTATATTGCTCCTTGGTTATTGAGGATGATGGTGTCAGCTCCGCAGGAACCGAAAGGCCATTGTCATTAAAGTCTATGAATGCATCTGCATACCAGCCTTCAAGCCATACCTCACTATACATTTCAACTGTCTCGCCTTCCAACTTAAGCTCTTCCTTCTTGTCGCTAGAAATCGACTTAAGACCTCCTGCAATCAATTGTACAGCCTCAGCAGTCGATAAGGAGGACTCAGGCTTAAATTCCCCGTTCCCTATCCCTCTGACGATACTTCTTTCCTGTAAGGAACGGATCTCCGCTTCCCCATATGTACCTTGAATATCCGTGAAGCCGACATTTGCATACGTTAAGCCACTACCTAATGTAATAGCTAAAGAAACCGCCATGAACCCAATCACATTTTTATTCAATCGTCGCATCGTTATAACCTGCCTTCTAATTAAATTAAGTTGTTATAAGAAGAGGATTCCTTCTTGTACTCTAAACGATGACGTCCTTCAGAAGGTTGCAGCAATGGCATAGGATGGGATTGAGGAAGTTGTTCTAATGCGCTACTAAAGAATATAAGCGCGGACACTTTAGAGAAGGATAGGCAAAGTAAAATAAAAAACCTCTGACCTGATGGCCAGAGGCTGTAATCTTGAAAGTCCAAGATAATATTAACGTTTCGAGAACTGTGGTGCACGACGAGCGGCTTTGAGACCGTATTTTTTACGTTCTTTCATACGTGGGTCACGAGTCAGGAAGCCTGCTTTTTTCAGACCTGGACGGTATTCTGGGTCAGCTTTCAGAAGTGCACGGGAGATACCGTGACGGATTGCGCCTGCTTGACCAGTGATACCACCACCATGAGCGATTACGAGAACATCGTAGTTACCCAAAGTTTCAGTCAGTTCAAGTGGTTGTTTAACGATCAGTTTGAGTGTTTCCAAACCGCCGAAATAATCGTTGATGTCGCGTTTGTTAATGACAATGCGTCCTTCACCCGGTACAAGGCGAACACGTGCTACCGAATGTTTACGACGACCTGTCCCATAGTATTGTACTTGTGCCATGAAACTGTCCTCCTTTTAATTATCCGCGAAGTTCGTAAACTTCAGGTTTTTGTGCTGCATGTGGATGTTCAGCGCCAGCGTATGCTTTCAGTCTAAGTTTCATTTGGTTACCCATACGAGTCTTAGGAAGCATGCCGTGTACAGCGAGTTCGATCATACGTTCAGGCTTGTTCTTAACCATTTCTTTAGCAGGAGTGACTTTCAGTCCACCTGGGTGCATAGAGTGACGGTAGTAGTTTTTGTTCTCCATTTTCTTACCAGTAAGAACAATTTTCTCTGCATTGATAACAACAACGAAATCGCCAGTGTCAACATGTGGAGTGAATTGTGGCTTGTGTTTACCGCGAATCAAAGCCGCAGCTTCGCTTGCCAAACGGCCGAGCGTTTTGCCTTCAGCATCGATGATGTGCCAATTACGCTCAACTTCATTAGGCTTCGCCATATAAGTGGTACGCATGAAAAGATCCTCCTTCAAATGTTCGCGTTCATAATACGCATAAATGTTAGTCTTTTATATTCGTTAAGTTTAACTGTTTGTTTATGATGGATTGGTGTTACATTTGGTTGTTCACTTAATTGGGGCTGTGGGAAAGCCATTAAGAAAACACAACTTATATATTACACGATTGCAGTCCAGTTCGCAAGGCATTTATCCGAGGTTTTTTTTAGAAATCCTCATACTCCACATTCCACAGCATCAGCCCTTTGCTAACTGCTGTAGGACCTGCTGCAGACCGATCCTCTGCCTCCAAGATCATTTTCATGTCTTCTGGCTTACGCTTCCCTTCTCCGACCTCCAGCAACGTGCCGACAATAATACGTACCATATGCTGCAAGAAGCCGTTTCCCGTAATAAACAGATGTATAACACCTTGATCTCTCGGGTGACCTTTCCGGCTCATGGAAGTATCGACCTTCAGCTCTGCCTCATACAGTGTCCTGATATGAGATTGCTTGGTGGAGTGCCGAGAGGCGAAAGAGGTAAAGTCATGAGTCCCAAGCAAGTATGGGAGACTCTCCCGCATCGCTTGGATATCCAGCTTACCTGGATGATGCAGCTGCGTCCGTCTATTAAATAGATCGAGAAACTGATTGGCATTAATGGTGTAACGATAGGTTTTTCTCTTGGCAGAACGTCTGGAATGGAACTCAAGCGGAACTTCGTAAGCATCGGTGAGTATGATGTCCTCAGGCAGTCTGCCATTCAGCGCCATACACCAGCGATCAATCGGAATCATGGATTCAGTATGAAAATGAAAAACCTGTCCAATAGCATGCACTCCAGCGTCAGTACGACCTGATGCATGTATTTTGACCACTTCACCTGTCAGTGATTTAATCGCTTCTTCAATTCGATCCTGAATGGTGTTGCCGATCGGCTGGGTTTGGAAACCGAAATAATCCGTACCATCATAATTCACTTTCATACATATGTTCCGCATCGAATTCACACCTTTATCCCATACTAAGCACACAGCCTTCTAAGTCCTAACATGCAGCTTCCAATCCTCATCACAATGAAAAAGAGCTCCTATCGGAGCTCCTCCCCAAACCGTTGCTTCAATGAGGCAAGGAAAAAAAGGGCATGTTCAGAATGTAAATCCTGTCACCCTTCCCTCACTTTATGCCACTATTTACGCACGGTCTACCAGTTCCAAGTAAACCATAGGCGCAGCGTCACCGCGACGAGGTCCTAGTTTCATGATACGAGTGTATCCACCTGGACGCTCAGCATAACGTGGTGCGATTTCGCCAAACAGTTTTTGAATTGCATCCTGTTCACCATCAATCGTCTCACGACGTACATAAGCAGCCACTTGACGACGTGCATGAAGATCCCCTTGCTTCGCTTTGGTGATCAGCTTTTCAGCGATAGAACGAACTTCTTTCGCTTTTGCTTCAGTCGTTTGAATACGCTCGTACAAGAACAGATCCGTTACGAGGTCACGGAACAATGCTTTACGAGCACTGGAGTTACGACCCAACTTTTGGTATGCCATGTTTTCCCCTCCTTCACTTCAAACAATCGCTTGCTATTCTTCTGTACGAAGACCCAAACCTAGCTCTTCGAGCTTCTCTTGCACTTCTTCCAAAGATTTGCGACCAAGGTTACGTACCTTCATCATGTCTTCTTCAGTTTTCGTGGTCAATTCCTGAACCGTGTTAATACCCGCACGCTTCAAGCAGTTATAGGATCGAACAGATAGATCGAGCTCTTCGATCGTCATTTCGAGTACTTTTTCTTTTTTGTCTTCTTCTTTTTCAACCATGATCTCTGCATCTTTAGCTTCGTCAGTCAAACCAACGAACAAGAACAGGTGCTCGGTTAAAATTTTGGCGCCAAGGCTAACTGCTTCTTCTGGACGAATGCTTCCATCAGTCCAAATTTCAAGCGTCAGCTTGTCGTAGTTCGTTACTTGACCAACACGCGTATTCTCAACACCATAGTTGACACGTGCAATCGGGGTATAGATGGAATCCACAGGGATGACGCCGATCGGTTGGTCATCGCGTTTATTCCGATCCGCTTGGACGTAGCCACGACCGCGATTGGCAAAAATACGCATGTGTAGTCTCGAACCTGGACCAAGAGTTGCGATATGAAGATCCGGGTTAAGGATTTCCACATCACTATCCGCACGAATATCTCCGGCTGTTACAGCCCCTTCACCTTCAGCATCAATCTCAAGAACTTTCTCTTCATCCGAATGAATTTTCAAAGACAAAGCTTTCAGGTTCAAAATGATTTCCGTTACGTCTTCCATTACGCCAGGAACTGTAGCAAATTCGTGCAACACGCCATCGATTTGTACCGATGTTACTGCTGCACCTGGAAGCGAAGAAAGCAAGATACGGCGAAGCGAGTTGCCCAGCGTCGTACCATATCCACGTTCCAACGGTTCCACCACAAATTTGCCATAAGTGCCATCATCATTGACGTCTACCGTCTCAATTTTCGGCTTTTCGATTTCTATCACTGCAATACCCCTCCTTCAAAACGTCCTGTCCTATATGAAACATTTACCTTATCTAGTGTAGCCATGTAGTATGCCTAAACAACCATTATTAACAGATTGTGCCGGATTATACCACACTAAGGGGGCAAATCTCATTAGACACGACGACGTTTTGGAGGACGGCATCCGTTATGTGGCACAGGAGTTACGTCTTTGATCAGGTTAACTTCCAGACCTGCAGCTTGCAAAGAGCGGATAGCTGCTTCGCGGCCAGCACCTGGTCCTTTAACCATAACTTCAACTGTTTTCATGCCGTGTTCCATTGCTGCTTTAGCTGCAGTTTCTGCTGCCATTTGAGCTGCGAACGGAGTCGACTTACGGGAACCTCTAAATCCAAGACCGCCGGAGCTTGCCCAGGAAATAGCGTTACCGTGTGGATCCGTAATGGTAACAATCGTGTTGTTGAACGTGGAACGGATGTGTGCCACGCCAGACTCAATATTTTTACGGTCACGACGTTTAGTACGTACGACTTTTTTCGGTTTAGCCATTGTAGATTATCCTCCCTTCTTATTTCTTTTTGTTTGCTACTGTACGACGAGGACCTTTACGCGTACGAGCATTTGTTTTAGTACGTTGTCCACGAACAGGAAGGCCACGACGGTGACGAACACCGCGGTAACATCCGATCTCAGTCAAACGTTTAATATTTAAAGAAATTTCTCGACGAAGGTCACCTTCTACCTTAACCGTTTTGTCGATACCATCACGTAATTTGCTCACTTCATCTTCCGTCAGATCACGGACACGAGTATTTGGACTAATGCCTGTTTCGCTCAGAATTTTCTGGGAAGTCGTTTTACCGATTCCGAAAATGTAAGTCAAGGCGATCTCAACGCGTTTGTCACGTGGCAAATCCACACCAGCTATACGAGCCATTTTACGCTACACCCCCTTCTATTAACCTTGTTTTTGTTTGTGTTTCGGATTTTCGCAGATGACCATTACATTACCTTTGCGGCGAATGACTTTGCATTTCTCGCAGATAGGTTTTACAGAAGGTCTTACCTTCATGTTGATTACCTCCTCAAAGTTTTACGATGAGTAAAACTGACTTCGAAAGCATTTCACAGCTTCTATGGAAGCAGTCTCATGTACATAGGGTACACCAAGATTGCATTCACATGCAAAACTGTTGTAACTCTCATTCGTTATTTCAGAAAATGCACCTTACTATTTACGATAAGTTATACGCCCTTTGGTTAGATCATAAGGCGATAACTGAACAACCACTTTATCTCCTGTCAGAATGCGGATAAAATGCATCCGCAGTTTGCCGGATACGTGAGCTAGAATTTGATGACCATTCTCAAGCTCTACTTTGAACGTTGCGTTAGGAAGCGGCTCTATAACCGTTCCTTCCACTTCAATGACATCTTCTTTGGCCACAGATAGTCTCCTTTCTTCTTCAGCTTTGAACTTCGCTTGCATTTATGAACTGCTGTACTGCATAACGCAGTTTTCCGTTCGTAACCCGTCCAATTTCGTTAATACTGTTTACAACCTCGCTGCTGATCATCGGCTGGGGATCCAGATGAAGAAGGTTCTTCTTCTTAGCTCCATCAAACTTGCGTTTGTCCCCGTCAGCAATATATACATATCTGTTGTCCTCAACAGCGATGACTACTGCAAACTGGCCAGCATCCCTGCCTCGAAGGATTTTTACGATTTGACCGATTTGTGGGATTTCTTCATTCATCTTCTCATCACCTACGCATCTCGCCTTCGCAAAAATGGAGTACAGATCGACCGTCATACGACATTGCAAACAATCGAATATAGCTGGGCAACCCATGCACTTTCGGTTCATCGACTGAAGTACAAATACTGGCAGGAAAACCGTGATAACCTGTGAAAGACGACACAGCCCCTTGACTGCGATGATATTGATCAGTCATTTGGTGAAGTTCTCCGGTCAAAACCCGGGATAAATCGTGAACCATCTGATCTTCCTGTACTTGCGTACTGGATAACCGTGACTCACTCTTCCAACCCAGTTCTGCATCGGACTTACAAATGATCATTACCATTAACCCCGCAGTAAGGATACGATCTCTTGCGATACCGCATGAATTTCCTGTTCCCCGTCGATTTGACGCAGAAGACCTTTGTTCTCATAAAACGTGAGGAGTGGTGCTGTTTTGTTGATATATTCGTCAAGACGAGTACCTACGCTCTCTTCGTTGTCGTCAGAACGCTGATACAACTCGCCGCCGCATTTATCACAAATACCTTCCTGTTTAGGCGGGTTAAAAACAACATGATACGTAGAACCGCAATTTTTGCACAAACGGCGACCTGTTAATCGAGCCAGCAATTTGTTACGGTCAACCTTCAAGTTGATGACATGATCCAAACCAGTATTTAAACGTTCCAGAATACCGTCCAGTGCTTCTGCTTGTGAAATGGTCCGTGGAAATCCATCCAATAGGAAGCCCTTCTCACAATCAGGCTGCTGAAGACGTTCTTCAACAATACCTATGGTAACATCGTCTGGTACAAGCTTACCCTGATCCATGTATTCTTTAGCTTTAATCCCAATAGGAGTTCCTTGCTTAATCGCCAAACGAAATGCATCGCCTGTCGAAATGTGAGGAATGCCGAATTCATTAACAATCGCTTCTGCTTGTGTCCCTTTTCCTGCCCCAGGAGGGCCCATGAATAAGATGTTCACGTTATGTCACTCCCTCCAAGACTATCCCTTCAACAAGAAACAGCACAATAGGTGCCGGTCTTAGCAACTCACCAGCAAGGGCGAACTATTGCATTCTTTACCGGAACCTATGGCTATTTATTGATGAAACCTTTGTAATGGCGTTTGATCAATTGACTTTCAATCTGCTTGGTCGTATCCAATGCTACACCAATAACGATCAGCATGGAAGTACCAGCAAGCTGTGCAACTTGAGGCAAACCGGAAAGTGAGCCCAAGAATACAGGTAGAACGGAAATGACAGCCAAGAACAAAGCTCCGGTCATCGTCAAACGAGTCAAGACACGGGACAAGTATTTCTCAGTTGCTTTACCCGGACGAATGCCTGGGATATAACCGCCGTTCTTCTTCATGTTATCAGCCATTTGCTGCGGGTTCATCTGCACGAAAGTGTAGAAGAACGTGAAACCAATAATCATGATAACATAGAGCACCATACCTAACGGTTTGTCATAAGACAAATGACGCGTAATCCAGTCTGCCCATGCATTACCTGCCCAGAACGAAGCGATAATGATCGGAAACTGAAGAAGTGATACAGCGAAAATGACAGGGATAACGCCCGCCGCATTGATTTTCAGCGGAATATGGGTGTTTTGTCCACCATACATTTTGTTACCTACAACTCGTTTTGCATATTGAACCGGAATCTTCCGGATCGCCTGCTGGATGTAGATAACCCCTACAATGGTCAGGAGAAGAACCAGTGCCACAATAACCACCTTAAGGATGTTCATGAACAGCTGATCTGCCTGAATGAATTCTGATTCTACTGTAGTACGGATAACATTTGGAATGGTAGCAACGATACCGGCAAAGATAATGATTGAAATCCCGTTACCAATACCTCTTTCCGTAATCTGCTCACCAAGCCACATGAGGAATGAAGTACCTGCCGTCAATACAATCGCGATGACAATATAGTCAACGAAGGTAGCATTAGGCACCATTTCCTGTCCATACAACCGGTTAAATCCGATCGATGTACCAAATGCTTGGATTAATCCCAACACCACTGTACCATACCGAGTGAGCTGGGCTAATTTTTTCTTACCATGCTCACCTTGTTTGGCCCATTCCGCAAGCTTCGGAATAACATCCATCGATAACAATTGTGTAATGATGGATGCTGTAATATATGGCATAATCCCTAGCGCAAAGATCGAGAACTGGAACAACGCTCCGCCTGAGAATGTGTTCAGAAGACCGAACAATTCCCTGCCTTGCGAATCTACCGCGTCGAATACTTCCTTGTTAACTCCTGGAACAGGAACAAAGGAGCCGATGCGGTAAATAATTAGAACAAAGAGAGTGAACAATATTCGTTTACGAAGATCTTCGACTCGCCATATATTCTTTAGGGATGTGAGCATTAGATCACCTCGGTTTTACCGCCGGCAGCTTCGATTTTCTCTACCGCAGATTGAGAGAACTTATTCGCTTTTACTGTAAGTTTTACAGTAACTTCGCCATTGCCAAGAATTTTGATGCCAGATTTTGTGTTTTTCACAATACCTGTTTCAACCAAAACTTCTGGAGTTACTTCTGTACCTGCTTCAAAACTATTCAGATCTTCGATGTTCACAACCGCATACTCTTTGCGAGTTGGGTTTACGAAACCGCGTTTCGGCAGACGACGATACAGTGGGTTTTGACCACCCTCGAAGCCTGGACGAACACCACCGCCAGAACGAGCGTTTTGACCTTTGTGACCGCGACCTGAAGTTTTACCCATTCCGCTACTTGGACCACGACCTTTGCGTTTACGCTCTTTGCGGGATCCAGGAGCTGGAGAAAGCTCATGTAACTTCATCGTTGCACCTCCTTAATGATTTATGGGAACAAGCCCTATGATGCTATTCCTTACGCCTCGATTTCTTTAACAGAAACCAAGTGACTTACTTTATTCACCATACCGCGGATCGCAGCATTGTCGTTATGAACCACAGTTTGGTTGAGTTTACGAAGACCGAGTGTGTTAACAGTCGTTCTTTGTGTCTCAGGACGTCCGATCAAACTGCGAACGAGGGTAATTTCCAGTTTAGACATGAGATTCCCTCCTTAGCCCCGAAGCTCTTCGACAGTTTTTCCACGCAATTTCGCTACATCTTCAGCGCGTTTCAAGCGGGACAAACCTTCCAAGGTCGCATTGACCATGTTCATGGAATTCGAAGAACCCAGTGATTTTGTCAAAATGTCACCCACACCAGCAAGTTCCAGAACGGCACGAACTGGACCACCAGCGATAACCCCAGTACCTTCAGCAGCTGGTTTCAAAAGAACACGGCCAGCTCCGAATTTACCAGTGATCAAGTGAGGAATTGTTGTTCCTACGAGTGGTACGTGGATTAGATTTTTCTTAGCATCTTCAATACCTTTGCGGATCGCATCAGGTACTTCGCCTGCTTTACCGATACCAGCTCCAACCCAGCCGTTGCCGTCACCGACAACTACCAGAGCGCTGAAGCTGAAACGACGTCCGCCTTTTACTACTTTAGCAACGCGATTAATATTTACAACTCTTTCAGTGAGTTCTAAAGTGTTAGGATCTACACGCAAGTCGTTAACCTCCTTTTAAAAAATATCTTAGAATTCAAGCCCTGCTTCACGAGCAGCATCAGCCAAAGCTTGAATACGTCCATGATACAGGTAGCCACCACGATCGAAAACGATGTTAGTGTATCCTTTTTCTTTCGCACGTTTAGCAACGAGAGCGCCAACTTTCTTAGCTGCCTCAACGTTACCACCGTTTGTGATTTCGCCGCTGATTTCTTTGTCGACCGTCGATGCAGATACAAGTGTTACACCTGCTACATCATCGATCAGTTGAGCATAGATATGTTTATCGGAACGGAATACGTTCAAACGTGGACGCTCAGCCGTACCAGAAATTTTACCACGAACACGGATATGTCTTTTCAGACGCACTTTGTTCTTATCTTGTTTAGTAATCATTTCACGTTTCCTCCCTTCAGTTAGCCTTGAATAGCTTCACATTAAGACGCACAGGGTATATTAGAAACACGAGCATCTCCTGAAAAGCCAGGGGACGGCACAAAGTCGGTAAGAAATCTTATTTCTTCTTACCGGCTTTACCTTCCTTACGGATGATGCGTTCGCCTTCATATTTAATCCCTTTACCTTTGTAAGGCTCAGGTTCGCGAACAGAGCGGATTTCAGCTGCATAAGCACCTACGCGCTCTTTGTTGATTCCACGAACGATGATTTTAGTGTTCGAAGGAACTTCGAACTCAATCCCCGGTTCCGGCGTGATTTCTACCGGATGGGAGTAACCTACGTTCAGAACGATTTTATCTCCGGATTTGCTTGCACGATATCCGACCCCAACCAGTTCCAGAGATTTGGAGAATCCTTCAGTTACGCCAAGTACCATGTTATTTACTACGGAACGAGTAGTACCGTGCAAAGAACGATGTGTTTTGTGATCAGAAGGACGTGTTACTGTAATTTCATTATTTTCAACGGAAACCTTCATTTCTTTATGAAGTTCACGTGTAAGTGTACCTTTAGGACCTTTAACCGTAATTGCGGTGTTGTCCAGAGTGACTTCTACGCCACTTGGTACTGTAATTGGTTTACGACCAATACGGGACATGTTGTTGCACCTCCTTGTTCTGTGACTTTATATTACCAAACGTAGCAGACAACTTCGCCGCCAGATTTAGCTTGACGAGCTTCTTTATCTGTCATTACACCTTTGGAAGTAGAGATGATCGCGATTCCGAGACCACCAAGTACGCGAGGTACTTCATTGCTTTTCGTGTAAACACGAAGGCCTGGTTTACTGATTCTTTTCAGACCAGTAATAACGCGCTCGTTGTTTTGACCGTATTTCAAGAAGATACGGATGATGCCTTGTTTGTTATCATCCACATATTCTGCATCACGGATGAAACCTTCACGCTTCAGGATTTCAGCGATTTGTTTTTTCATCGTCGAAGCAGGCATTTCTACCGTTTCGTGACGAACTGTGTTCGCATTACGAATGCGAGTAAGCATATCTGCAATTGGATCAGACATAGTCATTGTGTGTAAACCTCCTTCCCGTTCAGGACTTTTTACCAGCTTGCTTTTTTCACGCCAGGGATCTGGCCTTTATAAGCTAATTCACGGAAACAAATTCTGCAAATTTTAAACTTCTGCAATACAGAATGTGGACGACCGCAACGTTCACAACGAGTATAAGCACGAACTTTGTACTTCGGTGTGCGTTGTTGTTTAACTTTCATTGAAGTTTTTGCCACTTAGCCTGACACCTCCTAAATAATTTCGGAGAATTCGGGACCCTAGCTGGATTCCCGGATACTGTTATTTATTACTTTGCGAATGGCATTCCAAGTTGAGTAAGCAATTCGCGGGACTCTTCGTCCGTTTTAGCCGTAGTTACGATTACGATATCCATACCGCGTACTTTGTCGACTTTATCATACTCGATCTCTGGGAAGATGAGTTGTTCTTTAAGTCCAAGTGTGTAGTTACCGCGACCATCGAACGCTCTGTTCGATACGCCTTGGAAGTCACGTACACGAGGTAGAGTGATGTTGAACAATTTATCAAGGAAGTGATACATACGCTCTCCGCGCAGTGTTACTTTAACCCCGATTGGCATGTTCTCACGAAGTTTAAAACCGGCGATTGATTTTTTAGCTTTAGTGATTACTGGTTTTTGACCAGAGATCAGCTGCATATCGTTCACAGCGGAATCAAGCACTTTGGAGTTTTGGACAGCGTCGCCCACACCCATGTTGATTACCACTTTCTCGATTTTAGGAACTTGCATTACTGTGCTGTATTCAAACTTCTGCATCAAAGCAGGAGTTACTTCATTCAGAAAACGTTCTTTCATTCTTGCCATGAATTATGGACCTCCTTTCTCATTCGATTACATTAGTCGATCGATTCTCCGGAACGTTTAGCAACGCGTACTTTTTTGCCGTTGTCTAAAACTTTGTAACCAATACGAGTTACGTTTCCGCTCTTCGGATCAATGTGCATCACGTTCGATACATGGATTGGAGCTTCTTTCTCGATGATGCCGCCTTGTGGATTCAGCTGGTTAGGCTTTTGGTGTTTTTTCACGAGGTTAACACCTTCAACAAGAACGCGATTCTCACGAGGGTAAGCTGCGATGACACGGCCTTTTTTGCCTTTGTCTTTACCGCTGATCACCATAACAGTGTCGTCTTTTTTGACGTGCAACTTGTTGTTATGAGATTCCAGAACTTTTTTCACTTTTGCCATTTCGTACACCTCCTATGACTTGCGTGAACAAGTATGAATCGAATCCTTTATACAAGGATCAATATACGTTCATTAGATAACTTCTGGAGCCAAGGAAACGATCTTCATGTAGTCTTTCTCGCGAAGTTCGCGAGCAACTGGTCCGAAAATACGAGTTCCGCGTGGGCTTCTGTCTTCTTTAACAACAACTGCTGCATTCTCATCAAATGCGATGTAAGATCCGTCTTTACGACGAACAGAACGTTTTGTACGAACAACTACCGCTCTTACTACATCACCTTTTTTGACAACGCCGCCTGGTGTTGCTTGTTTGACAGAACAAACGATCAGGTCTCCGATTTGTGCTGTACGACTACGTCCCGTACCACCCAGTACTCGGATACACATCAGTTCCTTCGCACCAGAGTTGTCAGCTACAGCCAAACGTGTAAATGGTTGAATCATCTTGTTTTCCTCCTTTCAGCAAAGCTGAATATCATTAAATGATAACCGCTTTTTCTACGACTTCAACAAGTCTCCAGTTCTTGTCTTTCGACAAAGGACGAGTTTCCATGATTTTAACAGTATCACCGATTTTAGCAGTGTTATTTTCATCATGTGCTTTGAACTTTTTCGTGTATTTGATGCGTTTATGGTACAAGTCATGCTTTTTGTAAGTTTCTACAGCAACCACGATTGTTTTGTCCATTTTGTCGCTAACCACTTTACCGATTTGCACTCGACGTGCGTTACGTTCTTCGCTCATTGTTGGCCTCCTTCCTCAATTACAGACGGATGTTCCATCCGGTACTATTTATTAGCTAATCCCAAGTTCTCTTTCACGGATGATCGTTTTAGCACGTGCAATTTCTTTACGTACGTCACGAATACGTGTCGGGTTATCAAGCTGACCGGTAGCGAGTTGAAAGCGGAGGTTAAAGAGTTCTTCTTTAAATCCGGCAATCTTTTGCTCAATTTCAGCAGTGGTTAGGTTGCGGAATTCACTAGCCTTCATTTACTTCACCACCCAATTCTTCACGTTTCACGAACTTCGTCTTGATTGGCAGCTTGTGAGCAGCCAGACGCATTGCTTCGCGAGCAACTTCTTCAGATACACCAGAAAGCTCGAACATGATCTTTCCTGGTTTTACAACAGCAACCCATTTCTCGACGTTACCTTTACCACTACCCATACGTACTTCGAGAGGCTTTTGAGTAATAGGTTTGTCTGGGAAGATTTTGATCCAAACTTTACCACCACGTTTGATGTAACGAGTCATCGCGATACGAGCAGCCTCGATCTGACGGTTCGTAATCCAAGATGGTTCAGTTGCTTGAAGACCGTACTCACCAAAGTTCAGTGTAGTTCCGCCTTTAGCTTGACCTTTCATGTGACCGCGTTGTTGCTTGCGGTGTTTTACGCGTTTTGGCACCAACATGATTAGTTGCCTCCTTCCTTAGCAGCTTGTTTCTTAGCCGTAGGAAGAACCTCTCCACGATAGATCCATACTTTTACGCCAAGACGGCCGTAAGTTGTATGAGCTTCTGCTGTACCATAGTCGATGTCGGCACGAAGCGTGTGCAGTGGAACAGTTCCTTCACTGTAGCCTTCAGAACGTGCGATCTCAGCGCCGCCAAGACGTCCGCCTACTTGTGTTTTGATACCTTTAGCACCTGCACGCATAGTTCTTTGAATTGCTTGTTTCAGAGCACGACGGAAAGAAACACGGCGTTCCAATTGTTGTGCAATGCTTTCAGCAACGAGAATTGCGTCAAGGTCTGGTTGTTTGATTTCAGAAATGTTGATATGAACTTTCTTACCGCCAGCAATCTTCGTGATTTGACCACGGAGAATTTCAACTTCAGAGCCACCTTTACCGATAACCATTCCTGGTTTAGCAGTGTGGATCGTTACGTTGACACGGTTAGCCGCTCTCTCGATTTCGATACGAGATACTGCGGAGTCTTTCAATTTATTTTTCAGGTATTCACGAATTTTTACGTCTTCTAGCAAAAGATCACCGAAATCTTTGCCTGCGTACCATTTGGATTCCCAATCACGGATTACGCCGATACGGAGTCCGACGGGATTTACCTTTTGTCCCACACGTTTTCCCTCCTTATTTTTCAGATACCACCAAAGTGATGTGGCTAGTGCGTTTGTTGATCCGGCTTGCACGTCCCATTGCACGAGGGCGGAAACGTTTCATTGTCGGACCTTGGTTTACGTAAGCTTGCGAGATAACCAGTTTGTTAACATCCAGGGAGTAGTTGTGCTCTGCGTTTGCGATAGCAGAGTTCAGCAATTTCTCAACAACTGGAGAAGCGGATTTTGGAGTGTGGCGCAGAATCGCGATCGCCTCACCCACTTGCTTGCCGCGAATCAAGTCAACAACGAGTTGAACTTTACGAGGAGCAATCCGAATAAACTTGGCATGTGCTTTTGCTTCCATTGTTTAACCTCCTCTCAAACATTAGCGCTTGATGATCATTTATCTTCTAGTCTTCTTATCGTCTGCTGCATGGCCTTTATAAGTACGCGTAGGAGCGAACTCACCCAGCTTGTGTCCAACCATATCTTCCGTTACATAAACAGGAACGTGTTTACGGCCGTCATACACACCAAACGTATGTCCAATGAATTGTGGGAAAATTGTAGAACGACGGGACCAAGTTTTGATCACCAGCTTTTTGCCAGACTCGTTCATGTCTTCTACTTTTTTCAACAGGTAGCCATCAACGAATGGCCCTTTTTTAAGACTGCGACTCATGTGTAAATCCTCCCTTCATCCAATGTTCTCGTTCATTCACGATCGCTCGCGCGAAGTTATGCACAGATAGACTGTGTATTACTTCGTGCGGCGGCGAACGATGTATTTGTCAGAAGCTTTGTTTTTCTTACGCGTTTTGTAACCAAGAGTTGGTTTACCCCATGGAGACATTGGCGATTTACGTCCGATTGGAGCGCGTCCTTCACCACCACCGTGAGGGTGATCGTTAGGGTTCATTACTACCCCGCGAACTTCAGGACGTTGTCCGAGCCAGCGGCTACGGCCTGCTTTACCGATTTTAACGAGTTCGTGGTCTTCGTTACCAACAGATCCGATTGTAGCACGGCAAGTTTTAAGGATGCGGCGTACTTCACCGGAAGAAAGACGAACTGTTACGTATTTTTCTTCTTTACCAAGAAGTTGAGCTTCAGTACCAGCTGCGCGAACCAATTGTCCACCTTTACCTGGTTGAAGTTCGATGTTGTGGATAACGGTACCTACTGGAATGTTTTCAAGCGGCAGTGCGTTACCTGTTTTGATGTCAGAGCTAGGTCCAGACTCGATTTGATCCCCTACTTTAAGACCTTTAGGAGCGATGATATAACGTTTCTCACCATCTGCATAATGGATCAGAGCGATGTTGGAAGTACGGTTCGGGTCATACTCAATTGTAGCAACGCGGCCCGGTATTCCATCTTTAGTACGTTTAAAGTCAATAATACGGTATTTACGCTTGTGTCCGCCGCCATGGTGACGAACCGTAATTTTACCTTGGTTGTTACGGCCAGCTGTTTTGCTCAGTGGAGCAAGCAGCGATTTCTCTGGCTGGTTTGTTGTGATCTCTTCAAAAGTAGACACAGACATGTTACGTCTAGCCGGAGACGTCGGTTTGTACTTTTTGATTGGCACTGATTTTCCCTCCTTACTTTACAGTTTCTTATTATACCGATTCAAAGAACTCAAGAGCTTTGCTGTCTGGAGTCAAAGTTACGAATGCTTTTTTCCACTCAGGAGTGTATCCAGAGTAGCGTCCGTAGCGTTTCAACTTACCAGGTACGCGAAGAGTGTTCACGTCTTTTACTTTAACGTTGAAGATTTCTTCAATAGCAGCTTTGATTTCGGTTTTGTTCGAACGAATATCGACTTCAAATACATATTTCAAGTCGGCCATCATATCAGCTGTACGTTCAGTAATCACCGGACGTTTAATAATGTCACGAGGATTCTTCATTACGCGAGCACCTCCTCTACCTTCTGAACTGCTTCTTTCGTAATGATCAGTTTGTCGTACGTAAGTACGTCAAGAACATTAATGCCGTCAGCCGCTACAAATTTCACACCAGGAATATTTCTTGCGGAAAGAGCAACATTATCATCATAGCCTGGAGCAACGATCAAAGCTTTGCGATCTACTTTGAGGTTATTCAAAATAGCTGCAAATTCTTTAGTTTTCGGTGCATTCAGAGCAAGAGCATCCAGAACGATAATTTCGTTATCAATCACTTTGGAAGACAAAGCGGATTTAATCGCCAGACGACGAACTTTCTTAGGCAGTTTGAACGCGTAGCTGCGTGGTGTTGGACCAAATACAGTACCGCCGCCTACCCATTGTGGTGCACGGATCGAACCTTGACGAGCGCGTCCAGTACCTTTTTGTTTCCAAGGCTTACGTCCGCCGCCGCGTACTTCAGAACGTCCTTTTACTTTGTGTGTACCTTGACGCAGGGAAGCGCGTTGCATAACAACAGCATCGTGAAGTACATGAGTGTTCGGCTCAATTCCGAATACTGCATCGTTCAGTTCAACTTCTCCTACTTGGCTACCACTGACATTAAAAAGTGCTACTTTTGGCATTTTGTGTTCCTCCTTTCTTTAGGTGATTATTTCTTCACCGATTCTTTAATTTTAACGAAGCTGTTTTTCGGTCCAGGAATAGAGCCTTTAACAAGCAATACGTTACGTTCAGCGTCTACTTTAATAACTTCAAGACGTTGAATTGTGATTGTTTCATGACCCATATGTCCTGGAAGGTGTTTACCTTTAGGAACGCGGTTCGCTTGGATGGAACCCATGGAACCAGGGCCTCTATGATAACGGGAACCGTGAGACATAGGTCCAGTGCTTTGTCCCCAACGTTTGATAACGCCGGCAAAACCTTTACCTTTGGAGATTCCTGTTACGTCAACAAATTCGCCTTCAGCGAAGATGTCTGCTTTAATTTCTTGGCCAACCTCGAATCCCGCAAGATCAACACCGCGGAGTTCGCGAACGTAGCGCTTAGGAGCTGTATTAGCTTTTTTCGCATGTCCTGTTTCAGGTTTGTTAGCATTTTTTTCTTTCTTATCGGCATAACCTAGTTGAACCGCTTCATAGCCGTCGTTCTCAAGGTCTTTCTTTTGCAAGACAACAGATGGACCTGCTTCAATAACTGTAACAGGGATTACGTTACCTTCTGGAGTAAACACTTGCGTCATGCCTAGTTTTTTACCTAAGATACCTTTCATGTTGACACCTCTTTTCCTTCCATTAATACAATACTAAATTACAATTTAATTTCGATATCTACACCGGACGGCAGATCCAAGCGCATCAAGGCATCCACAGTTTGTGGAGTTGGGTTAACAATATCGATCAAACGCTTATGTGTGCGCATTTCGAATTGTTCCCGGGAATCCTTGTACTTGTGTACCGCACGGAGAATAGTAATAACTTGTTTCTCAGTTGGAAGCGGAATCGGACCGGATACACCTGCACCCGAACGTTTTGCCGTTTCAACAATCTTCTCAGCGGATTGATCAAGAATTCTGTGGTCGT
The DNA here is from genome assembly GCF_900106725.1 of Paenibacillus sp. PDC88. Classification (NCBI taxonomy): domain Bacteria; kingdom Bacillati; phylum Bacillota; class Bacilli; order Caryophanales; family Paenibacillaceae; genus Paenibacillus; species Paenibacillus sp. PDC88. Next base: position 37,801 of record NZ_FNNT01000015.1, on the reverse strand, counting down.
AAGCTTTCAAACGAATACGAATTTTTTGCTTTGCCATTTTAGTCCCTCCTTCTATCGCCCAATTTAATATCGGACATACTCCGTGAAAATTTTCTGACCCACTCTCCCATGGCAAAGGGGCCGGGTGTGTCAGTAACCTCTCACATCATCGCAACGTCACAGAACAACATTCATTATTATATAGAAAACCTAGGCGTAATGCAAGCTTTTATATAAAAAAGATAGATAAGATTCTGAATAGACTTCAGCTCTCTATTTTTTCGAATGCACTTCCCGAATCGCAACTCGTACTATTATATATGATGAAGCTCTAAAAAGCCAAAGGTAATTTATGAAAAGAAGTTTAAATATAAAAAGGATCTCGGCGATTAACGCCGAGATCCTTTTGTTCGTTCCGATACACTGTTGCTCGTTCCAGTACATTGTTGCTTTATATGATTCGGCATGCAGCCAAATTATTTAATGATTGTTGCTACCGCACCAGCGCCTACTGTACGTCCACCTTCACGAATAGAGAACTTAGTTCCTTCTTCGATAGCGATTGGAGCGATCAGAGATACTGTTACTTCGATGTTGTCGCCAGGCATAACCATTTCAGTACCTTCTGGCAGGTTGATGATACCAGTTACGTCAGTTGTACGGAAGTAGAACTGAGGACGGTATCCAGTGAAGAAAGGCTTATGACGGCCACCTTCTTCTTTAGTCAATACGTATACTTGAGCAGTAAACTCAGTATGAGGTTTAACTGAACCTGGTTTGGAAAGAACTTGTCCACGCTCGATTTGAGTACGGTCTACACCACGAAGCAATGCTCCGATGTTGTCACCTGCTTGAGCGGAATCCAGAAGTTTACGGAACATTTCAACGCCCGTTACTACGGATTTTTTGGACTCTTCAGCGATACCAACGATTTCGATTTCATCGCCGACTTTAACAGTACCACGCTCTACACGGCCTGTAGCAACTGTACCACGACCAGTGATGGAGAATACGTCCTCGACAGGCATCAAGAAAGGCTTGTCAGTGTCGCGCTCTGGAGTTGGGATGTAAGTATCGATTTCTTTGAACATCTCAACGATTTTTTGAGCCCATTCGCCTTCTGGGTTTTGAAGAGCTTCACGAGCAGATCCACGAGTGATTGGAGTGTCATCACCTGGGAAGTCATATTCGCTAAGAAGGTCGCGAACTTCCATTTCAACCAGCTCAAGAAGTTCTTCGTCTTCTACCATATCGCATTTGTTCAAGAATACTACGATGTAAGGTACGCCTACTTGGCGGGACAGAAGGATGTGCTCACGAGTTTGTGGCATTGGACCGTCAGCTGCGGATACAACCAGGATCGCTCCATCCATTTGTGCAGCACCAGTGATCATGTTTTTAACATAGTCGGCGTGACCTGGGCAGTCAACGTGTGCATAGTGACGTGCATCAGTTTCGTACTCTACGTGTGCAGTAGAGATAGTGATACCGCGTTCGCGCTCTTCTGGAGCTTTGTCGATTTGATCGAATGCAACTGCTGCACCGCCGTAAGTTTTGGACAATACAGTAGTGATTGCTGCAGTCAAAGTAGTTTTACCATGGTCAACGTGACCAATAGTACCAATGTTAACGTGTGGTTTATTACGTTCGAATTTAGCCTTTGCCATTTGAACGTGGCCTCCTTAAAAGTGGTTTATATTATATGTTGGCACTGTGTACAGCACCATAAGAGTCATTAAACCTTATGACGCTGTGTACATCAGTGAGTAAAACTTATTCTCCCTTAACTTTGGACACGATTTCTTCGGAGATTGTTCTTGGTACTTCTTCATAGTGAGAAAGTTCCATAGAGAACACCCCGCGTCCTTGTGTACCAGAACGGAGAGTTGTGGAATATCCGAACATTTCAGAGAGAGGCACTTTAGCACGAATGATTTGCGTACCACCACGGGAATCCATACCTTCGATTCTACCGCGACGGGAGTTCAGCATACCCATTACGTCACCCATGTACTCTTCTGGAACAGTTACTTCCACTTTCATGATTGGCTCAAGCAGGACAGCTTTACACTTGTCTTTAGCTGCTTTAAGTGCCATCGATCCGGCAATTTTAAACGCCATCTCGTTGGAATCGACATCATGGTATGAACCGTCTACGATTGTAGCTTTAACGTCTACAAGTGGGAATCCTGCAAGGACACCATTTTTCATAGCTTCTTCAATACCTTGTTGAGCAGGACCAACGTATTCACGTGGTACAGATCCACCCACAATTTTGCTGTCGAATTGGTTACCGCTACCCGCTTCAAGCGGTTCGAATTCAACCCATACGTGTCCATATTGACCGCGGCCACCGGACTGACGTACGAATTTACCTTCAACGCGCGCTGCTTGACGGAATGTTTCACGGTAAGCAACCTGTGGTTGACCAATGTTTGTGTCCACTTTGAACTCACGACGCATACGGTCGATGATGATATCAAGGTGAAGCTCACCCATACCAGCCAAAATTGTTTGACCTGTTTCTTCATCAGTATGAGCACGAAGAGTTGGATCCTCCTCAGTCAACTTACCGAGAGCAACAGACATTTTGTCTTGGTCGGCTTTGGTTTTTGGTTCAACCGCGATTTGAATAACCGGATCAGGGAAGTTCATAGACTCCAGAATGACCGGATTCTTCTCATCACATAGTGTATCACCTGTACCTGTATCTTTCAAACCTACAGCAGATGCGATATCACCAGCATATACTTCAGTGATTTCTTGACGGCTGTTCGCGTGCATTTGAAGGATACGACCGATACGTTCACGTTTTCCTTTAGTTGCATTCAATACGTAAGATCCAGATGTAAGAACACCAGAGTATACGCGGAAGAATGTCAATTTACCTACATAAGGATCCGTCATGATCTTGAACGCAAGTGCCGAGAATGGCTCTTCGTCAGAAGATTTACGAATCGCTTCAGTTCCATCTTCCAAAGTACCTTTGATGTCAGGAACATCAATAGGAGCTGGCAGATAGTCCAGAACCGCATCCAGCATCAGCTGAACACCTTTGTTACGGTAAGAAGATCCACAGATAACTGGGAAGATTTTAACTTCTACTACACCTTTACGAAGAGCGGATTTGATCTCATCAACAGTGATTTCTTCGCCTTCTAGGTATTTCATAGTCAGATCTTCATCAAGCTCTGCTACTTTCTCGATCAGTTCCATACGAAGTTCTTCAACTTGATCTGCATATTCTGCAGGAATTGTAGTTTCTTCGATGTCTTTACCAAGATCGTCTTTGTACATATATGCTTTTTGCTCAACGATATCAATGATACCAATGAAATCATTCTCAGCACCGATAGGAAGCTGGATAGCAACAGCATTTGCTTGAAGACGCTCGCGCATATCCTTAACAACGTTAAGGTAGTCTGCACCGATGATATCCATTTTGTTTACATATGCGATACGAGGAACGCCGTAACGGTCAGCCTGTCTCCATACAGTTTCAGACTGAGGCTCAACGCCTTCTTTCGCACTGAAAACACCTACTGCTCCGTCCAATACACGAAGGGAACGTTCAACTTCAACTGTGAAGTCAACGTGTCCCGGGGTATCGATGATATTAACGCGGTGACCTTTCCATTGAGCGGTCGTAGCAGCGGAAGTAATCGTGATCCCGCGCTCCTGTTCCTGCTCCATCCAGTCCATAGTCGCAGCACCCTCGTGAACTTCCCCGATTTTGTGCGTACGGCCTGTGTAGAACAAGATCCGCTCAGTGGTAGTAGTTTTACCGGCGTCAATATGCGCCATGATCCCGATGTTACGTGTATTTTTCAAGGAGAACTCTCTTGCCATGACATGGGTCTCCCTTCAAAATGAAGTTATATTTTAAAGACTGATAAATCCTACCAACGGTAGTGAGCAAACGCTTTGTTCGCTTCAGCCATTTTGTGTGTGTCTTCACGTTTCTTAACGGAAGCACCAGTGTTGTTGGAAGCATCGATAATCTCAGCTGCCAAACGCTCTTCCATTGTTTTCTCACCGCGGCTGCGGGAGTAGTTTACGAGCCAACGTAGACCAAGGGAAGTACGTCTTTCCGGTTTAACCTCGATAGGTACTTGGTAGTTAGCACCGCCGACACGACGAGCTTTAACTTCCAGAACCGGCATAATATTTTTGATAGCTGCTTCAAAAACTTCCATAGGATCTTTACCTGTACGTTCTTGAATCAAGTTGAACGCATTGTAAAGAATGCTTTGAGCAACACCACGTTTTCCATCAAGCATGATGCGGTTGATCAGACGAGTAACAAGTTTGCTGTTGTACACCGGATCAGGCAACACGTCTCTTTTGGTAACTGGACCTTTGCGTGGCATGGATATCCCCCTTTCTTGCATGTTTATTATTCTTAATTTGTTGTTGTTGTTGTTCTGTAACCGAAGCGCTAATTCGCAAACGGCTTACTGACTGTAAAATCAATGTGTTGATCTTACGCTTTTTTAGCTTTAGGGCGTTTCGCACCATACTTGGAGCGAGCTTGCATACGGTTGTTAACACCTGCAGTATCAAGCGCACCACGAACGATATGGTAACGTACACCCGGAAGGTCTTTAACCCGACCACCACGGATCAGAACGACACTGTGCTCTTGCAAGTTGTGTCCGATACCTGGGATGTAAGCAGTAACCTCGATACGGTTAGTCAAACGTACACGGGCATATTTACGAAGCGCGGAGTTCGGTTTCTTCGGAGTCATCGTACCTACACGAGTACAAACACCACGTTTTTGCGGAGCACTGATATCAGTAGACTCACGTTTCAGGGCATTGAAGCCTTTTTGCAACGCAGGAGATTTGGATTTGTAGATCTTTGCTTGACGTCCTTTACGAACGAGCTGATTAATTGTTGGCATGTTGCCACCCCCTTCCTAGATTCGTCATTCTATTTATAAACCTCAATTCTTAAGTCCACAGACCCAGGCGGTTCATAAAAGAACAAATGAAAAGTTTTTGCCGTTTAGGAAGCTCTTGCATTCCAGACAAAAACATCTTCTTATACCTATTGTTTCAATACAGCTACCATAGCCGCTCCCACTTCAATTCCGCAAGCCTTGCCGAGCTGCTCCATCGTATCGACTATGTTCAGCTTCACTTGATGCTTCTCACATAGCGACTTGATCTTAGAAGTGATTCGCATATCAGCGTCCTGAGCTACATAAACTTCAGCAGCCAGACCTGATTCAACCATCTTCATGGTTTGCTTGGTACCGATCTTGACATGAGCATCCTGCAAAAAGTTGTCATTCGACATTTATCAATACCTCCGAGAAGACATGATAACATGCGGCTACTCACGCACCTTTGCTATATTAGCATTACTACACATTTGTTGTCAAGAGATTCAATCAAACTCTAAACATTAAGATTGCCATATCAGGAGGAAGCTTGTAACTTCTCTCCTGATATACAATCTGGTACGTGTTTACCGATCAGATTCGCCTGTTACAGACAAATTTGAGCTATATCAGTCTACAGATACCGGTTCAAGCTCTTCTAGTTGAGATTCGCCATCTTCCGGATTAGCAAACTTCACACTGCGATAACGGTTCATACCTGTACCAGCAGGGATCAGTTTACCGATAATTACATTTTCCTTCAGTCCAAGAAGCTGATCGACCTTACCTTTGATTGCTGCATCCGTCAGGACACGAGTCGTTTCCTGGAAGGAAGCTGCGGACAAGAAGGAATCTGTTTCAAGAGACGCCTTGGTGATACCCAGAAGGACTGGCTTAGCCACTGCAGGCTCCTTGTCACTAAGAATTGCAGTCTTGTTTGCTGTTTCATATTCATGAGTATCAACAAACGAACCTGGAAGAAGCGTAGTATCTCCTGCATCCACAATACGAATCTTGCGCAGCATTTGACGAATCATTACTTCTACGTGCTTGTCGTTGATTTCTACACCTTGGTTACGATATACGCGCTGTACTTCTTGCAGAATGTAGTTTTGAACGCCACGTACACCTTTGATACGCAGCATTTCTTTCGGGTCAATTGAACCATCCGTAAGCTCATCCCCCGCTTCAATCTCCATTCCCTCGCTTACGCGCAGACGGGAGCCATAGGTAACTGCATAGACTTTCGTCTCAGCTTCACCTTGAACTTCAATTTCACGGCGATCTTTAGCTTCACGGATCTCTTTGATAACACCATCAATTTCACTGATGGTTGCTTGACCTTTCGGATTACGCGCTTCGAAAAGCTCCTGGATACGCGGAAGACCCTGAGTAATATCGTCTCCAGCGACACCACCGGTATGGAACGTACGCATTGTAAGCTGTGTTCCTGGCTCACCGATGGATTGTGCAGCGATGATACCAACTGCTTCCCCGATCTCGACGTGTTTACCTGTTGCCAGGTTGCGTCCATAACACTTCTTGCAGACACCATGACGAGCACGGCAGCTAAGCACAGAACGTATTTGCAGTTTGTCTACTCCTGCTTTAACAATAGCCTCAGCTTTGTCAGAATCGATGAGCTCATTACGATGTGCAATGATTTCACCTGTCTCAGGATGACGAACCGTTTGGAAGCAATAGCGGCCTTCGATACGATCATATAGATCCTCGATAACCTCTTTACCATCTTGAATACGGCTTACAGTGAAACCTTTATCTGTTCCGCAATCATCTTCCCGAACAATCACATCTTGCGCTACGTCAACGAGACGACGAGTCAGGTAACCTGAGTCAGCTGTACGCAGGGCTGTATCGGCAAGACCTTTACGTGCACCGTGCGTGGACAGGAAGTACTCGAGTACCGTCAGACCTTCACGGAAGTTCGATTTGATTGGGAGCTCGATAATACGTCCTGATGGGTTGGCCATCAGACCCCGCATACCGCCCAGCTGTGTAATCTGAGATTTGTTACCACGGGCTTTAGAGTCAACCATGAGCATGATGGAGTTGAAGCGATCCATCGATTTCATAAGGACTTCCGTGATATCATCTTTTGCTTTGGACCAGATATCAATGACGCGGTCATAACGCTCTTCGTTCGTGATCAAACCACGACGGTACTGATTCGTAACGACAGCAACCTTCTCATCTGACACACGTAAAATCTCATTCTTCTCATCAGGGACAATAACGTCGGATACACCAACGGTAACCCCAGCACGAGTAGAATACGTGAATCCAAGCTGTTTGACCTTATCCAAGATCATAGATGTTTGTGTTGTATGGTATACCTCGAAGCAGCGTGCAATGATATGACCAAGATAGTCTTTGCCGACTCCACCCGCTTGAGGTGCATTCATAATTGCTTCTCTCAGGTCAGCGCCTTTCTCATACACAAAGGAATGCTCCGGCGTACCTTGGAAGAGGTTAGCGCGAGTTGCATCATTAATGTATGGGAAGCTGCTTGGGAAGATTTCGTTAAAGATAATCTTACCGACCGTTGTGATCAGCATCGCATTTTGCTGCTCATCCGTAAAGCTTGTTTTGTTAAGAGCTTTGACCGGAATTGCAACACGTGCATGAAGACCCGCAGTTCCGCGTTGGTAAGCAGATACAGCTTCATTCACTGTACGAAGGATCATACCTGAGCCTTTTTCTTCTTTGTTATCCATTGTCAGATAGAAGGATCCAAGAACCATATCCTGAGATGGAGTAACAACCGGCTTACCATCTTTAGGGTTCAAGATATTACCTGACGCAAGCATAAGAAGACGAGCTTCGGCTTGAGCTTCAGCGGACAAAGGTACGTGAACGGCCATTTGGTCACCGTCAAAGTCGGCGTTGTAAGCCGTACATACGAGCGGATGCAAACGGATCGCTTTACCTTCCACCAGAATCGGTTCAAATGCTTGAATACCCAAACGGTGAAGCGTAGGGGCACGGTTAAGAAGTACTGGATGTTCCTTAATTACTTCTTCAAGAACGTCCCATACTTCAGGACTCACACGTTCAACTTTACGTTTTGCACTCTTAATATTATGCGCCAGACCTTTGTTCACAAGCTCTTTCATAACGAAAGGCTTGAACAACTCAAGCGCCATATCCTTAGGCAAGCCGCATTGGTACATCTTAAGGTAAGGACCTACGACGATAACGGAACGACCAGAATAGTCAACACGTTTACCGAGCAAGTTCTGACGGAAGCGACCTTGTTTACCTTTCAGCATGTGGCTGAGAGATTTGAGCGGACGGTTACCAGGACCTGTAACAGGACGGCCACGACGGCCGTTATCGATCAGAGCGTCAACTGCTTCTTGAAGCATACGCTTCTCATTCTGAACGATGATGTCTGGTGCACCAAGATCAAGAAGGCGTTTCAGACGGTTATTACGGTTAATTACACGACGATACAGATCATTCAAGTCAGAAGTCGCAAAGCGGCCGCCGTCAAGCTGAACCATCGGCCGAAGCTCCGGTGGAATGACAGGAAGTACATCCATGATCATCCAATCCGGTCTGTTGCCGGAATTACGGAAAGCTTCGATAACTTCAAGGCGCTTAATCGCACGATTACGGCGCTGACCTTGAGCTGTGCGGAGCTCTTCTTTCAAGAATTCAAGCTCTTTATCAACGTCGAGGTCTTGAAGCAGCTTTTTAACCGCTTCTGCACCCATGCCTGCTTGGAACCCGTAGCCGTATTTCTCACGGTAGCTGCGGTATTCTTTTTCAGACAGCAGTTGTTTTTTCTCCAGTGGAGTCTCACCTGGATCGGTAACAACATAAGATGCAAAATAAATGATCTCTTCAAGAGATCTTGGAGACATATCCAGAGCCAGACCCATACGGCTTGGAATGCCTTTGAAATACCAGATATGTGATACCGGAGCAGCCAGTTCAATATGCCCCATACGCTCACGGCGTACTTTGGCACGAGTCACTTCAACGCCGCAACGGTCACAAACGACGCCTTTATAACGAACGCGCTTGTATTTACCACAGTGACATTCCCAGTCCTTTGTAGGACCGAAGATCTTCTCGCAGAACAGACCTTCTTTTTCCGGTTTTAGCGTACGATAGTTAATCGTTTCCGGTTTTTTCACTTCTCCGCGGGACCAAGAGCGAATTTTTTCCGGGGATGCAAGCCCGATTTTCATATATTCGAAATTGTTTACGTCCAACAAGGAGCAACCCTCCTTAACCAAGTCCTAAATTTTAGGTTCTCCCCCCTCCGATGCGAGATGCTTCAGAGGGGATTAGAGCCTGATGAAAATTCCGGTATTGTTACAGTTGACTATGTTATTCTACACCGACTTCTGTGCCTTCAAGGTTGAGGCTCAGCTTATCGCCTGCAGCGTCATCATCGTCATCCGATTCTTTCAGATCGATCTCTTCTTCGTCTTTGGTAAGCATTTTAACGTCCATACCCAAGCTCTGCAGCTCTTTGATCAGTACCTTGAAGGACTCAGGGATACCTGGTTCTGGAACATTCTCACCCTTGACAATGGATTCATAAGTCTTAACACGTCCAACAACGTCATCAGACTTAACTGTAAGAATTTCTTGCAGGGTATATGCTGCACCGTAGGCTTCAAGCGCCCAAACCTCCATCTCACCGAAACGCTGACCACCAAACTGAGCTTTACCACCCAGAGGCTGTTGCGTAACAAGTGAGTATGGTCCTGTGGAGCGGGCGTGGATCTTATCGTCAACCATGTGCGCCAGCTTGATCATGTGCATGACACCGACAGTAACTTCACGCTCGAAGCGCTCGCCCGTACGTCCATCAAACAGCACAGTCTTACCATTACGCTGCATGCCTGCTTCTTCCATCGTGTCAAACACATCATGCTCTGTAGCACCGTCAAATACCGGTGTAGCTACATGAATACCAAGCTGCATAGCAGCCATACCCAAGTGAACCTCAAGCACCTGTCCGATGTTCATACGGGATGGTACCCCCAGCGGGTTAAGCACGACTTGAACTGGTGTTCCGTCCGGAAGGAATGGCATATCTTCTTCTGGAAGAATACGGGCCACGACCCCTTTGTTACCGTGACGTCCGGCCATTTTGTCACCCTCGGAAATTTTCCGTTTTTGAGCGATATAGACACGTACGAGCTGGTTAACACCCGGAGGCAGTTCATCACCGTTCTCACGTGTGAAGACTTTAACGTCTACCACAATTCCGTCTGTACCGTGTGGTACGCGAAGTGAAGTATCGCGAACTTCACGAGCCTTCTCACCGAAGATCGCATGAAGGAGACGCTCTTCCGCTGTAAGCTCGGTTACCCCTTTAGGTGTAACTTTACCAACAAGAATGTCGCCGGCTGCAATTTCAGCACCGATGCGGATAATTCCGCGCTCATCAAGGTTACGAAGTGCTTCTTCACCCACGTTAGGAATATCGCGAGTAATTTCTTCAGGTCCGAGCTTCGTATCACGAGCTTCAGACTCATATTCTTCAATGTGAATGGAAGTGTACACGTCTTCTTTAACAAGTTTTTCGCTAAGAAGAATCGCATCCTCATAGTTGTAACCTTCCCAAGTCATGAAGGCAACGACTACGTTGCGGCCCAGTGCCAATTCACCCATTTCAGTAGATGGTCCATCTGCCAAAATGTCGCCTTTTTTAATGTGATCGCCAATTTTTACGATTGGACGTTGGTTAATGCATGTTCCTTGGTTCGAACGCATAAATTTGTGTAATTTATGTTTAACGATATCGCCCTTAACTTCCTTGCCGTCAACAAGTTCAATTCTGCGAACCCAAATTTCATTGGCAGAAGATCTCTCAATAATACCGTCATGTTTGGATACAATACATACACCGGAGTCTTTCGCAGCTTTGTGTTCCATACCCGTACCTACAAGCGGAGCTTTAGGAATAAGAAGTGGAACCGCCTGCCGCTGCATGTTAGATCCCATGAGTGCACGGTTGGAGTCATCGTTCTCAAGGAACGGAATGAGCGCCGTTGCAACGGATACAACCTGCTTAGGAGATACGTCCATGTAGTCAACGCGGTCATTCGGCATCGTTGTGATGTTGTCAGACTGCTTGTTGTAACGAACAACGACCATATCCTCAGCAAAAGTACCGTCTTCATTCAATTTCGCATTCGCCTGAGCAATAACATAGTTATCCTCTTCGTCTGCAGTTACATAACGAACTTGATCTGTAACTTGGCCTGTCTTCGGATCTACCCAGCGATATGGAGCTTCGATGAAGCCATATTCGTTGACGCGTGCAAATGTAGACAAGGAGTTGATCAAACCGATGTTCGGTCCCTCTGGAGTCTCGATCGGACACATACGCCCATAGTGGGATGGATGTACGTCACGGACTTCAAAGCCTGCGCGCTCACGAGTCAAACCACCAGGTCCTAGAGCAGACAGACGACGTTTATGCGTAAGTTCGCCCAGCGGATTCGTTTGGTCCATAAACTGAGACAACTGCGAGCTTCCGAAGAACTCTTTAATGGATGCAATAACCGGACGAATGTTGATCAACGCCTGAGGTGTAATGACGTTCGCATCCTGAATAGACATTCTCTCACGAACAACGCGCTCCATACGGGATAGACCAATACGGAACTGGTTCTGCAAGAGCTCACCAACAGAACGAAGACGACGGTTACCCAAGTGGTCGATATCGTCTGTATCACCAATACCATGAAGCAGGTTCAAGAAGTAACTGATGGAAGAAATGATATCTGCTGGCGTAATATGCTTAACAGATTTATCAATGTTGCTGTTCGCAATCAATTTAACGACTTTACCGTCTTCTATTGGAGAGAATACATCAATAGTTTGGACCGGAATATCATTAGCATCAAGAACACCGTTCGCCACATGATAAGTACGTTGTCCAACCGCCTCTTCACTCTCAAGTGCAGGCATAATTTCATCAAGCAATCTGCGGTCAACAATTTGTCCAGCCTCTGCAATGATTTCTCCAGTAGAGATATCAATCAAAGATTCTGCAAGACGTTGATTGAACAGACGGTTCTTGATATGAAGCTTTTTATTGATTTTGTAACGACCTACGTTCGCAAGATCATAACGTTTTGGATCAAAGAAACGTGCTACAAGCAAGCTCTTCGCATTATCCAAAGTCGGTGGTTCACCCGGACGAAGACGTTCGTAAATTTCGATCAGTGCTTTCTCTGTCGAATCTGTGTTGTCTTTATCCAGCGTATTCCGGATATATTCATCATTACCCAGCAAATCCAAAATCTCAGCATCTGTACCAAACCCAAGCGCTCTCAGCAGTACAGTCACTGGAATCTTACGAGTACGGTCGATACGAACATAGATAATGTCCTTCGCGTCCATCTCAAGCTCCAGCCACGCTCCGCGATTCGGAATCACTGTTGCGGTATAAGATTTCTTTGCGTTCTTATCTAATTTAGTGCTGAAATAGACGCTAGGAGAGCGAACCAACTGGCTGACAATAACCCGTTCCGCACCGTTGATAATAAAGGTGCCTGTTTCGGTCATCAGCGGGAAATCACCCATGAACACTTCCTGCTCTTTGACTTCGCCCGTTTCCTTATTAATGAGCCGGACTTTTACCCGAAGCGGTGCGGCATAAGTAACGTCGCGTTCTTTCGCGTCGTCTACCGTATATTTCGGTTCACCGAGACTGTAGTCGATAAATTCCAATACGAGATTACCTGTAAAATCCTGAATTGGCGAGATATCCTGGAACATTTCGCGCAATCCTTCCTCCAAAAACCATTCGTAAGATTTTTGTTGGATTTCTATCAGGTTCGGAATTTCGAGTATCTCGTTAATTCGTGCATAACTGCGCCGAGTGCGTCGACCATACTGAACAAGATGTCCTGCCAACTTAAACTCACCCCTCAATGTCTACTCACTTTTAAAAATTTCGTTGCGAACCTCTGTTTGTAACCTTATAATGGAACTCATATAAGATGAATCAACCAGAGAGAGAGCATCCACAAATAAAGAAAAGCCCTTACTCGAATGTTTTTTCGAAAAAAGAGCAACTTATTAGTGAATTTCTCCTTCATCCCAGAAAAACCCACTCACCTCATAGTCTGCCCAAAATGTACATATTATACGCGGATCCACACACAAATATGCGATCCAAGCGAAAAAAAGATTGACATTTTAACAAACTAAAGCTAAGTAGGGCATCTTAATACTGACATTTATTAAGAATACCACAATGGCGATACCAAGTCAATAGTCCTATTGCGATTTTTTTTAGTTTGTATATACTAATATACCCGCATTATTTCTTTGCCCTGAATATCCGATACCCTTTGTCCTTCGTTACTTCTTCAACCACACTAAACATCGATTCCAACTTCGCTTTGGCAGAAGGTGCCCCTTGTTTCTTCTGTATAACAATCCACAGTGTTCCACCTTCGTTCAGCTGCTCATAGGCTTCTTCAAAAATTGCATGTACAACGTCCTTACCAGCCCGGATCGGAGGATTGGTTAGGATGACATCGAACCTATCTTCTCTCACTGCTTCCAGCCGGTCACTCTGTTTAATAACGGTATTTGCACTTACCTGGTTTTGAATTGCATTATGCCTTGCCAGTTCTACGGCACGCTCATTGATATCAATCATCGTAACCACTGCATCCGGCAGGAGCTTAGCTGCCACAATCCCGATTGGACCGTAGCCGCACCCTACATCCAGAACTGACTTGGCTCCCTGAAGATCCATCGCTCCAATAAGAACCCTGCTGCCATAATCCACACCGTTCTTTGAAAATACTCCTGCATCACTGGTTAGTTTAAGCTTGTAACCTCTCAGCTCTGTTTCAAGAGTTTGTCTATCGTGAGCGGCTTCAGGCTTATTAGAATAATAATGATCTGACATGGGATACCTCCAATTCACCTTCACTTACAAAAGTTGCAGCCATTCATAACAACAAACCCCTTGACTCTATCAAGGGGTTTGTATGTTTTGTTTCCAATTCACTAGTTAAGTGAAATCAATTATTTTACTTCAACAGAAGCGCCAACTTCTTCAAGTTTAGCTTTAACTGTTTCTGCTTCTTCTTTGCTTACTTTTTCTTTCAGTGGTTTTGGAGCGTTGTCAACGAGTTCTTTAGCTTCTTTCAAGCCAAGACCAGTGATTTCGCGAACCGCTTTGATTACGTTGATTTTGGAAGCACCAGCAGATGCCAAGATTACGTCGAACTCAGTTTGCTCAGCAGCTTCAGCACCGCCAACAGCGCCGCCCATAACAGCTACAGGAGCTGCAGCAGTTACGCCGAATTCTTCTTCGATTGCTTTAACAAGATCGTTCAGTTCCAAAACAGTCATACCTTTAATTGCTTCCAAGATTTGCTCTTTACTCATGGTAGAACCTCCATTATTTAAATTAGTATTTTATATAGCCTGGTATTTCAAAAAATTAAGCGCCTTGCTCTTCTTTTTGTTCGCCGACTGCTTTAACCGCAAGGGCGAAGTTGCGTACAGGTGCTTGAAGCACGCTGAGGAGCATGGAAAGAAGTCCTTCGCGGGATGGAAGTTCTGCCAGTGCTTTAACTTCTTCAACACCAACAACACGTCCTTCAACTACTGCACCTTTCAATTTCAGTGCATCGTTCTTCTTAGCGAAGTCGTTCAAAATTTTAGCTGGAGCAACAGCATCTTCACCGCTGAATGCAATCGCAGTAGGACCTGTCAGAACTTCATCAAGTTCAGTCAGCTCTGCAGCTGCAGTTGCACGGCGAAGCAATGTGTTCTTCAGGACTTGGAATTCGATACCCGCTTCACGAAGCTGTTTACGCAGCTCAGTTACTTGGGCAACGTTCAGACCACGGTAGTCAGCTACTACTGTAGTTGCGCTCTCACGCAATTTCGCAGTTACCACGTCAACCGCTTCTTGTTTAGCTTGAATCACTTTTGCGTTTGCCAAATTGTACACCTCCTGATAGATTCCTTGCTCAGTACCGCATGGCACTTCGCATCTTCGTTAACCGCTAGAAGCGGAAGTTTCCCGTAAGATAGGTGAGGCTTGATCCGATGTATCAGCTTCATTTATCCAATAAGAAAAGCCTCCGTAGAATCACGAAGGCTTGATAAAGTCAGATTGAGCATAGAAACTCAATTGATACGTTCTATCATCACACCTCGGTAGGAAATTAAGCTTATAACAAGCACCTACTGTCTACGGTAAGCATATTCGAATTTAAGGGTCAGTCACTTATGACTTAACAACTTTTACAGAATAACAGATTCAGCAGACCAAAGTCAACTGGTATTTATTATCTGTAAGAAGCTGTATTCACACGAGCACCAGGTCCCATTGTTGAGGACAGGCTGATGTTTTTCAGGTAAACACCTTTTGCAGCAGCTGGTTTAGCACGGTTAAGTGCATCAATCAGTGCTTTAAGGTTATCATTCAACTGCTCAGCAGAGAAAGATACTTTACCGATTGGCGCGTGAATTTGACCTGCACGATCCAGACGATACTCGATTTTACCGGCTTTAATTTCTTGAACAGCCTTGGAAACATCGAAAGTAACCGTTCCGGCTTTAGGGTTAGGCATCAGGCCTTTACCGCCGAGCAGACGGCCCAATTTACCTACTTCACTCATCATATCAGGTGTAGCTACGCAGACATCGAACTCGAACCAACCTTGTTGGATTTTGTTGATCATATCTTGATCCCCAACAAAGTCTGCTCCAGCTGCTTCCGCCTCTTTCGCTTTTTCACCTTTTGCAAATACCAATACGCGTTGTGTTTTACCTGTACCGTGAGGCAAGACAACAACACCACGCACAGCTTGGTCTTGTTTACGTGGGTCTACGCCCAAACGAACTGCAGCTTCAACCGTTTCGTCGAATTTAGCAGTCGCTGCCTTTTTGACAAGCTCTACAGCTTCCAAAGGCTCGTAGCTTGCTTCGCTGTCAATCAGCTTAGCAGCTTCAACATATTTCTTACCATGTTTAGCCATGTTTCTATTCCTCCTTTGTGGTTTTAACGGATATACCTCCCACATGGCGGGCGCTTATAAGGCCCGCGTTACGAACACTTCAATTAGTCTTCGATGGTGATACCCATGCTGCGAGCAGTACCTTCTACCATACGCATTGCGGACTCAACGTTCGCAGCGTTCAGGTCAGGCATTTTTTGCTCAGCGATTTGACGAACAGTATCGCGTTTAACAGTTGCGACTTTTTTCTTGTTCGGCTCACCGGATCCTTTTTCAAGTTTAGCAGCTACTTTAAGCAGAACTGCAGCCGGTGGAGTTTTGGTGATGAAAGTAAAAGAACGATCTTCAAACACCGTGATTTCAACTGGAATGATCAAACCTGCTTGATCGGCTGTACGAGCGTTGAATTCTTTACAGAATGCCATGATGTTGACACCCGCTTGACCCAATGCCGGACCTACCGGAGGCGCAGGATTCGCTTTCCCTGCAGGGATCTGCAGTTTTACCATTTTGATTACCTTCTTGGCCATGTAAGACACCTCCTTGCATCAATAGTGGTCGACGAGCTTCATAAGCCCTCCCACAAGAAACCAATTTCAGCTTCGATAAAGCTTCTATAATTTCTCCACTTGAGTATAATCCAGCTCAAGCGGGGTTTCCCGTCCAAACATGTTGACGTGAACTTTCAGTTTACTTTTCTCAGCCAATATTTCTTCCACGGAGCCCACAAAATTCGCAAAAGGACCAACCTTAATTCGTACAGATTCCTTAATGTCGAATTCAATCTTCGGTTTCGGTTCTACCACACCCATATGCTTCAGAATCTGTTCAACTTCATCTGGCAGCAATGGTGTCGGCTTTGAACCTGACCCTGTCGATCCTACAAACCCAGTTACTCCAGGCGTGTTGCGAACAACATACCAGGAATCATCCGTTTGAATCATTTCGACCAGGACATATCCGGGGTAAATCTTACGCATGACAGTCTTTTTCTTACCGTCCTTATTCACCACTTCTTCTTCCATTGGAACAAGAACACGGAATATCTTGTCCTCCATGCCCATGGACTCTACGCGCTTTTCCAAATTGGCTTTGACTTTGTTCTCATACCCTGAATAGGTATGAACGACATACCATCTTTTTTCCATATCAAGCCACCTGGGACCCTTCTTAAATTATCGCATCGATCACATAGGAAATTCCGATGTCAAGAACCCAAAAATAAAGCGTGATAACTATAACCGTCCCCAGAACAATCAGGGTGTAGTTAGTTAACTCTTTACGATTAGGCCAGCGAACTTTTTTAAGCTCTGCCCAGCTTTCTGAGAAAAAGGAAAACAGAGACTTGAAACTACGTTTCACGCCGACTACACCTCCAAATTAACTATCTGGTTTCGCGATGAGAAGTCTGCTCGTTACAAAACTTGCAAAATTTCTTCATCTCCATGCGGTCAGGGTGATTACGCTTGTTTTTTGTCGTTGTGTAATTTCTTTGTTTGCAATTCGTACAAGCCAAAGTAATAATTACCCGCATGATGTGCACCTCCCGAAGACATCCGAAGCATTATCAGAAGTCTCTAAATTGATCCTAAAAAAAAGCGCGAATTTAGGCCTACCTAAAACACTTTATCACAAGGGTATATTCATGTCAATGCAAGAATAAGCCTTATTCACTGGCTAAAATAACCTGTAGTCGGCGAACTTTCAGGTCTCATTTTGTTCTCAGAAAGCGTCTCTCTCCTATGCAACCGATAAATTGGACGAACACGAATGATAGAAACGCCAATATTAAACAGTATTAAACATTCCTTTGTTTTTAAACGTCCTGTCTTTGCTGCAAGCAAAAAAAGACTCTTATTCGAGTCTTTCTTCAAGTTGTATTATTCTAATTATCTCGTACTTCAAGATATTTCTCAAGTTTGCGCTTAACTCTCTGCAGTGCATTGTCGATGGACTTCACATGACGATCCAGATCAACCGCTATTTCTTGATAGGATCTGCCGTCTAAATATAGCATCAATACTTTGCGTTCCAGATCACTTAAAATCTCGGACATCTTGTCTTCCAAGCCGACAAACTCTTCCTGATTAATTATAAGCTCTTCAGGGTCACTCACCTGGGATCCACAAATGACATCCAGCAGCGTACGGTCTGACTCTTCATCATAGATCGGCTTGTCCAAAGAAACATACGAATTCAGCGGAATATGCTTCTGACGAGTTGCAGTCTTGATGGCTGTAATAATCTGCCTGGTTATACATAACTCTGCAAATGCCTTGAATGAAGCCAGCTTGTCCCCTCTGAAATCACGTATCGCCTTGTAAAGCCCGATCATTCCTTCTTGAATGATATCTTCCCTATCGGCACCGATTAAAAAGTAAGATCTTGCTTTGGCGCGTACAAAATTGCGATACTTGTTGATCAAGTATTCCAGCGCATCACTATCGTTGTTATGAACCGCTTGGACAATATCCTCATCGCTTAGGTAATCAAACTCGGACAACATGATATCTTTGAGGTCAACACTCACTAACAATCCCTCCGGCTGCAACGCAAGGAACCCCGTCACCTATCAAAATAATAGCATCAGTATAAATGATCGAACCTTCCATCGTCAACCACACACCGCCTAAAAAAGAAAAGAATGATATAAATGTCAAGAGATACATAATACCAATTATTTACACTCTGAGGGTATTTGTCAATCTCTTCTCCACTGCTCGAACAATTTTCGCATTTCCGGTGTGAGCTTTGAATCTATTGTATTTTTTGTCGATTTTTTTTGAAAATCTTCTTTGATACGTTTACCCACTTCCTTCTCATTCTGTTCCAGCTCAATCAGAAGTTCGCGTGCAGACAGGCGGAGTGCACCTTGTCCAAAAATGACATGCTGCTCCACCATATCGCTCGTTGCCACATAGATCTGACGTCTGCGGGAGCTGAGCTCGCCAACAAGACGCTCGATGCACTCGTCTGCCGTTTCTTTTTCTTTGGTGAAATAGACCTGAACTTTGTTCTCCGTAAAGGATTTGCCCAGGCCGGGAACTCGGTACGCATCAAATACGACGATGACTCTTCGGCCTGAGAAGCCCTGGTATTCAGCAAGCTTCGCCAGAAGCTTGTCCCGAGCTCCATCCAGGTCCGTCTGAGCTAGCGTATATAGCTCCTTCCACCCTCCGATCATGTTGTAGCCGTCCACGAGAAGCACATCACGGAGATCCTTCATGACCCGCCAGCCCTAGGCCTTTCGGGATCGGAGCACTTCGTACATGACGACACCGGCTGCAACCGAGGCGTTCAATGAATTGATCTGTCCTGCCATTGGAAGCTTGAGAAGAATGTCGCATTTTTCTCGAACCAGGCGGCCCATGCCCTTGCCTTCGTTTCCAATCACTATCGCAACAGGCCCTGTAAACACTCCATTGCCGAAGACAGATTCCGTAGCTCTTACATCAGTGCCTACAACCCAGACTCCCGCTTCCTTCAGCTCCTCAATCGTTTGCGCCAAATTGCTTACTCTTGCCACAGGTACATATTCAGCAGCTCCAGCAGAGGTCTTGGATACTGTTGCTGTCACTTGCGCCGACCTTCTCTTTGGCACGATGACACCATGCGCACCTGTGCAATCCGCTGTCCGCAAAATAGAGCCGAGGTTGTGGGGATCTTCAATCTCATCCAGCAGTACTAGAAACGGAGGTTCTCCTTTCTCCTGTGCAGAAGCAAGGATATCCTCAACTTCAGCGTATTGGTAAGGTGCAGCCTGAGCGACCACTCCTTGATGCTGGATGCCGGGAACCATCTGATCCAGTTTACGCTTATCCACTTGCTGTATGATGACGCCCGCTTTTTTGGCTTCTGCAATAATTGGCATCGTCAAGTGCTTCTGGGCTTGGTCGGCAATCCACACTTTGTTTAACGTTCTTCCGGAACGCAGCGCCTCGATAACCGAGTGCTTGCCGGCAATCCATTCTTCTTCCATATTTCCTTTATCCTCCTGGCTGACGCCTTCAATTCGATTAGTTGTTGTTCTCCTGCTGCATTTGTGTAATTCCCAGATCTATCAGTTCGCGCAGCCGCGCTTCCTTTTTGCTTAAGTACAAATATCCGACAAGACATTCAAACGCTGTCGCATGGCGGTATTGCTGTACATCCGCATTTTTCGGCACGCTCGACTTGGCATTCCGGCCTTGTCTAACAACGTCCTGTTCCTTGTCATCCAGCATCGACTCGATTAGGGACAATATTCGACTTTGTCCTTTAGCTGACACGAAACTGGTCGCCTTTTGATGAAGGTGATGCGGACGCAGGTTGGGCTTCGACAGCAAATATTGCCTTACCGCTACCTCGTATACCGCATCTCCGATATAGGCCAGCGCAATGGGCGGAATCAGCTCCGGCTTGCGTGAAGGAGAGTAAGGAAATAACCAATCCCGCTCTCCTTGTTCATTAAGATGAGTATCTAGTTCACTCATTTGCGCCGCCATCTTATGCCTTGAGCTGTATCTTCGATAACAATGCCCATAGCCGTCAATTCATCACGAATTTCATCTGCGCGCGCCCAATTCTTCGTTTTACGTGCCTCGTTACGCTCTGCAATCAGTTTCTCTACATCCTCATGCAGACCATCTTCATCCGATGTATATATACGGAGCACTCCGTTCATCTCATCAAATGCTGTCAGTACCGCCTCAAGCTCAGAACGGTTAGCCACTTCAGCCTGAAGAAGGCTGTTGACCTCATTTACCCATTCAAACACAGCCGTAATAGCATCTGGTGTATTAAAATCATCCTGCATTTTCTCATGGAAGCTGGCCAGAATTTCGGAAAGCTTCGATTTCAGCTCCTCGGATACAGGCTGGTCCAGAGTGACCGTTCCAAGACGGTGCTTCACATTATTTACCGCAATCGCAATCCGATCCACACTGTTCTCGGCCTGCTGCATAATATCTTCACTGAAATTGAGTGGATTCCGATAATGTGTCGACAGCATAAAGTATCGAATGGCTTCACGGCGATAGAGATTACGCAGATCTTTTACCAAAATACCGTTACCCAACGATTTCGACATTTTCTCGTTATCGATTCGAATGAAGCCGTTATGCATCCAATAATTGGCCAGCGGCTTGCCTGTTAGTGCTTCAGATTGGGCCACTTCACACTCATGATGCGGGAACTGCAGATCTTGGCCGCCTCCATGAATATCCAGAGTGTCACCGAGCAGCTTGCGCGCCATGGCCGAGCACTCGATATGCCAGCCGGGACGTCCCGGACCCCAAGGGCTTTCCCAATAAATTTCACCGGGCTTTGCTGCTTTCCATAGAACAAAATCCTGCGGATTTTCTTTGCGTTCATCAACACCGATTCGGATGCCGAACTGAAGCTCATCGAGATTTTGCTTAGAGAGCTTGCCATACTCTGGGAATTTGTGTGTGCGATAATACACATCCCCGCCATTCTCATAAGCAATTCCTTCCTTGAACAGCTGATCAATAAAATCAATGATCAAATCCATATTCTCGGTAACTCTCGGATTATGGGTTGCTCTTGGAATGCCCAGTCCATCTAGGTCTTCGTAGTACGCTTTAATAAAACGATCGGCAACCTGCGGCACTGTGAGTCCTGTCTGCTCTGCTTTTCTTATCAATTTATCGTCTACATCCGTGAAGTTAACGACATAATTCACATCATTACCCACCGTCTCTAAGTAGCTGCGAACTACGTCGAAAAATATCATCGGCCGTGCATTTCCGATATGGATATAGTCGTATACTGTCGGTCCGCACACGTACATTTTCACTTTTCCCGGCTCCTGTGGAGTAAATACATCCTTGCTCCTTGTGAGCGTATTATAAATATGAAGCGCCATAATTCACGTTCCTTTCAATACATTTCAATCATTATATTGTACCACGTTTACGATTTGTTACCACGTATGACCGCTTCTTTACGGCCCTCTTCATTCGCAGCGGATCTAAGCTGATCCAGCTCCGCTCGCAAAGTGATCAACTCTTGCTGCAGCTCACGCATGGAATCAACAACCGGATCGGGCAGCTGCTGGCTTAGTCGATCCACTCTCCGGCCATCCTGCTTAACGACCCGGCCTGGAATACCAACGACCGTACTATTTGGCGGAACCTCTCTTAGTACCACGGAATTTGCTCCAATATTGCTGTAATCCCCTACTTTGAAGGATCCCAACACTTTGGAGCCTGAGGATATCACCACATTATTACCAATGGTAGGATGTCTCTTTCCTTTCTCTTTACCCGTTCCGCCTAGGGTCACACCTTGATAAATCACCACATCATCACCAATTTCGCATGTTTCCCCAATGACGACCCCCATACCATGATCAATAAAGAGCCGATTCCCGATGGTTGCCCCCGGGTGAATCTCTATCCCCGTCATAAACCGGCTGAATTGAGAGATAATTCTGGCCACAGTGTACCATCCCCATCGGTAAAAATGATGCGCCAAGCGATGGGCCCAGATGGCATGTAAGCCGGAGTAAGTAAAGATCACTTCAAACCGACTTCTAGCAGCCGGGTCGTTATCAAAGACGGCCTGAATATCAGATTTCAATTTCTTAAACATATCTGTTCCCCTCTTCGCATCATTTGCCCGTTCGTCTTCCTTAAGCTTGATTCTGCTTAGTAGCTTATGGAATCAAAAAACGCCTCTGCAGCCAGATTCGGCTGCAGAGGCGTCTAAAAAAATCGCGGTTCCACTCTGCTTAGGATTCGCATAACGCACGCATCCTATCTCGGACGTCCGTAACGAGGACGAGACGTCGCTACCTACCCGAAGTAGCTTTCCAGCAAAGCGGAAAGGTCCAGGTTCGGAGGCGCAGCTCCCAGGCGCATTTCGATCAGCAGAGCGTGAGATAACTTCCAGCCTTGAAGACTTGTTAAGGTCTTACCCGGTTATCTTCTCTGGTCCACGTTCATGACTGTGTACTTCTCCTGTTCACAGCTGTTCAGTATATTCATTCTTCCCCATAGGGGTACGCTTAATCACATTAGGACAAACAGAGCCTGCTTATCTTGATGTACTGCTTTTTATATATCTTAGCGAAAAGAACTTCGGCTGACAAGGATTATCCTTACTAGCCTCAGTACAAATTTAAAATTGGGCTTTCAATCGGCTTAACACCTTATCGCGGCCCAACAGATAAATGGTTGCATTCAAGTCCCGGCCATGGGTTTGGCCCGTCAATGCCACACGAATCGGCATGAACAGCTGTTTGCCCTTATAGCCTGTTTCTTTCTGCACTTCTTTGATCAAAGCCTGCATATGGGAAGCCGTAAAGTCAGCGGAAGCCTCTACTTTCTCAGCGAAAGCCTTGAGGACCGTTGGAACCTGCTCTTCCTTCAGCACCGATTCAGCTTCACCTTCAAATTGCACTTCATCCTTGAAGAACAAGGAAGCGAGCTCCACAATATCGGATGCTGCAACCATCTGCTCCTGATACAGCGCCACCAGCTCTTCTGCCCATGCCTGCTTGTCTGCATCAAGCTCATCTGGAAGCAGTCCCGCTTGCTGCAAGTGCGGAATCGCAAGATCCGCGATTCGCTTCGGCTCCGCATTCTTGATATAAGCGTTATTAAGGTGAGCCAGCTTATTCGTGTCAAATACCGCAGGGGACTTCGACAGCCGTGACGGATCAAAGATCTTAATCAGCTCATCCTTGCTGAAAATCTCCTCTTCCCCTTCCGGAGACCAGCCGAGTAGAGATATATAATTAAACAAGGCTTCCGGCAAATAGCCCAGCTTGTCATACTGCTCAATAAATTGAATGATTGACTCATCGCGCTTGCTGAGCTTCTTATGATTCTCATTAACAATAAGCGTCATATGACCGAATACCGGCGGTTCCCAGTCAAAGGCTTCATAGATCATTAGCTGACGAGGTGTATTGGAAATATGATCCTCTCCACGCAGAACATGGGTGATCTTCATCAAATGATCATCAAGAGCAACAGCAAAATTGTAAGTAGGAATGCCGTCTTTTTTGACAATAACGAAGTCTCCGGTTTCTTTGGAATTGAAGGAGATCGTCCCTTTAACCATATCATTAAAGGTGTACACTTTCTCTTCCGGCACACGGAAACGGACACTTGGCACGCGGCCTTCGGCTTCATACGCCTTGCGTTCCTCTTCCGTCAGGTCACGGTGCTTGCCGGAATAACGAGGTGTTTCCCCGCGCGACATCTGCTCCTCTCGCTCCGCTTCAAGCTCTTCCTCTGTACAGTAACAGAAATAAGCGAGGCCGCGGTCAATCAAATCCTGCCAGTATTTCTTATAGATATCGAGACGCTCTGTTTGACGATAAGGGCCATATTCACCCCCAACATCAATACTCTCATCCCATTCCATGCCGAGCCATTTCAAATACGTCAGCTGGCTCTCTTCTCCGCCTTCAATGTTCCGCTTCGTATCCGTATCTTCAATGCGGATAATAAATTTCCCGCCTTGATTTCTCGCATATAAATAGTTGAATAATGCCGTTCTTGCATTTCCGATATGCAAATGTCCTGTCGGACTCGGCGCATAACGCACGCGAACCTCCGTGCTCATAATATCCCCTCCGATTCATTATTTCAAGATGATAGCACAGGTTGGATCAGGCATACAACCGATTGCGCAGCAATGCCCTCACCCCGTCCCGCAAAGCCAAGCTGCTCTGTAGTCGTCGCTTTTACATTAACTTGAGAGAGCTCTGCACCAAGCGCCTTAGCAATGATCTCTGCCATTTGCGGAATATAGGGCGCCATCTTTGGCTTTTGAGCAATAATCGTCGAATCCACGTTGCCCAGCTGATAGCCCCGCTCTACAGCAAGCTCCCATACTCGCTCCAGCAGCTTAAGACTATCCGCGTCTTTAAATACCGGATCCGTATCCGGAAAGTGCTTGCCGATATCCCCAAGACCCAGTGCACCAAGTATGGCATCACTTATCGCATGCAGAAGCACGTCCGCATCGGAGTGCCCCAGCAGTCCTTTTTCATAGGGAATCGTGACTCCCCCAATGATACAGGGTCTGCCCTCCACTAATTGATGAACGTCAAATCCTTGTCCTACACGGATCATAAGTCTACTCTCCCCTTTTTTGCATAAATACAGCATAATCCAGATCGTCCGGCGTCGTGATTTTAATATTCGTATACCGGCCTTCTATGACCTTTACCTGCTTCCCAAGCCGTTCAATCAGCATCGCGTCATCTGTGCCGAGAAACGCCTCCTGCTTCGCCCGCTCATGAGCCTCAAGCAGTGCAGACAGACGAAAAGCCTGTGGTGTTTGGATACTCCACAGACTTCGCCGATCCGGCGTGGACATGATAATGCCCTCTTCATTTACTTGTTTGATCGTATCCTTTACAGGTACTGCAAGCACAGCAGCCCCATGCTCCATCGCAGCTTCCATACAGTTCTCGATAAGCTCCGGCGTCACAAAAGGCCTGACTCCATCATGTACAAGAACATAATCAGAAGTAAGCTGCTTCAAGCCTGCATACACAGAATCCTGCCTTTCAGAGCCTCCTGCAGTTACCCGAACCTGAGCTTCAAGGCCATATCTATGAATCCACTCTTCACAGCGTTTAACGTCTGCAGCACCGGTAACGACAATCATCTCTTTGATTCGTGACACACGGCTGAACACCTCAAGCGTATGTATAAAGATGGGCTTGTCCTGCAGCAGCAGAAACTGCTTGCTCTCCGCGTAACCCATACGCGTACCCTTGCCTGCTGCCACAATGACGGCTCCCCATGAATTGTTCATTCTCTTAAACCCCTGCCTTGTTCATCTGCTTAAGCATTCAGCGCATTCAGCGATTGGAACACTCAATCTCCATCATACCGCTTTATTGAGCTTTTTCCAACAGTTTCGGCTTGGCAAAAATCATTCGTCCTGCAGAGGTTTGGAGAACGCTTGTCACAAGCACCTCCATCATCGTACCGATATATTCTCTTCCGCCCTCGACTACAATCATGGTGCCGTCATCCAGGTAGGCTACGCCTTGACCATGCTCCTTGCCGTCCTTGATGATCTGGACCATAATTTCCTCACCTGGCAATACAACCGGCTTGACTGCATTAGCCAAATCATTAATGTTCAGTACCGATACGCCTTGAAGCTCACATACTTTGTTCAGATTAAAGTCATTGGTTACAACCTTGCCCTGAAGTACCTTGGCGAGCTTAACCAGCTTGCTGTCCACCTCAGATATTTCTTCAAAATCGCCTTCATAGATCAGTACTTTAATCTCCAATTCCTTTTGAATCTTGTTAAGGATATCAAGCCCGCGGCGTCCGCGGTTTCGCTTGAGCAGATCTGAGGAATCTGCAATATGCTGGAGCTCCTCCAGTACGAATTCAGGGATGACGATGGTCCCTTCGATGAACCCTGTCTTGCAGATGTCCGCAATCCGGCCATCAATAATGACGCTCGTATCTAGTATCTTATGCTCTTCAATCCGTCTGTCTTCACTTATCGCACCGTTATTCCAACGTCCTGAAGTCCAGAACGTTCCTAGGTCCTCTTTCTTCGCAAGACCCACTCGAAGTCCCATGTAACTGAAGACAAGCATCATAGCCACTTGAAGCAGCTCTCCTGGCTTACCAAGCCAATTGAATGACGGATAAAGAAGTATAGCGAACAATAATCCAATTCCCAGCCCCAAAGCCCCCGCTGCCAATTCACTCATAGGAACACGAGCGAGCTTCGTTACTCCTTCTTCTACCCTTAAATTCACCACAGAACCCAGTGAACTGCATAGTAAAGTAAATACGGCAACCCCTGTCAGCATCCATAACGCAAGTGCTGTTGTCGTCCCCAGCCTGTCTGCCAGTTCACTTAACCAAGGGACCGTTACTCCTACTGAATGATATAACGCATAACCAGACCATGCTCCCATGAGTCCGGTCAATGTTAAAATGACTTTTTTCCACATGTCCCTTCACCTCCTTTGACCTTTTCCTTATCCAGTATGAACCAATTCAGAAGGTCCTAATCCTGTAGGGCAGGATATTTAAGGAAAAATATCTCAACAATCTCCTCTCCATTCACATGAAGGTGATTAAAGCACATTTGATGCTGCGTCCCGGGATAAGTATCTAACTGTAAATCATGGTTGAAAATGGTTTGTAGGGTGGCATATAATAAATTCAACTGAAAACACACCGAGGTGAATATAAGGAATGAGCACTTCCAGCCTGCAAACCTTTCAAGACCAAGTATCCGAATTGTTGCTCCGTCACCGTAGTCTGATTGATGTGTTGTCAAAGTTAGGACAAGCCGATGCTTCTGTTAATCGTGCAGTTTCCAAAGCCATTACGGAATGCGGATGTATTGAACTTCATGCTTCCAAGCAGTCATACACACCTAACGGGAACTTGGAGGACGCTAGATCTTCTGTAGAGACGCATGTACATGGAGATCTGTGCGATCATTGTAAAGAGATTGTCAGCTCAGAGCTTGGACGCAATCTGTTCTATATGTCGGCGCTTTGCAATCTGCTCAATATTCAGCTCGAGGACGTCCTTGAGAATGAAGCCAACAAGTGTTCCACACTAGGCATATTCAACCTATCGTAACGAAATTCAAATGTAAGTAAATACTTAATAAGCTCTGCCAATATACACAGCCTTCTACACCCTATTGATCCTCGCTGCTATGAATGAAACAGTACACAAAAAAAAGCATTTATTCTCGTCGTGTTATACGAAAGAATAAATGCTTTTTTTATTTGAATGAGCATCTCGGCTCGATATTTCCCTAATAACGATGTGATGTTTCGTCTTCCTGGCTCTTGTTCCGATTGCGTCTGCGATGAATGTAGCGTTGTACACTATGGTACATGCCGTATACGGCATACAACACCAAAGGAATAAATACAAACATGGATAATTGCTCAGAGAACAAAAATGCAAGTGCAATCGAAAACAAAACGACTAATGGAGCGATCCATACTGCTTTTTTGGGAATGCCTACTTTTTTGAAATTCGGATATTTCAGCGAACTGATCATGAGATAGGATAACAGCAGTGTAGCCACCATCATAAAGGGTGCAGAAATATCTTTGTTAAATAAGGACAGCAGTGCAAGTACACCACCTGCCGCCGGTATAGGCAGTCCTGTGAAATAACCGGGAATCCCGGGTTTAACATTAAATCGGGCTAACCTCAGTGCACCGCATATCGGAAATATGCTGGTTACGATCCAGGCAATACTTACTGGCGCTTCCTGAAACGAAACGGTGTACATCAGATAAGCCGGGGCGGCACCAAATGATACAATGTCAGATAGTGAATCCAGTTCTTTACCAAATTCGCTCTGAGCATTCAGCGCCCTTGCAATCCGGCCATCCAAGCCATCCAGAAGCATAGCAATAACCACCATAAAAGCGGCTAGCGTATACTGATCTTCTGAGGCCAGCAAAATGGCAATCATTCCGAGTGATAAATTACCCAAGGTAAATAAATTCGGAATTGATTTCGTTATCATCACGTCACCTCGTATGTGCGGCAATAAAAATAATCATATGTCATTCTGAGTTATTTAGATCTGTCTGTCAATGAACATTTGCTCCTGCAGGCGCTTCAATCCATCCTTAATCGTACGCGCACGTACTTCTCCGATACCGTCAACTTCGTCCAATTCTTCAATGGTTGCCATAATGACGTGCGGCAAATGTTCAAACTGCTCCACCAAATTATGAATGATTACATTCGGCAGACGTGGGATCTTACTGAGAACACGGTACCCTCTTGGAGCCACTGATTCTTCAGAAGTCGCAGCGGATGCGGGATATCCGAGCAAACGAGCAATATGGTGGGTGTCCAGCAGTTCATCATCTGTTGAACGTTTGAGCCCATTCACGATCTCTTTGATCTTCTCATCGCTGTCATCCTTGGCATAATCCTTATACAGAAGCATCGCTTCTTCTTCCGTATTACTGACAAGCTCCTCCATTTGCATGGAGATAAGCCGTCCTTCATTACCCAGCTCATTAATGTAGCGCTTGATCTCCATCTTAATCCGAAGCACCATTTCCACACGCTGAATGACATTCACAACCTCAGGTATGGTCACGAGCTCTTCAAATTCAGACGCGCTGAGATTGGTCAAGGATTGGTTGAGCACGGCCCTGTATTTCTCAAGCGTTTGGATCGCCTGATTTGCTTTGGTCAGAATTACGCCGATTTCCTTCAATGCATACCGCAGTGTACCTTGGTAGAGCGTAATTATATTACGTCTTTGCGATATCGATACAACGAGCTTGCCTGTCTGCTTCGCAACTCTTTCGGCAGTTCTGTGGCGAATTCCTGTTTCTGATGACGAAATAGAGGAATCAGGAATCAACTGCGTATTTGCATACAAAATCCGTTTTAAATCCTCACTTAAGATAATGGCTCCATCCATCTTTGCCAGCTCATATAGATAGTTTGGAGAAAAATCACAATTGATTGAAAAACCGCCATCCACAACCTCCATTACCTCAGGACTGTAGCCTACGACGATCAGCGCGCCCGTTTTTGCACGCAACACGTTCTCGAGTCCCTCTCTAAATGGCGTTCCGGGCGAAACCAATCTTAAGAGATTATTCATTTTATCCAATTGGCTCGATTCTTTCATCTTTCAATGCCCCCTAATCTAAAGCAACCGCTAGTGCATCTCCGACGGTGTTTACACCGATAAGTTCTATTCCCTTCGGGTGCTTCCAGCCTTTTAGGCTCTTCTCTGGCATAATCACCCGTTTGAATCCAAGCTTCTGCGCTTCTTTGGCTCTCTGCTCCGCACGAGACACAGCCCGAACCTCACCCGTAAGGCCTACCTCTCCAAATACAACATCATATGGTTTGGTCGGCATATCCCGGAAGCTGGATGCAACACTGACAGCAACCGCCAAATCAATAGCGGGCTCATCCAGCTTCACCCCTCCGGCGACGTTTATATAAGCATCCTGGTTCTGTAAGAACATACCCTGGCGCTTTTCCAATACGGCGATGATGAGGGCCATACGATTGTAATCTACACCGGTAGCCATGCGTCTTGGAGAAGGGAACTGGGTTGCGGATACCAGCGCCTGAAGCTCAACAAGCATTGGACGGGTCCCTTCCATGCTGGCAGCAACAGTGGAGCCTGCTACCCCAAGCGGTCGTTCAGACAAGAACATCTCGGATGGATTGGCAACCTCGGTTAACCCGATTTCACCCATCTCAAAAATCCCCATTTCATTGGTTGAGCCAAAACGGTTCTTCACCGCACGAAGCAGCCGGTACGTATGATGTCTCTCGCCTTCAAAATAAAGCACGCAATCCACCATATGCTCAAGCATTCGCGGTCCTGCAATAGCACCTTCCTTAGTAACATGCCCTACAAGCACGGTCGCAATGCCCTGTCCTTTAGCGATTCGCATAAATCTTGAAGTACATTCTCTAACTTGTGCCACACTGCCCGGCGCACTCGTAATTTCCGGTAAATATACCGTTTGAATGGAGTCAATAACTAGAAAATGCGGCTCCACCTGTTTGACGGCTTCCTCAATCCGTTCCATGTTGGTTTCGCTGAGCACATACAGCTCAGGAGACAAGGCTTCCAGCCGATCTGCACGCAGCTTCGTCTGTCTTACCGATTCCTCACCGGAAATATACAGTACTCGCAATCCTGCTGTGGTCATGGCATGAGAGGTTTGCAGCAGCAATGTGGATTTACCGATGCCCGGATCTCCACCGACTAGAACAAGTGAGCCCGGAACGACTCCGCCGCCGAGCACTCGATTCAGCTCTTTAATACCCGTCAGGATGCGGGGCTCCTGGTCACTTTCTATGTTTATGATGGGCTGAGGCTTTTCTTTACTATCAAAAAGGGAAGATCCTCTCCCTTGTGTCTTAACAATACTTTCGGTTTCCTCCACCATGGAGTTCCAGGACTGACATCCTGGACATTTACCATACCATTTAGGGGCTTCATAGCCGCATTCGGTACAGTAAAACTTCGTTTTAACTTTAGCCACTTCACTTCTCCTTATTTTTACACTATTCGACTAAAATCGTCTTTAAGTGCAAATGCCGAATTTACTAAAAAAGGATTTAATAAAAGTTTAACATTGAATGCATTTTGACGTAAAGCTTAATTGCCAAACTTTACACAGGATGTATTTTTTCCAAGTCATCACTCTGAAATTGATGTGTATCTATTATGCATTTTTCTTAAAAAAAGGGTTCTTATCGCTCACGCGACAAGAACCCTTTCCAGTATATTCAGTTAGGCTTATCTACAACAATTAAGATGAGCTTGTTGTTGATACATTATCTTTTTTGGTAACAACCAGAGCTCCATCATTCACATCGATTAGAAGAGAATCACCCTTCGTCACGTTACCCGTGAGCAGCTCTTCAGAGAGTCGGTCTTCAATGTGCTTCTGAATTGCTCTACGAAGCGGTCTTGCCCCGTAAGCAGGATCAAAGCCTTCTTTGGCAAGGAATGCCTTCGCTTGATCGGTCAGCTCGAAGTCGACATCATACTCACGCAGACGTTTACGCAGCTCCTCCGCCATCAAGGTAACAATCTCACCGATATGTTTCTCCTCAAGGGAATGGAACACGATGATCTCATCAATCCGGTTAAGGAATTCAGGACGGAAGCTCTTCTTCAGTTCATCCATCACTTTACCCTTCATGTTGTCGTAATTCGCTCCAGCATCTACAACCGCTGTAAAGCCCAGTGTAGAATTACGTTTAATCGCATCTGCACCCACGTTCGACGTCAAGATAATGAGCGTGTTGCGGAAGTCGACTACACGACCCTTCGAATCCGTCAGTCGTCCGTCTTCCAGCACTTGAAGCAGGATATTGAATACTTCCGGATGGGCTTTTTCAATCTCATCCAGGAGAACGACAGAGTACGGCTTGCGGCGTACTTTTTCAGTCAGCTGTCCGCCTTCTTCATAGCCTACATATCCCGGAGGCGCCCCAACCAGTCTGGATGTGGAGTGCTTCTCCATGTATTCCGACATATCAATCCGGATAACGGCATTCTCATCGCCAAACATTGATTCAGCAAGTGCGCGAGCCAGCTCAGTCTTACCTACCCCAGTTGGTCCCAGGAAGATAAAGGAGCCCATTGGACGTTTCGGGTCTTTCAGACCGGCACGTGCCCGGCGGATTGCACGGCTGACTGCTTTGACGGCCTCATCCTGCCCGATAACACGCTCATGCAGAATTCCTTCCATATTCATCAGTCGATCCGTTTCTTCCTGCTTCAGCTTGTTGACAGGCACACCCGTCCAGCTGGCTACGACCTGTGCGATATCCTCAGGAGTAACCTCGGAGTCCGTGCGGCCTTGTTTTTCCTTCCACTGATTCTTCGTTACATCAAGCTCTTCGCGAATCTTCTGCTCTGTATCTCGCAGGGCAGCAGCCTTCTCGAATTCCTGGCTCTGAACAGCTGAATCCTTCTCTTTACGGATATCATCAAGTCTGTTCTCAAGCTGCTTAAGATTAGGCGGTACTGTATAAGAGTTGAGCCTTACTTTGGAGCCCGCTTCGTCAATCAGGTCGATCGCTTTGTCCGGCAGGAACCGGTCTGTGATGTAACGATCAGACAATTTAACTGCCTGT
The DNA here is from genome assembly GCF_900106725.1 of Paenibacillus sp. PDC88. Classification (NCBI taxonomy): domain Bacteria; kingdom Bacillati; phylum Bacillota; class Bacilli; order Caryophanales; family Paenibacillaceae; genus Paenibacillus; species Paenibacillus sp. PDC88. The sequence goes on along the minus strand of NZ_FNNT01000015.1, from coordinate 5,324 downwards.
TCAATCGCTTCATCCGTAATTTTCACACGGTGATGAGCTTCATAACGATCTCTCAAGCCGTGCAGGATTTGAATTGCTTCATCCACGGAGGGCTGATCCACATTAATCGGCTGGAAACGACGCTCAAGCGCAGCATCTTTTTCAATATATTTACGATACTCATCCAGCGTAGTCGCACCAATACATTGCAGTTCTCCACGAGCCAAAGCCGGCTTCAGAATGTTAGAGGCGTCAATAGCTCCTTCTGCTCCCCCTGCTCCAATAAGCGTATGCAGCTCATCAATGAAGAGAATAATATTTCCTGCCTGGCGGATCTCATCCATAATCTTCTTCAGTCTGTCTTCAAATTCACCACGGTATTTCGTTCCTGCAACGACTGAGCCCATATCCAGAGTCATTACGCGTTTGTCACGCAGCGTTTCAGGAATTTCATTCGCGATAATCTTCTGAGCTAGGCCTTCAGCGATCGCTGTTTTACCTACCCCTGGCTCACCGATTAATACCGGGTTGTTCTTCGTACGACGGCTGAGCACCTGAATAACACGTTCGATCTCTTTACTCCGGCCGATCACCGGATCAAGGTTGCCTTCCTTCGCAATGGAAGTAAGGTCACGCGCAAGGCTGTCCAGTGTTGGTGTGCTAACGTTAGCCTGGGCTCCATTGTGACTGGACACCGCTTCGCTGCTTCCAAGCAATTGGAGCACTTGCTGACGAGCTTTGTTCAGGCTGATGCCCAGGTTGTTCAGCACTCGTGCTGCTACCCCTTCACCTTCACGGATAAGGCCGAGCAGAATATGTTCGGTTCCAACGTAGGTATGGCCCAGTTTACGTGCTTCATCCATCGAAAGTTCAATGACTTTTTTGGCACGTGGTGTATATGCAATGTTCGTAGGCTGCTCTTGGCCGCGGCCAATAAGCGTTTCTACTTCATCTTGAATTTTCTCAAGTCCTAGACCCAGACCGATCAGAGCTTTGGCAGCAATGCCTTCCCCTTCACGAATCAGGCCGAGCAAAATATGTTCGGTACCGATGTTATTATGACCTAAACGAACCGCTTCTTCTTGAGCTAAAGCCAGCACTTTTTGCGCTCGTTCTGTAAATCTTCCAAACATCATAGTTCTTGCACCTCCACAAGTTTAATTGCCTATATCTCTATCCAGATTGCCTCAAGGACAGCTCTGGCCGACAATCGTCGGTATCATCCCAAGCCGATTGTGATCCTCCTGTTAACTTATACAAGAACAGCAATCAGTCAGGTTATTACTGTTATAATATCCAATAAAATAACGTATGGCTATGACGGTGAATCGAATTACTTTTGCAGGTTGCTAATGCTTCAGAACATCTCGTATCATTTGTGCACGGTAGATGTCTCTCGCATTGGGATCCAAGACTTCTTCACCGAATTTTTTCTGTAAAAATCCAGGCTGAGTCATGACATTCAGTTCATTCATTTGCACAATAGAAGGCTCTTCAATCAAGCCAAGATCAATGCCTAGACGAACATCTGACAAGCGCTGCGCTGCTTCCTTGGAATCCATAATCACCGCATGGGATAGAATCCCGTAAGAGCGCATGACCCGGTCCATAATCCGCTGCTTCGAATCACGCATCAGTCTCTCGCGTGCATTGCGCTCATGGCCAATAATTTGAAGCACGACACTATATAAGTTCTCAATAATTTCGGCTTCAGACTGTCCTAATGTAATTTGATTCGATATTTGAAACAGATTTCCTGTCGCCTCACTGCCTTCTCCGTAAATTCCGCGAACCGCGAGACCTACTTGAGATACAGCAGTAAGCACTCGGCTAATTTGCTTCGTCATGACAAGAGCAGGTAAATGCATCATTACGGAAGCTCGGAGACCTGTACCCACATTGGTAGGACAGCTTGTTAGATAGCCCCTTCGGTCATCAAATGAGTAATCAATATGGGCTTCGAACACATCATCAATTGCTGATGCTCTCTTCCATGCCTCCTGCACCTGGAAACCCGGGAATAAACATTGAATACGCAGGTGATCCTCTTCATTCACCATAATGCTGATGGATTCATCTTCACTGAGTATGACAGCTCCGTTTCTCGATTCGTTCGCAAGATCAGGGCTGATCAAATGTTTTTCCACCAGAACTTCTTTATCGAATTGATCCAGTTCATTCAGATTCAGTACATGGAATTCACCAAACCTATGAACCTCCTCAAATCCAAGAACATCAATAATGTTACGACGTACTTCTCTCGACTGCTCTTCTGTTGCCAGCATTGGAAACGGAAAGCTCTGTATATTACGAGCGACTCTTACCCGGCTACTGATGACAATCTCTGAGTCAGCAGCGGTATTCCGCATCCAATCACTAAGTGGTTTTTCGGTAAACCGGATATCCGACATGGTGCACACCTCCTTACTCTATTACCAAACTTTACTCCTGTGCTATCTCTTTTTCAAGCTCACGAATCTGGTCACGCAATTTAGCGGCCTCTTCGAATTCCTGCAGATTGATCTTCTCCTGCATTTCACGCTTCAATTCATCCACTCTGCGTTTCAAATGAATTTTCTCACCTGCGCGAACCGGGACTTTCCCGATATGTGTAGTGTTGCCATGCACCCGCTTCAGCAGCGGATCCAAGCGGTTTGAGAAATGATTATAGCAGGAACTGCAGCCAAATCGATTCAGCTTACTGAACTGACTAAATGTCATTCCGCATTGCTCACAGCGAAGCGTCTCCGGTGAGGGTGCTCCCGCTGTTTTATATTTACCTGACTCAAAATCCATAAGTCCTGACAAGAGCCCGTGAATAGAAAAGCCATTAGAGATGCCTGAGATATGGTCACCTTTTTCCTTCGCACAGTTCTCACAGATATGGAATTCCGTCTTCTCTCCGTTTACAATCTTCGTAAAATGGAGCGTAGCCGGGCGTTCATTACATTGTTGACACATCATGACCGCTTACCTCCTTTGCCTTACATTCTTGATCATATGAACAATCCTATTCATTTGCCCAAGACCGAGATCAGCATTGCTTTGAGCATTCGAGCGCGAATCTGATCACGATAGGGAAGTTTAATAAGCAGTACTTCTCGCGATATAGCCGCTTTGACCAAAGCAGCCTCTCTACGGTTGAGGAATCCGGCCTCTTCCAGCTGATAGATAAGCCCTTCTGCTGACGTCTGATTAATCTCATCTCCAATATGCTGATGAAAATGCCCATTTAGAGCAAACTGTGCAGGAAGCTCCACACGCTGAATGCGAATATAGCCGCCTCCGCCACGCTTACTTTCCACCAGATAGCCTTTCTCAAGGGTAAACCTTGTGCTGATGACGTAATTAATCTGAGACGGTACACAAGAGAACTTATCAGCGAGATCGTTTCTTTGGATCTCAATCATGCCCTCAGAGCTATCCTGCAAAATATTTTTCAGATATTGCTCGATAATATCAGAAATATTGCGCATTCTACATCCCCCACTATATTAGCCCCTTAAATAACTTAAATTCATTACATTAAATTACAATGCTAATCTGTATCTAAGGGAAAGGCTTCCCAACTGGGGTCACTATCCATCCTTAAAATTACCCATCTTGGACGGATTGCGAATCTCATTCATCTAGAAAACTCCATGAGAAGTCCTGCTACCCCTGATACATTACTCTGTTTGATCTCTGTTGACTTTGACTTTCTTTGACTTTGTATTCATTATACCACATTATGTAGAATTCTCAAGAGGGGTTCCTTTTTCATTTTTCTCATTTTGACCTAAAATATGCGTCTTACGAAAAAAACTCCCCTGCATTGTTCAGGAGAGTTCGATCTTCAAGTGTCATACTTCGGCTAAGAAGCATCAAAGTTAAATTTAGAAGAAGTCCATAAAAAGTGTTCGTCCGGCAGGAATCACTCGATCCAGCTCTGTTGCTCGAAGCGGATTACCTGCTAATCGTTCCATTAAATAAAGTTCACGTGGCCGCTTGTAGCCCATAAATAACGCTGTAATGGATTGAATGTCACCAGATATATCAGCAGTTAACTTATCATCAGAAGAAAGAGGTTCTATATTACCTTGTCCATCCTCGCTTACAGTCAGGTGCCAATATCCCGTATTCCATGATGCGACAGAATCTTCTACTTGGATGACCAGATCCAAGCTGTGATTCACTTCAAACGGATATAGAGCAATAAAAGCACTAAGATCGACAATACGTGCCATAAAATAAGGAACAAGCTCCTGCTTCACTCTCGGCTCAGGTAACAAGAAGGGCAGCTCGTCATCTACAGGTACCATATTCATCTTAAACTGTTCACTAGGATGGTTTGCAAAATAAGTCAGCAGCGCCCGGCGTGCATTCTCATTCAGATAAACAAATTCATCGCATATAAGCTCTTTGTCTTTATTCTCGTAAAGCACATAGCCTTGCGGCTCTCCTTCAGAAGAGTAGTAAACTGCTGTGTGTCCATTTCCGTTCAGCACGGAGCGCTTCCACCATACTTCATCACGGACTAACGTGCCATTATAACGACTAGCGAAGGATTGATATAATCCATCAAGTGTAGCGATATCCGTTACATCACGGACAATTTTCCCTTCGTAATCAACTCTTGGCGGGAGCTGGTGAGCTTGAATGAAATACCTTTTGTACTCAGCAAAGACCTCCCAGCCATATTTACGGTAAAATGGCACCAAGAAAGGGTGTAAGAACGATAAGGTCTGTCCCTGATTCTTCATTTCCTGCAGCGCATGCTTGAGCAACTGAGCAACATGTCCCTTTCTACGATTTTCCGGCCAAGTGGCGACCCCGGCAATGCCTCCCATATCAAAAACTTTGCCATTTATATATACTTGCAAAGGCAATAGAGTCAGCTTCGCTTGCAGTTCAGCTTCATCAAACAAGCCCCAGTACTGCTCGGGAACGAAGTGCTGTCGCCGCTGTTCCTTCTCTTCAGCAGTCAGCTTATATCTAAAAGCATATTCAGATAACTGTGTACTTACATCAAACTCTTCCATATTTAATTGCCGAATCTTCATGGTCCCACCTCACTATATTTATCATTTAGTAGGTTAGCATAATTCAAGTGTATATGTATTTAAAAAAGCGAATTAAAAGGTCTAGTCTAGCAAGAGTGTGTCAGATCTATTGATAAATGTCAATCTCAAGAGTTTTATGTGAGAGGTTTTGCACGTAAAAAAAGACACTATCGAATTTCATCGATAGTGTCTTATGTGTGCTTGGCGACGTCCTACTCTCCCAGGACCCTGCGGTCCAAGTACCATCGGCGCTGGAGGGCTTAACGGTCGTGTTCGGGATGGGTACGTGTGGAACCCCTCCGC
>NZ_FNNT01000033.1:0-1757 GCF_900106725.1 Paenibacillus sp. PDC88 | reverse complement strand
CCCGTTAGAATTCCTGTAATACGAATATTTGGAGTTTGAATAAAAAAGAACGCCTCGTTATGATGGGGTTACGCACGAGGTCATTGCCTCAAAAAGCCCATCTGGAGGTCGCTCTATCATGAAGTTTAAAGCACAAAACAAACAAAATCAACTCATTGAAAACATTACCGTTCATCATTTAGTGGTCGGCGTAGATATCGCTCAAGAGACCCATGTAGCCAGGGCCGTCAGCTTTCGTGGGATTGCTCTAGGGAATCCGCTTCAATTTGGAAATCATCGTGACGGCTTCGAGCTTTTCAAACGTTGGATTGAGACCTTACTTCAAACCCACCAACTGAACAAAATCTTGGTTGGCATGGAGCCCACCGGTCACTACTGGTTCAACCTAGCACGCTGGCTCTCCGACCAAGGTATAGAGGCTGTTCTAGTAAATCCTCATCTTGTCAAAAAGAACAAGGAAAACCGAGATAATACACCCTCTAAAAGCGATCACAAAGATGCGCTTGTTATCGCGGACATGATTAAAAATGGGTACTATTCCCCTGTTCGTTTTCATTCCGAGACTTACGAAGAGCTACGTATTCTCATGGCTAACCGAGAAACCGTTACCAAACGCCTTAACAGTGCCGTCAACCAGATTCATCGCTGGGTAGACATTGTTTTTCCTGAGTTGCGGCAGGTCTTTAAGATCCTTACCTGCACCAGTGCAATCGCCACACTCAGACTCTTCCCGTTACCGAGTGAGATTGGTCAATTAACTACGGATCAAGTTATTTTTGGCTGGAAGCAATATGTGAAGCGTCATGCTGGAGTGAAACGCGCTGAGCTGCTGATTTCCCTTGCAAAATCCAGTGTGGGCACGACTCAGGCACTCCGTTCTTACAAGCTTCATCTGGGTCAGCTGCTTGAAGAATATGACTTGGCTCAGCGTCAACTTGAGCAGATTGAACATGAGCTCCGTACTATTCTCGAACATATTCCTTACGCACAGAAGCTGCTTGAAATCCGAGGCATCCATGTCACAAACCTAGCGGGTATTCTTGGTGAGGCTGGGGATCTAAGTGGTTATTCACATGGTAATGCGCTGTTACGTCACGCCGGCTTGAATCTAGCCGAAGCTAGTTCTGGGAAATGGCGAGGAAAGATGGTACTGAGCAAACGGGGCCGGCCTCGCTTACGTCATTTTCTGTATCTCATGACGATGAGCATGGTCATGACTAACCTCGAAATTCAAGCTCTACACCGCTACAATGTAGAAGAAAAGAAGTTAAAGAAAATGAAATCCATTATGAAATTATGTGGAAAAGTAGCACGGATGCTAGTCGCTTTGGCAAAAAACAATACAGCTTACGAACCCATTAGGGTATTGCCACAAGCAGCATAAGCAATACATCCTCACCAGTTCATGCATTCGTAGGATTTCAAGAAGCACGGAGTATCGGGAGACGTTAAACAAAAGGGCTCGGACCCGTTCCGTTAGAAAGACCGACCTCCACCCCTTGGTTAAGATGTGACGAAGGAATGATAGGGCTTGGACCCGTTGAGACATGGGAGTGAGAATCACTAAGGCGAAGTGGAGACGTGCAAATATGGAATAATTTGGGTGATTAATGCTCACCCTTTATTTCTGCATGCCCAATTCTCCTTTAACTGACTACCAGCTCCTCAAACATCTCTTTCTTCGAATTAAACAAGGGATGAAATCCTACGAATTCATGAGCTTGAGTGAGGAAAACGAATTATATTGAGGGAGTTGA
>NZ_FNNT01000013.1:0-85085 GCF_900106725.1 Paenibacillus sp. PDC88 | reverse complement strand
GCACTTAAGCGGTTGAACCGCCGTATACCGAACGGTACGTACGGTGGTGTGAGAGGTCGGCTACTCAATTAATGGGTAGCCTCCTACTCGATTGTTCATAAACCCTCTAGAAAGGGGTGAGTAGAGGCAATGGATTTAACACCAGGAGAACTTATGAGAACATACCGGAACAGAAAAAACCTAACTCAAGAAGAACTTGCAGAGAAGGTCGGTTCTTATCAGGTAAGAATAAGTCGTTTGGAAAATCAGTTAGAGTTGCCGACTGACAAGGAGATTGAGGATATAGAAAGAGTTCTGGGTACTTCCATCTGGACGAACCAGAAAGGGGATGCAATGAATGGAGCATGAAACAGAGCGTGAACGAAAACGCAATGTTATCATTGCGACTCCTAAACCAGACCTTGGTGAAGGTTTAAAGAAACATTTTGAGATTGAAGGGATAAATGTTCTCGGAGTATATGTCATCATAGAGCATCTTATTGAAGACCTTCATTCTTTCAAAAACCAACCTGATTTTAAGCTAGATGGATTGGTCATTAACAGTTCAATGGCTAAGAAAGGAAAAGATAAGCGGCTTGAGTTTTTAGCAGACGTAATCGAGAAAATAAGAGATGACTTTAGTGAGACCTCTATCATCTTCCTGTCAGATGAAACACAGGGTCATCCATTATTAGCTGAGTTAGTATCGATGGGCATCTACAACATATTCGCAAAGTCTGCGCAAAAGTCGGAGTCTTTAAATGTCAAACAGTTGATTCGTTGTATTGATCATCCCATGCTTTACAACGAAGTAAAGAAATTTCGTGAGTTCGACAAAGATATCCCCTGGAGGAGATTTGTAAACGGCGGTCAGTCCATCACAATTAATGTTAATTCTGCTAAAGAAAGCATGCATGAAAAACAAGAAGCAAAGGCAGTACCTAAAGAAAAACGTATTCCTACTATTAATAGTGATTCTCAAACAATCACCGACGAGAGTTCTCCAACAACAACTGTTAATTCTTTGGAGTATGGGAAGCAAAAGGGTACGGAAAACTTACAATTGCCTGACATATTAGAGGAAGATCTCGAAGAAGAAGAATTCCTCTGGACTTTACCTCCTGTGAAACCAAAGGTGATTGTCCGAGATCGTATCATAGGCAAACAGATAATTGCTGTAGCAGGAATTGATAGAGGAGTAGGGACGACGCATACAGCGATTCTTATTGCTAATTACTTTGCATCGCAGGGGTATCAAGTAAAGTTAATCGAATGTAGTGGCAACAGCGAATATGTCTATATCGAGAAATCCTACGAAGGTAAAAACGTAGATTTGAATCGATCTGACGAATTCCAAATTAACGGAGTTACCTTTGTCAAGAACGACGATGAGATAGACATGGCTTCACAATTAACATCAGAACATACACATATTGTTTTGGATCTTGGTCTCTATGAAAACTCTAACTATATTGAAGAGTTTCATCGTGCGGGAGTGCAGCTACTTGTAGGGTCGGGGAGTGAATGGAAGCAGCACACATTGAAAAAATTTATAACTTTAAATCGCGCTGATATTCAACATAGATGGAAATTCCTTATTCCCTTCGTAGAAAAACAAACAATAGACGATATCCAGGGCGAAATCAAAGAATTTTCAGTTCGAGCCATCCCTTATCATCCAGATCCCTTTATGGAGCAGGATAACACGGGGGAATGTTTCGATGAACTATTTGAAGGTCGAGTAACAAAAAAACGTAAGATAATCAAAATCAGCATTGCAATTCTCGGGATACTTGTATTTGCAGGAGTATCGATGTATTTCACTTTATAGGAAGAGGTGTGTAAGACGTGTCAGTAATCAGGCAACGTACGAAAAACCTGTTAGCAGCTGGCGTAGCAGGAGCAGTCATTATGGGTGTCATTTTTTCTGGAGGGGCTGTATTCGTATATAAACAGCAAGCAGAGGAAAAGAAACAGATCAGGTCTGAATACGAGCAGAAATTGCAAGAAACGGAACAACTTTTACAGCAGGAACTTGCCGTTAAGAAAAGCGTTGTTGTCTCTTCGGGAGAGTTGAAAGCCGGTGTGAAACTTACGGAGAAAAATCTAAAAACTGTGCAAATCTCAGAAAAAGATGCTCCAGCCAATATGATTCAAAACCCTGATGATCTTGTAGGTAAAGTTGTAAAGATTGATGTTGGTGAAAATACACCGATTATTAGTTCCATGGTGTTTAATGAAGGTCCTACACCAGCTGATCTTCGTTTCCATGAATATAATGTCATGATTCTCCCAACGAAACTCCAGAAAGGACAGTACGTCGATGTACGGATATCATTCCCTACTGGTGAAGACTTCGTAGTGCTTTCTAAGAAAAAGGTCGAAGACTTGTCTGGTACGACTGTCTGGTACGACATTAATGAGTCAGAACTGTTGGTTATGTCCAGTGCTATCGTAGATGCTTACCTACAGGGAGCAAAGCTCTACGCAATCACCTATGTCGATCCGTTTTTGCAAGACAAAGCAATCCCGAATTATCCTGCAAACGCGAAGGTAATCGACCTAATACAATCTAATCCAAACGTGTTAGAAAAGGCAACAGAACAGCTAGGTAAAGTTGCAAGAAATACGCTCGAGAACAATCTCTCACAAATATCTGAAGTTGATCGGATGAAAATTCAGAATGGAAGCTTGATTCTCCAACAAGAAGTGGCAAATAACCGAATAACAAATGAGCAAAATAACCAGGCGCTTTCCGAAGCGCGAGGCGGTGTCGGATCAGATGGTACTCCTGTAGACACAAGTACTCCGTTAGTGACACCTGAATCACAACCGACAAGTTCAGGAATTCAAGAGGATCAAATAGTACAGCCGAACGATTCGCAAAATGACCAATCTGCTGATGATATTCAGAAACAACAAGATGTTTTTGAACAACCGCTAGTTAAATAGAAAGGAAGCCTCCTATGAAGAATGCATTATTCATTGGTTCCACGGATATAAGCGATCTGCTGCAATATGCGAGTAAAATATTAACGGTTTCAGGAAAAAAAGTGCTTCTTGTTGACGGCACTGAAGAAAGATACATCCGGTACGGTACTCCACTACCCAATGAGAACATCAAGGTAGTTGAGTTTGAAGAATTTGATGTTGCCGTAGGGTTTGAAGATATAAAAGAGTTGGATGAATATTTGGTAGAACATCATCAATATGAATCAATTATCCTACACTTCAGCGGTAATAAATTTCTTGAGTGGAACGACTTCCAACGTTTCGATCATAAATACATTGCAACATCTAGTGAAAAGATGTCCCTCGATAAGACGATAAGGTCCCTTCAAACCCTATATGAGGAAACAGAAAAGGATGAGCAACAAATACAATTCACAAAAATCGTCGTTAATGGCATTGAGTCCGATCTAGCGTCAGAATATTTAGAGACTGTATTAGGACCATTGCCAATCAAATGGGCTGAAGAAGTAATAGAACTTTACTTCGATGAGATTGATTATTCTATTAAAGTCAATAATCAACACGAAGGAAAGATCAACATTCGCAAATTATCGCGTCACTACAAAAGAGCTCTCGAGGACTTAAGCGAGGCGCTCTCAGATATGGAGACACGGGAAATGAAAGCTGTCATGAAACAAGTTATAAGGAGGTCATACGGATGGGGCAAATAGCATTTTGGAGCGGCCGCCACGGTCAAACAGGTAACTCAGCAAATATGATTGCGGCGTCGAGCATACTAGGTATCGAATACGTAACTCGTACACTCATTTGCCATACTCAATGGGAAATGTCTTCTCTTGAGTCGACGTTTCTAAAAGACAAAAAAAGTTCGGAAAATATAGAATACACGCGGAAGGGCATCGACGCTCTCGAGCTATTAGCGAAGAGCGATAAACTTGCTCCGACAGCTGTAAAGGATTATACGGATACCATTCTAAAGGATCGCTTGGAACTACTACGAGGTACATCCAAACCTAACGAAGAGATGTTTAATTCTGTCCTTGATGTAATCCAAACAATTTTAGATGCTGCGAAGAACTATTACAATCTCACTTTAGTAGATGTCAATAGCGGCATTAAGAATAAGTTCTCAAACGTGGTCTTGGAGCCATCAGATCTTGTGGTTGTTAGTTTAAATCAGAACAGAGCCGTACTGGAGGAGTTCTTTAATAGTCCTCCACCATTCTTGGAAGATAAGACATATGTAATTGTACTTGGACAATATGATCGACATTCGAAATATTCACTATCAAATATCAGCCGTATGTTTAAACCGAAGGTTCCTATTTTTACTGTTCCTCACTGCACTGGTTTTATGGATTCTTTGAACGATAAGACAGTTATTGAATTCTTTCTGAGAAATAAGAATATCACGAACTCTCACGATAATTATTATTTTATGAGCGAAGTTCGTAGATTCTCGAAAGGGATACTTGATGCGGTCGGTCTTGATACGAAGATTTTTAGTGAAAAGGGGGCATGATTCATGAGTGCAGGAGCGCTGCTTAATATATCACTCATCCTGATCATGTTGTTCCTTGTTGGGGTTCTCATTTTCTTTAAACTAACGGATAATCGCAACCCTCGCAAAGACCCACATAAACTGGATAAGAAGTATACATTCGAGGGATTGATCGAGTACGTAAAAACTTGCCTTAATGAAATGACAACAAGTAACATCGACGATCTAGGTTTATCTGAAGAGGAATATACTCGTCGTATGAATCAAAGGTTACAGCTGCAGAAAGCTTTAAAAAATAGTCCTTATGGCGATCTCCAAGATAAAAATTATGTAAAAAACACCATATTCGACTTACTACTGAAAACTTATGGGTTAAACGATGAGAACATCAATAGGGTCATACCATTCGATAATAAAAAATTACTAACTTCTAAAGATAAGCACGATATACTTCTACATCTTTATAAAAAGAAACATGGCTCTAACGCACTAGGCGCTCTTTTTGAAGCACACGGTCTCGCAGAATTGAAAAACGTGATTGAGGGAGGAACAGTTTCTTCTTATATCATTACTGACAGCGAGATTCACGAGGTGTACCAAAAGGAGATCAAGCCTCTTTCTTTTGAGGACAAACTCCAGATTATCGTTCAGCGTATCTATGAGCAATATAAAGGTTTAAGTGTAATTGACGAAATCAGAGACATGAAGATTGATGGGGTATCCGGCGGGGTATCGGGTGTTCCCATAGATCAAGTAGATCTAGACGATTATGATCTCTCATTCGTCTCAGGCCAGCTGAAAAAGAAGACAACCAAATATAGTCACGATAGCATCTGGGTCTTCTATAAAGGGAAGCCGATTCACTTAGCTTACCTCACATTTGGAACTGAGTCTGAATTGAAGCGCGTATGTCAGAACATATATAGATATAACAACCCTGGACAACTGTCTGATTCAAATGGTTTTAAAGTCAACGATATGAAAGATGGGTCTCGTGTGGTAGTTGTACGTCCTGGATTTTCTGAATCATGGGCCTTCTTTGTAAGGAAATTCGATATAGCCAATGCGACTCTTGATCAATTGATACCTGAAACAATCGTAGGTCGTGAGCTGGTTTCTGATGCCATCAAGTTTCTTGTTAAAGGAGCTCGGGTTATGGCCATCACTGGACCACAAGGTGCAGGGAAAACTACGCTTCTCATGGCAATGATTAAATATATCGATGCGACATACAGACTTCGTGTTCAAGAAACAGCTTTTGAACTTCATCTTCGGAAAATATACGGAGATCGCAACATTCTCACTTTTCGAGAAACTGAAACCATATCCGGACAAGCAGGTCTTGATCTATCTAAGAAAACTGATGGGGACGTAAATATACTCGGTGAGCTTGCAACAGATCCTGTAGCTGCTTATATGATTCAGACAGCACAAGTAGCCAGCTTATTCAGTCTCTTCACTCATCATGCCAAGACATTTAAAAACCTGGTATTTTCAATTCGCAACTCCTTGCTGAAAACGAATATATTTACTGATGAAAAAATAGCTGAGGAGCAAGTTGTAAGTGTACTAAACTTTGATATTCACCTTAAGCGCGATCCAAACGGTTTTCGTTACATAGAACGAATCACGGAATGTATACCACTCGATTATCAGGATGATTATCCTACTGATTTTCGAGAACTTGAGGGTTTAGAAGAGAAAGTTGGAGCCTTTATGGAAACCGCTACGGAGTACTTCCGAAGAAAAACGGATAGAAGAGTATTTACTGAAAGAAATATAATCGAATATCGTACTGGTGGATATATCGCTGTCAATCCAATTTCTGAAAGAAACAAATCTGAAATGCTGGCACATATGTCTGACGTAGATCAAATGGAGTTCAAACAATTTATCGACGAACACTGGTCATCCAATATTAATGGGGGTGAGGAAGCATGGATACAGAGAAGCTAGCCGTTATTATTTCCGTAGTATCGATGTTCCTCGGTGTGGTCCTCTATGTAATCTATAAAATTGTATCTCGAAAGTTACAGAGAAACGGAACTGAAGAAATCTATTCAAATTTTAAGCAACTTACTGGAACGGGGAAGTCTAAATGGAAGCAACGAGTTAATCAGCTCCTCTTAGACTCGTATATGGCATATAACAAGGTCCCGTTACTACGGTCTTACATCCAAAAGATACGCAGGAGACTTCAAGCAATTCATTCATATGATGAGCTGACTATGCGACGCGAGACAATGAAAATTGTCTTCTATACGCTAGGGATCATGGCCACCTTTGTAATAGTACTTTTACTAATGAATCATGATTTAACATTTGTTTTCATGCTGCTACTAGCTGCAATCGTTATAAATGGTATGTTAATCGATACATTTGTTCATAGGGTGGAGGATCGATTACTAATTCAGCTTCGAGATTTACTTAAGGACGTACGTCACCATTATCATCAGCATGGAATGATCGAAGAGGCTCTACATGAAGCATCAGAAACATCGTCCTATGAAGCGTCTCTTCATGCAAAGAAAATTTATGAAGTCCTAGTATCAGACAAACCAGAAGAAAGCCTGGCTGCTTATTACGAGAAGGCGCCGAATCGGTTTCTCAAAGGATTCGCTGGTATGAGCTTTCTGGTTAAAGAGTTCGGTGATAAGGTCGTGAAAGATGGATCGTTGTTTCTGGACAACCTCAATAAACTTACAAGCGAAATTAACTTGGAAATTTTGAAAAGGACTAAACTGAACTATTTATTTAAAGGACTTACTGCTGTAGCGATTACACCAATTATATTTACTAAACCAATTGAGATTTGGGCATCGAATTACTTCCCCGCAATGGAAGAATTCTATTCAGGTAAAGCTGGTTTCCTTATCCAAATAGTGATATTTGCTGTTATCTTACTCTCGTATATCTTGCTAAAAAAAATGCAGGATCAGCAAGAAGGCACATATGTTGCCAAAGTAAGAAAGCACCCATGGGAGAAATTCGCATTTCGAATACCTGGAGTCGATTGGCTTGTTGATCGCTTAGAACCAGCTAAGCGAACTGCTGCTCACTATAAAATAAGTAAGCTTTTAAAAGATGCTAATGCCGGTATTCCTATGGAGTGGCATTATCTGCATAGATTAATGTTATCCGTTGGTCTATCAATAGGACTCTTGATATCTTTTACAATGATGCACACAATTACGGTCAAAAACGTGATGGAGGCCCCAACTAGAAATGATTCATTGTTCGGTCGGATGACCGCAGAAGAGTTGCAAGTTGCTCAATCCACCACTGATTTTGATAGCAATATCATTAATCAATTGAAGGGGGTGAAAAAGGATGATTTGCACAACGAAGTTGTTCAATTGGTCAAGCAGAACGAAGAAGTTGCCACCAACGATACCTTGCTCAACAATACAACGCAAAGAATAATTGCAAAGATTGATCAAATCAATTCTGAATATCTCAAGTGGTGGGAAGTGCTAGTTTGCTTAGTGTTGGGTTACGTAGGATACCACATACCATATTGGATTCTGATTTTCCAAAAACGTATAAGGGCAATGGATATGCAGAATGAAGTGGATCAATTCCATACCATTATAGCAATGTTAAGCGAAATCGATCGCGTCTCAGTGGAGATTATACTTGAGTGGATGGCACGGTTTGCTTCTATTTTCAAAGCTCCGTTACATACATGCGTACTTAACTATGAAAGTGGAGCTGAAGAGGCGCTCGAAAAATTAAAGATGGATGCTCCATTTACTCCATTAGTAAGGACCATTGAGAAATTACAATTGGCTGTCTCCCGTGTCCCTATTAAGCAAGCCTTTGATGATCTTGAAACAGAGCGAGCTTATTATTTTGAACAAAGAAAACAGGATTACGAAAGAACTATTGAAGAAAAGGCAAGTTGGGGCAGATTGCTCGGATTCGCCCCTCTATACACTGTCATCTTTCTTTATCTTGTAATACCACTTATGTACATGAGCTATTCACAAATGAGAATCTACTCCGAACAATTACAAAACTTATAATAAAGGGGAATATCAAAAATGAGTAATGCACAAAAAGCATTATTAATGGCAGCAGGACTTTTCTTGGCTATTGCTTTAATAACGACCGCAGTGTTAATGTTTACTTCCGCTCAAGATGCAACGAAAACAGCTCAAACAAGTTTCTCTGAAATCCAAACGGAATTAGCACAAACCTCTTTCACAGTCTATGATGGCACGACCGTATCAGGTAGCCAAGTTGTAAACGCACTCCGTAAGTTCCAAGATAAGGGCGAGTTTGGTGTTCAAGTCATCACTGGTAAGAACCCAACTGGATCTTGGTACTTTAAAACTGTAAACACAACTGTGCCTGTAGGAAGCACAGGATATGGTTCTATCACGTCAAATAATACAACGGGTACCCTGACTAATGCTGCAAACGAATCGAGCAATGATTATATTAATCCGTCTGGTAAGTTTAAAGCGGAAATTATCAAAGATAACAGCAATGTGATTCGTGGTCTCATCTTCACACAAAACTAATTCAAAATAGCTAGGGGATGGGCTCAATTAGCCATCCCTAGTTAAATACAAGGGTGATCATTATGGGACTTGGTGAGAATACAAGATCCGCAATATATCTTGCGTTCGCTTCATTCATTTTTGTAGCTGCCTTATCTATTTCATACTATCTTTTCAAAACAGTTGCTGATACAAACGAAATGACATACACAATGACTGAACAATCCGATCGCAGTATTACTACCACTCTTAAGGTTCCAACAGAATACATAGTGACTGGGGCTGAAGTTCGTCAGTCGATTTACAAAATAAAAGATATTGGGGTTGATATAGTAGTTGATGGCGTTCTATATCCCAAAACATTGGATACTAGCACCGTTAATGTTTCGGGTATCAATATTGCTAAAAACTATACTCCTACTTACGTTCGAGATTCAAAAGGAATATTGACCTTGTTACGGTTTAATTAAAAAGGGGATGTAGATCGTGTGGAATTATTTCGAGAAAGTCTTCGGCTTGATACTTGCATTAGCGCTTATGTTCATATGGCCCATTTCTAATTCATTAAACAAGCAAGATGATATCTCAGAGATCGTTGTACTCAATTCAGTAACTCAATTCGTCGATTCAGTAAGAGATAAGGGTTTTATCACTCCAACAATGTACAACCAATTCTCAGATCAATTAACTCTAACAGGTAACACATATGATATTCAAATGGAACACTTACACAAACGCTATGACCCCATATACAGCGATGCCGGGGAATTTCTCGGTGGCTACAACGTAAACTACGAAGGATTTTACAATGCTCAAATAAACGAGAAACTCTTCCCGAGAACATCAACTGATGGAATTGATCATCCTAACCGCGTATACAAGTTGGCAGCTGGCGATTTCTTTAATGTAACTGTGAAGAATACTAACCGAACTGCTGCCACCCTTATAAATGACATTCTGACAAATACAATTAATTCTCCAAACAGCAAGATTGTCATCCCTTATGGGGGGATGGTGTTAAATGAAGACTATTAAATTTACAATTATCTTCACCGTGATTCTGCTTCCATTTTTCATTATTAATAATATGAACGTTGAGCATAACCGAAAAAACACTATTCTTGAGCTTCGATATAATCATGCAATCGATACAGCAACACAGGATGCGGCAAAAGCATTAATGACAAATGCTAGCCAAGGTCAAGAAGCTCAGTACGAATTCCAAAAGCGAGTTCGGATTAATAAAGAGGAAGCTGTACAAACCTTCTTCAATACAATGTATGTAAACTTTGGAGTATTTAATGATCCAGTTGGACAAGGAGTTATCCAATCTTATGTACCTGTTATCGCGATAGTTGGATATGATGGATACTATGTGTATTATATGGACGAGTACACCAATGCAGATGGTCAAACCGAACTCAAGCATGTATGGAGTCCAAAGAAGCCGTATGCACATGCAGATCAGTATGGAAACTCTTTTTCGTTTACACTTGATGATTTTGTCACAGTAAACCGTAATTCCGATCAACAATGGTTTGAAGGTTTCAGAGGAGAGATATCATCATTAGCTGAAATATCATTATTAAATGATGCAAATACGTTTGAACAGGTGAGAAGATCTACAATTGTAAAGGCAATACAGAATGACCTTGAATATTACATTAATCAATACAACAACTTTGCGAAAAAATATGGTGTAGCTTACACTTTCACACTCCCACTTATTAGCCAAGAAGAGTGGAATAATACCATTAACGATGTTGGAGTACTATCTTTTGTACAAGGTATTCCTATGGGGCAGGATTACTATAATAACTATGCGTTAGGTGGAAGTCGGCTTGTTAAAACACCAGTATATCACGGCATTATTGCTAACGGCAGAAAGTACTATTATTCCGCAAATTCGTGTACTTCTGATTTTACTACTTCAGAAGTCTTTGGATCAGAAAAAGAAGCTGCATCCAACGGTTATATACCCCTAGATTGTACTGTCGGGAATAGGCAATAATAACAAGTTTTATCGAAGCAATTGAGTTCTACGATAGTAACCTTAATTATAGTTTGACAGCATTTATCCTATCATTTAATATTATTGTATAAATAAACTGAATATGATCCATTTGGATCAAATATAAGCGAAGCACGCTTCTTGCCCTTAGGCAATTAGCGTGCTTTTTTTGTATTTCATATAAGGAGCTGGTTACCATATTTAATGATTTATACCGATATTATTTTATGTGGTGTAAAATTCGTGCACCTTAACAATTCAGCTTATTATAGAGATAAGGGTTAATTTCTCTATAAAACCATC
Source organism: Paenibacillus sp. PDC88 (assembly GCF_900106725.1). Lineage (NCBI taxonomy): Bacteria > Bacillati > Bacillota > Bacilli > Caryophanales > Paenibacillaceae > Paenibacillus > Paenibacillus sp. PDC88. Next base: position 73,813 of record NZ_FNNT01000013.1, on the reverse strand, counting down.
GTCTCGAAAGGAGAAACAAATGAAAAAAGTTGTTTTATCTACTATTGCCGCATTAACACTATTAACGGGGAGTTTTACAATTACTCAACCGCTTGCCGAAGCTAGTTCTATCACTAGTAGTTTGAAATTTAAAGATGTCCCGTCCACTCATTGGGCTGCATCAGCGATCGCATCTGCTGTAAAAAACGGATATATGAAAGGCTACACAGATGGTTCGTTTAAACCGAGTTCACCTATTACAAAGACGGAAATGGCTGTAATCCTAAGTCGTATTGAAGGGCAGCCTACAGTAGCTTCTGGTAAAACCTTTAGTGATGTTCCTACTTGGGCTAAGAGTGCTGTCAGCGCAGCAGTACAGAAAGGTTTCATTAGTGTTTCTAAATATGGTAATAAACTAAATGCAAATGCGGCCCTTACGCGTGGAGAGATGGCTACATGGCTTGCACAAGGACTTGCTGCCGTTCATCCCGACTTTAAGCAAGCATTGTCTGATGTTACTAATACGGTAATACCAGCGAAAGAATATTTTGAGGGTAAAATGCCAGCTGCACAAAAAAATGCAGTGGCCGTGACTATGGGGACGGGATTAATGAGTGTGGGTAGCGATAAGAGCTTTGGTGTAAGTAAAACTACAACTCGTGCTGAAGTGGCAGTCTTACTTACTCGCTATACCAATGTTGCTAAGAAAGATCCTAGTGATCTACAGGCTTTAAATGAACTAAGGGAAATTGGACTAACAGGAACTAACATAAAAACCATTGTTCCCAAATATGTGAAAACTCCGGAGGAAAAGTTCCCTACAAATTACGATTATAGTAAAGTAACTGATGATTTCTCGAAAATCCGAAACAAAGAATTGGTAACAAAGAGAAACTATGCAACAGTAAAAATTAAAAATTGGATTCTCGTTAATCCATATGTTAAAGGTGAAGAAAGAAGCATATATTATTCAGTTTTCTTGGATGAAGGAGATAAACCACTGCGCGGATCTTATTACTCATTTGCCGAATTTAATTTGAGTATTACCAGTGCTTCTATGACACAAGTACAAGCAGGAAATTTAATGAGTTCTCCTAGTTTTATTGCTGCAATTTCACCTAATTCTCAATCGTCTAAAGAATATCAAATACCTGTTACTAGTAAAATTACAACATCGCGCGGAGAATTTACTGTAAAGACTCCAATCTACTGGGGAACTGGTTTGTTGCATTTTGATAAATCACTAAGAACGGGAGTTAGTCTTGTTTCAGAAGATGGCACCGTGTTTGATGTCATCCCAAAATAAATAAATAAGGATGATTGTCATTGAGTTACCGTAATAATTTTATAAAACAACTCATCACAATAAGCTTACTTTTCTTAATATTTATCCCTATAAATTCAGTAACTGCGGGTGGAGGACCTGGTCAAAAACCAGCATTAGAGGCTCCGTATTTTGAGCCTTCTTCACCAGCAAAGACTCAAAAGAAAGTCATACCTGCTGAAGGTGTGGCGGATACCAATATTGGGGTTTATATATGGCAACAGGATAATTTGCAGTGGCGAGTTGATGGGTCGTGTAATGGGCAATTATTGACCAATAACTCTCTCACAAATAAACCTGTCTCATCTTTGGTATGTGTTGATCTTGATTTAAGCTCACCATATTATATCCCATCCGAATGGAAGGATAAGAATGGTGAAAGGGTTTTATCAACTGAACTTGTTGAAAGTACTCAGAATCCAATTTATATGGACAACGATAACTATTACACACCAGGACTACCAATCTTAGTAAGTGTGGATTCCTTTACCGGTAAGCGAGTAAAATTCACAGCACAAATCGGCGGAGCAATAGAGCCTCAAAGTTATGGTCCATATAACGGGGATAAATTTAATGCTGTGTATAATATTTACACTGACCTTTATTGGAGAGGTAGAGCAGAAGTAACCAAAGAAATAAGCCTAACCGATGGCGGTCAATTGTCTACTGGACAAACCAAACAATTGACCGCCAAAGTGAAAACTAAAAATGGTGATGGTAATTTTGGTAGTGAAACTACTATATCTGCAGGAAACGGGACAACCACTTGGGAGTCATCTAACCCAGGTGTTGCAAGAGTAAATAGTAATGGACTCGTTACAGCTCAAAGTAAAGGAACAACAACTATTAAAGTCCTTTGGGAAAAGGACGGATACCGATTAACAACAACCACTACGGTTACTGTAGGCGAGGAAACTGGTGGTGGGGGTGGAGAACCAGGTGGCGGCGGCGCTTGTACATACACACTAGGTACTCCATCTCAAGTTTCAACCACAAGCATGTCTGATATGAATCCAAATACCAATGGTGTAATCAGAGCAGATAGTAGAGGATCAGAGAAGTTTGATGTATTACAGGGTATTCCAACATCTGAATCTCTTTATACCAATGCATTTGCTGATAATTATTTGTTCAAGCATGTGTGGGCTAAAATGTCTGGGACTATTACTTACGAGTGCAATGTTGATGTAACTTACGCTCTTGAATGGACTGTTCCTGGAGAGGAAGTTTGTCCTCCAGAAGGTGAAGAAGGAGAATGTACGCCAGGACCACCTGAACCTAAAACAGACACGGCGGATAAACCTTACTCGTTTACCTTTACACGTAACTATTCTTACTGGCAGATCAACAATTTGGAAGTATACGAGATATCGAGAGCGGACATGTCAAATGATGCATTGCCTAGTGGGAAAGTCACAATGAATCCTAGCGGGTATACTTCCCCGTCACTAGTATCCCAGCATGATCCATCTGTTGAATCTCATGTAACTCCTGGAAAAGGAGCGAGTATAAGTTACACTCCACCAGTTTTAAAGGGGGGACTAAACTCTCCACCAGAAGTACCTGATGACACAGAATTACTAAAAGGAATGGCGGAAGGTGACACTCCAGAAGCTAAAGTCAAAAATGATAAAGTCGTTTTCAATGGTTCTACGATCATGAATGATGCTGAAGCTACAAAGGATGGACCTACACCTTCAAATATTCCTAGTCCGTCAACAATTGGACAGAATGTGCTATATAAGCCTAATAACATGATAAGCAGTACATTCTTAAACCGAAGCAATATCCCAAGTTCAGGAAGAATCTATTATAACCTTCTGCCTGGTAATGTGAACGGTGGTTCGAATACCGATTTTGCAATCAGTGGTATCAATAGTGTAACGGTTCATACTCCTACTGTGGTGTATGCCAATGCTTCTGACGATGCTGCTCATAACCAAAAGACGATTCCGAATTACTCTAGAAGGGCTTTTATTTTGGATAGACCTTTTACGGTAAGCATTCCTACAAGTGGCCAACATCGAAACATTCCAGGATACGGGAATAGGGACTACGCGAAGTACATTAAATTGAAGCAAGTCCGATTTGAGTTTGACGTATATTCAGCAGACAGGAACAGTTTTTATCCAGCCAATACTTGGATTGAAATACCGGTTACTCAAATCGAAACCACGTTCTATTTACCGAAATGGGTAGATGAAGGGAACTACACTGTTTATTATCGCTCCTTTGCTGAAAACTCTCCGAACACTGGATTTACTACGGAGCAAGATGCGAACTTAAATCTGGCCAATCACGTTGCGACAGACACAGTTCCAGTAGAGGTTATAGGACGAATTTACGACTTCAAAATCACTGATATTGCTGACCCGAACTGGGAAACAGTGTTTCGGACTGGGAAGGGAAGTAGTATTCCAAAGGGTACATCCTATTCGGTTGGTCCATACGGGATTGATGCAGCTCCGAATGGTTCAGTATTTCCGTATCAGTTACCAATCAGACGAGGAAGCCATCCTCTTGCAAACTACAAGAGTGTCGCAGTAAAGTCGGGGTATCATTTCAAATTTGAAATGAAGACTAAAGGGAATTTGTTTGGAGATAAGGACGCGGTAAGAATCACTCCGAAGTTCTACTTCCAAGATAATAACCCATTAACACCGGCTAATCGTGTTGAAGTTGATTTATATTATCATTCTCAAAACCAAAAGTTCATAAAGATAGGTTCGACAGAAGATGTCGAGCGGAGGGAAATTACTATGAATACCCGTCTGCGCAATGTACCTTACACCGACATCATTAGTACAGCAGGTTCTATCTATGATCTTAACTCAGGTTGGACGATGACAAGAGATCAATACATTAACTCATTCGTGAAGCGGTCGACAGAACCAACATACGTTGGAGGATACGATGTGCAAATTCTACCTTCTCCACTTCGGACCTTCATTAACACCTTTGAGCGACCTAGCAATGCAAATGCAACACCAGCCAGAGTCAATGCTTCTGAACAGAAATGGTATGGGGAATACAGCCTGCCAGCTGCTGTGTATGCTGTGCCGAAAGGTACAGATCTAGCTGCATATGGACGAAGCAACCGCTTGAATGATAAATCACCTATTTTCTTGAAGAACGGTTATATCACAGTCAACTTCAACATTGAGACGATACCTAATGCAAACCTAGATAATCCTCACCTTCAATACATTCACGGTCCTTTAAACAACCAATGGTGGGATATGGAAGGATTTGACGGAGCAGATGGAACTCGTGACCATGTAATTACAGATCCATATGGCGTCCAATTCTTGCTGCAAGATGGTGATGTAGTATTCTATGATGCCAACAAGTCATCTTATGATGATTATAGACCATATGGTACGCACTGATTCATCAAAGAATGAGTGAGGAGGGGCCCAAACTAGGGCTCCTTTTCTTCTTTTTTTCTTGAATAGAATACTCGTTGTTTATGATTTCCAAATGCTATATAATTGAATTAATCGAATATAATCAAAAGCGGAAGCACCGCCGATCCTGATAAATTTATGGGACGGCTGTGCTTTTTTTTATTAAGGAGGAGAATAAATGAAGAAAGATATACAGAAACCCATTATCCTGGGGAATTACTATCACGGAGATGGAGAAATGGCTTGGGGATGGTGGATGTATGAGCACGCTCAACTTGCTATTATTGGTGACCAGGAACGTTCACCACGTCGCAGGATTGTTTCTGAGATAACTGAGTTGCTGAGCAGAAGAGATCAGGATTGTGTTTATATGATCTCGACAGAAAAGCCAGAGTTTGGGAAGTCTACTGTACTGAATACGATCCCTTGGGTAGAAGAATTCTCTGACCCTCCCGAGCACTTCGATGATCGCCAAGTTTTTATTGATAACCGTCATTTTTTTTCGTCCTCTTACTTTAATCTGCAGGCGAAGATACTGGATATTCCGCGAGGAGATCTCCTCCCTCCAATTAGCTTTAGACCTCATATTGAGGGACCATTAAAGGGTTATAGGAGAGCAATAGAAGGTCTTAGCGAAGAAACGCCACATAAGGAAGGATTAGTTGCTTCCTTAAACAGTCTCTCCCAAATCACATGGATACAAGTTAACGATCAAGGATATAAGTTTTATATTAACACGGATAACAATATCTACGAACAAGCTCTGGACTTCCTCACAGCTGCTTGGTCTTTTTGGTCATTTACATGTCAAACTGATGCTCAGCAGCAGATGCTTTTGGTAGTTGAATTACCTAAAGACTTGTTACGGCACGGGATTGATCCGATGGTAGAAAAGATTGTATTTCAAGCATTAAACATACTTAGATATGTTTCCCTTGTAACTACAACTACCCTCGTGCTGTCCTCAGAAATGCTGTATCCAGCTCCGGAATTGAATTTTCGTTATAAACTTCTTTTACAAACTCATGATTCGGACGTAGATTTTACTAACGATAACATCCGGAGTTCCATTGACTCAAAGCTGCTTGAAGAGTGGGAGCAGGGCAACAATAATATTGGACTATGGATGGATGATACTGCAGGGGAAATTGAAGATGCACGTATAACGATTCGGGTTGGTCATAAGGCACCTGAGATCTGGGAAGATTTCGAAATGGCTTAAAAGCACCTTATTCCGTAATTCGTAGTAACTGTGATATAATAATTTCATACCTTTGAACATTCTATTTTTTTATCCCACGTCATGCGATATGGGACTTTCTAATCAATAATTCACCCTTAAGGTGCCTAAGTCTGTCTTCTACCAGACCATAGCCTCCTTAAGGGTTTTTTTATTATAAGGAGGAGTTATATGAAACAAACATTCTTTAATGAATTATGTGCAGCAATGGGAGTGAGTAGTGAGTTGGCCGAACTTTCATTTCAAATTCCGACCGTTCATGAAGGAGTTCTCCATTTTAGAGCGTTCTGTCTTGCGGATATGCTCATCAAAAAGGTAGCATCAGATCATCAAATATCTTGGGCAGAAGTAATGAACGTATTTACATACTCAGAGGACAGGATATACGCATTTATTCAATTTAATTCATATATAAATGCGTTCCCTCTTGAAATTCCGATCATAGCACTTAACGGATCCAAAGCTCAGGTGGAGGTAACGATTGCTAAAGTATTAAAAAACCTACCTGAACAAATCAGAGTTTGGCTAAAGGTTACCAAGCAAGGTTACAAAAAGATGACTATCAAAGAGTTCTCTATGAAATTGAATAGAAGACCTAATTACCTCCGTAGCTGATAAGTCGCTGCGGTTTTTTAATGAAAAAAATATGGGAGGCGAATTAATTGTTTTCATGTAAAAACCCTGAAAAGTGTAGAAATGAAATGGTACGAAGAAGTAACATTCAAGAACGATTTTATTCTCAGAATATCGAAATTATTAAAGCCGCTCAGAGCAATAAAGGAACCAGGCTTAGTATGATTGAAAATTCCCACTCGGCAGAACGGGAAAACTTTAGAATGTATTCAAGAACGCAATTGATCCAAGCGTTTCTTAAAGGAAAAATGATTAGTTCTTCCTATAACAAAGTTTTTGGTGAATACCGTTTTGTACTAAAGTACAGTTTCAAGACATCTGTTGATTATGAGCGGCCGATACATCTCATTGTCGCGACCCACAAAAGCAATCTTCTAGATTGGACCATAATTACCGTAATGGACCCCGCTTCTCGTAAATTTAAGTGGGATGATACCTATGAAAATCAGATTTGCTTTTGTGATCGAAATTCTACGTTAAATTATGTATATAACTGAATTATCCAATGATCGTCGATCCATGTATAATGGACTTAGCGAAATCCGCGAGGGGGAATCCAGATGGCTCTCAATTCGGACTCGTTAAGTTCTCTGAACTTAACTGAGGAGGAACTGATTATGTTGAAGATTAAAGCAGCAATGTATACCAACGGTGATACTCAGGAATACATTAAAGGACTAATATTAAGCGATAAAAGATCCGTACCTGACTATAAAGCGTATTGCACTTCTTGTCACGATGTAAAGGAAATGATCTCGGTTAATCGCAATGAAGAATTCATTCTCTCTGAGTGCGAAAGCAGTATGCGGGTTGTAGTTGAATCGGTTCCGAAGCATAAATGCTCCAAATGCGGCAGCATCACATCCAATATGAAATTATCTGCAGCTATTGAGGAAGCGCTTGAGACAAAGCTACCTAATATGAGATCAGATGAAAAAATACCATTTCAAGTATTGGTCTCCTAAGAATAAATTACATAGAAGCCACGGGGATGATCCGTCGTGGCTTTTTTTCTATGGAAAAATAAGTTTAACTCATCTATAATACTGATATACCATTTATCATTTTCTCTAACTTACGGAAGGTCAGGCGACTATCCGCATTCTAATAATCCATTTGGATTAATTGACCAAGACTAGTTTTCTTGTGTCTTTGACTTAGAATCGGGGTTGTTCTGACCTTTTTTTGTTGAGTAATAGCTAAATGCCTCCCACCGGTTGAGTGTTTTCTTAATACTTCATAAGGTGGTTTTTTTAATTAACTCTAATTTAGAAGGAGGGATTTCTGTGGAATTATTAATCGCGTTTGTAGTCGGAGGATTAACTAATCTTTTCGTTGCATCGAAGTTGGAAGGTGGGGTATTACTGCCTTACATCAAGAAGGTAGGGAAAAAACGATTCTTTATTCCTGGTTTGTTTGGTGACTTTGTAATTGGTGGGGCTGCGGCTTTGGCTGCATTTTCGTTCTTTGAGCCAGTTGGATATGCTAAGATTATCGGCACATCAGTACTTGCAGGCTTCAATGGGCTTACCTACCTAGCTAAAAATGCTCTGTCCAAAGTTTCTGATGTCGAGGCTAAAACTATTGATGAAGAATATCAGAAACTCATCGGTATCAAAGATGGAAAAGATAAACTTTAGCTCACTGAAGTTGTTTAGATTGAAGCTCTAAAACCATAAAAAGTAGCCGAGGTGTAAACTATGGAGGATTCGAACCAAACTTTAAGCGAAATAGTGGAACTCATACACAAGATCTATTACCTACGAGAGAAATCAATCGATACTGTAAAGAAAGCAGAATATGAGGAAAAACTTACTCAACTTTTTGAACTTAAGAAGGAATTGGAAACGGAAGTGAGCCAGATTCGAGTGGTTGCTAGGTTTTCGAAAAAACGGAAAACCCATACTGAAAAGTCTGATCGTAGAAGGAAAACGGGGTTTAATCGAGCACTACATACCTTGACACTTGAGACGGTAGCTAATTGAAAAGAATCGAAAAAGCCTGAACACTATGTGTTCGGGTTTTTTTGCTTATCTCTAACACTCAAAATAGATTTCTTTATAATCTTTCGATGATTTCGGCAATTTCTGTGTGTGTTAGACTGTAAGTGTCAAATATATATTTTAAATTTAATTACATGAACGTGTTAAAAAGTAGCCTAACAACCTTATATTGTCACTGGAAGCCATCTAGGGCTTTACACCATATAAGTGAGGTAGTATATATGCAAAAGCGTGAGGTATTGAGTTTCATAATTAGCGACCGTGGCAGAAAGGTTTTCAATGTAATCGAGCCTACCTTCGATATAAGCTGGATAGAACAGAAAATACTGGAGCAGAGGAAGAAAGGAAGAGATATTTACTGGTACTCTTCTGTAAAACCGGTGAATATCGCTAAGAAAGACAACCAGGAGCAATTCGGATATACATACACGATGGATTCTGTATTCCTTCTAGCATCAGAAAGAAGCGATTTCTAATACCCAGAAATTATTGTACATGACTTGTGTACGGAGAAAATAAAGTAGTAGACTGAAGGTAATGATTTGACGCGGTTTATGCTTTGAAAAATCGTCTCTCTTCGATAAACAAGTATTAGACTGACTAATAAAATGAAGCAACGGCAGACCAAGACTGAAAATAAAGTCTTTTGACTGCCGCTGTCTTTGTTGAACTAACGTTTCCCGTCGTATTATGAGGTCATCCTGTTTTTACTGGTTACCACTTTTATTCCGTGGAGTATTTGTCAGTAGCCGGGGCAGCTCGAACGTTTCCCTGGGTCTGTAACCCGTTGCTAAAACTGATCTCTTCTTGTACTCCCCTATGAGTTCATAAGGAAGAGTTTTTTCTTCTTCGATAAAAAAAATACCCACTTATAATTAATGTTAAGGCTGCAAGAATAATCAAGCTAAAGGAAAGCTTGATTTTTTTGTTCCATTCATCTTTACCTTTTTGGTAGTAAGTATTAAATAATTCAACAATATCTTCATCTCCACGAATTTCATCTGGCAGAAAAAGGGCTTTATTTTGGCTTCCTGTCTCAAAAGCAATTTTTCGATAATTATCCGCCTCAGTGTTCGAATCGAAGCCTTCTTTATAGGCTTGCTGTATATCTGGATAATCTGAGTATGTATTAGGGTTGTATTCTACTAGTTTAAAATGAGTGGTGTAACCTTCTTGAAAGGCGGCTTCTTTTTTATCTTCGTAACCATTCGTATAACCTTTTTTGAAAGAATCTACAAATACTTTAGGCAGATCTTCTGGGATTGCGAATGGAATTAAATTATAACCTGATTTGTACCCCTTCTCTTCAGAGGCTCGTTCAATTTTCTCCACCGCTTCAGCTCGCCCCTCCTGAAATCCTATCTCATATGCTTCTTTAACCGACTTAATACCTAAATAAAGATCGGGAATCCAAATTTCTTCATTACTTAATCCATACTTATATCCCTCTTTCTTTGAACTCTTCTTGAGCTCTTCTATTCTTATTGCTTTTCCTTCTTCATAGCCTTTTTCATATCCCGCTTTATACCAGCTATATTCGGCCGTAGATAACTGCCCGAATTGATCTGGATGAAAGTCTAAAAACGAAAGTTCGTTGTAACCATGTTTATATCCAAGATAATGTCCTTCTTGAACAAGCTCATCATAATGTTCTTCAAGCTGCGCCTGAGTCCTTTCTGAAGAAACGTTATCGTCCGAAACTTCGTCTGAAGACACGTCGTCATCTGAAGATGATAAACCGCCACCGTTATGGTAGTGGTATTCTCCAGTGGATAACCCCCACTTGCCGCAATTCGTTCGACAAGTGTGTCCACCAGAGCTATCTGTTCTGCCTGGGTGTGCATCAGCAGTATACGAAAGAAAGAATAATATCATGACCATAAGCAACAGGGATGCTTTTTTCAAGTAAGTTTCCTCCAGTAATTTTACTCTCAGTAGTAACTATTAATGAAGTTTGTTCCATTAGAGAAACTAGAATGCTCCAGCCCCATCCATATTCACTATACTGCCCGTTAATTAATTTGAAAAATGAATGGAGCAGCTACCAACGGACAAACTGTTCCAAGTTTTTCTAACCTAAGACTCTACTGCTTCTCCATAATGTCTAGTTGCTTCTCTACCACACAACCATTTAATCCATAAGAAGATAGGATCACATAGTACCTATATTCACCCAATAATTAAATAGCCGGAGAGGACATTGAATACCGTGATCGTTTCTATACTGGTAATAATCCCTTAGATTTGAGCATTTTCCTTTTCGACAGTGGAATACTCTTTTCAAGCTCTCCTTTTGTAACATCCAGTCCTTCCCAATCGACAAATAAAACAAAATCCTCGGAGAGTAATTCGGAGAGTAATGGGTACTTGGACCAAACAGTCGCATTTATAGCATAGGTGACCTCATGCCATAATTTCATACCTTCTTCCCACCAGGTATCTGTATTATGCCAATACATAATAAGTGTTCTAAGCTTCGTGATTAATTCTTGATCTGAAATTTCTTGTTGATAATTCACCGGATGCTCTCCCGAAGCCCAGATCGTCCAAAAATCCTTATTGTTTTCTATCTGCTCATCTCTGATATGTTGCAATCCTGGATGAAAAATGGGTGAGTACACACCATGAGCTTCATCATGCAAGTAAATGGCCAAGAAACAACAACGTATATCTACTAACCCCTTACATACAGCATCAACTACTTCTATTAATGCTAATTTTAACTCTTCTTTAACTTCTTCCCGTAGTAGTGCCGCCTCATCAGTAGACATTCTTACAAAAATAACTCCCTTATCACCGTCTAATACTCGTGTAAGCTCACCTTTCTTATCATATTCAAGATAAGTTCGAACAAGAGAAGAATAATAAGGACTATTTTCGTAAACAGGCTGATAAACTTGAACTAAGTTTCCACCCTCATATATGTAGTCTTCATATTGCAACTTATCAAATCGAGGAGAGTATTCTACGCACCGATTAATGAATCCATCTTTTATTAAATATTCTTTAATTGAATAAAGTTCTCCAGTTAAGTACAATCTTGTAGTGATTCGGTTTTCTTCATAAACGGAGTATGTATAACCATCAATTAATTCATCATTCGCTGAGATAAGGGGTCTGTTTTGGCTATCAAACTCATAATATATGTCGGTTTCAACTTCTGAAACTTCCCCTGGAACTGTACTTTCACGACCGTACCAAAAAGGAGTAATATCATATCGCTTGTTAGAAGTAAATTCCCGTCTAACAGCAGCAGCCTCAGCTTCCTCCTTATAGAAAGCATAGTTTTTCTGTGCATCCTTACTTAACTTTAGGTAATATTCTTTATCTATCACTCCATATTCTTCCTTTCTATAGCGGCTAACCCAAATAAATTCGACAGATTATGCTTCATATCCTTTACCATTGAAATCTTCTACTCCGAGAAAATCTAATGATTAATGCAGCCTGCTCGTTAGCTTAACGGATGACTTTATTTTTCAGTCAAATACTTTATTTTTGCAAACAGCTTGATAAAAATCCCGCACGGGATAATGTATAATCCATATGTGGTTGGTTGGTGGGCGGCAGACGATGGATGATCTAATATACCGGTGCCATTCTTATGCTCCATAAACCACACTTCGTAACTGTAAATCTGGCTATTAAAAAGAAGATTTGCTGATCTGTCGTAGACAGAGCTCTTATTTTGCAGGAGAGAAATAACTGAAGCAAATGCTCGACTATGATATGATACTTCTTAAAAGGAGGTATTCTGTATGGGATCTCACTTATCTGGCTCAGAACTTCTCCGGATTAAGAAGCTAATGGGGCAAATTATTTGGCAATATTACAATTCAAATGACATTGTGACTAGAAGCGAACTTGAGGAAAAGTATAAGACTTTGATGGAAAGTAGCAAGCAATACAACCATGTTGAGTTAACTAAAAACGAAGAGCGAGAGATAAACAAATTAAATTTATATGCCAAGCTATTTGAAGAATATCATATCACAAATAACGTTGTAAGAAAGGCGGAGATCGAGGAGATCTTCACCAATTTAACTAGCGAACGGTGATATTTAAAGCACTTAGCAGGATAACTGCTTGTAAATTTGATTAATCACTTTGATCGCTATAAAGTATAACAGAACAATATTCTCTTATGGAGTGATATAAATGTTGAATAACTTCACTATGGAACCAACAACACATGGACTTGAGCCGATTGATGCTGCAGTTATGATGAAGAAATACGTGGCTCTGCTTGGATTAATCAATTACGGTAACGTGGAACAAAAACAACAGGCAAAACGGGAGATCAGAGAGCTCGATAACATAATTCACTATCACCTAAATTCTTTGGCTTTTGATGCTGCTGAAAGAAAGCTAGGGTTTTCGGAGGATGATCTTCGTGCACTTAATAAAGCTGTTTCATAAAGAACGTCTTTCTCTTGCTATATTATTCATTTTCACAGTTATTTCGGGGATCTGGACAATACATAATTCAATCCAATTTTTCTCCGCAGCTACACGAACCTGGGAGATCAAAATCCCCCTAATGATAAGTCTAATATTGTTATTTTCCTTATCATACGTGGTATTTCTTTTCATTTATGATAAATGGTCCGTTGAAACAAGAGGACAGCTCATGCATCTTTTATTAATAGATAATAGGGTAGTGTATTCAAAATTCAACCGATACTTTATCAATGTACAGTTAGTACATTCCTATGGATATAAAGCTTCCTCAATAAATAAACTTTCCCAAAAGGACATAATGTACTCGGTTCAAAGAGCAACTAGTCTTGGAAAAAAACCTTAATCTAAATTTGGAAATATGATATAATGTTTATTAATCAAATAACGTGAATGTGAGGAAGCACCTCTTTATGTCGAAAGACGTATTGGGGTGCTTTTTATTTTTATATGCAACTGATGCGCAGACTACTTCATAAATATTTATGTAGGGGGCATTAACTTATGCAGTGGGCAAGATATGGTTATGAAAAAAAACAAATTTCAGCTGAGTATTACAGAGAAGCTAAACATGGAGAAGTCACTTGTCGTTTTTGCGAAGGAAAAATGGCGTATGTATCAACTGGAAATCGAAAACCACACTTTAGAGTTGTCGATCGCAAAACTCACACATGTAAGTATTTTGGGAATGAAATTGAGAAGATTGTTGAATCAAGCTCCGAGGTAGTCCAAATGAATCGTAAAAACAATGAGAACCCAGTTTTTACACTTAATATTGAGTCGGCAAAACAGTCTAATGAAAAGACACTCCAATCTATAGCTTCTGATTCCTTTCTAACCAGCCTCGACTTGATGAGATCATCTAAGGGAAATTCCTTATATAAATTCATCCATGACCTTCATGCAATGTTCCTCAAGAATGAGTACGATAAGGTCCTCCAATTCCGATTTATTGTCGCAGAAGGAGGAACGGCCCAAAAGATTAAGGCAGAAGAGCTGGTGCCTAGCTACAAACAAATAATAGATATGCATACAAAAGGCAAGCTGACATCGAGGAAGCGATTTATAGTTGGTACAATACTTTCCTCTAAAGAAACAATTAAGCGAAACGTTGAAGTTACTCTACGCGGTGAGAAGTCATCAGATGGCTCCTACATTAATCACAAAATAATTATCATGAAGTATGTTCTCGATCAGCAAAATTTAGATGTTACTGATTTTATAAAAGGGAATACCATTGTTGTTTATGCAAAACTTAAGTTATCTGATACAAAACGTGAAGTTATTTCATTTGTAAGCAGTAAAGATGATTTTGATTTTGGACGCTATACAAGTCTCGACGGTGATTGGTTAGATTCACAAGATAAAAAGATTGTAGATGACTTCTTTTATTTATGTAACATCAAGCATGTCGTACCTGATCATGCAATGACTAAACAGTATTTCTACCATGAAGACCTTTTATTAAAACCAGATTGGGTACTTTTTATCCGAAATAAAACAATCGTTATCGATTACGTTGTGTCACAGAAAGATTTTATCAGTAATAAGTCGGAACCACGGGGCGACTACTTTATCAATCGAACTGATTACCACTACATGAAAGTACTTAAAGAAGATATTGAGGACAATTTCTATGGGCTAAAAAAGAAGTTACATGAGATAATTCCCAATCTTCAACTAAACTTATACGAATCATGAAAGGAATCACATTATGTCTAATAAATCGAATGAAAAAATAACGACTATTGGCTTAGATATAAGAGAAAGCAGGTTGAAACTGAAATACTCGCAAGCTCAATTAGCTCTAAAGTTAGATGTGGATAAAACTACAATCTCTGCCTGGGAAAGAGATATTCGTTTTCCTAACGAGGATTATCTTCTTCGATTGTCAACGGTCTTAGGTTTGTCTCTGCGACATTTACTTATGGTATCAAAGAACAAAAAAATGGCGGGGTTAACAACATGAGGCCTGTGGGGAAACGACTTAAAAGCGCTATATTGATTGATGAAAGTAATGCTATGCATCAGTTACATGATGTAGGGGTGGGCGGATTTCGATCATGGAAAAAGTTTTATCAGTCGATCGAGCAATATCTAAAGAGTAACTATGGACAGAAGATGGTAACTGATTTCAACTTTTATGGGACCCTGCCCCCTAAAGGCCATGTTGAGGATGCCAAGTACAATAGCAGATACAAGTTTTTCGAGGCATTACAATATGATGGAATAAACGTATTAAGAGGGGAGTGCTACTTTCAGGATGATGGTTCTCTAAAGGAGAAGCAGTTAGATGTATTGATGGCACTAGATATATACGAGTTATCCGTGTATAAATATGAATACATAGTAGTTTTTTCAGGAGACGCAGATTTTGTGCCTGCCATTGAAAGAGCGCAAAAGAATGGATCAACAGTGTTTGCAGTTCTGGGTAAGAATAAATCAGCTTTTCATCTAAAGAACTCCGTTGATGTCATTATCAATCTTGAATCGATAATTCAAGACATGGACAAAAAAACAGTTATTCCTTCAAAGACAACCTGGAAAGTTAGCAACTAAACATGTGTAAATCTCTCGCTCAAAAAGTACATCCAAACTTTCCTTTTATTACGAAAGGGTTATCATTGCAGCATAAGCCTGCAGAAGATTGAAGTTGATCTGAATACGATATACTGTTCAAACTTATTAGCTTAATGAGAAAACCGAGAAAGGTTAGTATATTGGTTTCTATTTGTTACTGCTCCAAAAATGCTAGACGGCAATCCTCATGATATAATGAGCCATTATATCACCGTTGGAAAGAGTGAGAGCGATGGGGAACTTTGAGATACTTATATTACAGATTTTCGGCGCGATTTTCTGCTGCATTATGTTATACGTATACATTGAATACCGTATCAGTTTGGCCCGTGAAAGACGAATCAAGGAAGCTACTTATACGAAAGCTGATGTTAGCTCCGATTCATTTTTTGGTGGAAATCAGCTTCATGAGCTCCATACTTCTGGAGATGAAATTTTGGAGTACTACCTCAATAAGGGGTATGTAGTTGCTCTCGATATCGGGGTCCTTACAAAATATCCGCAACTTTTTCAAGTGGACACTCCTGGCTCAATTCTCATTACAGAAGAAGTTTTTGCTGCTCAAAAGAAGAATAAGGTAGTTGGAATTTACCAGTATGACTCACAAATTGAATTTAGCCATGCTTTCATGCAAATTGGTACTAACGTCTCCTACGTTGAGAAAATCGGATTAGACCTGGCCAATATTAGTGATCGAGCTATTGGCGCATATTTGTATGCAGAAAGAACAGACTTAATTTCCATTATCTTTGTTACTCTAGATCATGAAACTCAGAAGCGAGCAATTGAGGCTGGACTACACTGTGAGATTATCTAATATAAAGGGTTGCCGGGAATAAATACAGTTCGTATAATTAATGTAATTGAATAACATTAAGCGACGAAGCACGCGCACATCTCCTATGGAGATTGTGCGCTTATTTGTTGTTAGGGGGTAATTATTTTGTTGAAGAAAACAGCAATATGCGCGATTACGGTCATAACGCTTTTAGCCAGTCCTTCGAACTCAAGAGCTGCCGAAGGTATATCTGTATATCTCGATGGAAAAAACATGGAGTTTGATCAAGATCCTCAGTTGATTAAGGGAAGCACGATGGTACCAATGCGAGCAATATTTGAGGAGTTGGGTGCCCAAGTGAAATGGGACAGCAATTCAAGCTCGGTGACAGCAACAAAAGGAAATATAACGATCAAGCTAACCATCGGGAAAAAGGAAGTATTGAAAAATGGAGATGTTTTTAATGTTTCTGTCGAGCCAACAATTTTAAATAGTACTACATACGTACCGCTTCGTTTCGTAAGTGAGTCATTAGGCACTAACGTAGGTTGGATTAAAGAACCTAACACCGTTATAATTAATTCTGCTAAACTTCAAGAGTTTAAAGTCGAGCACATACGGGATGGAGATACATTTGAGGGCATTTATAAGGATGGTCCTAAAAAAGGCCAGAAAGATGTTATAAGACTAATCGGAGTAGATACTCCCGAGACGGTCAAGGAGGGTAGCGCAGTAGAGTACTGGGGTCCTGAGGCTTCGAATTATACGAAAAAAAGTCTTAGCCAACAAACAGTATTTATTGCTGAAGATAAGTCAGATGATCCATATGGGCGGACACTGGCATACGTGTTCTTAGAGAATGGGTTGATGTATAATGCGGATCTAGTAGCCGGTGGATATGCTCGAGAGTTAACAATTGAACCAAATTCTAAATGGAAAGATTTATTCTCTCATCTAGAAGCAGAAGCTAAGTCCTCAGCAAGAGGATTGTGGTCAAAGCCTTCAAAGGAATCTGAAAATAACACACAAACAAATATTAACTATCTTAAGGAAAAGGCTTCTGAATACGGTTTTATCGATGGGGAGTTTGATCCAAAAGAAGTTGTTACCGAGGAGCAACTGCTTAAATTTTTGATAATCGCTCTATTCCCAGAAGCTAAAGCGATTTTCCTAACTAAGTCTTTCTATGATCTTAGCCAAAATGAAAAGGTCCAAAAAACAATCGACTATGCGATCGAGGCAGGTTTGATCCTTAAAGATGAAATCTCAGATATTGATGAGCCCTTAACACTCTCATCTGCAGCAAAAATTACTAGTAGGGCACTCCAACTAGAAGAAATCGATCAAGAGTTATCCTTACTCGATTTTGGAATCAATTTTGATCAAACTGATTCTAGCTCCTCACTTACATTAGGCGACACCATTTTATTGGTTGAAAAGACAGCCCGTGTTCATGATTCATTAAAGGAGTATTTTAGACATATGGCAGTTGCCGTGGAGAATTCAGAAATTGTAGAACAACTATCGGCAACACTGGCTGACAAACAGCTAGCAGAGAAGTTAAAGTCCTATGTAGCAAACGTGAAAGGCGTTATATCAGATCCGGAATTAATTGCTACGGTTACAGAAGGAGGATCACAGTTAATAGGCAACTTAACATCGCTCCTCAGCGGCTGGAAAGATGCAATGAATATTAACAAGATCAATGCGGCGATCGAGCAAACCAGCGAAAGCATAAAAAAAGCAGAACAAGCACTAGAGGCTGCAAAATTATTAAACTAGATTTTTAAGATTCTCGGTTTGACTCCGAGTGGTTCTAATGGATAAAGCAATCATTTTACGAATATATGTAAATGATGATTAGGGTTTTCATTGAGCACGAGGCACTAATGTTGTATAATAATACTTAACTGAATAACCAGAAACGCGAAGCACGCGAACGCCCATTTAATAGGCGTTCGCTTTTTTTATTCTTATTTCATAGTGAGAGGGGAAATTTAGGATAAGTTATTAAGAATATTGCCACTAACTAATGAAACAATAATCACACCATAAGTGTCACTTATTCTAGTTCAATAAATATTTAGTAACTTTGATTGCAAAGGGGTTCATTATGCGCAAGAGATACAGATATCTTTGGTTGGCATTGGGACTAGTCTTAGTGTTTATATTTCGATTACAAATCATCCTCCCCATTGCATATATATCGACTGGATTTCTTTTTTACCTATTTTTCTTTTGTTGGGCAAAAGCGAAGAATCTAGATGAGAGTTACAACGGTTGGTACTACGTGTTGAATTCAGCAAAAGGAATGTTTTATTTCCTTCTGAGCGGTTCAGTTTTATGGGGGCCGGTTTTAATAACGCTATTCCTGGAGATGAAAGAAAAATTCAAGCGAGACAGCAAGCATGCCTGGATGCAATATATAAAGAATCCGATGCAAATGCACCGTGACTGGTTCAATAATTTTTATCAATGAAAAGGAGTGGTTGATTATGTCATTACTAGATTTATTTAATGGAGTTAATGGAGAATTTGTAAGAGTAGCACTCATTATTCCAATAAGCGTCTTAATGTGGTTATTATCTCTGCAGTTACATGCAAAACGAAAAAAGAAATCATATGCGATGCTCTCCAAAATATCATTTGGATATATGATTTTTAATGTAGTAAGCTTTATTTTACTTTTAATAGCTGCAGTCACAAGTACCGAACTCTCATGGCTTGTTAAAGCTATAAATGCAGTATCCAATTCGAGTTTATTAGTGATTCTATTTGGATTTTATCGAATTCACAACAAGGCAGACATTAAAACTTACATATTATTTTTCTTACCTGCAGCTGTATGTTTCTTTACGGGAACTTTCTCCATTTGGGCAGGAAGTGCCTTAAGCGCTATCTCTGTATTGGGCATTACCATCCTTTTTGGAAAAAGAATAAGTCGAGGAAAAAGTGTTTGGTTATCTACTGGCATTTTTGTATTTGCATTATTATGTTCCTTATTGGCCGATCTGATTCCTGCAATTTCAGGGGGGATGAACCTGATCTATTCTCTTTTAGCACCTGCTGCATACGTAGTTCTATTTGCAACTTTAATGGATCATTCACTTGTCATAATGCAAAGCTCTTACGTATCCGCAATCACAGATCCATTAACTGGTTTATTCAACCGCCGCTATTTTATGAAATACATTACGAAATGTGTAGATCAAAATATACCCGTACATATTATTTTCACCGATATCGACAATTTTAAGAAATTGAATGATACAAAAGGGCATAAGGTTGGGGATGGGGTTCTGAAGGAAGTGGCCACCATTTTAATGGAAGAAGTTGATGGCCTTGGAATCGCAGGTCGTTATGGTGGAGAAGAAATGGTGATGTTAATTCTCAATGAGGATGTAGACATGGTTGAACTAACCGAAAGAATGAGGAGACGTATTGAGCAAGAATCGATGGTAACTGCAAGTATCGGTTACAAGATATTTGAAAGTGGATTACCACCTGAAGTGTTAATAAAGCAAGCAGATGAAGCGATGTACAATGCTAAACAAACTGGAAAGAACAAAGTAATGGAGTATGGAGGAGGAAGCCAGGCTCTGATTAAACCAGAGGCACTAAAGGTTGTTTCAAATGCATAAATACGATCAAAATGTAGATTTCCGTAACGACAAAGAGTTTTGTGAACATACCTGGAGTGAAGCTTATTGCTTCAGCGAGGACTTCACAAAGATCGTGTCTAACGGTGAAGAATGTGAGTATTGTGGCTTGAAGAGAGGACAGATAATTTAACATATTATTATAATTACATTAAACTTTATGAAGAGACAAAGCTTACAAAGCCTTGTCTTTTTTGTTTATGTGGAATAAAATGTTGTTTATAGTCAATGTGACTCACTACTTTTTTTATATAGGTATTTAAAGGCCCTTATAGATTAAACGGAAAATATCAATATTGCGATAAAAACTTATTCAGAGTAAGAAGGGACCAACTATTATGAAAGCACCTAAACGGTTTTTAAAAGAAGCGCATGGAGTCTTTAAGGTTGTGGGTCTTTCATTTAAGCCTCAAACGACTTCAAATCAAACACAAGAGACACTGTCAATCGGATTTAAAATCGGGGATTGGGACAATCCCATCAATTTGGTACCGTATTTCATTGAATCTGATCACAGTACACCTTATATTCATTAATCATACACTAACGACGCTCCTTATTAAGGGGCGTTTTTTGATTGTTTTTAGAACCAATCCGGAGAAATTTAGGGATAAGCTGAAATACAGAAGCTGGTTCCCCTTATATACACTCATCAGAAAAAGGTGAATAGTGCATATGAAACATTAAATTATACTTAAGACCATAAACAAAAGAATATGTAGAAAATACATGCTCGCTTGTTCCATAGCCTTTTTCAATAGTAAAAGAAAATGCTATTAGCCCACAAGATACATTTCAGATTAATTTTGGTTCTCTTAATAAGACCAAGAGTCCCCTGTAATCAATCCAATCAAGTACCTTTGTCCATATTTTCCAAACAGAAGGGCATGTTGAGCAATCTCACAGAACAACTGAATTGAAAATGTAAGCTCAAGCCTTAATGAAACAAGCTGACTGATACAAAAAATAATGATAAAGCATCAGCAGTTCATTCATTGTACTTGGAGCTAGGTTTGTTTTTGCTAGAAAGAGCCCCTCTATCTTCTTAAAAGAATAAATTATTCTCCTCGAATCAAATTTAATGAGTCTTCTTGCAAAGATGTATACATCTATTGAGCATTTTGATTTGTAGATTTATGAAACTATCTTTCCGAATCGGATCCCTAATTCTGTTAGAACTTTTAGATTTTCATTACGAAAGGTTGAAACAAACCAAGCGATCGGATTAGCAATTTTCCTCTTTACCAAATAAGTAATAAACTTATCAAAGGTGCGGTGGATTGCTTCGTAATGAAACTTTTGAATCTCCTTTTTGATTTGAGGATAAAGTTCACTTACCAATCTAACAGGAAGGTTGTATACTTTACAGGTTTCCAGAAACTCTTCTTGTTTAAAGCTTAATATCCCCGTCCCGTGGTCTTTAATCATTTCGTTAAAGACTTGTGCATAACATGCATAAGTTTTAGATTGTTTCTCACGCTCGCGCGTTATATATTCTTCTTCATCTTTTAAATCAGTAGAAGGATAAAGATCTAAAGATTCTTGATTCTCAAAACCTGAATTATAGGGTGCATCTTGTGCACATGGAGAATTCGTTATAGGTGCATCTTGTGCTTTTTGTGCATGCTGTGCATCAGAATCATTTTTTGATTTAGCAACCTGTTCATCAACGATTGTGTAACGATTAGATGTTTGTTTACGAGTTCCATCTGCAACTTCTTTGAAACGACTAAACTTTTCAATCATGTTACGTGCTTGGAGATCCTTAACCACGTACTGTGCTTTACGTTTAGACATCCCACCTGCAGCAGCGATGGTGTCGTAATCGGGAAATACATCACCGTATTCCTCTTGATGCATCTTGATTACAATCATAATTATTTTTTCATATGTTTTAAGATCCGAGTTATTAAGGATGGATTTAATACCATCAAACAAAAATTGGTTAGAGTGATTGATGCTTTTTGGCATGAAGAAGCCTCCTAATAGAGTTTTTCACGCCGGAAACCCTTGAATTTACTGGAACTGTCTCGTATAATAGAAGGGCACCGGCTAAGTTAAAGTTGTTTTTGGGCGACCTTAACACGGCCCCAGGCATACTGTTTTTTTGCGGAAACAGTATCCTGCGGAATAGCATTGCTGAATTTGAGTTAGCGGCTCGACTCAGCGGTGTGCGGTTTTTTTATTCGATCGGCCTAAAGGCCCGGCCCCCACTTCGGGGGCTTTTTTTCTTATCTAGGTATTTTTATATTACTCATGGCATATACTTCTAATCTAGCCTACCGTCATTGTATTTTTTGATATTTTTCGCGTCAAGGTATCGGGGGCGAATATACATCTTAGATTTATCGGGGACGAATAAACAAATTATCGGGTTTGAATAGACAGTATATCGGGGGCGAATATACATTCTAACGGGGTTGAATGTTCGGAAAATTTTTTTTGGTATATTTTCTTAGATTTCGCAGGGTATCGGGGGCGAATATACATATCAACGGGGGAAAACGAACAATCGATTTTTTAAAGGTATTGATATGTTCGTTGACATCACTCTAGCTGGAGATTCAAAGTATCGGGGCTGAATATACATTACTCGAATATAAGTAGTCCAATGGGGCACCAACATTGTTAATCATGTGGTGCTTTTTAATTTTCCTAAAAGGTATCGGGGGCGAATATACATCATAAGAATACAGATATTTTAAGTATCGGGGTTGAATATACGTATTAACGGTATTAAGTCTACATAGTATCGGGGGCGGATATACAATTGGTACTCGAATCTTATCAGATCATTCGGATCTGTGTTATTCTAAAGCAGTAAGTATAAATATACTGAATATATGTACAGAATATCCTGACAATAAAGGAGCTGTTACCATGCCACGTCGAAAAGTAAATATCGATCAGTGGGTCTCTAAGATAGTAGTGCTTGAGCTCCCGAAAGAAGACCCAAAAGTCCAGGACTTAATTATAAAAGCTGCAGATCAACTAAAGAGTAAATCAAAAGAAGAAGCTCAAAGACACATTCGGGATGAAGGTCAGAAAGAACTCGAGTTAACTAAACTACTCCTTCAACAAACGAACACACAAGAAGAGGCAGATGCCATTAACAAAGAAATATTTAAACACCAAATCAAGCAGATCATTTGGAACAAATCTCAAGAAATTAGAAGAGCAACCTACTACAACAAGCCTTCACACCCATATGGCCATATATTTGCTGAAGGTGCAATTTCCTCAATTTCTACTAAGCGGCAAAAAGCCTTATCTGCAGCAGAAGATGGTGACACTTTAGTTCGAGACAATCGTCGTACGCGTATCTATCATCCAGCCAACAAAGAATTAACATTGCAGGATGCAAAGGTATTAATCGGTATTCACAAACTCTGGGAGGAAAGCGGAAAGCAGAAAGAGTTTGAATTTACAATATACTCGTTGGCCAAAGCAATGAATCGTGATACAGGTGGTAAGACGTATAATGAAATTTGGCAGTCCCTTGAGGTACTACAGGACAGTAAATTCGAGTTTTGCTACTACTACGAGAAGGGGATTATTGATTCCTTAGATCGTATCAATATTCTCCAAGCTATTGGACGTAAAGACCGGCACAGCACATTCAAAATTATGTTCTCGGATATGATCTATCGCTCGCTGCAATCCGGAGCTATTGCATATCTTAGTCTAGCCATCTTAGAAGATCTTAAAACAGACACTGCGCAGAACTTGTATCTTTTCCTTCCGGCGCAGGTTGGACAAGGGATTACACGTTGGCCTCTGGAAGAAATATCAAACCTCATGGGTTCCAAGGCGACACGTCCAGTCTACAAGAAAAAAGCTGTTGAGGATGCTTGTAAGAACATGGTAGAGATTTCTCTTCTTGAGGAATTTACTATTCATGAAGATGAAACAGGGACTTCGTACCTTGAAGTAACACCAACCAATTTATTACTGAACTCCACCAGTATGGCAAACCAAGCAGGTGTTCAACAACTGTCGCTCCCTATATAGGGAGCGTTTATTTGTATATTCGCCCCCGATACTAAAAAAACGTGTGTAGTGTTAGAAATAGTGAGAAAACATTGGTTAAAAATCTCGATTTATCAAGGGCCGTATTCAGAATTAGTGAGAATGATCTTCCCTTAAACGTTGCTGTACTGGCCTGATTTTCACTATTGATGAGATTATCCGCCAAAGGCTAGATGTATAATTGTATAATTATTCGCGGAATGTATAGCCGTATATACTTCATTCTGAGGACCTCTTACCGTTTAATCAAACAAAAAATGCTTACCGTTTGAATAAAGCAACGGTAGCACTAGCCAGAAGACAAGTGACGCTTGTAAATAAAATAAGATACATTGAACAAACAGAAGTATTGGAAAAATAGAGCAGCTATGCATGGGCAATTGTTCATACGAATCAAAGCATAATAATTCAGTACTCGATAATTTTCATCTCATTAATTTAGAAATTATTCTCACTAATTATGACACCACACTGACCCTGAGGTAAGAGGAGTACACTAGTATGATGAAATGTATATTCGCCCCCGATACATAGAGTTTTTCTCGTTGTCTATGATGGAGTTGGATATGTTTATCCAAAGCATTGAATAAATCGTTTAATCATATCTTTTTGTTTTCCGATCTTAAGATGATGTACGAATTCAAGAAATACAATAGCAACTAGCTCGTCCATTCCAATTTTGAACGATTTAAACATTTGTTCGAGATCATATAAAACAATTTCTAGTCTTAAAGCTGTTTTACGTGGCACCGTGAGTTCAAGAGTATAATATTTAACCCTACGTGGCTTCTCTTTCAATTGAAGAGAAGAGCGGCCAGGGGAAAGTTCAACTAATTCTTCTATAGTTTCTGTTTTAGAGAGGTACTTCTTCTTCATTTCCAATAATGAGGTTTTCAGATCCTCCATCTTAGTCGTGGTCGTGACATGAAGGAAATCTTTTAAAAGCAGAGCAATGAGATCGACAATACTTAGTGCCGCATCATCTTCGAGTTTATCAGCTATATCCTCTAAAAAGACCTGTGCACGCAACACTTCGTACTCAGGTAAATCAATCTTCATGAACACAGCAGTTGATCGTGAAGGGAGCGTGAGTATAGTACTTAGAATTCCTTTTATGTTGCTACGGCTTTGCAAACTATCTAACTCTGATCTAATTAGGCTATATTTCTTCATCAGTGGCAACCTCCAGCGGACTTAGATTTTCTATCATTCTATGTCTGCGATTAGTAGATATGCCTCATGTTTAAAAGTCAAAAAGATTGGCAAGATTGAAGATAGAATGAAAAACGGGAAAGGGTGGAATAGCATGAATAAGAGGAATAAAGAGATTACAAAGTCCGAGGCGAAGGAATTAGCACGAATCATGAAGCAGGCGAAGCGGGAACTTGGAATCGTAGGCAGCCTTAAGAGGAAAGCGAACTAATCAAATTATGTACTAAACAAAACGAGTTTATGTATTGAAGGAACAAGCAAAAAATGATAGGATTTACGTAATCGAATACACGAAATGCGAAGTACGCATCTACTCCTTCTCTGGATTAGATGCGTTTTTTGTGACAGAAAACATCCATTTGATACAAGTGAATTTAATAAGGTCACTATTGAATGACCCTTGGGTGACTCTATAAGAGGTTTAATTTACTAACGGAGGTCAAGATGGTGAACAATTTACGCTACATAGAGAAGAATATCAAAAATTTGTTCAGGGCAATTATTATATTCCCAGGATCATTATTGGTGGGGAATGGAATAGATCAAGTGGGGCAGTGGTTTAGACTTAGGTCGTTATCTCCTATGGAAATCATTATTTCGGGGTTTTCATTCATACTAGTCTTTTATATTATCCCTCAGATAATTAACAACTTAATGGCCATAAAGAAGATTCGAAAATATTATCCTATCACTAATGATGTTATAAGTGAACATCGCGAGTTCTTTATGGAGAATATCGATCAAGAGATTACATTCCTTCAGCAAGCTGCCGATACTTTTATAGAAAGAGGTATGCGTGACGACTACAACCTTTTTATTGAAAATCTGCAGACAATGAAAGAAATTAGATCATGTATTATTGGAAACCAAAAATTAGAAAGTAAATATTTAACTCATCTAAACCAAGTTTTTAATCGTGGCTATCTTTTAAAAAAGATGTAGTTTTACAAAAATATTCAGTAGATTATACTTTGAAATTTAGACTCCGGGAATCCGACATTATTGAAAGTTTATTGCTATACTTATAATGTTGATTGGACATTGCCGGAGGTTAGCGTTATTTACCTAAGTGGCAGAAGTCATATTGTCGTCGATGATACTGACACCAGACATTTACTAAGGGGGAATGTTGAATGGAGACTTATATATCAGAACTTGGAGATATAGTTGCAATAGGTTTATGGTTCATATGTTTTTTAATGATTTTATCGATAATAACTGAGAGTATTCGTAAAGCTTTGAGTCATAACCGGCAGAGTGTACAGGTAATAGATACAAATGATATGGAACTGGTATCAAGAGAAGAAACAAATGGAGTAATAGAGGAAGTCTACATTAAAGGGAATAGAAAAGTAACCGTCAGAGCTTGGAAAGATGAAAATGAGGAGTAAATTATTTATAAACATCTTTAATGGATTAAGGGGTTACTTCATGAAGCGTTTATTTAGTTTGATAGCCGTTCTATCAGTTTTCATCTTATCCTTATTGGTTTTCATCCTCATAACAATTAATTCAAAAGCGGAAATGATGAAAACATCTCTGGTCTTAACGAGTCCCACTAATTATGAGTCTCAAACAGATGAGACGTTTGAAAAGACAGGTATTATCAATAAGACTTATAAGTTGGAAGGTAAGAAAAGCAGCAATTATAACATGATGATAGTCGGGAGTATGACTATACCAATAACATGGACGGACTATACGGAAGAGCGTTATTACGTTCTTCTGGAAGGGATGGAACTTACCGCAGATCAGCAGGTATGGGAACAGCTACAGCTCTCTGAAGGAGAAGTTGTCACAGTAGAGTTTAATCAAAATTTACATATAACAAAGATTATTTAGCTAGTCGAACAAAGAAGGCGACCCACGAGTATAACTACTCATATGTAGAAAGTAACATGATGGAGTGAGAAGAGGATAAGGCACACGCCAGATTTAGATGCTACGTATACCTCAAGCATGCTTGTTGCATAAGCATCATTGTGAGCCACGTAGATCGTCTGCGCGTGTTTTTATTTCTTTAGCGGATTCATTACTACAAAGGAAAGGGGCACGATCGCGATGTACCAAACCCAAATTGATAGTGATGATTCTCAAGCACATTTAAGTCACATTATCCGGATGCGAAAAGACTCTCAATTTGATCAGTCACAGATCAACGGTCTTGCCCGGTATATCAATGAACATGAAAAATGCTTAAACAATACTATCTACCTGGAGGAACTGCTTTTAGTAATCGATGGTCCAGCGACAATCAGATCATTTGAACAATACAGTAGGACACTCTATCGGATTGCCAACCGAACCAACCTTGATTTTGAACCTGCTCTATCGTTTCGAGCCTCAGTTAATCTTGAACTCCTTCGTTTTTGGGCAGATATAAATGGGTGGAGGAAACATATTTAATGAGTATTAAGTATTAAGTGGAAGTACCCGTTGCTAGAGCGTAGTGTGTAGCAGACGAAGGTCGTAGCTCATGCTAACGCTTTTTTGTGAAAACAGACTATCATTAAGAGAAAGTCACCAAAAAGTCACCTTTGGGTGACTTTTTGATCATGTTAAATGTACGGAGAAAATAATGTAGTAGACTGAAGGGATTGATTTGACGCGGTTTATGCTTTGAAAAATCGTCAGGTTTCGAAATATAAGTATTAGACAACAGCGGCGGAGACCAAGACTGAAAATAAAGTCTTAGACTGCCGCTGTCTTTGTTCAACTAAAGTTTTCCGTTAGCTTAGTCTGTTAGCTGGTGTAATCTTCCTTTGCGCATTACAATGACCTTATAGGTTAATAGTACTACTTTGCCCAAGAATTTAAATACGAGGACTCTACTTGGTTGATTTGTCCGGATATGGAACGTCGGAATTTTCCTCGGACAGTTGAATCAAGAAATTTAATCCGGCGGATTTCAATTTATTGCTTTGCGTCTTCTACGGGAAGTTGCATGAAGCC
This sequence comes from Paenibacillus sp. PDC88, assembly GCF_900106725.1. Lineage (NCBI taxonomy): Bacteria > Bacillati > Bacillota > Bacilli > Caryophanales > Paenibacillaceae > Paenibacillus > Paenibacillus sp. PDC88. The sequence continues at coordinate 45,559 of NZ_FNNT01000013.1, read as the reverse complement.
GATACGAAGTTTTTTAAGTAGCTTCAATAACAGGAACTTTCGCGTGCGAAGGGGTAAGTTACGATGTGGTGATCCCCATTTCTGTTGCGGGTTATACGGTGAAGAAGAGTCAGGATAAGAAGAAACAAGCGCAACGTCGCCGCCAACGCAATTAGAGAAGAGCTTGAGCAGCTTAAGTATGCGCATATAAACATTTTGTTACATGTACCTTTGACATAAGGAGGCAGGAAAGTTAAATAAATCAGAAACAATAATATTGAGTAATTGATGTATTGAAGAAATGATAAAGCGGACAGTAAAAGATCAAGAAAGGGGAACTTATGGAAATCTTATATATTTGGTTTAATGCTTATGGACCATTCCATCAACAAGGATTTCAATTGTGCGGAGATCTTCGTTTCAATTTTGAACGAAAGAGCGGGGTGTTATCCGTTAGTAGAAACCCCGACTATGTGAAGGGTTTTTTCCATGATCGTATGGCACCCGAGGGTGAGGCAGCCGTCGTAACAAATATTACAGCACTGATTGGCAGTAACGGTGCAGGTAAGACGACTCTTCTAAACTATATCAAACAATATCTCGTTCGTGCTATGGGCATGAATATTAAACAAGCATTGGTGGTACTTCGGAATGAAAAAGGTGAGACGATTGTTTTATATGATATATCGAATATCAAGTTAGAGGCCGTAGAGGATCAGGGTTTACTTCACCCCCTAAAGATATATCACGATCAAAATACCCATCAGAAGCTGCCGGATAGTTCGGTCATCTACTTTTCAAATATTTTCGATCATGCTCTAGAGACGACAGCCAATAACTATTACAATCTTTCGACAAACTATCTCATCAAAGGAGATCACCTGAGACGATTGGATTACAAACACGGGGATTCTAAGCAGAGTCCAATCGATGTGCATCGAGACGAGGATTTGAGCCGTCAGGTATTTTTCGTCTATGATTATCCGATTCGTTTTCCGGAGCAGGAACTACCTTTCCGTCTTCCTGGTAATCTCTTGGTCAAAATCCGGAACATCGACACGGGCGATTTTGGCAGCCTTGGGCAACACGCAGATTATTACCATGATCTTAATGATTATGTGAATAATAAAATTGATGAAATAACCTCTGAAAGAAGATATAACAAGAAGCCCTTATTGAGAAGGAGAGTATTCCTCTTAATAACTTATCGAGCAATGGTGTACTCTTTCTTGAAAGAGGTCACTGTATTCTCCAACCTAAGATTATTAGAGAAAGATGATCCGATTCTATCTCTTATAAATGTACGTAGCGATAATGAGGCGTTCTCTGATTATGTTAAAAAATTATTTGAATTTACGCTTGGGCGTTTTGACGACGCCATGATTCAAATGTGGCTCACGAATTTACTCGATATGGTCGATTATGTCTATGAGTACTCTATTTTCGTATCAAAATCGCCTAACATACCCGAACAACCTAATCTTAAATTACCGATTATGCAAGAGACGTTATTGAAGAGTCCCTCGTACGCTTTTGTACAAGCGTATCGACGCTCCTACCGTTCCTTTCCTTACTTTGATTTCGAATGGCAGCAACTCAGCTCGGGAGAACGAGCATTTTTAAACGTTTTCTCTAGATTGTATTCAAGGGACGATGGAGAAGTATTTGGCAGTAACGTCAAGTTAACGAAACATATACTGCTACTAATTGACGAGGGAGAGTTATACTTCCATCCTGAATGGCAACGTCGATTTATCGATACATTAATACGATTTTTATCTGTAGTTTATGGTCCTGAGCGGAGAGTGCAGATCTTGTTGACATCCCATTCTCCGTTCATATTGTCTGACTTACCTAACTATTGCGTCTCTTTACTCGAGCATAGTGAGAGGGGGACGAAAGTTAGAGATGGAACGACAGAATTTCACACTCTAGCTGCTAATATCAATGATTTGCTTGCAAATGGTTTTTTTATGCGAGCAAACATTGGTGAATTTGCCTTACAAAAGGTTAACGATGCAATTTCACGGTTGAGGTTGCTTCGCAATGAAACAGGTGAAGAATCTAAAGATTCGTCCGGCAATCTCAGAGAGGAAATTGATTATCTTCGTTCTATTATTCAGCTTGTCGGTGAACCGATTATTGCTGGCCGAATGCTTGAGTTGTTGGGAGATAGAGTACATAATCTAGGAGAGGATAGACATGATTAATATATACGAAGTGTCACAGGACGCTCTTGCACTGAAGCATTACGATGCGGTTGTCCAGGAATTAAGAAAGAAAAACACACGTATGCCCTCAACTCTTAATAAGTGGTTCAAAAGCTTTGATGTAAATTATACATTGAAGCACGTTATCACAGCGAAACCGAAAGATTTGCGTGTTATTATGAATAAATGCAAATTAGATAAATATCCTGGGTATATTATGGAACTTCATGACATGTATAAGATGAAATTTTCAAAAGCGAGTGGATACATCGGTAAAGCTAAAAATAAGTATAATGCAGTACAGCTTATGGAGAACTTAGGGATTGAAGTATGCCCACTCTGTAACAGGAACTATATAACAAACGTAGAGCCTGAGGGTCGAAATTTAAAGCGTACCGGACAACTTGATCACTATCATGACAAGGCAACGTACCCCTTTCTTGCAATGTCGTTCTTTAATTTAGTACCCGCCTGTTACGGATGCAATCATACAAAGAGTTCATTTGAACTTGAACAGACGCCATATGGTGAAGTTGATTTAGATCCCCTCATTACATTCAAAGTGTCATTTAACAAAATTGAAGACATATATGACGAGCAACATGTAAAGGTATCGCTAGACAATCATCCTTCCATCCAGAAGAACATAGACGTGTTAGGTCTTCAAGATAGTTACACTAAGTATCATAATAAAGATGCTTTTTCAGTGGTAAATACATTCAAAAATTATAACGAATTAAGTCGGACCTTGATGATTGAGAATTTCAGGGAATTGTTTGACAATGAAGATCAGTTGTGGAATATGATATTTAGTGAATATGTTGGTTTAACAGACAAACTAAAATCTGTGCCTTTAGCAAAGCTTAAAAAGGACATCTACGAACAACTTGAAAAATACCGTCAGAGTAGTGTATTAAGTTGATATTCCTTCATATCTTGAAATGAATAAATGCTACTTTTGGATAATCGATTGATTAAGATCATTAATGGCCAAGTAAGCTGTATATGTCAAAAAAATTTGAGTATTAGACTCAAAGGATCATTCTGCTGGTGAGCAGAATGATCCTTTTTTAGATTGGCTGTTTTGAAATTATGGATGTACTCATTATGTATAAAGCAGGAGAAAATCCTTCCGAAAAGCAGGTGCCAACCTGCATACGTTCCGAAAAATGTTTATTTGGAAACCGAGTGCCCAAGGTGAGCCTCCCATAGCGGTACGCTCCCGCGCCTTCGCTTGGGCTACGTCCTCCTCATTATATTCCATTTCCAATTATCTATTAAAGAACATACGCGGGTAGCATGCAGTGCTTAAACAGGGGGACTTATCTTAACCAAAGCACTAAGAAAATACTTTATTTTTTGAAGACATTAAACCAATCAGAAAATTTATCCTGGTCCTCTCTCAGGATAGACTGTTTTTTGCGGTCTAATTCTTTAATTCTCATTTATATCCGACCAATCTAACCCCTCTTTAGCCGACAATTATTCCATATGGATTTATCTATTGATTCCATATATAAGCCTATAACTTACAACTCGCTCACAGGACTACACCTCTTTTACCCCTTCTCGCATCTTCTACTTCATACCCTCTAAACTTTTGCTTGACGACTTGGCCTGCCTGTTGTATTTCCAGCCTTTCAACCATGGTTTTAGATCTGTTTATAGAAATCTGCTGCTTTTTTTGGATTCAGATATGATCCCAGGCGCGCGGCGCGCCCCCACCCCCACCAAGACAAAGGCACACTAGATTCGTATTTAGTTGCAGATTTAAATTCTGCAGTCTAGATCCGTACTTAGTAGGACCAGGAGTAGAAAATCGGGTATAAAGGGGCAGGAAAAGGTAAGTAGCCTGAGATGTAGGCGATATAGTTGTCATTGTCCTTTGATCGAGTTGTGAGTTAGAATGATATATATGGAAAGTAAATGTGTACAGGTGTCTGGCAACTGAGTCCGGCCAGGGTAGGAGCTTACGGGATAATGCTGTCAGGATGTGTCTTTATGAGGTGTTTCCCCTCCTCCCTACCGCGTTTACAGTCCATAACTATACAAAAAGGGGGGCGGTTTTGTTTCATGCTAGTTTGAAGAATGATTGCTATTGATAGTTACACGTTAGTACACTCTCGGTATGTCCATAAGCCAAACATCTACTGATCAGACATTAGGCAATGAACAAGTTTACTTCCTCTTCAGCAGAAGATCATTAGTTGCTATCTATAAACACATGCTCAATTATCGTAATAAGACTGAATAATTATTATTCCGTTATAAGTCATTTGATGGAAAGTACTCAGTCAAAATCATGGTATTGCCGAAAATAATAATAAGGGGATCTTTGGGCTCGAATAAAAGGGAAATAGCAATTTAAAGTTTATAAAGTCGTCTGTACTTGCAACAGTTCTCGCTGACTCGTTTCTTTCTTGAGGCTCTTTACCTTTCGAGAATGATGATGAGTAAAGCCATCGTCCACCACTAAGCGTACAGGAGAAGTTACTTCAGAGGATTACATAGAATCGTTCATGGACGTAGGAAGAAAGTTGCGAGTTTGGTTATGGCCTTATGAGCCCTACGGTGTTGGTCATCACCGGTTAAAGGTTGCAGTACGTGACCCTGAGAAGCGGCTTCTGTGGGATGAAGTCAACGCGGATGAAGTCTATAAGCTTGAAGTTATTGACACATCTTATATTGGGCGTCTTCCGGATCAATATGATGAGCACCGCGATCCAAGATTGATTTTCCACCTTTACTTAAAAGAACCTGAGACGATAACAGAGACACAAATTGATGCAAAACAATAGCTATGAGTACCGAAAAATAGTAATAGAGAGCAGTTCTAGCAGATCTGCAGATATGAAAAGGAGAATTGATATGAACAGAGATTTTGTAAAGGCACTTACGGAAATCGAAAAGGATAAAGGTATACCTAAGGAGGTGCTCCTTGAGGCTATCGAAGCAGCCTTAGTATCTAGTTATAAAAAGAAATTCAATACCGCCATGAACGTCCGCGTTGATATTGATCGAAAAAACGGAGCGATGAAGGTTCTTGCTCGCAAAATGGTCGTCGAGGATATCATTGACGAACGATTAGAAATCCTTTTTGATGAAGCAAGAAAGACACACCCTGAAGTTGAACTCGATGAGTTTATCGAAATAGAAGTCACGCCTCGTGAATTTGGCCGACTAGCAGCCCAAACTGCTAAAGCTATCGTTATGCAACGCATAAAGGAAGCTGAGCGTGGCATCGTTTATGATGCCTATGTCGGTAAGGAAGAGGAGGTCGTTACCGGTAAGGTGCAGGGCCTTGATTCCATGAACCTATATATTCTCCTCGAAGGAACCGAAGCTGTACTACCACTCAATGAGTTGCTTCCTAAAGAACGATATAAATTAGGAGATAGCGTAACAGCATATATTTCTAGTGTTGAAACCTCGACCAAAGGCACGTTAATCTATCTGACCCGTACACATCCTGGTTATCTCAAGAAGCTGTTTGAAAAAATGATTCCGGAAGTTCAAGAGGGTAAGGTACTTATTAAGTCTATAGCACGAGAGGCTGGTCAACGTTCCAAAGTCGCTGTAACTTCCGACAGTTCTGAAGTGGATGCTGTAGCAGCATGCGTAGGTATAAAAGGACAGGTCATTCAATCTATTATGGCCGAACTGGGTGGAGAGAAGGTAGACATCATCAAATGGTCGGAGGCACCTGAGGAGTATATCGCTAATTCACTCGCCCCAGCCAGCGCACTTGAAGTAAAAGTATTTGAGGATGAAGAAGAGGACGAGCCAATCGCTCGTGTCATCGTTCCGGACCATCAGCTTACACTGGCTATTGGAATTAAAGGACAGAACGCGAGGCTTGCTGCTAAACTCACGGGTTATAAAATGGATTTATATAGTGAAGATCAAGCATACAAGCAGTTCAATCGTCCCCGTACTCTGCAACAATAGATGATCAGAGAATGTAATCCAGAGGAAGCCATAGCGGACTTCTTGAAAAAAAGATAGTATCGTATTAAATAGGGGTCGATGTAGTAGCGTGTCTTAAGAACACCTCGCCTAATGCCAAGTTCAGTGGTAAAATGAAATCGGCAAATTTTGAAAAAACTTATAACGAAATTCAATGCGTATAATAAGTTCTAAATATGCAACTGCATGCTACGTTGTATACACTAGCTCACAGAGCCCACACACGAAATAAAGGATCTTTTTCAGCCGCTGGACTTTGATAGTTACCAGGCATCTATGCAGATTCCGATCATTACGTTTGATATCTATACAAGACTCAAGAAAGAAGGAAGATAATGGACGAATTTGACGTTATCCTAAGTAGAATAATATTAGTAATTTCCATTGTTATATTGTTTTCTATCTTGATTTTACTTGTTTTTGGTCGTAAACCATCAAAACCTCAAATTGTAAATATAGATACAGATAAAATGAAAATGGTATCAAAGGAAGAAACAGAAGAACATTAAGTAAACAATCTTAAAAATAGAAAAGGCGCTTCCGGGATAACGAAAGCATCCTAATTTGATTACCATATTCGACAGTTTGATGAGGTACTTATTAAGTATTGTAAAAAGCTCTTCGTCATTCTGTCGTAAGAAATTATCTTCGTCCAATTAGTATGCCTTTGATTACCTTCCGGTTATGAATGCCGATTGCAAAGACCACTAACTTTAGGTTTTAACCGGGAATTGAGAGGATGAAGACATTGCAGTTAATAATCAGGCTGGGGATCACCCTAGTAATTATTACTTTGTTCTTTACAGCAAACCATTTGGAAACCGGAATAATCAGCAATTTCTTCCGGATCATTGCTACTGTAGGCCTGTTTCAAATTATTGTGTCCAACGTTTTGTGGAAAACGTATAATGCCCGAATGCAAGAGATGATTAACCAGGGTGTAATTGTTGACGATTATGACACACGTCTATTTATCAACGCAGCAGTAAAGGGTGGATTCATCGCATTTGGTATTCTTATCGTTTTATATTTGCCGAATTACATCGCTGTCGGTTGGGTATGGATTATTTCCTATCTCGCCGCATTCATCGTAGTTCAACGTTCCGTTAAAGGATATCTACATCAACGTAAGACTTCAATGCATCTTCGCTCAGAGGCCCAGATGATGGTCCCAGCAGATTACACAAGAGCAACAACTGAATGAGAAAGTGAGGGATATCATGCCTGCCAAGGATGAAATTCAGCTCGGACCCGATCGTTTCGGTCTCAGCGAACGGGAAGTCATGTTTTTGCTCGTATTTCGAGAGCTGGGCAACACTTCCGCTTCGCCTGCAGATATTTTCGAGATTGTCCGTGAGGAGTTGGCCACCATTGAACGCGGACGAGCTCGTTCATATTTTTATAGCGTCGTGAGTCAAATGGAATCCTTTGGCTGGATTGAAACAGTTCGCTCCGAGAAGAAAAACAACAAAAAATACTTCGCTGTCACTAAGAGCGGTATAGAGAAAGTTGACAGTCTTCGTGACTCTTGCATGAATTCAATTATGAATCTTAAAAAGACGGCAGATCACTTTGCATATCATATTACTGGAATAGGTAATTCAGAGCCTAACCAGCTCTCCCCTGAACAAAGAAAGATGTTTAGTCGACTGATCAATGTTCGTCATCTGATTCGTTTCTTGGTACTAAAAACCTTATCAGAGAAAGACCATAGAGAGGAAACTGGAAAGAACATATACCGCCTCTTCAAAGAAAGATACCAATGGCAGCCTGCTGAAGGGTACTTCTACGAGTTGGCACGCGAAATGGAAACTGAACAAGGCTATATTTGTGGAGAATGGACTACATCTCGCCGTAATTCCTATGTATACCGTATAACAGAACTAGGAGTAACCTCGATTGAAAAGGAAGCTGAGTCTGCAATGTACTTTATCAGGCAGCTGCAGAAGTATACTCATTTCATACTGAAGTTATTTCCTGAACATCATAAAAAGACAAATGCGTTTCCTCTTGAATAGTACGTCACATTGCAAGGAGGTATAACATGCAAGCACTAAATTATACCCTAGAACTCTTCCGGAAAAACGATGTGCCCTTCAAGCTAAGTAGTGAAGAGAAATCTGAGAGAGAACTGAAAGTGACCCGTATTTCAGTTTCCCAAGAACACATCCTTAAGGGGCACGTACAAAAGTATCTTAAAATTGTAGAAACATTAGAAAAGAAGAAACAAAAGGGCAGGAACTCTCTTATATTCCTTTTCAAGGGATACGAGCAGGAGCCACGCCATATGTATCATGTACCGGAAATTAAAGCATGGGTGGAGCGTATGTTTAGAAACAAACCGAATCTATTCTATATGCTAGTCAATATGAATGAAAACTACATCCACGACATGGTACTTTGTCTAGTAAAACCTGAAGCGCTTACTGTTCCCAAAGCGATGCAGAGGTACATTGCGGCCTCTTCAGACCTCATATTGAATGGTGCAGATGTTACCCCAGCGATCCGTAAAGTTACGGAAAGTACATTTTTGTATGCTAAGAAGTTAAAACATAATCCTGAAGAGTTAATGGACATCTGTATGGCACTACTAGACAACACCCAGTACGAGCAGCACCTTGCTAATCAAAAGGCAAAAAGCAGTTAATCGTTTAAGGAACCTTCTAAAGCCGCGCAAATTGCGCGGCTTTATTTCTGTTTAGGCACTTAACTTAGTGTACAATATGGTAGGTAGTAAAGAAATGTGATATGTGACGCTGCAGCTAGACATCTTGAACCAGCTAAACAAAAACTTTGGCCAGTTAACATGTTATAGAAATTGGCCATAATTAACGGATCCTCACTATAAATCTAATCGGAAGGACTATGAATATGACAACACCAACACATCCCATGATATTAGCATATGAAATCTTTTATTTTGAAGCTGGGAAGACTTATTATCTACCTGGTAGTAAACAGCGAATTCTCTTAACCGATAGCGAATATGATATAAAAATAGAGGAACTTCGTCATAAAGAAATACAATACATGCTGCTCTATGACTACATGTTTGCCCTAAAGAAAGATAAATGGGAAGCTGTGCCTTCGAGTATCAATATGGATGAAGTAGAGTTTTACTATGAACTTTCAATAATAAATGAAGAAGAGTACATGTTGATTAAATATTTATATTCAGAGTATACCAAACCGAAGGGTTAATCATCTGTTAACTATCATAAGGTGACCATTTATCCGTTTTCAGGTATAATAGATGTAATCAAATACTCTTAAGAGCGAAGCACGCTTCTCCCAATTGGGAGTGGTGTGCTTTTTTTGTTTTAACATAGGAGGGCAAAATGAAACTTATTATAGCAGAGAAAAAAGACCAGGCTAAACGCCTAGCCGCGCCATTCCCCACAAAAGCTGAAGGGTTCGGCTATATCGAAGTTCTGCCCTGTCCTACTTTTCCTAAAGGAGCTTATTTTGCATGGGCAGCAGGACATTTAGTTTCTTTAAAGGAACCGGAGGATTATGATCCAAAATTTAAAGAGTGGAAGTTGGAACATCTCCCCATACTTCCTGAACAATTCAAACTGAAGCCTGCTAAGGGAAAGGAACGACTATTTACTCACCTGAAAAAACTAATTCAGAATAAGAGTTTCACTGAGATTATCAATGCTTGCGACCCCGGACGTGAAGGTGAGGCAATCTTTACACTGATTTATCAGCTTAGCGGAAGCACAAAACCTGTTAAACGGCTATGGACTTCCTCTCTCACAAAAGATGCTGTCACAGCTGCGTTTCAGAAACTGCTACCAGAGTCTGAAAAGAAAAACCTCTTTTACGAAGCATTCGCACGCTCATGTGCCGACTGGCTTGTTGGTATGAACACCTCGCGTGCCTACTCGATCCTTCTTCGAGAGAAGGGAATAAAGGGGGAGGGGTTCTCCACTGGGCGTGTACAAACTCCGGTACTAGCTTTGATAGTTGAACGAGAAGAAGCAATAGAAACCTTTGTTTCTACCCCGTTTTGGGAAGTTGTTGCTGAGTTTAATTTTGGCGGCCGGAAGTACACTGGTCGGTGGTTCGCCGGTGATCATAATCGTCTTACAGATAGGACTAAAGCAGAAAAATTGGCTAGTTGGTGCTCAGGTAAAGCAGCAAGCATTGAAGAAATAGTAGTTGAAGACAAGGAAATCAAGGCTCCTCATTTTTACAGCCTTTCAGCACTTCAAACGCTTGCCAATAAACTCTATAAATTAAGCCCACAAGAGGTGCTGGCTGCTTGTCAGAGCCTTTACGATGAAGGGTATCAAAGCTATCCACGTACCGACAGCGAATACATCACAGAAGAAGAAGCTAAGCAATTCCCAACCTTCTTAGATGAAATAAGCAAGCTTGGTCCATATGCACATTTGTTTCCAACACCTATACAATCGGTCATTGGAAATAAAAGGTACGTTGACCCGTCGAAGGTTTCAGATCACTACGCTATTATCCCGACTGAAACGATACCAGAGCTAAATTCCCTTAGCGAGAATGAAAGACTTATTTATGATCTTGTGGTCAAATCTGTTATTGCAGCGCATTATGAAACGGCGATCTTTCAACACACGACTATTTTGACATACATCGGAGATCAATTTTCTTTCTCAACCAAGGGAAAGCGTTTGATCCGAGAGGGCTGGCACAAGGTAATGCAGATAGAAGATCCGGACGAAAAGAAAGAAGCAGACCCAATGATACCAGATGTAAGGAAAGGGGAAGAAGGCATTACATCGAGTTGTGAAGCAAAAGAAGGCTGGACATCAGCTCCTAAGCGTCTTACTCAAGGTGATCTCATCCCTTTAATGAAATCCGCCGGTAGTACTTTGGGAGATAAAGAGCTCGAAAGTATTATGAGAAAAACACATGGACTAGGAACAGAAGCCACGCGCGCGGGAATCATCAAACGCCTGAAGGATCAGGGTTACATCGAAATTAGAAAGAACCTCGTGTATCCTACAACAAAAGGACGTACGCTGATTAAAGCGATCGGGTTATCAGCTCTTTCGTCTGCTGTCTTAACAGCAAAATGGGAGCAAAAATTGAGTGAAATTGGTGACGGACGTTATACTCACACAAGTTTCATCGATCAAGCTCGTAAGCTGGCAACCAAACTCGTTACGGACGCTGGTGAATCAGTAAGAATGATGGATTTGAAAACTGTTGTGCCAATATTACCTCCTGCCATATCTACAATTGAAAAGAGTATAGAAGGAGGTTCGCTACAATCAGAACACTCTTCAGGTAACGGACGTTTAGAAACTAACGGAGAATCGGCCTTGTCGAATCCATCGAACAACTCAAACACTACACCTGTCTCCCCTCCGGTAAATCAATATCCTGCCCAAGTAGGAGTCGATAACAAGATTAATCACGATCTGTTTGATGCGGCCGTTAAGTTCGTTATCGAGTCAAGCCAAGCATCTGTATCAATGTTACAGCAAAAATTGGGGCAGAATTACACACTTTGTGCCCGTATAATCGATCAAATGGAAAGAGAAGGGATCATCTCAGCCTATGCCGGAAATACGCCAAGACAAGTCTTAATGACAATGGATCAATTCCGAGCTAATTCCGGCCAGAAGGCATTAAGTAAACCCACCCTAACTACTGATAAAAAAGCACCAACAGAAACTACAACGGCACATCGTTCTAGTCAATCGTATGCTGAATCGGAAAAGAAACTCAGCCCAGTTGAAGGTCCGGGGAGTGAGTATGCTGGCCCGAACGTTCCGGAAGAAAATCACCGTCCAATACGTCAGATAGCAGCAGAGCAAGACTTGGGACCATGTAAAAAATGTGGAAGGCCGGTCATTGATAAGGGTGTCCTATATGGCTGTAGCGCCTGGGAGGATACTCGCTGTGATTTCAAAATCAGTAAAACGATCAAAGGAGTGGTGATCCAGAGAGAGATAATTAAACGTCTTCTCGAAAAAGGTTCAAGCGGGTTAATCCGTGGCTTTATTCAAAAATCAAAAGACCCGAATAAGCCTGATTCAACATTTGATGCAGTTCTTGTTTTTGATAAAGAAGGTAAATTGTGCTGGACATATCCAAGTTTGGATGTGCTGAAGCTGCCAACGTATTTACTCAAAGTACCAACCGTTGCTCCACCCTCTGAACAAGAACAGAAAAGGGAGTTTACCGAAATTGAGAAGGAGGCTGCTACACTTAAACTTCCTTCCAAGGTATTAAGGGCAACATATGGACCACGGGCAACACGTTATGAACTTGCTCCTGAGCCAGGTCTCAACGTAGCAAACTTCAAGCGTTATAAAGCGAATTTTCAACTTGCGCTACGAGCGGAAACAATTATTATTGATGCTCCGATTCCCGGTAAGAATGTGGTGGGCATCGAGATACCGAGTAAGACACCATATACCGTAAATCTTCGATCATTGCTTGAAAACAAAGAATTTTTAGCATCGAAAAAGGCACTTTCTTTTCCCCTGGGAATGGATATGTCTGGAGAACCTGTTTATGCGGACCTAGCGGAAATGCCACATTTGCTTGTAGCTGGTGCTACCGGTTCAGGGAAATCCGTGTTCTTAAACGAATTAATTGTCAGCCTTCTCTATGGCCAGACACCAGATAAACTCAAATTTCTGTTCATTGATCCTAAAATGGTGGAACTTTCAGTCTATGAGACGATACCTCATTTGTTTGGTCCTATCGTAACTGATGTCAGACGGGCAGGAATTGCACTGAAGAAGCTTGTCATTGAGATGGAGAAACGCTACGAAATTCTAAGGAACTACGGTGTCAGGAATATTCATTCGTACAACGATAAAACCCGGAACGATCCTAATGCGCCTGGTATGCCATACATCGTACTAGTAATTGATGAGTTAGCAGATCTAATGATGACGACAGGTCCTGAAGTTGAGGATTGTATCCAACGTCTTGCTCAACTCGCACGAGCTGCCGGCATTCACATGGTAATTGCAACTCAACGGCCATCTAAAACTGTTTTGTCACCGGTTATTAAAGCAAATCTCCCGGTACGGATCTCATTTGCTGTAGCAAACCATCATGACTCTCAGGTTATCCTTGACGCACCTGGTGCAGAAGCATTGCTCGGTAAGGGGGATATGTACTACCTTCCGAAGGATGGAGCTAAGAGACGTCTCGTATCAGCTTATGTCTCTGATGAGGAGATCGAACGAGTAACAAACCACATTACAAATAGCACTACATCAGCAGCCTCTGCAAGCCGATAATCTCTCAAAATAACAGCTCCCGTTTTTTGCAGACATTCCCTGGTCATAGCATAATGGGGGTATGTATTAACAACTATTCGTATTTCGGGAAGGTGACTGCATATGTGTGGTGTTGATTTTTCACAATACCCAATCGTCAATGACTTAATCAAGACATGCGACATGGATATCGACCGGGAGCATATTCTTTGGCTGAATGAAACGCAAACAGAAGCTGCGGTGCTCCTCGCTGAGATGCATCTGATGTGCAAAGCAGCTCTAAGCGACAGCATACCGCTGCGACTGCGCTCCAAAGTAAGCTCAAATTATTACCATTCCACTATCAATAGCAAGGTCCACGTCTTTGCTGCTAACCAAGCACTATCAGATCTAGGTATGACGGAAAAGGATTTATCGAAACTATACTCGCATAAAAGACCTAAGTTAAACGTTAATTGATCGGGGGATAGCCATGTGGCGTATACGTCGCAAAGCCAAACGAGTCTTCAGCAACCTGTTTAAGATTGTTATTCTATTATTTACACTCATGATAATCATTACAGTTATGAATCGGAATACTGATAATTCTAACAATCAGCCTTTAGTACAACATATCAACATAAATTTTGAAGTTGCTGCTTTTTGGATCCAAACCGTCTTTAGTTGGATTAAGTCTTGGGGATTATTAGTTGTCGCCTTCACTATTATCATAATTGTGTTATTCAAAGCAATTCCATATCACCGGAAGATGCAACGAATTAAACGTTCCGATATCCGTGCCATTGACCAGATGACAGGTGATCAGTTTGAAGAATTCCTAGTATTGTTTTTTCGTTTGCTTGGCTATTCTGCTAAAAAGACGAAGAAGTCCCGCGATCAAGGCGCTGATGTCATCCTGAATATCGATGGAGTAAGAGTTGTTGTTCAAGCAAAGAGAGTACGAAACAAAATCTCTAACTCTGCTGTACAAGAAGTAGTTGCTTCCAAGGCCTTTTATCAGGCGACTGATGCGTGGGTCGTAACCAACTCATACTACACTGAACCAGCAAAGGAATTAGCTCGAGTTAATAATGTGCAGCTGTGGGATAGGGACCGTTTGATCAGTGAACTTTCCAAGATCAATATGAATAAACATAACCGTACCGTTACGGATTAGTAAGTAAAAGACTCGCTGGGCCTAGAGGCTCACGAGTCTTTTTTCTTCATTCGTTTGATTTTTATTTAGCAATCCAGGGTTTTCCTGAAGACACTCAATCAAGGTTAACACAATCATGTCGTCAAATTGCTTTCCTGCATGCTTCTTGAGTTGAACAATTGCAGTTTCAGTATCAAGTGCAGGCCTATATGATCGGCTTGTTGTCATGGCATCGAAAGCATCACATACGGAAATAATCTTTGCATTTAAGGGGATGGCATCTCCCTTTAATCCCCGAGGATACCCCTTACCGTCAACCCGTTCATGGTGATATAACACAATTTCGTCTACTCCACGACATTTTAGTTCAGCAATTTCGCTGACAATATGGAATCCGTACTCCGGATGTTTCTTAATAGCATCGAACTCAGCATCAGTGAGTTTTCCAGCTTTCATCAGCACATTCTCCGGCACACCGATTTTTCCTATATCGTGAAGCAATGCACCTATTTCGATATTGTATATTTGATCTGCGTCCAACTGTAACTTTTTGGCCACAGCACTTGCATATCGTTTTACATTTTCGGAGTGAGATGCCGTGTAAGGGTCTCGAGCGTTTACAGCCTTTGACAATGAAGCGATCGTTGCTGTAATGAGCAATTCCAGGTCCGCATTACGCTGGCTGAGTTCTAAGTTGATTTTGTGAATTTCATTATCCTGCTTTTGAATTGTTTCTGCAATTCCCGCAACACTGAGTTCCAACAAACCGAATTCATCTTTATTCATCTCTGATTCGAGTTTATTTTTAGCGAACGACCCAACATGCTCAATAACATTTAAGAGTGGCTTCAGAATAGGACCGGCACTAAGATAGTTGATAATTGTAAGCACGATAAAGAATGAAATCAGCAACGTAATCTCAGCTGCAACATTTATGAACCACGCACCGTCCATAAAGTCACCACTTAAGTTATGAAATAAAAATCTTGATACTAGGAGAACAAGTGTCGCCATTAAGCCAAATATGGTTGCGAATTTGATTCGAATAGCCATGTTATTCTTCATTTTCTCCTCTCATGAAATTCTCTCACACTACAAAACGGCTCACAGCGGTAAAAAACTAGTGCTTAAACCAAAAAACACCACAGTAGGCTGTGTTGGCCTACCGTGGTGCTTCCACGTTTATAAATATTTAATTAATTTACATTATAGCAGAAGGCACAAGGATTGAGAATCTATATTCTAGAATTATCCCCCTAGTAAACTTAACACATATCTTGAGAAGTATTATACTTAATTATGGCAAACTCCCCCTTACAATATTCTCGCCTATCCTATTATATGAGTGAAGAGCCGACATAAAAGAAGTGAGTGTTGTTACGAATTAAATTGTTGTATAGATCCATTGATCTTAAGCTAATAATGATGAGTTGGGTTCTCTACACCAATAATTGAGTTAGCGACGACTGAAAAGTGCAGACCAGAGGAGGTGAGTACGTAAATACACTAAACGATTGTTAGGTGGATTCCGGGAATGGAGTGTAAAACGATTAAAGATTGATAAATTAGGATCAGTACATATTTAGGAGGATAGCAGCATGAAACATATAAAGAAAGTAATTGAGCTGTTGTGTATTATACTTTTTGTTAAACTATGTATGGAAGCCTTTGAAGTAAGACAATTACCTACCTTTGTCTCTATGACCGATATACAATCAATGTCTATATTGGATTATGTACTGGGAGCTTTCTTTCATCCCGTGTTTTTTTATACTGCAAGCATAGGTTGTTTCATTGTTGTTTTATTCCGCATGGCCACTATAACTGATGCTACCCAAAAGGGCAAACTTACTAAGTTCCTTTCTACCTTGATTGTTCTTCTTATAGGATATAATGTTATTCCGTACTTCGTTGATTTTTTTCATAGTCTAGTTTAGAACTTTAAGAGGATGGCTTGTGCTTTAATAGCTGATTATTGTGATTAAGAGTTATATATTTGATTTATACAGCAATGAGGGATAGCATTTTTTGGACAACTCAAGAAATTTTAACTTCTGAAAATTAGATTGCAAATTATTTACGAAATACCAAGTATTAAGCTATAATAAGCGTAATCAAATACTTAATAAGCGAAGAACGCTTTTCCCACTTGGAAAAGCGTTTTTTGTGTTATAGGGGGGATAGCTTGGCTATTATCACATCCACAAAGATAAAGGACGAAAACCGCTGATTAGTATATCTGATAAGGAATCCCCTAAACCGAATTCCTTTATTTTGTAAATGGAGGATGTCTGGCGACAGGTGGATGGTAAACGTAAGCTAGATGAAGGCATGATAGTGTCAAAAAGCTCGCAGGCCTGCCCTTACTTCCATGATATCGTCCCATTTAGATCCGTGACAGTTCTATGTGACGCTATGAAGTAATCTACTGGCTAGAGAAAGTTCAAGGTAAAAGGTGTATAACGAATATCAGAGTTTTGTTTGAGGACAGAAAGTTAGCCATGCGTCTGAATCACATAATTAGAACTTGATTTTCTCAATTACTCTAATTATAGACGAAAGGAGGTAACTACCCTCCCGTTTGTCTTCATATATCTTTCGACATCGCGGTTCAATGTTTCTATATTAATCGCTTATTTTGCAACAAATCAACAAAGATAGCTGCCATCTCCAGAAACAATTTACCAAAAACATGAATATTTATCCATTGGATAATCTTGGTCATTTCAGACAGAAATTCAACCATTTCAATCAAATCCTCTTTCAGAGGGTTCAATATACTGGTATATTTGTCGCATATAAAATAAATACGGTTAGTTCTTTAGGATTAACTGAACGAAAGGTGTTAGTTCCATGGATACAACAAAAAACGCAAATGACGAAAACGGTGGTAACGACGGTTTCGTTCCTAGAAATAATGTGAACTTATATGATCAAATAAAGCTCTGCATCATTTCGGACTATTTTCCAAACCTTCTTTCAAAGGAGCGGGAGGGAACCATGGAATTTTTCGTTAGGGATGGAGAACTCGCCATCCACTATCACGAAATTGAAGTAATGCTAGGAACACCAATCCAACAACCCCACGGTTGTGGAATGAAGCGAAGCCACTTAATTACTTTTCTAATGATGATTGAAGAGCAAATTACGTCATTCACACCAATTGACTATGGAAGCATCATCATTACATATGAAATGAATAATAAAGGAAATTTCAAAGCAAAAATGAAGTTTAGACAACAAGTAAATCATCGTCGTCGTTAGGTATGCTGCGTCCGGATTTTTGAAAAGACATGACTTGCTTCGAGATAATTCTTCTTAGTCAGGGGAACTTTTTTGTTGGTATGTTCCAAAGAGATAATATAACTCTTTTGAAGCAACCCATCCGGTTGGATTGATGTGATGTAAAGTGGATTAACCAAGTAACTCCTGTGAGAGTAAGTAAGATTCGAGCACATCTCCTTAATTTCTTTAAGTTGAGTGGTTGTTTCTAGCTGCTCTCCACTCTTCAGGTTAACTATGCATCTGTTCCGGGCCATCTTATCCTTCTCCACAAAAACAATCTGATTTTCCGCAATTTCATGATCGCGATAATTCGCCTTTAATATAATCCAATTCGTGTTCTCTAGTTCAACAACCGCATTTAAGAGCTTTCGAGAATGAATTACTTCCTTAGCTTTAATAATTGCTCTTTTAAATCGGTCTTTCCTAATCGGCTTCGTGAGGTAATCCACTGATTCAAATTCGTAACCGGTAAGTATATGTTGAGGGTTTAACGAACCAGTAACAAAAATTATTTGAGGACGTATGCCGGCCTCAAGTATTTCCTTAAATGCGGATATTCCATCTTTCTTTTTAAGGCCGATATCTAATAGGACAATATCAGGCCTATGCAATTTAACTTCATCAACCAGCCGCACACCGGAGGAAACCGTTGATATAATCACTAAATCTAACTCTATAGCATACATTTTCAACAAAGACAGCTGATGCATATCGTCTTCTGCAATGATAACCTTATATCTTTGTTGTTCCACTAATGTCCCTCCTTACCTTTTTAGACTTGGTTATTTTCTGTCTCGTCATTATAACATCCTGTGATATTTAACCAAAAGTCCAGCTCCTTGAATTGGGGTACGACCGAGGTACTTGTAAAAAAGGGTCATAGCATGGATTTTTTTTACATTTACAACCCTTTTTACTCTGTAGGGTAGGGTGGGGTCAGAAAAGTGCGGTTGTTGGTAGGATCCTAATAGGGGTAGTGTCATTGTCGCTACTCCTATTAAGGAATACTTAAACTAAATCACAAATTAAAGAAGAAACACATCTTAAAAAATGAGCATTGAACCTTTGCATAATAAGCAAAAGTCCTTTAAAATTTGTTAGCCGGGTAGAAAATGCTATAATGCTCTTATAAAAAAGAATGGATGCAAAATAGTTTAGGTAAGTTCTAAAACGATTTCTTTTATTCTTCGACAAACAGGCCAGATTCGTAATTTCTCAAGAGAATAATACAAGTCGCTGTAGGGGTTTTTGTGTTTTTTCACTTATGATCACTTTGATATACAAGACCTATTTCATCTCTCACTTTATCCAACACTTGTATCGTGGTGTATGAATTTTTATATGAGTTAGTATCAGACTCTGTTTTTCCTCGGTTGATTAATTCAATAAATTCTTTCACTTCGTAATACATAGCTGGATGAGATTGGTCGACTGTTAATTGTTCAACCGTGCCGTCAGTGTAGTGAATTTCTACTTTTTCAGCCGTATGAATCTTATCAATCATGATACTTCCTTTTTCGCCTTGAATTTCGCTTGGTAAATAAGAGTTCGTTATTTTGGAATACATCACAATCGCATCTTTATCATCATATTTTAAGATGACGCTACCTTCACCATCCACACCCGAATCAAGCATAATGCCAGTTGCCTTCACTTCTTTTGGTTCACCAAATAATGTAATAAGTGGATACAAACAATAGACACCAAGGTCCATTAATGAACCGTTCGCAAACTCTGGATTGAAGGCATTAAGGACAATTCCTTCTTTGTATTTATCATAACGAGATGAATACTGACAATAGCTTGCAAAGTATCTACGGATAGGACCAATTTTATGTAAATTATCTTGAATGACCTTGAAGTTTGGAAGTAATGTTGATTTCATTGCTTCCATTAATAGGGCGTTATGATCTTTTGCGGCTTGAATCATCCTCGCTACTTCGGTTGCATTAACAGCCAGTGGCTTTTCACATAACACATGTTTGCCATTTTGCAAAAATAAAATAGCTTGTTCTGCGTGATATGAATTGGGAGTAGCAATGTACACCGCGTCAATTTCTTGACTAACTGCCATTTCTTTTAGGTTTGTAAATATTTTTGTTACTCCATATTTACTTGCAAATTCTTCTGCTCTACTAATCGTGCGAGAATAAACAGCAGTTAGTTTAAAATCTTCTACATCATTTGCTGCTTCAAGTAATCTTTCTGTAATCCAATTAGTACCGATTACGCCGAATCGAACCATTTATTCAACCTCATTCCTTTGTTTTATAAAACGAAGAGTTTTGTTTACTACACTTATGAAGCGTTTTTCATCGCCAATAGGATTTTATTTTCCCATAAAAAAACTTATATAGACATGGGGCCTACCAGTGAAATATTGGTGATAACCCAAATAGGGCTCATACTGTGAGTGATGGCTAAATTCTTGGCTGTGCCCCACCCAATAATGATCTCTGATCCGGCCATAGAAGGGACTGAATCAGAGGCTATTTTTTCTTTCCTGTATGGACTGTGTTATTTGTAATATGCAGTAAAGACCGCAATTCATAAAAGAAATAAATGCGGTCTTTACGATGTTTCCATATTTTTTAAAGTGTACTCTATTCGAGATTGGCATGTTTGCCGTACATTTTAGTAGAGTCTAAGCCTTTTTTTTCCATAAAACGCAAGATCAATGCATCATAAAATAATAACATCGTTTGCTCAAAAAGTGACCCCATTGGTTGTATGGTCTTATATTCACTTTCAGATTGATCTTTCGGTGATCCAGGCAATTTAATGATAATATCAGCTAATTTTCCAATCGTGGAGTCAGGGGAAATCGTTACAGCTGCGACCGTCCCACCTAAACTTTTTGCTTTTTCAGCGATTGAAACCAAGGTTTTCGTTTCACCTGAACCTGAACCGATGATCAACAAATCACCTTTTTCTAAATTTGCTGTTACAGTTTCACCGACTACATAAGCATCGATCCCCATGTGCATCATTCTCATCACGAAAGATTTGCCCATAAATCCAGATCTGCCCGCACCTGCAACAAAGATTTTTTTGGATTCCAGAATCTTATTAACCAACTTCTCTGCTTCTTCGTCAGAGATTAAGTCGACTGTCCGACTTAATTCTTGAACGACTTCAGCTAAATATTGAGTAGTTTTCATAGTTATAATTAACCTTGTTTAATTAATTCTTGCATTTTAGCTGCAACTGCTTTTTTATCGTCTTTGCTTGTGATACCGCCACCTACGATGACAAGATCTGGTTGTACTTTAATCACATCTGGAAGTGTTTCTAATTTGATTCCGCCTGCAATAGCAGTTTTCGCATTTTTTACAACGCTCTTAATGGTTGCAAGGTCTTCGAAAGAATTTTTTCCTACAGCTTGAAGGTCATAACCTGTGTGAACGCAGATATAATCTACTCCTAGTTCATCCAGTTCTTTCGCACGACCTTCAATGTCTTTAACTGCGATCATATCAGCAAGGATTTGTTTACCTTGTTTTTTTGCTTCTTCTACAGCACCTTTAATGGACTCGTCTTCAGCTGTACCAAGAATGGTGATGATGTCAGCGCCTGCTGCAGATGCTTGGCTAACTTCATATCCAGCTGCATCCATGATTTTAAGGTCAGCTAATACAGTTAAGTTAGGGAAGGCAGCTTTCACTTCCTTTACTGCTTTAAGGCCTTCATTAATCACAACCGGCGTGCCGATTTCTACAACATCTATATGATTTTCTACTTCTTTCACCAATTCAATGGCTCCTGGAATATCTACAAGATCTAATGCTAATTGTAATTTCATTTATTACTCGCTCCTTATATAATAGTATATTGTGCCGTATAGCTTTCTTTTGCACAGTGTTATTGTATCCAATTGATAGCTATTTACTAACGGTATGATACTCAGTATACTGGGTATGTTACTAAATTAAAAGTATGCACTTTTTTATCATATAGTAACAAAAAGTATACTATTGGACATAATAAGGGTTGGAGGTGAAATGAATGCCGAATCTTGGGGAAAAAGTGTTTAATTGTGAAAAAGAATTGACTCTTTCGATTATTGGTGGAAAATGGAAAATGTTGGTATTGTGGCATCTAGGAAAAGAAGGAACCAAACGTTTTGGTGAACTAAAGGCCCTCATGCCGGGTATCACTCAAAGAATGCTTGTTAATCAATTGCGCGAACTTGAAGACCATTTGATTGTTCATCGTGAAGTCTATCCTGTCGTTCCACCAAAAGTTGAATACTCACTCACTGAGTATGGAAGAAGTCTGATGCCTATTCTGGATGCTATGTATGACTGGGGTAAAGATTATATTGAGAATGTATTGGAAAAAGAAACAGAAAACAAATCGTCTATTCAGTAGAAAAAAGAGTTTCTCCTAGGGGTTCGAAAAAGTGTAAAAAAGTTCATATACTAACAAACCACGGTTAGCTATCTTAATAAAGATGCTGTCCGTGTTTTTTTATATCTCTACGTATTTAAAAGGTTGAAAAAACACAACATTTAAACACAACATTTAATAAAAGAATCAGTTACTAAAAAGCCAAGGGCAGCGAATCTTGTATAATCGCTGTCCTCGGCTTTTCACTCTTGGTATTGGATTCAAGTTTATAGTATTATTTTTAACACTATGTTATACAAATGTATCTATATGTTAATAAAGTGCGTACTTTCAAAAGTATAACATACGTAATATACTGATTTTGCTCAAGTAATAGCGAGCTTAAAGAATACTACCAAACCTTAAGGGAATACTGCTACAAGCATGGTGAGATGAAGTGAAACTTCATTTAATAATTTATACATGTTGTTGCTTTTTACGAAAGGAGAGATCCGCATGGAAAGGTTCAAAACTAAGCAGCGAAAAGTTTGTGAAAGATGTCTAATCATCACCATAAATAATGAAACCTGTCCAAAATGTGGACATTCTCAATTAAGAGATATCATTATTACCGGACAAGCTGGGAGAAATAAACGAAACTTACATCCAAAAGTAGGATAACGCAATAGCGAAAATCCTTGTTGTTTTGTAGGGGAAACGAAGAAAATCAGACATTTTTCTATTTGAAAATGCTTTGAAAAAGTGGAGGAATGAAAAGTGGATTCTATGACGTTTGTCTTATTTGGGGCAACTGGGGATTTAGCTAAGCGAAAAATCTACCCTGCCTTGTTTAATTTATATTTGAATCAAAAATTACCAGATTCTTTTTTGATCATTGGTGTAGGAATAGACGAAATGTCTGATGTTGATTTTCAAAACCATGTAACAGACTCGCTATACACTTTTTCTAGACACTTGATAAATGATAAATCCGAAAAACAAGAGTTTGTAAAGGCATTTCGTTATTGCCAGTTAGATTTCACGAATGCTGAAGGGTATAAGAAGTTAGTTGAAGTCGTTCAACAAAATGAAAAAGACCAGAGTATTGAAGAGAATCGAATGTTTTATCTTTCTGTTGCTCCTGAATTCTTTGATGTAATTGCTTTGAACATCAAGGAGAGTGGATTAGGCTCGACAAAAGGATGGAAACGATTAATGATCGAAAAACCATTTGGGCGTGATTTAAAATCTGCTCAAGATTTAAATGAAAAACTAAGCAAAGCTTTTGAAGAAGACGAAATTTTCAGGATTGACCATTATCTTGGAAAACCGATGGTTCAAAACCTTGAAGCTTTAGAATTTGCCAACCCTGTGCTGCAATCACTATGGAACAATCGGTATATTGCCAATGTGCAAATAACGGCTAGTGAAACGGTTGGTGTAGAAGAGAGAGCTAGTTATTATGAAAAAGCAGGGGCTATTCGTGATATGGTCCAAAATCATATGATGCAGCTGTTGATGATGACGGCCATGCATCAGCCAAAACAGATGAGCACGAACGATATCCGTACAGTGAAAAGAAAAGTTATGGACTCTCTTCGGCCTGTACAGAAAGATACTGTAGGTATCCACGTTGTTCGTGGTCAATATGGACCGGGGGAAATAAAGGGTAAACCTGTAGTCGGATATTTAGAAGAACCTGGAGTGAATGCTTCTTCCACAAACGATACATTTGTGGCTGCTCGTTTATGGATTGATAGTTCATTCTGGGATGGGGTGCCATTTTATATCCGGACAGGAAAAAGAATGAAGGAAAAGTCGACGCGGATTGTGATTGAATTCAAGAATCCAACGAAAAATGTGTATACTAACGAGAATCAATTTGCAGAACCCAATCTATTAGTTATCAAAGTAAGTCCAAATGAGGGTGTGTCGATGCAATTAAATAGCAAAAATTTAACAAATGGAAATTTGGAGCCGATAATTGTTGACTTCTCAGCAAGTACAAGAGACATACCAGAAGCTTATGAACTCTTAATATTCGATGCTCTGCGTGGGGACTCTACCTTCTTTGCTCATTGGGACGAAGTTGAATTATCTTGGAAATGGGTACAGCCCGTTTTAGAGGCGTTTGAGGAAAATGCCCTTCCACTCCACCTATATCAAGCCGGTTCGATGGGGCCACAAGCTGCTTCGCAATTATTGGAGGAGGATGGTTTTAAATGGTGGGAAACTAGGGGGGGAGTTTAATCCGCACCTCCCTGGAAGGCTATTGGTATGAAGAGAGCAAACCGAGGTTGGATTTGACAGATAATTGTTACGCGATTTACCCAAGGAACTTAAAGTATTTGTTGAATCCTTATGGTTCCATAAGGAGACCATGAAGAACAACAAATGGGTAGCATAATAATACAGGCTATTTTTTGTAATTTAAAGGAGGAAACTCAAGTGAAAGTAGGATTAATTGGATTAGGGAAAATGGGTATGAACTTAGGAAAAAACTTAATTGACAATAAACACCGTGTAATGGCGTTTGATCTAAATACAAATACTATTGAAGAAATTAAAAAATACGGAGTTGAAGGAGCATCCAGTTTACAAGATCTTGTTCAATCATTAGAAAAGCCACGAGTTGTTTGGATAATGGTCCCACACTCCGTCGTTGATTCAGTTATTAGTGAAATCACACCATTTCTAAGTGAAGGAGATATCGTCATTGAAGCTGGTAATTCGCATTATAAGGAATCCATTCGTCGTTACGAACAGTTGAAGAAAGTTGGAGTGAGCTTTATGGATGCCGGTACTTCTGGGGGGATGGAAGGTGCTCGCTATGGTGCTTGTTATATGATTGGTGGAGATCCTGAAGCATGGAGCATTGTCGAGCCGATTTTTAGAGATACAGCTGTAGATAATGGGTATTTATATGCTGGGAAATCTGGTAGTGGCCACTTCTTAAAAATGGTCCACAATGGAATAGAATACGGAATGATGGCCGCCATTGGTGAAGGATTCGAAGTCCTGGAAAAAAGCGATTTCGATTTTGACTATGAAAAAGTGGCACGGGTGTGGAATAACGGTTCTGTCATCCGCTCATGGCTCATGGAATTGACAGAACGCGCATTTTCTAAAGATGCAAAATTAGATGAAATTAAGGGCATTATGCATTCTTCTGGGGAAGGGAAATGGACAGTTGAAACCGCTTTGGATCTTCAAACAGCTACCCCTGTTATCGCTATGTCTTTACTAATGCGTTACCGTTCATTAGACAATGATACATTTACAGGTAAAGTGGTAGCTTCCCTTCGTAATGAATTTGGCGGACATGCTGTGGAAAAATCATAAAGTCATCTGCTGTATATGTCTTTCGTTAAAATGAGCCGGAAATTCATTGGATTTTTAGTTTGGTATATCCCAAAAATTGGTAGATTTACTTAAGTCGTTGATAGTGCTAACTATGTTGATTGAAGCGGAAGGAGCGAGACTCCTCGAAAATGCATTCACATTTTCTCGTGCGGTGCCTATTCACGGATGATGATTCAACGTCCTGTGGGAAAAACAGGACAAGGGAGACCCCGCAGCCGCACAGCGCCGAGGAGGCTCCCGGCTCGCCCGCGGAAAGCGAGCACCTGGAGCCAACAGACAAGTTTAACAGAGCCAAAAAAATAAAACAATATTGAGGTGTGACATCATGAACGTATTGGATGCAAAAATCATTAACACACAATATGGTTTAGAAACCTATTTAGACATGGTGAAGAATATCGAAGTAAAAGAACTCCATTCTCCATCAGATAATGAGCCCTTTTATGAAATAGTATTAGGGATAGAGTATTTTCTTCTAAGGGACGGAAAATATTATGATAGTGAAAGGAATTATTTTCGGATTCAAATGAGCGAAGATTTTAATTCAATCACGTTAAGAGAGACAGATACCGAAAGTTTATTTGCTGTCAAAACCGAACACGAGAGAGACTCAACTAAGCTACTGGTTGGAGAATGGCTTATAAAAACCAATGCTTTCAAGCAAGTAATAAGTGAACTGATCCAACAAAAGAAAATGGAGAATGTTCAAAATGAGGGAGACACTCGAAAAGTATTAGGAACGATAAGATTCTTGGAAATATTACTTGAAATCAAAACAGAAGACATACTAAGTGCCGATGTAGAGAGGGACCATTGAGTTTTCTTAATACTAACTATCTTTTAATGTACGCTATTGATAATTACACGGTCCCACTAAGGATTTTTCAAAATTGAAAAGGGGGAGTTTAAATGTGTTTTTAAAAACTTCCCTTATATACTGTAGAAAAGGAGAATGCACTAACATGAAACGTTTTACTATGCCGAGAGATCTTTTTTACGGAGAAGGATCTCCGATTGAAGCAGCTAAGCTAAATTTGATTGAAAGGGGAAGTAATGTATGACTATTTCGTTTGATTACTCCAATGCATTAGCATTTATGAAAAAGAGTGAAGTAGATAATCTAAGTGAATTTGTAAAAGTGGCTCATAAAATGCTACATGAAAAAACAGGCCCCGGCTCTGATTATCTTGGTTGGGTCGATTTGCCACTAAACTATGATAAGAGTGAATTTGAAAGAATTAAACAAGCTGCTGAAAGAATCAAGAAACATTCAGACGCAATGGTTGTAATTGGTATTGGTGGTTCGTACCTGGGGGCAAGATCGGCTATAGAATCTCTGTCCCATAGCTTTCATAACCAGATGAACAATAAGACACATGTTTATTTTGCCGGTCAGAATATCAGTTCTACTTATATATCTCATTTATTTGAACTATTAGAGGGGAAAGATATCTCTGTTAACGTCATTTCTAAATCAGGAACAACGACAGAGCCAGCCCTTGCTTTCCGTATTTTCCGTGACTATATGGAGAAAAAATACGGAAAAGAAGAGGCGAGAAAACGTATTTTTGCTACTACAGATCAGAAAAAAGGCGCATTAAAAAAGCTTGCGGACGAAGAAGGATATGAAACGTTCGTTATTCCGGATGATGTTGGTGGAAGGTATTCTGTGCTAACAGCAGTTGGTCTCTTACCAATTGCCGTAGCAGGACTTGATATTGATCATATGATGGAAGGGGCAGCAGCAGCAGCCCGTAAATACAACAATCCTGATTTATTGACAAATGAGAGCTATCAGTATGCTGCGGTCCGAAATGTACTCTACAATAAGGGAAAAGCAATTGAAGTGCTTGTTAACTATGAGCCCTCCCTTCACTACGTATCGGAATGGTGGAAGCAGCTGTTTGGGGAAAGTGAAGGAAAAGATCAAAAGGGGCTATTCCCTGCTTCCGTTGATTTTTCAACGGATTTGCATTCCATGGGGCAATATGTACAAGAAGGTCGACGAAACCTTTTAGAAACGGTTTTACAGATTAAGAAACCTCGAATTGAAGTGACTATTCAGGAGGATCCAGAAAATATTGATGGATTAAACTTCCTGGCAGGTAAGACGATGGATGAAGTCAACAAAAGTGCATTTCAGGGTACCCTTATGGCCCATATAGATGGAGAAGTACCTAATCTCGTGATTGAACTGGATGAAATGAATGAATACACTTACGGTGAGATGGTTTACTTTTTTGAGAAGGCATGTGGGATTAGTGGCCATCTATTAGGAGTTAACCCATTTGACCAGCCTGGAGTCGAAGCATACAAGAAGAATATGTTTGCTTTACTTGACAAACCTGGTTTTGAAGCAGAAAAAGCTACTCTCATGGAGCGTTTATCAAAATAATTATATCTGATTGGTTTTGTATTAATAAAAAGATTGTTACCAAAAACCATAAAAAGTTGTGTTTTTACTTTCAGTAAGGTTTTCGCGCAGGTTAAAATTCAAAGAAAAAGCGCTGTA
The DNA here is from genome assembly GCF_900106725.1 of Paenibacillus sp. PDC88. Taxonomy (NCBI): domain Bacteria; kingdom Bacillati; phylum Bacillota; class Bacilli; order Caryophanales; family Paenibacillaceae; genus Paenibacillus; species Paenibacillus sp. PDC88. The sequence continues at coordinate 17,554 of NZ_FNNT01000013.1, read as the reverse complement.
GGAAAATTTCAGCGCTTTTTATCAAGTGGTCCATTTCTCGAATGAGGGGATGCGTAAATAACCTTTTTTCGTTAGGTTCCGATATTTTACAATGCCTTTTAGTTTAGGATCTAAATAAATAAAATCATCGGTTTCTGTCCGGATGAATTTTTTGTATTCTGCATACAATTTCTTCCGATCAGAGGGTTTCATAAATTCCATTAAGCCAGCTGGTGATCCATCTTCAAAGGAAAGCAGCACGCCAAATTCCTTTTTACGTAAGCCGGTAATCAGGACATTTTCATACTGATAATTAATGACTTTGAGCCAATTTTCGGAGCGAGTGCCAGGGCGATAGATAGAGTCTGCTTTCTTTAAGACAATGCCTTCAAGTCCTTGTTCCTTAATTAACTCAAAGTATTCGCTGCCGTGGCCTTCTATATGCTGTACGTAACATTTTTTGTCAACAAAAAGTTGCATACTAATAAGACGTAGTCTTATATTGCAATCCCCTTCTTTTGTTTATTTTGGGTAGACTCTATGAGAACAAATGAAAGTATTGTGAATTTTAATTTTATTTTGCGCAGTTTTTAAGCATTAATTTGCGCCATAGAAACATAAGAGGCTCATGATTATCTCGGTGGTAATCATGAGCCTCTTTCTTACTTATTCAATTATTGTTCGACAGTAGATAGGAACAGTGTATTTGGCATTTAACTGATGTACCAAATAGCAGTATATTTATTCGTTATTAATAAAATTTATTCATTCTGATTTTGTCGCTTGACATGGAGCCTCTGCGGACAGATTTTTTTGAAAAGACCAGAGCAACAAGCTTTTCTGGGCAATTAGCCTAACCCATCCGCCACTCCATGTAAAGCGCAGCGTATTCAAAAAATATACTGCCACGAACAGCATTTTTTAAGTGCCACAAACAGAACAGTGCATCCTTTATACAGTATAGGTTTTCAACACGTTGATCCTCCGTTTGAGTCATGATTTTCCTCATCCTTTCAAGATAAGCTTCAGCATATGTGCCTGATAAAAAGCTTAATGCAGCACTTTTCTAAAGGTGTGCGACGGGTTTCAATAAGGTTTCCAAGTATGTTTTTCACTTATGTGTTAAGTTCGGTGAATAAAAGTGAATGCCCTTTTACTAAATTTGTCTTTTCTTTTTTGGTGTATTTTCTCTTCGCATATCTTGTAGATAAGTACACTTTTACGCAAGATTTGTTATGAGAGCCAAACACCTTACTGAAAGATTAATAAAGCTTAGATTTAAGAGAGGTTTTAAAATGATTGAAACGAACAAAAACGGAACTGCCCGGGCAGTTCCGTTTTGATTCCATCAAAAAGTTACTTTTTCACCTTTAAATGCAGCAATATAAAGTTTTTTCATTTCTTCTACAGATACTTCCCGGGGATTGGATGATGTACACGGATCTTCAATCGCTCCCGCTGCCATTCGATCCAGCTGTTTTTCAAATTCACTCTCATTTACACCGAATTCCTGCAGCGATAACGGAAGGTTTAGCGATTTATTTAAACGGCGAAGCAAATCCGTTAAGGAATCGATTAACTCGTCTTCTGTGTTTCCAGAAAGGTCAAGCATCTTAGCGATATCAGCAAACCGGGAACCGTCCGCCTTTTTATTAAAATCAATCACGTATGGCAAATAAAGAGCATTCGCAAGGCCGTGCGGAATGTTAAAAATCGCGCCACTCTTATGTGATAGGCTGTGTACAATACCAAAACCCGTTCGAGAAAGCCATTCCCGCAATAGCCTGGGCATAATGCATCTCTGCTCTCGCTGCTTTATCTCCAACTACTGATTTTTCAATATTATCCACTGCCATTTTAACCGATTGTATCGCCAACGGATCACTAAATGCGTTATGCATCGTTGATACGTAGGCCTCGATTCCGTGCGTTAATGCGTCCATTCCCGTATAGGCGACAATGTCAGCCGGCATCGAATATGTCAGCTCCGGATCGATAATGGCAATATCCGGCGTGATCTCATAACCAAATACCGGATATTTCGTTCCTGTTTCATGATCCGTGATAACAGAAAAAGGTGATACGTCAGTACCTGTGCCACTCGTTGTAGGAATCGCCGCAAAGCGTGCTTTTTTCCGTAAAGCCGGTAGTGGGTTCGGTGCTTTAACTTTATCAAATGCGAGCTCCGGATTCTCATAAAAAATCCACATTAATTTAGCTGCGTCGATCGGTGAACCGCCGCCTGCGGAAATGATCCAATCCGGCTGGAATTCCTCCATCTTTTTTGCACCCTCTAAAGCGGTTTTTGCAGATGGGTCATTTTCAACACCATCAATGAGCTGTGTTTCAAATCCAGATTCACGTAAATAAGCATCTATTTTATCAAGATAGCCTGATTTTTTAATGGACTGGCCTCCGATAACAATAGTTGCCTTTTTCCCTTCAAGGGTTTTCAAAACTTCTAAAGATCCTTCTCCATAATAAACATCCCTCGGAATAGTAAAACGGTTCATGTGTGTAAATTCTCCTTTTCTGCATTAAAGTAGGCAAGCGTTCAAAAAACATTCAGTGTAAATTTCCCTTATCAATTTTTTTAAAACATTAGTGGAACCATGTAACGTTATCAATAGTATTTTATTAAAAAGGTAGTTATTATTAAGAAACCTCAGTTATCCCTCTCTACAACGGCACTTAATATCTCTTCTGTTTTAATCTTAAGTAATTTTTCCAAGAACCTTGTCGTTCCTAAAACTATTTGAATGTCTTCCTCTGTTTGAACGTTTTCCATTTTCTTTTTTTGAATCAGTTCATTTATAACTTCTTTGAAAGCATTTGTTTTTATAAGCCATTCTCCAACTAGTTCCTTAGTTGCGTCTCTCTCGTATTCGTTTTTGACAGCAAATAAGCTTTTCGTTTTTGTTTCTCTCAGTATTATTGAACTAAATTCAGAATTCATACGAATGCGAAAATAATTCTTTTGACTGTCATAATATTTTTCTTCCCTTAGCAAAAAATACTCTATCCCTAAAATTATTTCGTAATAAGGGTCTATCTCTGTAGGATAATGAAGCTTTTTTACGTCAAGATTTTTCACAAAGTCTAAATAGGTTTCCAATCCATAATGAGTATTAATTATTTTTGCATCCATTACATTCATGATTTCACTCCCTTTTCACCATCCGGAAATTGTTATGATATCGGATACATTTACCGAATTCACACAAATTAGCCTAGTTGCTTTTTTACACTGCATGTCCACCAAACTCGTTCCGAAGGATAGCTATGACTTTACCGGTAAAGGTATCCCTATCTAAAGACCGGTACCGCATAAAAAGAGACATGGCGATGACTTGAGTAGTACTTTGTTCTTTTTTCAGAACTTGCACGAGTAATGATTTGTGCTACTCTCAGTTTACTGGTGATACGTTAGTATAATAAGTATATTCCAATATTGAAAGTTCACACTTTAATTTCACCTAGTAACAAAAAAGGAATATAGTATCAAATTGTATACTATTAAAACCTAAAGGAATAAGTCCTTGATAGTAGGATCCTGCGGACCAACAAACTAAGTAAGGAAATTATGTTGCATTTGATCAATAGCGAAAAAACAAGTGCCATCTTCATTTTTTTATTCCAACGTCTAGAATTTACAAATTTTAAAAGCGCAGATTTTTAGATTTATTTTAACTGTTCTCTCAAAGATTGTGGCTATTGCGCACGATTTAGGTAGTTGAAAAGGCGTACATCTGATAACAGATTAGTACGCTTTTTCCATCTCATTTTTAATGTCAAATCGGGAGTTGAACTGGAGTAAACGCCCTATTTAGTTAAATAGAACTAAAAATAAAAAAAAAGTATATTAATTTCTTCAATGGGTATTATAAGAGTTATATGAATTTATAATAGGAGGTTTTACTTGTGAAAGCAGTTACTTTTCAAGGTTCCAAGGATATGCAGGTGAAAGAAGTTCCAGATGCGAAGCTTCAACAAAAAGACGATATTGTTGTGCGCATTACATCAACAGCGATATGTGGGTCTGATTTACATATTTATCAAGGTGCCTTGCCAGCTGAAAAAGATTATGTAGTTGGCCACGAGCCCATGGGTATTGTAGAAGAGGTCGGACCAGAGGTAACAAAAGTGAAAAAAGGGGATAGAGTGGTCATCCCATTTAACATTTCATGTGGAAGCTGTTACTATTGCCAGCATGATTTGGAGAGCCAATGTGATAATTCTAACCCAAATCCAGAAGTTGATACAGGCGGATATTTTGGATTTACGGAGCGTTACGGGAATCATCCGGGTGGACAGGCTGAATATTTGCGTGTTCCCTATGGAAATTTTATGCCTTTCGTGATTCCTGAATCTGTTGAACTTGAAGATGAAGCATTACTGTTTATGTCTGATGTACTGCCAACTGCTTATTGGAGCATTGAAAGTGCAGGAGTGAAAAAAGGGGATACAGTTGCCGTGCTCGGCTGTGGACCCATTGGTTTGATGGCGCAAAAGTTTGCCTGGATGAAAGGCGCAAAAAGAGTCATTGCCGTCGATAATCTTCCCTATAGGCTTGAACGTGCCAAAAAAATGAACAATGTTGAGATTTTTAATTTTGATGAATTTGATGATATGATTTCTATGGGTTCCCATATTAAAGAAATTACAAGTGGCGGTGTAGATGCCGTCATTGATTGCGTAGGGATGGATGGGAAAAAAACACCAATCGAAGCTGTCGAACAAAAGATGAAGCTTATTGGCGGAACCATCAGCCCGATCGAAATCGGTATGAGTGCTGTGAGAAAATTTGGAACGCTGCAGCTGACGGGGGTCTACGGCTCTAAATATAACCAGTTCCCTTTAGGAAACATATTTGAAAGAAATGTAAAAATAAAAATGGGTCAGGCACCAGTCATCCATTACATGCCAATGCTCTTTAAAATGATTACGGAAGGAGAACTGGATCCAACAGAAATCGTCTCTCATAAATTGCGTCTAGACCAGGCGAGTGAAGCCTATCAAATCTTTAATGATCACGAAGATGGGTGTGTCAAAGTTGTTCTCAAACCCTGACCTTCCCAAAAAGTTATAACCATGTTTTTAACAATGAAGAACATTAAAAGCCCCGTTGGTAAAAGTGTAATTTTACGAACGGGGCTTTTTTATGCAAAAACAGCTATTTTAACTTTCGTTTAAGTCTAAAATCATTTTACGGATTCTCTAATTAGGGAATCGATTTTTTTAATTAGGGGTACAGCCAACATTTCGCATAAAACATACGTTAAGCACATTTCGACATAGAAAAAACTCATTTTCTATACGCTAAGCCCATCAAGAATGTAATGAAACTTATTTTCGACCTATTAACTGAACATAGATAAGTGAATGAGTTATTGAACATCAACAAATGAGGAAAATCCTCATAAACCCTTTTGTTAGAAGGTGTTAAGGAACTCAAGGTTATCTGAACAAATTCCTTAGCGTATGTTTTTCGCTTTTCGTTGGTAGGACCCCAATTACGGCGAATAAATGGTGTCAAAACTCAACAGGCTTGAATTCTGGTTTAACTTGGAATAGGGGTACCGTCAGCAAAACGCGGATTTACAACGTTAAGGGGATCTGGATACAAAAATAGCCAATTTTCACCACGTTAAGGATGTAATCGGCTTTAGAACTATTATTGATTTAAAGACCGCAATGATTCTAAGTTGGTAACTCCTTTTGGATCGAAGCGATACTCTCCAAGGAAGTTGATATGTTCCCATCCTAATGGTTATATATGCTTTAATAAATCCTCCCGTAACATTCCTTTACTTTGAAGTAATTCGGTAGCTTTGCCTAGATAAACTGTATTCCATACACTAATTGCATTAATCAAGATGTTCAAAGCACTTGCGCGTTGCAATTGATCCTGCAGAGCACGTTCTCTCAGTTCTCCATGTTTTCCAAAGAAGATGGATCGAGCCAGAGCATTCATGGCTTCTCCTTTGTTTAACCCACGTTGGATACGGCGGCGCATCGATTCGTTTGAGATGTAATCTAGTATAAAAATCGTCTTTTCGATTCTTCCCATTTCTCTAAGTGCCTTAGCAACCTTATTTTGCCGAGCATAAGAACCAAGTTTACCCATAATGAGGGCACCAGAGGCTTGCCCCTCCCGAATAGAATGTGCCAGACGCAAAACATCATCATAATTTTTACGTATAACCTTCATATGGGGTACAGTCAGGAAAATGCGGATTTACAACGCTAAGCCCATTTCCCCGACTATTCCCCCAGTTTTAACAACGTTAAGAAAGTTTCAAGGGTCTTAAAGAATCTAACGAGACCATTTTCTCCGAATTAAAATGGTATTCTCCAAGTAAATTAATATGTTCCCAACCTAGAGGTGACATATGGTGCAATAATTCTTCATTAAAACTACCTGACCGTTTTTGATATTCAACTGCCTTTGTTAGATGTAAAGTATTCCAGATACTGATGGCATTAATGATTATATTTAAGGCACTGGCCCTTTGCAATTGATGCTGTATGGTTCGTTCCCTAAGCTCACCTTGTTTTCCAAAGAAAATAGCCCTTGCCAATCCATTCATGGCTTCTCCTTTATTCAATCCTCGTTGTATTTTTCTTCTTAATGATTCATCCGATATATAATTCAAAATAAAGATCGTTTTTTCTATTCGGCCCATCTCACGTAAGGCGGTAGCTAAGCTGTTTTGTCTTGAATAGGAACCTAGTTTCCCCATAATAAGGGATGCTGAAACTGTTCCTTCCCTTATAGAATGAGCTAATCGCAAAACATCTTCATAATTTTCTTTAATGACCTTTGTATTTATTTGTCCACGTAAAATGGCTTCTAATTTTGGAGATTCGCTTGCTTTATCTATTGTAAATAATTTTGAATCTGATAAATCTCTTATTCTTGGAGCAAATTTAAATCCTAATAAATGAGTCAATCCGAAAATTTGGTCTGTGTAACCCGCAGTATCTGTATAATGCTCTTCTATGTTTAAATCCGTCTCATGGTGCAACAAACCATCCAAAACATGAATCGCATCCCTTGAATTAGTATGAATGATCTTTGTGTAGTAAGAAGAAAATTGATCACTAGTGAAACGGTAGATGGTGGCTCCTTTCCCCGTTCCATAATGTGGATTTGCATCTGCATGTAGTGATGAAACTCCTAGCTGCATTCTCATACCATCTGACGAGGATGTTGTGCCGTCTCCCCAATAAGAAGACAATTGTAGCTTGTGATGAAAATTTACTAATACAGCTTGGGCTTTATTCATTGCGTCTTCATACATGCGCCATTGAGACACATTGGCTAGTTGCTTATATGTAAGCCCGGGTGTTGCTTGAGCCATTTTGCTCAAGCCAATATTCATTCCCATTCCTAAAAGAGCAGCCATAATAATGATTGTTTCTTCTTTATCTGGTTTTCGTTTGTTAGAAGCATGTGTAAATTGCTCATGAAATCCTGTTATATGGGCAACATCCATAAGTAAATCGGTTAATTTTATTCTTGGTAGCATCTGATACAGGCTTGCACTAAATTTCTTTGCTTCTTCTGGAACATCTTTTTCTAATCGTGAAATCGACAGCTTTCCTTTTTCAAGAGAAACTCCATCTAACTTGTTGGAATTACCAGCTAACCAGTGTAACCTCCCATTAAGGCTGCTAGTTCTCTCTGTAATATAATCCTTGAATGATAAACTAACCGATAATCTTGTATTCTCCTTCGTTTGATTCCATGTATCTTCGGAAAACAAATATTCCTCAAAATCTCTATATTGTCTACTGCCCACAATAGAAACATCACCAGCCCGAATATGCTCCCGAAGTTCTGTTAAAACAGCCATTTCATAGTAATGCCGATTGATTGTTGTACCATCATCCTCGTATAAATGCTTTTTCCACCGTTTTGAAATAAAATCCAAAGGTGAGTTATCAGGTACTTTTCGCTTCCCAGATTCGTTCATTCCTCGTATAAGTGGCTCATTCGCCTTTGTGGAATGAAATTCCAATACCCTTAATAGGGTTGGCGTATATTTTCTAAGAGAATAAAATCGTTTTTGCAGTAAGTCTAAATAGTCATAGTCGGCAGGACGTGCAAGCTCTTGAGCTTCTTCCACTGAAGAAACAAAAGAATTCCATTCAATAACCGATTCTAAAACCTCAAAAACGTCTAGTTTTTCCCGTTTTGCTTTGATTAAAGCTTGTCCGATGTTCGTATAGTGTATAACCTTCTCATTCAGCTTTTTCCCGTTTTGTTTCTGAATTTCTTCTTGAGCCTTACGGCCTTTTGATAACAGACTGAGTATTTGTCTGTCATGAATTTCAAAGGCTTTATCCGTTAAATCCTGAGTAAGGTGTAATAAATAGACGGTTAAAATCGAGTATCGTTTATTTTCTTGAAAGTCACGGAACGCATAAGGCTCATATCTTGAACCTAAGCGAGATAGCTGTAACAAGCGATTGCGATGCAAATGATTAATTTGTACCGTTTCTAATTCCATACCTCGTATGTATTCGAGTCGTTCTATTACTTTTAGAAATGTTTCGGATGAAGGATGACCCGGTGGTTCCTTTAACCAACCCAATATCGTTTTATTGGAATCGGATGAATGTTGCGAAGTAATGATTTCTTCAAGCTTTTCTTTTTGCTCACTTGTTAGAGATTGACTAACTGTATTAAACAGCTTCTTTTCAGCCATTTCTCTCGCCTCCCACACTATTCTTTCAAGTGTAGTGATAGCAGGCAGTATGATTTTGTTTTTTCTTAGAAAATCTATGCATTCATGCAGTAGATGAATGGCATCACCATTTTCCAAAGCTAATTGATGAAGGTGCTTAAATGTCATTCGATATTCACTCAAGGTAAAAGTTACAAAGTCGTATTCACTTCGAATTTCTTTCAAATGATCCCAAAGTGTATTTTCCCTTTGAGGATAATAGCTAAGCGAGGATGGACTAGCACTGATTTGTTTCGATATATATTGTATAACCGAATCTGGGATGCTTTTAATATGAGTGTATGGCCAACCGGAATACCGAAGAATAGCTAATTGAACGGAAAACCCTAAACGGTTTTCTTCCCTCCTTCTCTTATTAATGATTTCTAAATCACGTTTGGAAAAGGTGAAGTAGGTCCCCAATATCCATTCATCTTCAGGAATTTGCATAAAAGCCTGTCTCTGTTCCGGTGTAAGCAATTCTCTACCTCTAGCAATTTTCATTCAGTATCAGCCCATTTCTGTATTTTTCAATTTATTAGCTCAATTATATATCAATAGAGTGTACTCTATTGATACAAGTATAGTAGACTGATAAAATCATAGTTAAGAGTGTCTCATAAGACTTGTCTCAAAAACGAGGTGAAATTTTGCAGAAAATCGGTTATGTACGCGTCAGTTCGACTAGCCAAAATCCTTCAAGACAATTTCGGCAATTGAACGAAATTGGAATGGATATTATTTATGAAGAAAAAACTTCAGGAGCCACAAAAGATCGTGAACAACTTCAAAAAATGTTAGAGGATTTACAGGAAGGTGACATTATTTATGTTACAGATTTAACTCGGATCACTCGAAGTACGCAAGATTTATTTGAATTGATTGATTTAATACGAAATAAAAAGGCAAGCTTAAAATCACTTAAGGATACATGGCTAGATTTATCAGAAGATAATCCATATAGCCAATTCTTAATTACGGTAATGGCTGGTGTTAACCAATTAGAGCGAGACCTTATTCGTATGCGTCAGCGTGAAGGAATTGAGCTCGCAAAGAAAGAAGGGAAGTTTAAAGGACGGTTAAAGAAATATCATAAAAATCACGCAGGAATGAATTATGCAGTAAAGCTATATAAAGAAGGAAATATGACTGTAAATCAAATTTGTGAAATTACAAATGTATCTAGAGCTTCTTTATATAGAAAGCTATCGGAAGGAAAAAAATAAGCATTCATTACTTATATTAAAAATTTCCGGGGATTGTGAAACAACGTACCTAACCAAGCAGGCTATTTCTATAATGAAGTATCAATATTTGTTTATCTAACTAGGCACGATCATCAAAGGATTCCGAGTACATTTTAACGGAGATATACGCTAAACTCAGATTTAAAGCAAGGCTGTATTTTCCGAGAACACTTTATAAAAAACAACCTTAGTCATTCACAAACGAAGGTTGTTTTTATAAAGTCATGGTCTAATTAAAACAATTGCTGTCCCAAGAGCATACTTGAGACTGAAAAGGCACCAGCAGGTGGTAAAACATTAGTATATATGGGAGGTCCCAAACGGGGTGTAAAGGTTGTAGCAATCCAATTTCCATATTCACCAGCCAGCAAAGAGGGAGGTTTCATTATAAACCGTCCACTTAAAACGAAATGCCGAATGCTTATAGCGGTCTCATCAAATATTGTCAAGTTGCCAAAAAAGGAGGCATATGGTGAATCGAAACTTATTTATTTAGCGCTTTCGTCCCAATACCCATTAATCGGAATAGGTATACCACGAAAATTAACTGTACCTACTACTTTGTTGTCTACAATGGAATCAATGGTAAGTATACCTCTAATAATGGATCTCCCCGCAATAGAAGCATCAATCCCCCATACGGATGGAAAGGGGATACTAACTTTGGCTGTCTTTGGAATTTTCAAAATTAACCTCTCCTTGATTATTTTATGTATGGATTGAGTTGTATTTAATCATAATCCTGTAGTAATGATACAGTATATGCACAGAGAATCACTTAGGTGTTTTGTTAAGAAAGAAGCATCAATAATCAATCAGCCTACTGTCTAGATGAACAAGAGTTTGCCTGACCCACGAAAAATATGGAACATTAATTCCTGCTGCTCATAGATATGGTCTCGCATTTGGAAAATTTCTTAGCTTTAAAATAAATCATCTGATTCAATGAAATGTAATGCCTATCATCACCTATTTTTATATGTACCTCAGACGAATACCTATACCTCCGTTACTCTTCGATCATATTGTATTTGTACGAGGTGGTGTAAAATGTTTAAATTATATTTAGATCCTGGTCACGGGGGAGTGGACCAGGATTTGAGAGGTAAAGACCACAGATTTTTATATTCAGACGATCAATCTAATAAAACTATTAAAGAATTACGAAAAACTGTCCGACAAGGTAATATTTGGAAAGGAGATGTGAAAAACAAAGCAAAAGATGGTTCTTTTTATTGGGTACATACTACGATTGTTCCTTTCCTAAATGAGGATGGGAAGCCGTATCAATTTGTTGCGATTCGCAACGATATTACGGATCAAAAAAGGGCTGAAGAATCATTAATTAAGTTAGAGAAATTATCAGCTATCGGAGAACTAGCCGCTGGCGTTGCACATGAAATACGAAATCCATTAACAACTATAAAGGGTTTTACCGAATTTTTAAATGCAGAAGAAAAAGAAGACAAAAAGAAGGAATATTTTAAGATTTTATTAGATGAAATTGAACGAATTAATTATATTGTGGGAGAGTTTATGCTGTTAGCAAAACCTCAGTCCATAACATTGAAAACGAAGCCACTAATTCCGATTATCACCAGTGTCATCAAATTTCTTCAATCTGAGATGAACTTACACAATGTTTTAACTACACTAGATTTTGGTTCTCAAGATATTTATATAGAATGTGATGAAAATCAAATAAAACAAGTTTTTCTCAATATTATTAAGAATGCTATCGAAGCGATGCCCACCGGGGGAACCTTAGAAATTAAACTTGCAAGAAAGAGCGACAAAATACATATTATTTTTATCGATTCTGGGATGGGCATACCTAAAGAAAAATTAATTAAAATTGGTCAACCCTTTTTCACAACAAAAGAAAGTGGAAATGGATTAGGTATGATGGTTAGTTTTAAAATTATTCAAAACCACAAAGGTAACATACATATAGATAGTACAGAGGGTGTAGGAACAACATTTACAATAGTGCTAGCTTGCTCTACTCTTTAAGTAAATGTCATAAAATATTCACACTTATATTAAGTAAAACTGGCAATAATAAGTATTAAGCCCTTGCAACAACCACCAAAAAGACATCATAGATCTAGCAAGGGCAATTAATATAATTAAGTTTTTTGAAAAAAGTACAAACTATCATTTATATAAGTTCCCTCTTTAATTTATTATTTTTCAAACCTTCTCCCTTCTCCCTTAAATTGTTTGAAAATCCCTTATAACTCTGATTTTGTCAATTCATATAACTGTCTTCCATCTGGTGTCTTGAAATATTGAAGATGTAGCAACTGCCCAATTAAATACTGATTGGTACTATGAAGCTTGTTTCTATAAACTTGCATACTAAAGCGTTGGTTATAGCCTTCGAACTGTGAAACTAAAAATTTCTCTAGTGCTTCTTCGTGAGGAAATTGTTCTTTCCGTTTCGTGTATTTCTTGATCTGCTTGTTAAAAGATTCAATAAGATTCGTAGAGTAAATGCTTCTCCAAATCGACTGTGGAAAGCTGTAAAACGTGAAGATATACGGATTCTCCACTAAAGCTTTCGTTGCTTTAGGATAAGCAGTTTTCCACTTATCACAGAAACGTTCTAGCGCTTCACGACCAGCTTGCTCATCCTTTGCGCGGTATATTGTTTTGAAATCATCACAGATCTCAGCACGATCAGACACACGCACTTTATGAGCAAGATTGCGAGCAAGATGAACACAGCAGGTTTGGTATTTGGCACCTGGAAAGACCTCGAAAATGGCATCAACCATACCTTTTAACCCATCAGAAATAAAGAGTAGCACTTCTTCTGTGCCTCTTTCTCGAAGGTCTTGCAGAAGCTCTTTCCATACGTAGGCAGACTCAGTTGGAGCGATGGCATAGCTAAGCACCTCCTTAGAACCGTCTTCACGAATGCCTACAGCTAGGTAAACGGCTTCTTTCGAAACAGTCTCACGCTTTACAGCAATGTAGGTTGCATCCAAATAGACACAGACATAGCGCTGGGCTAATGGGCGCTTTAGGAACGCATCAACATGCTCTACCATCACTTGCGTCATGTTAGATATGGTTTGTGGTGTGTAATGATGCCCATACATTTTCTCGATCAGATCAGCGATTTCAGTCATGGTTACGCCCTTTTGGAACATATGAATGACAAACGATTCTAACGTGTCGTTGGATCGCTTGTAGGGCGCTACGGTCTGCTGCTTGAACTCTCCATTACGATCACGAGGGATTTGAAGGTGCAGATCGCCGTATTCCGTATGGAGCGTACGTGTATAGCTGCCGTTACGAGAATTGCCTGTATTGAAGCCTGCACGATCATACTTTTCGTAATCTAGGAAGGCGGTTAACTCGGTTGTTAACAAGTGATTCATCGCTCTTTCGAGGTGAATACGAAAAATTTCAGTCACATCTTGTTTTGTAACTAGAGCTTGGACTAAATCTGTTGTAAAATGATTCATAGGGAAGACCTCTCTCTGTGAATTTTGTGTGGTAACTCAATTCTACAAGAAAAGGTCTTCCTTTTGCATTTATTCATTTACACATAATATTTTATACTCTCCAATAAAGAATTAAAACATCTTAGTTAGTAAATAGTTATTTATTTAAATCATTAACAATGTTAAACTATTTCCAAATTTAAGTAGGTTATTACTCATAAGGAGATATTTTTATATGATACGTACTGGAATGAAGCGACCTTTAGATAACATGGGGAGAATAGTGATACCATCTGAAATTCGGGATACTCTTGATATCAGTATTGGTGATCCTTTAGAGCTCTTTATTGAAGGTGGGATAATATCAATAAAAAAATATAATCCAGGTTGTGAATTTTGTGGGAACGTCATAAAAGAATTTTATTATAAGAAAAAGTTCATTTGTAGAGAATGCGCTTTTGAACTTCAAAGCGTAAAAGAATTAAAAGGGACAAATGAACTTGTTACTTCACTGGAGATTGAGAGTGATATAGCAGTCGCTACAAACAAGCAAGAAAAAAAAAGTAAAATACGTCCGAGCACATTAATAATGGTCGAAAAATATATAGAATTAAATAATGCGATGCCTCATCTCAAGCAGATTGAAATAGCAGATATTTTAGGTGTTAAACAGGCAAGAGTATCCCAGTTGAAGAAGATTGCTGCAGACTACATTCAGAATAATGAGGATAAGATTCATAAGAAGGAGGAGATCCAAGAAACAGAAGGATCGGGCAGAAATACCATAGAATTTGATCTTTTTGGAGGATATGAACTAACAGATAAGGGCATCGTAAAACCTTGTATAAAAATCCAATCTGTAAATGATGAAACAAAAATTAAGAAAAGAACTCCTCGAAAAAAACTTATGTACATAATCAAAGAAATGAAGCGAAAGGAACCGTGGCTTACGCAAAAACAGATAGGAAAACGTCTTAATATAACAGCGGGTAGAGTATGGCAAATAATGCAGTTATTGAAGGAAGAAAAGAAAATCGTAACTGATGTAGATTTGGATTAGACGCTGATTCTGCAGCGTCTCTTTTTAATCGGTTGATGTTCTATAGATCAGATTCGCCATTGGATAAAACGTGATAATTAAAACAACTAACCAATCTATCACTTATAATAAAAATCATATATATATAAATTTTACAAATAATTTCCGTTGGCTTAAACTCTTAGCCAGACCTCCTAAATCTGCGATTAATGAACTCAATAAAAACCTGGATACTCAGTACCCAGAAGAAAAATAGTCGTTGCAAAGAAGAAAGAATTAAATAATATATTCTTATTCTTAATATAACAAAAAGTATGAACTGCATGGTTGTATAACTACCGGTTATCTTTCCTTCATTGTGAAGACGCGAAAATCCAGGGAAAATTGAAGAACCTGGTGGGGAGGCGTTCTATTAGGCGGGGGTTTATTTCAGTTATATGATGGAACGATTCAACATAAATTGATACAGCTCCATCAGATCAGGTATGTAGAGAATGTAATCGTCTACGATATCATCTGGAACCTTTTTTACCATACTGCTGATCATCGGTGGAGTATTGCTGATTACCAAAACAAAGCATACAGGAGCAGCTTCCACCTATGTCGATGTCATATTCATATTCCCTGAGTCCAGCATTCACTTCCTACCTTTATCGTGAATATTGTAGATGATTTTCGTGAAGATTTAGTAATTGATCGAAGGTTCATACTCAGATTTTGTGAAAGGATGATTTACCCTTGAAAAGCGTCAGTTGGCTTGACATTGTAGTTCCAGAGTACTTGGAAATCTTAGATCAAAAGCCGATAGATGAAGTACAAGATCTTTTTGATCTTGATATTCAATCAGGTCATTTTAGTGTTGTGAGAATTGAAAAAAGAGATTCATTTCTTACTTACTTAAATACTTATGCTTATCGTCTGAAATTGAATAAATTTGCTAGATTAAAGAAACTTGAACTATGGATTCACAGCAGATGTTTCCGAATTGATGAAGTAAGAGTACTTGAGGAAGTTATAGTAACAACAAACAGTGTAAGTATTGATAATACCGGTAAAGTTACAGTCGAATTTCAATGTATTACCGGTGAGTCAGTTAGTCCACAATATGTAAATGTTGAGATTGATTCATCTTTGAACGATCTGATTGAAGTAAGGTATCTTATACCAAAATTTACATACGACTTTGTTTCTTATTGGGATCAAAAAAAGAAAAGAACAATAGAGCGGTACGAAAAAAATCTTCATGGTGTACGCTTGAGAATGTCGGAAGATTCATATCGTAATTTTCTCAATGAATAACCGAAAATGCTGGGAAGTTGTAATTCAAAGTGAAGGTAATAATGTCAAACTGGAAAGGTTTGTGATTACATGTTAGGAATTATATTCGGAATAATCGGTTTTTGTTTATCAGTTGTACTCCGTAGGTCTAGTAGTAAAGCAGACAAAAAATATGCTGATTATATTGCAATTTTAAGTTGCGGTGTTATAGCTGGGAGCATTACCTTAATTTCAATTTAGTATAATAACATCTTTTAAACTGACAAGAGTCTGCTTCACAGATACCTAGAAATGTGCTAAATTTACTTTAGAAGCAAAACCATGAGAATGGATCACTGTGCGCCGGCCAAAGGTGCAGTGATCTATTTTTTTGTTCAGCCATCGTAAACTTTACCATGGGGATGTTGAATGGTTGAGGGACAAGAACTTAGTCCGATTGCTGATTAATAAGCTTATTATGTATATGATTGTACATTAATGGATAGTATAATAAGACATCCGTGAGAATTACCATAACATAGATGCCGCCTTCAAATGAGGGCGGTACTTTAAATTCGATTGGCCACAGTCTGAATTGAGGTGAAGCAATGAAATCGTCTGATCTAGAGAATCGATTGCTTAAACCTTAGACTACACGAGCAACAACTGATAAAGACAAATTGACTCTTAGTACGACTTTACATATAATAGAAGAAACGCTATATGAAGAGAAGAGCCATCCATAACGGATGGCTCTTTCTTGTTGTCATAGACATATGTACAAAATCCAACGTTTGTGAAGATGTTCTAAGACTTAAACTAAGTCTAATTACTATGTTGTTACCACCTAAGTTATTTAATTCTTCTTATATATGACCGTTTCTTGGATTCACTCAATACTTTTTCCCAAACTTCGTAATGTGATCGAAGTCTCCAAAGCATAACTATAATTTTGTCTTCCAGATGTTCATTATTGTTAAAAGGAACGTCCTCAAGTAGCTTAAGCAATTCTTCCTCTTTATCAAATGTTGCTCTGATTGAGTTAACCCTTTTTCGGGCAAGGTTTTCAAGTTCTGAAAGATACTTTAAATCATGCATTACTATTCCCCCATAATATAGTGCTTCGAAGAATAGTATTCCCTTGTTAGTTCAATTTAAACAGTCATTTAATGCGATTTATAGCATCCGCCCATGATGTTAATTGACACAAAATTCCCCCTATTAGCTCCGAAACAGAGATAGTTCTAAATTTCATCGAACCCCTTCTACGATTACCCGCAATCCTTTTGCAAACTTCACTATATACTTATTAGGTTGTGTCTGGCTTAAACTCTTAACCAGACCCCCTAAATCTGCGATTAATGAACTCAATAAAAACCTGGATACTCAGTACCCAGAAGAAAAATAGTCGTTGCAAAGAAGAAAGAATTAAATAATATATTCTTATTCTTAACATAACAAAAAGTATGAACTGCATGGTTGTATAACTACCGATTATCTTTCCTTCATTGTGAAGACGCGAAAAACTTCAACTCCCGGGAAAATTGAAGAACCGTCTTCAACAATTTAAGGAGGTAATATATATGGCTAATATTGTTGAGGTACGTTTGGCAGCATTTATTCCACAAGCATGGATCGATTACATGCGAACGTCTGAGGTTGTTGTTCAATTCAACGGTAATAACAGGGGGTTCACATACTATACGGAGAATCAGCCCGAACTCTCGAAAATGACTCAGCACGTTGTAGTTGGGGTACCGCCAACAAAGTGCGGATTTTGTACGCTAAGCCCCGTTTGATCGAAAAAAGGCCGGTATCCTGTACGCTAAGGATTACCGGCTTCGA
>NZ_FNNT01000012.1:0-149344 GCF_900106725.1 Paenibacillus sp. PDC88 | reverse complement strand
TCCTCAAACATCTCTTTCTTCGAATTAAACAAGGGATGAAATCCTACGAATTCATGAGCTTGAGTGAGGAAAACGAATTATATTGAGGGAGTTGACTGATGACAGAAACGATCATCATAATCGCATCATTATTTGAACCAAATTGTTCTTTAGAATGTACTGAATCCTCCTTATCATACAATCCCTTTCCCATTTCTAATAATCCAATGATGGCATCAATCTTATTCAATCCATATTCCCCCTAAACGATAATAAAAAAAGGAAGCACAACACACTTAGATCTACTAAGTGCGAGGTGCTTCCTCGCTCCGATATTTAATTAATCAATATTATATACCTACTTTTTTTCTATGTCCATAGCAACCGAGTTACTTTGTCCTATCAACTAAGTTTCGGAGTTTGAGCTGCTCCTTCATACAAAATTTAATGATCCTTTCCCTGTGTGACTCTCGGATCTCTGTGAATTCTATAGCGGTTTGGAACATACTCCTATTATTGAGCTTCACATAGACAATTCTTGAAACAAAAGGAACTGTAAATGCATCCTCCCCGTTTGCAATATACAAGTTTCCTTGTATTCCAGACTGATTCTTTTTAAACTTTGGTTCTTTACTGAGAAATGACACCCCTCCACCGCTGATGTCCTTTGTAACAAAGGAAAGATCCTCCTCATTCAAGCTCAAAATGAGTTTTACGGCTGCCGGCACTCGAAAGTATTCTCTTTGCTGGATATGAAGAACATCCTTGTCACCTGGAATAGCTAGTTGAAGTTTAGCAGGAGATTTCTCTAGCTGTGTCATTACTCTCGTTTTAAATTGGTACCTGTCTCCGGATTCTCCACGATATGAGACAAACACTTCCTGCAAAACAAGCGCGGGTAACGAAACTCTGTGTTTAGAAATAATGGAACCAATCCTAAACGAGATCTCGTCAATATCCTGGATCTGTGCAACCAGCATATTTCCCTCTCTATCCTCAATTTCAACATACTGATTTACAAATAAAGTATCTAGAGCATTCATGCGTCCTGATTATCCCTCCTTAATTTGTGTAAACGCAAAAAAAGCACGACAAGCCCAAGAGGGGCTGCGCGTGCTTCGCGTTTTATGTATTTAATTCCTTTAATTTTATCACAAGGACCAACTAGGGTAAATGCTACGACACCATTCAAGATTAAAGCGGAATGCAACCGACACCGCATATGGTTACTGATGTTTTCCTGCAAGATGTCGTAACTCCTTATAAAACTTGACTCAAGACAGATAATATTGTGTTTTGTGTGCGCCAGATGTGGCGGGTATATCCCATTTAAAATTATAATTAACTTCTCACAATAAAATAAGGAGGTGAATCCTTTGGATAATAAATTCAGCAGCAATTTGATAGCTTTTATTTCTGGTTTACTTGTATTCTCTACTGATTTTTTCAGTAGAATGCCATCTTTGGACAGTACCGGTTTATCACTTTTTGGTGGATACATATTTCTTTCAGTCTATCATGGTTGGAAGTTCGCTGCTCCGCGACTTTCCAATCTTACTTCAGCAGTCGTGTTCTGGCTATATCCGGTGGTTTTTGGTTTTACAATGCTTTGGGCGATGCTCATCGGAATGATGATCTCGGCACCTAAGTTTGTCATTTCGTTTTTTAAATGGCGATCTACAAGAACCCAAGCTACAAAACCATTGATAAATAATAATATGGCCACGGCATCTATTCATACACCTATCGAGCACAGGTCTGCTGCAGACCTTTCTAACGTGGTACCTTTACATCGTAAAAAATAGTTCTTAATTTTCATAATGTATTGGCCCTGCAGTTCAGTTGAAAGAAGGTGATTAACTATTACGGATCCTGTCATGCTTCGTATACAAAGACGCGTGGTGGAGATGAAATACACTGATTCAGTCGAGAGTTACGACGACACCGTGGAAGAAGTCTACGAGATCAGGGAAGTCAGAGACTGGGTTTACTCTATTTTCAGGCTTTTTCCACACTTTATCTACTTTATCAGTATGGAGTTTGATTCCCATCTCACTGTCCTAGCTTGCCTTGGTGATGTTGAAACCATCCGACTTGGAAGTTATCCATTAACCCCAAACGAGAATAAAAAATTAGGAATAGACATTGTACAAGAAGCACCACGGGCCCTCTAAAAGATCTCAATTGATGATGATTTATTCCTAGCAATAGATTTAGCCATTCGGAAATACACAATGTCGATTGAGGACCATCTTGGATCCTTGATAATTGTGGACATGATTCGAGGCGTAACAAATCGATGGACATAAAGAAGCGCACCAGGCATATTTGCTCGGTGCGTATTTTCTCATTATAGGCGTTATAAACTTCCCCATATGTACCTCATTACAACTTAATACTCATCCACTTCCACAATGCACAATCCTGTTCATTATGTTCCCTAATTGAATGTTACTGTTTAGTGTGACAATTTCATATCGTCTATCAGGTTTGGTGAATCATCCTTGCCTTTTTCGGTTCTTAATAACTCACGTTCGTCGCCGTTATCCTCTACAAGTACAGCTACAAGTTTACTTTTGCTGCCATTTTCATAGACTTCAATTTTCATTTACACATAACTCCTATTCAATATGATTGATAAAACGCTAATGGGGCCAGTCTTCTTGATAACAGTAAAAGTGCAGCTAAATAAAGAAATAAGTATGATACAAGTTGCTCCAATAAAGCTGCTGCAGAACTTTTTTAAGCTAGTTCTCTTCTACATGAGACTTTTCATTTATTCGATTAGTCGTAACCTTCTATATCAACTCGCAGCACATCTTGTATGTCAAACCATTCTCCATCAACTTTGAACCGTTTGAGCCGGATATCTACCTTCTCAACAACCCCAATTACTCGTCGGTCCTCGAATTCATCGTACAACTGAACATTGATTGGCAAACGCTGCTGGATAGATACTGCCAGGGCTCTGCTGACGATCTCTTTCTCTTGATCGTCAAGATAAACACGGCCCTTCTTACTTTTTTCACGGACATGTTCAACGTAAGCTTCTTTATGTTCCGGCATAATCATACGGCTTGATTCCCAAAACATGTTACTACCTGGTGTAAGTTTGTTTCCTATCATCGTGATCACCTCAGAGCTAATTATATAAGAACATTAGTTCTTATTCCAGTGACTATTTTTTCTAGGGAAGCAGGGTTAATTTGCAAACAAGGGGCTTTCACTTAACTTTCCAGGACATGTCCAGTTTTCGAATATCACCTGCAACAATAATTGGTATACGTATTGCACATAATTCTCAGCTGTTCCAACGGTTCCATATACCTTTTTATATCTTCTCCATGTTAAGTTCATTATGGAGGAGATAGCTTATGTTAAATGAACCATTAAAACCAATGCTCCTTCAGCCGATGCTCCCTTCACAAATAAAGAAAGACTTTAAATCGAGCCTGAAATGGGATGGCTTTAGGATATTAATACATTATAACCACGGTGCGGTGAGAGCTTTTACAAGGCATGGAACAGAGGTTACGTCAAGATTTCCTGAACTGAATAATATTAAACTTCCCGTAAAGACGGCCATATTGGATGGTGAGTGTATTGCCTTCGATTTAACACAGGCTAAAGATCAACCTCCAAAATTGTGGTGGGATGACGCGATGACTAGATTTAATACAAAAAAGGAATCAGCTGTTAAACAAATAGCAAAAACTTTACGAGCTCACTTTCCATTATGGGATATACTTTTTTTGGATGGTAAACCCATGCTGAATTCATCATTCATGCAGCGCAGAGAGGCGCTTGAAGATATAGTAGATAATTCAGAAACTCTCTCAATTACCCCTTTATATAATGATGGAGAAGAACTGTTCTTGAAAGCTAAAGAGCTTGGACTTGAAGGAATTGTTCAATATCACCCAGACGCTCAAATTCACCTAAATACACGCTCTAAAAATATGATTAAGGTCAAGGCCTATCAGTACATTACCTGTCAGATTTCTTCAGTAAGGCTTGTAGGCGGTTTTGGCTGGGGTTTAACCGTAGATGGCAAATATGTAGGTCTATTGGAATTCCCACCGAACAGCAAAGCAATACGTGCGTTTAATCAGGTCTCTAAACAACTAGTTACGCATGAACACAAAGGCTGGAGATACATCGAACCAGTTTTAGGTTGTAAAATCAAATTTCAGTGTTTCACTAAAGATGGAAAGCTGCGATCACCGAAGTTCGAAGAATTTATCACAATTACTTCTGTGTAAAGAAAAGCTCAAGATATCCTTTACTGGCGCAAGGATATCTTGAGCTTTTTTACATCGATTTTTAAACGATACCTTTGGTTAAATTTATAGTTGTTGCTATTGTATGATCGATACCTTCTTTGATGTAACATCGGAGTTCTAAACAGTAACCGCCTCTGTATTATTAGAAGGGAAATGTCAGAGGTGGTAATTTTCACAGGCATTAAATTTGATGCTCAGGCTATTCTTCATCATAATTCATTATAATGAACAGCAGGTGTTTTCTGACTAATGTGCTGATTTCGTCTACCATAATTACATTGGTCCACTTTCATCAATTGATCGGGGGACTGTGCTATTGACTACGGAAAGAAGAAGTAGTAGTCGTACTTGGGTTAACTATTTGTGTCTTATTACAAAGGAAGACTACTAATAAATTTTAACTGTAAGACGAGATATAGGATAATGTAATCAATTACAATGGAGGAAAAGAATTATATGGCCAATCGTTTTATGAAAGAACTGTCTTCAGATATACAATTACATACAGCTATGATACATAAAGAGCCCATTGTAGTATTTAATTCGAATGAACTCGTAGGGAGCGGAGTCATCGAAGAAATCACGGAATCCTCAGTAAAAATCCGTGGTCAGTATTATTACAAGGGGGGCTTTACTTTTAAATATGCTAAATAATAAAATGCCCGGGATTCAATAGAGCGAGCAGGATCATCCAGTTTAGTCCAGGTATCAATATATTTTGGCTTTTACTTTCTTGGTGATAGGATATAAAAAAGAAGCCACCTGGTTAAGATGGCTTCCTCTAATTACACTACTACTTTATAAATGTAACGCCAATCGGGTTATACAAGTCACATTCCCCGTTCTCTGAAACAGCCCATACTAAAATGTATTTATTATCTATTGCATCTACCGCAAGTGCTGTGTATGTTTTACCATCATCACTCTTTTGGGGATTCTTAGTAGTCCTCAATACCCTGTCCTCCCATTTTAATGACACTGAGTCGTTTTCATTCATTTGGCTAAATAACTTCATATTCGCTCTCCTTCATTTAATTTTTCACTCAATTCATTACCTCGTAATTGGAGCGGCTTTATAGTCTGCTATGTCCCCAATTCCCCTCTAAGCCTATATACAAGTTAAACGTGCAAGCATAGCTTAATGATAAAAAGATTCTAACTCTATTTTTATTGAACGGTTTTCAGTTCCTTAAAGTTTATAGTAACCTTATAATCAACTCTTCATTGGAGATATTTTTGTTGTGCTCTTTTTGCAACTTATCCAGTTCGAGCGGCTCAACTTCAAAAAAGCCATTATCCTTCTCATAGGAATATTCTTCATCTATCAGCTGGTGAATGCCCTCCTCATTCTTCTCCATAACTGCATCATGCAGGCGAGAGTTAAAAATCGCTTTCAATAGAACCCAGTCGTTTAACTTCAAGATCTTTGCACCCCTTCGATTTCATAAAAAATAAAAGAGGCCCAGCAGACTACTGCTAGACCTCTTGTTCCATAACGAATAATTTTTGGTAATTCTAACTTGGAGACGAATCTCATCATGTTATCAGAATTAACGGTAATCGCCATTTAAAATCCATGATCCATCAACTCCATGATTAACGGTTATTGCTCAAATAGAGTACAATCATTTCCGATGAACAGGTGATTCTGCTTTTCGCTGGCGCAGATATTCCTGCATTAAGCGATCGCGTTCATGACGCTCATTTTCATTCAAAGGCGGGATAGCAAGAACACCTTTGCCTGCTTCAGCAAGTTTTTCGAAAGCATCTATTATTTCTTTGCTGTCGTTAGTCATTAGCAAGATCCCTCCTCAAAGTATTGATCAACCAGTTTTCTAGCTGCCTCCGTCTCGATCGTCATCAAATGTCCACCGATTCGTACTGCACCCAGCTTCTCCTGATAGTGTTTAATCAAATTGGTTTTCGAGGTAAAAGCAATAACACCATCAAATCCCATCTCGAAGCTTATCTTACAAGCGAAGGCGAATAAATGAGCACCTACGCCGATAAACAGTTGATTACTTGAACCGATATTCCAAGGGGCATTTTCGACAAGCATTACATCGATGTAACCTTGAGCAATCTCATAGCTGATAAGTCCTTGGATCTGATCAGAACCCACAACCATAAGTTTTGCCACCTTGCGATTCGGTGCTGAGTATTCCTTAGTCCAATTGAAATTAATCCAGCCTTGCTGTTTAGTAAGATGTTTAAGATCTGAACTCAGCAAAGGCTCTATCAATGTCTTATATTCTTCCCCAGTCTCCCGGTGTATTAAACACGGTGTTAATTCGTCAATAATGATGTCAATTTCACAATCGATATTCATACTTTCCTCCTGTGTATTATAACATAAAAATAAAATAGATTATGTACAGCGCTGTGTGCTCTGCTGTTTTTTATTTCCGACACATGAGATTTCACGCTTAGTTAAGCGTACCGTATTCCCTAAAGGAGTGATTGCTGTAAAAACAGGCCCTCTTTTTGTAAATTCAACACTTTTCACCTTTGCAACCTCTGTTCGGACACCAAATTCTGTCTCTACATCAAAGAAAACATTTTTATTAATCATCTTTTTTGCCCTCCTAGAGAAACGTTAATTTCTAAACAAATATTTACAGATGTAAAAAACACCATAAGTGCTATGACCTCAACAGTCATGCGTCAAATGGTGTTTTGATATCCATGAGGATATAAATTGAATTACTCAAGAAGAATTAAAATACAGACCTATCCCACACGCAATAAAAATTATCATTAGAATGCTCCCTATGCCCAAGCTGGGGAGTACGTGGAAAGAAAAGGAATGGTATTTATGTATTATATCACTGCAGCATAATCCAGACAATAAATGAACTTCATATACAGTCAGTAAAATCTCTAGTTTGGTTGTTTGGGACCAATAACGTATACCGTATGTCCATACTTTCGTCCGAATTGTTGTGCTTTCTCCAGCTCCTCTATATACACATCTATGATATTTCCTTTTATAGCACCACCAGTATCCTCTGCTTTCCGATATCCCACACCCTCGATGTATACCCACCATCCCATCGGGATGATCGTCGGATCGACAGCAATAGTTCTTCCTTCGGAAACTGTAGTTCCTGAAGATGTAATACCGAAGGCAGGATCACCTGGATTCTTACCCGTAGATTCAAAACCAGCGGTATATGCGGTCAACTCAACATCATCCAGCTTAAACTTATAATTTACCGGCTCTGCTTCTAACGTAATGACTTTTGGCTCTTCAGAATGTGAGTGATTATCTTCAGTTGGAGTATCTTCATTAACTGTTTGTGTATTGGATGGAGGATCTTCGCTAACTTTACTTTGGGTCACAAATGGATCTGAAATGGGAACAACAGGTTCAGGAGTTGCAGTACCTACTGCAACGACCTTTGGCGTATATGGATTGATTACTTGGCGTTTTAATACTTTCTCTGTAGCCGAGACTCCGTTTTCTACCCGTAGCAAGCGTTGTACCTTTTGTTTACCTGGCTTTCCCTCTTGAATTACTTCTTCCGTTCCTATGAGCATATTCGGGTCATTATAAGTTACTGTTTCGTAGGGGATTTCTTCAATTACCTCATTCTCATTTTCGGAAACTCGTGTCACCCGTATTTTGACTTTTTCAGAGAGTTTCGTCATTGTCGAAGGTTCTACAATATCCTGCTCTCCCACGCTCACATCAAGCTGCTTAAGAACTTCCCCTACAGTTTCAGCATGAGTATTAACCGTCATATTGTGACTATCCACCATTACTTCAACACGTTTTTTTACTAGTGCAGCACGTTGAGGTTCATTGCTTTCCCCTGAGTTTAGGACGATTACGACTGAGATACTGGCGAATACAGGAATCGCGATCGCTAATCCTATTAGAATTTTTCGGGTCCTATCATATAACAACAAAATATCCTCCTTAAAAAAACAAAAAAGTACCAGACAAACCCTTTTGGGGCAGCCTGGTACTTCCAGTTCGATGTTATTTGGTTAATTTCAGTATAAGTGAGCAGACAATAAGTAGCAATAACAAATAGGAAATCTACATTATACTTTCAGTAAGTTTGCACTTTTAACTCTTCGCCAAACTTTACCCAAAAGGTAAGGAACACCAACAGCATATCCTTTAAATTGATAAGCCCAACATTCACACCTTTCTCAGGAAATGGAGATTCACTAAATATTGATTGAAGCTATCGAATGAGAGGCAAGTCGTGATTGTTTTTTTACGAAGTCTATCCAGTTTAGCTGACTTACCTTTATCAGTGAGATCTGTCCCAATTACGATATTATCTTGACTAAGAAAACCGTTTAATGTTAAATAAAGACCCTTAGCGATACCTTGCCTTTGGTGGTCTTTTCTAACGTCGACATACGATATACTGTACGATAAAGGATGTTGGGGATCTTGATAAAGCAGCATTACTCCCCTGACATCTATCCCTTCAACGGCTATTACACAGTAATATTCCATTATCGATGCCATGTTAAAGTCTATAGGAGAGAAAAAATGAAAGCCCTCGTAAACTCTACTACCGTTTGAATTCTTTCCTTCATTCAATCCCCCTGCAATTTCCCTCAACTCATTTAGAGGTATAAACTCATACTTCACTATCTTCCTGCCCCTCCTATGATCTATATACTATCTGGGGTTATAGTGCGGGACTTTTAAGGAGAATAGAGCTCATCCATGATACCGGAGAGCGGAATCCAATAAAAACCGATCAATGCACCTTCTTCAAGACCCGGAACGTTTTTCGCATAGCGTTCACAAGCGTTGAATTTCCAACCTGTATGGTTAATAAAATTTGTTGGGAAATTGTCTATCGGAGTTCCATCTGATGTGTAATATCCTTTTTCCAGTTTTCCACATTCCACATCTTTCTCATAATCTTCGAATCCCTGTAACATCGCAGCTAGCAACGGTTCTTCGTTGCTCTCTAGGTCCACTCCAGTAACAGTGAATATTTGCTGCCGATAAATGAATTTCTTTCCTTCTATCCCTTCAGGGATCGTATCGACGAATAGGTAGTCCGTATCTGGATTTAAATCGTTGAGGGCATCCTTGTAAGACTCCAACGTGACGGCTGATATTTTCACTTTGTTATTACCAAATGTCATGAATTTTTACCTCCTAGTAATTTAAATAAAAGAGATGAACTCTTACTGAGTTCATCTCTTGACCGGTATTTCCGTTACTAAATTCAAATTATTAATTCACATAAGAATAAGCAGTTTGATATTTTCAATCCTTCAAAATAAAGCATTTCAGAAGTATATAGTAATTGAAATCATGTTACTTGTTCTTCTACAAATTCTCCCATGCTAAATAACTGATTACTGATATTACTCTCCAAAAACTCCATATTACCAAGTTCATCTGGTGCAGACAAGTACGTAGTCACCTTCCGCTTAAAATATTCTCTGCCGTACCTTCTAATAATCGCGCCGCATGAAATGGTTTCAAACGCCTTGTCGCGACGAATAGCTCTCCACTCGTCTCCTCCGCCTACGCAGTTGATGAAGCAAAGATCTTTATAGTAAAACCCTTGCCCGACACAGAAGTTCCCATGCTCTAACATTTGGATCAGATAATCCAACGTTTTACATTCCGTGAGCATCCTCTTATCGAAAAACGGGTCTCTTGCTGCCCGAATGTAACGATTACGCGAACCTATCTTTTCCCACGTTTCTAGCCAAGTTGTATCTTGTTCACCATAATCCTTTATGATTTGAAGACCTTTGTAATTCTTGCCTTCAGCAGCAAGCTTCTGAATAGAGGCAAGTCGGTCCTCAGTTATTTGGCGAATTTCCCATCTGTCTCCAATAGGATTTGAGTAATTATAAAAGTAACCAATTTCAATGATTTTCACAAGCATTTCTCCATTCGTTGTTTATCGTTGATTAAACCCACTCTGTGGACGATTCGCGGTCGGCCTTAAAGTCATAAAATTCTAAGAAAGTTAGACCCCAATCCTCGGATCCGAGCGGTCTCTTCTCTACAATGCCAGTTTCCTTAACTACTTTGAACTCAGACTTTTGCCCATCTTCCCCTTCATTGATGAAGTAATGAGCATGACAGTCCTCCATGTCGAATTTAGTGATACCACCATACTCCACAGTAATTTCTTTTTCCATTTCAATGATCATCACACTTTCCTCCTGATAAAAAATTTGGGTTGTTCAGGCAAAAAAATAACGCCTGACAAAAACCTCTGATTCTCGCATTGGCGATTTTAGAATCAGCAGCTTTGGTCAAGCGTAATTTAGACATTAAAAAGCGCACCAAAGGATAAAATGTCATTAGACATAGTAATCACCCATGGGCGCATTTGAATTCATAAGAATAAGTGGTATGGCGCGTGCCACCACTATAAAAAAGGTCAACAGTAAAGTAAAGGTATACATCAATTATAGCAGACTTTCGATCCTTCGCATAGATAGTGAAAGTCTACTTTAATAAAGAAGCAGGATTAATCATCGACACGTTCTTGCTCGACCCCACCCATTTAAGGTAACCAAAAAAGTATTTCACATCGTTTTGTACTCGCCGGCAGCTTAACAGAATTCTATTTCTTGACTATACAGCTGACAATAATTAATTCAACCTGCTAAACTTCGTGCTTGAATCCGTTATAATTTCTCCAGGATTTAGTTTCACCTCAAAATATTCGCTGTATTCTTTCTGTTCAATGAGTGAATGGCTGGCGAGTATTGTGATGTTTTGCAACTTGTCCTGATCTTCAGCGCTTGCGTACACACGTACGAAAGGAAATTGGTTTGCG
Organism: Paenibacillus sp. PDC88; assembly: GCF_900106725.1. Classification (NCBI taxonomy): domain Bacteria; kingdom Bacillati; phylum Bacillota; class Bacilli; order Caryophanales; family Paenibacillaceae; genus Paenibacillus; species Paenibacillus sp. PDC88. The sequence continues at coordinate 138,294 of NZ_FNNT01000012.1, read as the reverse complement.
ATCGTGGAATGAATTGCTTCAAGGACTTCATCTCCACGTAATTTCCCAATCACATTCATAGCCAGCACTCCATTATGACTGAGTTTTTGCCTTGTGATGTCAAAGAATTCCCTAGTAGTTAGATGGAAAGGCACGACATCGTTGCTGTATGCATCAAGCACGAGATAATCAATGGAGTGATCGAGCTGTTTGGACAGGAGCTTTCTACCATCTCCAACTTCAACAGAATCTCCTTCGTACAAGAAGTATTTCTTACTCATATCAACAACAACAGGGTCGATCTCTGCTGTAATCACATCCTTGCCAAGTTTCTCGTAATGGCGAGCCGTCGTCCCTACACCGTGACCAACGATAAAAACTCGCTCCATATCTGTAATTAAATTGTCTCCAACCTCTTGGAAGTGACGAGCATATTTGAATAATACCTCATCTGGATTATCTAGATTAATGCCCCCTTGATAGCCCTTCGGACCAAATTGCATGTAGCGGTACTCCCCAGGAATACCATTCCTTTCTTCGCTTTCAACAATATATACATTATGGTACGCACTCGATTCTTCAGCGATTAATCGTGTACCTGGTGCATTAATATGACTCTCTGCGAATTGAAGAAAGGGAAGAAGACAAAACGCAAAGCTAGGTAACACAAACACCATTTTTCTTCTGAATTTCAAACCTATATAAAGGATTAAAGCTATAACAAGCCCACCAGTAAATGAGGCAAATATGACCTCCAACGAGGCCGCAGGCAACAGCCAGAATGTTACGAGTATAGTACCTGCGATACTCCCTACTGCGGATATCGTATGGAACTTACCAATCTGAGCCCCACTGAACGAAAGGCTAAGCCCTTCCTTTGTAATCGCAGGGACGATAGCACTCAAAGCAACGTTCGGTACAAGAAAAAGGAGCAAACAACCTAGTAGCACTCCAATATTATTAGGCAATTCATTAAGTGAGTTCAATACTGGAGACACCATAGGAACAGCTGCGACAGTAATCATCGCGATTGAAAGGTACAGAATGACCATAACCTGAGAATTAGATCTATCAGCATGTTTTCCTCCAAACCAGTACCCTATTGTAGATCCGGTAAGAAATGTGCTAATAATGGCCCCCCAAGTAAACATAGTACTCCCAAAATAAGGAGTAAGAACTCTTACAGCTGCGATCTCAAATCCCATGTAAATAAAACTGGTCACAAATGCGAGTGTATAATATAAAATCATCTCCGCTCCCCCTCTCTAAGACAGCAATTTGAATCCGTCTGCTTGTAATTGCTACATCGATGTTCTTCATTCAAAAAAGTGTTCATTTGGAAATGCCATAACTTAGACCATAATTTCTCAAATATAGATAAGTGTTGATGATTCAGTAATCCGACTTGAATTCCTAACCGTTGCTTCCGGAATAGATTCAAAACTTTGCCTCCTTAAAATCCCTGTTAAACAGAAAAAGGGAAGCACCCAATATGGCTTTATCGCCAAAAGGGTGCTTCCCTACAAAAGTATTTAATTATTGTTTAGTATATATATACTAGCACTATAGGTCAATACTTATTCCACTTACTGCTCTTGAACAATGGTCCTGTGACTGAGCTTTCAGGCATACGATCGGAAAGAGATAAAAAAAGATGCCTCACTGAAATAGGCATCTTTTGCTAATAGTTTAGGAGATTATCATTAGACTAGCAACCAGTCCAGCCATTATCGTCATCTGAGACAAGACAACAAAGCCGTCATCTTTGAAATAGGCGGAAAATTTGCTTAGAACAACGGCTATAAGGCACGCTATAATAAAAATCAGGCTACCAGCTAACATTAATTAAATTCCATTCGCCAGAGTATAAGTTAACTTGCTAGTGTATGTAGTTGCCACAGCACCAATTGTATCCCCAACTTGGTAAGAGGATCCTTCACCGTTAAGCTGACTAACGGTTACAGTCTTCGGAGTATTTATCCAAAATGTTGGAATCACTTCATAATCACCCATACCAAATCCAGGGTGAGCACTGAAAATAGTTTGTGGAGTCGATGACAAATGGAAGGAACTAGACAACGGTCCGTGTGTAGGATCCACTTCCTGCCCAATACTCACAAGGACTTCTCCAGATCTTACTTCAACACTAGACGCTGGATAGGACAAGACATATGTACCATTGCCCCCTGAAGAAGGGTCGGTAAGTGGCTGACTGTAAAAATCTTCTGCAGATAACGTAAGTGTCCATCCGTCTCCTCGACCCGTGTCATCAGTAAGATAAATTTTACTTGATACCGTTGCACCTTTCCATTCATTACTGTTGATTACCTTAGGTGCGAAAATGATTGGATCCGCTGAAAATGTGAGTTGTCCCCCTACTAAGCTAAATTGGCTTTCAGTCGATTGACCAACTTCCTCTGCTGCTGCAGATAAAGGAACAGACACTAATAGTGCCAGACCGAGTAATGATGCTCCAAACTTCTTTGTTTTTGACATTTTCATTCTCTCCTTTAGTTTTTAGTCGCCTCTAGAGTCTCTTTAGAAGTTACATACTCATCACCCCTCTCAGATTTTCTTTTTGACTTCTTAAATAGAAGAATGATAAGAAGTAACATAACAATAAAACCTAAAATTGCAGTCAATAATATTACCTGAGTATCATTTTTCTGTGTGACTATCTTAATAATATTATTGTCCGCAAGTGTTCTTTGAGATGTGGTGACCTCTTCTTGGTTTAAGGTGAATTCAAATTCCCTTGAGAACCTTTGATCTTCCCATTCTCCTACTAATACAGCTTTATAATTCCCTTGCTCAAGGAAAGTGTCTTTTAAGATAAAATCAGTTTTTGCCTCCGTGTTAGCATATACGGAATCCATACTTAATGAACTCTCATAAATATTTTGATTCGTATCGAGATCAATTAACTTCATTTCAATATCTGGCTTTCCAAGAATGTTTCCACCATTTTCAACATGTGGTGATACACTTAACAAACCATTGCTTAAATACTCATATTCAAAATCAGAGAACGAGAATTTTGAATTCGCTTGATCTGAGTTATAATCGCCAATAATCTGAATTCCGATTTTAGTTAAAGCATCAGTTTGGAAGGTTACTTCTTGAGATTTACTTTTTACTACTTCAGGTTCTTTATATTCTTGTAATGCTATGTAAGAAATATATTGGCCGTAACTCAAATCTTTAGGATACTCAATGTTGAATGAGAAATTCTTAGCTTCTAATGGCTGAAGAATTATCTTTTCTGGCTTTGTCTTAATCCATTTAGCTGGACCCGATACTGTCTCTCCATAATCTCTAAAATTTTTACCACCATTTAGTTTTGGAACAACATCAGCAGGATACAAATAAAATACTGATTCATTTTCCTTGCTATGATTTGTGACTGTGACTGTATAAGTATGCTTCGAACCTGGAGTGATTTTTGTGTGAAAACCACCAGCTAAGGTTTCTGTATTCTTGTCAGCTATTATCATTGATACTTTAAAGTCTGTAGCAGAAGCAGTATTAGCAAATAAAGTGAATAACAGCATACATAGAACTTGAATACGAATAGTCTTTAACTTCATCATTCTGATCTCCTCATTTGTTTTGATAGACTTTCCAAATTTTGCTCAAGAAATCATTAAAATTGTTGGGCCATGCTTATATTTCCTTATCAGAAAACAAAAAAGTACCCCACACTTACCAATGTAAGCGCGAGGTACTTCCTCGATAGAATATTCAATTAAAATGATCATATACCTACTTTTATCCTAAGTCAATATACCTAATCGGAATTTTTATATTGATGCATGATACACTATTGATCATGCATCCATGATCAAATAATCTAAACTTCGCTATACATTTATCAGCAGCGCCTCGTTACAGTACATTTCATAGGGAATGAAGCGGAATGCTCACAGTAGCCATTGCCTTTTTCTTTTGTTCATCGTTTACATGTGTATAGATCATTGTCGTTTCTATCGAGGAGTGTCCAAGTAGTTCCTTTACGACGCGAATATCTACTCCGTTTTTGAGGAGCATTGTCGCGAAAGAGTGCCGAAGTTTATGGCAGGATAACTTCATGTCCGATAATTTTGGGTTTTGGCTCTTAAATTCTGTAAACATTAGGTTTGCGATCTTCTGAATCTGACGGATCGATAACCGCCTTCCCTTTTGTGAGACAAAAAAGGCTTCTTCCTTCTTGCTGTATGGTGTAATCCGTTCTTCCTCAACCTTACTTAGATATTCAACTAGCAGTTCAGGCACAGGTATCTCATTCCATTTACGGCCCTTACCAAAGACCTCAATTGTCGCCTTCGAACGCTTAAAGTCCTTAAGGTTTAATCGATGAACTTCTCCCACGCGAAGGCCGCAGTATCCCATGAGAAGGAATATGGCTATGTTTCGATTGCGATACCTGCCTTTTATAAACTGAAGACTTTCGACTAACTCTTCTTCCTCTAAGTAAACTGGCTTCTTGTTCCTTTCAGTCTTTGATTTTTTTACTTCCATTGCAGGATTCCTAGAAGCCATCTCAAAGTCTATCATCGCTACGTAGAACGATCTAATTGCCGAAAGTGATCGATTTCGGGTTCGGTCGCTTGTAGACTCTTGCTTACTCACAAGAAAGTTTATTATATCGATCTTACCTGCTTTTTCGAGGATAGTTCCATTTAATGAATCAAAGTAAGAATAAACTTCCCTCATATATTCACGCTGTGTCGCGTCTGTATAACCCGATTGCTTCATCCATATAGAAAAAGCACGAATTTGTTCATCATATACATCTTCCAATTCATATTTACGTGACGAGTCCAACGCCTCACCTCCCCCTATTTTCCTTTCGAAATTATTACATGCTACGGTTAGTAAATTCTTATATCTTATTGTTTAGATTTAGAGTAGTAAGGACGGAATTCCTTAGCCGTAAATCTCGTTTCCAAGAACAAATCTGGATTGTATATAATATGCGGCGGAAGCTTAAAAAACTTACAAACCTTATCTATGATCTCGATTGGTGGAATCCTTCCTTCATGAATGTGAGTACGGAAAAGAGGTCTACTGTACCCTAAATACTCAGCTAAATCTCGGTGGTTGATATTATGGACTACCATTAAACCTGCCAGTATTACATTCAATATTTTATCACCTAAGAAACCTTGATGTAGTTTGGTCTCAAAAGGTATTTTAATCTGCATTTCCTCGCAGTGTTCAAAGAACAAAACATCTTCTGGTAAACCAAAAAATTCAGATATTTTCTTTCTATTGGCTTCGCCAGGATTTCTTTCATACACCCAAGAATGTGCAGTACGCTTCGAAACACCTATTGCCTCAGCAAGCTCCGAAATTTTAGTATTTGTACCATAGAGCAGTGCCATGAGAATACGATTTTTAACAGTATTTTTGGTAGGAGTACGAAATCGGGGCTTCTTTATACCTTTCCCAAGATACCTATGTTGCTTGTCGTATACCTTACTATTATCCATCAAAATCTAAATTCACCTCTTTAAGAATTTATTCCCTCTTTAAAGGACTAATATGTAATCTTCTTAATATACAAGTCTATTTCTTTCTCTTCTTACCCTTAAGGGAATCTCGGAACTTTGATACAGCTATTTCTATAACAGGTTGCCAAAGATCGAGCTGTTTTTCAGTCATAAATTTAATTTCATTTGCAGATAAGACGTCTATACTATGAACTAAACACTCTGGGTATACCTTATATCTTGGTTTACTAAACTCTATCTCATAATCATGATCAGGAAACTCATCACGAATCAATTGTCTAAGCTTTTGTTCATCATCCTCGATAATAATAGCCTTCCTACTGCCTGTAAACGGTATAGGAAACGATTTATAGTAAATCTTTTTATCCAGCAAAACAATACAGCATTTCTTTGTAAATGATGTCTCTAAGATAGGTTGAAGTTCTAACCTATACTTTCCAAGATTCGGGTCGATCAAATGAATGTCGTCATCTAACGCTTCATCAATTACCTTTTTCACAAAAACCATCACTCTACCTCCAAATGCATCCATCCTTATTTATCGGCCATTAAATTTTATCGTGTAATCTCGAAAAATTCGAACACCTTATTCTTGTCTATTAATTTATTCTATTAATCTTAAAAATACTGGAATAAAACGACTTTCTTTTATGTGAAACTACCTTTCTTCCTAACTAAAAATCGTTTTAGTTTGAAAGTGCGCAAAATCTGGGTTTGGCGTACTTATTTTAGCACATATGTTCTTATAAAAGTAGATGTTTCTTCAGAATTATATCTTATCTATTGAATTTTCTCTTCGTTGATAAATCTTATAACTGTGTTTATTCCCCCCAATCCCCCTCCTAGTCTCCTTTTTTGTAAACAGTTCACTTTTGAGTTTACTAGTAATTTATTATGTTAACTCTTCTGTTGACCGTAAGAAATTTAGATTCATCAAAACTGAATAGTTTAATGAATATTAAAATGATCATATAATTGTTTATTATACTTATTAATTTACTTAATATATTCATATTTATTTGTATATTCATTTTTATGAACAAAAATATATGTGTTTAAATTAAAATGAGGGAGGGAGAATTTGATATAAAAATGTTTAGGCGAAGTCGAGTTGATTGCTCCAGAGCTTCACGGCTTGTTGTCCCTGCTACTTTTAACGTCGCAGGGACTCAGGCGGTGGACGATAAACATATATCCAAGCTGGAACTTGCTCAAAGCCATTCTTTCTCAATCTGTTTGTAAACGTTAAGTTTCAAATTTTTCTCTGCTCTTTGTTCCATTTCCCTCATGGTCTAAGACAAAGCTGTTACTGTTAGGTTTCTGCTCAATTGAAGCAATTTAATACTGCCACTTCGTTAGCATATACCTGCTTTTTAGAACCTTTAAAGATGAGATCGTTATATCTTTGAACTTCACCTTCCTCAATATCGATTGAGTCATCCCATTTCTTAGAGCTCTGCAATAAAAGCAGAGCTATTTTTGCTGATACTGGATAATATAGTTCCAACTCGTTAGTCTGTTCTAGATTATTGTAATCCGCCTTTGTATTGATCACGGGTTGATCTCCGGTTATAAATGGAGTAGGTGTGTTATTTTTTAGAATTATGCAGACAAAATTATTATTAGGGAGCGACATCTGATGACCTAAATTCGTAGAGAATACATATTTTAAAACGTTCCAAATCCTTTCCGGATCGAAATCAGACCAGTTCCCAGGAATAAATTTCATGCTTCTAAGGAATGATTCTTTTATCACATTTGTCCGAAAATATTGAGTGCAGATGAATTCATTAAACTCTGCCTTCCCCTGCTCGTCTTGATAAAACGATGCATCACCTTTTCTGAGAGACTCTAAATACGGCTTTCCCGTATCTTCAATTCTATTGTGAAGTTCTTCTTCAATATTATTGATCTCCAAGTCAAATAGAGCCTTCACTTCTTCGGAAGATTTCCTCTTCTGCTCTAAAGTCCTTTTAATTTCGAAGATCCGATTGAAATAGATAATCCAATCTTTATTAACTTTTTGAACTTCAGGAGGCCCCAAATGTTCTATGAAAACAGTCGTTATTAACTCAATATCGAATGTAGTAAGTTCATTTAAGCGATAAAAATCGCGGATATTTGCAACATCTCTAGCGCTGGCAGGGAAAATCTTATTGTCCCGTAAACAATAAAGTCTACCATTTTCATTCTCCCAGGCAGTCAAATAATGCCTCCAAACATAATGCTGCCGTCTTTTTTTCCCTCCCATTTGACCACCCTTTTCAAAGTATATATTCTGCTCGATCGCTTAATGCTCCCGGTAGCAAGTCAAAAACTTTATATCCATGATCCCAGCTTACAACTTCATTTTGTTGAGATAATAGTCATCAAAAAACATCATCAACTCATATTCATGAGGTATGTCGAATCCAAAAACAAAAAAACCATCCTTGTGGATGGCTTTTACTTCTATATTCTTGATACTGCTGCCTGTTTTATAGCTGACTGTTCAAGTTCCTCCAAGTCTCGCCGAATGATGTCCTCTGTCAAAGATTGGGATCCGGCCACCCAATCCTGCTTTTTACGCCGTGCAACGACTTGTTTATATGCAATGATTGAGTCAAAATCCGACGAGGACGCGGGCCGACGCGTTTGAGAAGTTATTTGATTATTCAACATGCGTTTCATAAGATCCACTCCCTCTTCTAATAAGTCTGGATTTTGAAAATCACCCGAAAAACAGAATTTATTTGGTAATATAAATTTACCACGTTCCGAAGACATATTCAATGATATCCGGTAATCCTCCACGAGAGCCTCTTTTAAAATATGGAGTTTTACGGCTGCTGAATCTTTATCGAATAATGGAATCCTTTTATCAATATTAAACATATATCCTGACTCAAGAAACCATTTGTAAATTTGTGCTTCATCATTAGGTCTAAAATTCAATGATTCAAACTCACGAACGTTAAGAACATGGCCAAACTCGTGTTCTAGAGATTGGGCGCAACGCTCATGGAGATTTAACATCCTTAGATTTTCAATCAGATTATTTTGGTCATCTGATTTCATGTGCCCTTTAAAAACCAGATCCCTAGCTTCATCCAAATAATATCTTTTCTCTGTTTCATATCTTTGTTCAGTGTTGTCAGGTAAAAGAATAATCCGTTCCTTTTGAGAAGAAGGTGACTTATACATGAGAGCAATTCCATCACCTGCTAAATGAGAGCGAAAACGAAAATAGAGATTAAATAATTCAATTTCATGAAGTCGAGCTCCTCGACGAGTCGCTATCTTGATCCCGCCATTCATTTCGTGTTTTGTTCTCGGAGGATATGTATACTGAACCTGTTCACTGCTTTGAATCAGTTCTAAAACAAGTCCAAGCTTTTCTCGAACATTTTTAAAGTGAGGCTTTTCAAATTCATATATAGCTTGATTGAATTCTTCCCAAGTTCCGTATTCTATTTCATCAATTACAACATGGCAATCATCCTCATCTAACCCTAAATAATTAATAGCTGTGACGAACTCTAATTTAATTTGGTTTTCCAAAATTTCAGCTCCGTTTCCCGTTCAGATCAGTCAAGCTTGTCCATTTACTGGTTACTCCTATATCTCTGCATCTAAAACTTGCATTATTCTACTGGAGCCCTCGTGTAATTACTAGCATCAGAGATGTTGGATTAGTTTCGCAGCATCCAACTTTAAGTTCACTTAATTGTAGCTGAATCTTACAATACAATACTTCGTATACCTAGAGGATTATCTATAATTTCAGCTTGCTGCTTATCTGCAGAAAACATAAACGCTACTTCTTCTGTTAGTAGAAATATAGGGTTAGATATACCGATGCTTTCGATGGCTATACATGACTTAGCAATTGGATTACGTGTTGATTTAATACCAACTATTCTACCAGACTCCTCTCTATATAATTCACTATCAAACTCCATTATTAGCACAAATTGTCCCTCAGGCAAACAAATTATAAAGGGACAATGTATCTTGTTTTTTATTACTTTTAACGTTGAATTATCTGTTTCAGGATTATAATGAAGCGTGGATTTTTTATCAAACAACAGTTTCGCAACAAACATATACGAGAACCATGTTTCTTTATTTTCAAGTGCATTCAGTTGAACACAGGGTTCTACTGCAAGAGCGTCATAGATTTTAGGTAAATGTCGAACAACTTCACCGAGATAAAGTAGTATTGGCCAGGATTCAGAAACCGAAAGTTGATTTATAGTATCTCCAGGCCGAATTTTCCCTAAGAAGTTAATTAATTCAGGGTAATTAAACATACTATCAGCATTTTTTTCAGTAATAATAACCTCTGTATAGTGACGGAACTGGTTGTCTTCAGCTTTTCTTCTTCTTGATACAGATAAGCTTAAACCGCTAGGATGATAGTAAGCCGTCTCATCTCCAAACCCCCTTATTTCAAACTGACAAGTAGCAATCTCTTTCCCTTTTCGCATTAAAGTAACACGACACACATCATAAACTAAAGGAGCGATAACAGATAAAGAGTCAGCGATATCGTCAGTGTGTTGAAATATATTTTTGAAAGTGCTTTGTGGCAAAGACAACTTATTAAGATCTTCAGATAAAAAAGAAGTTCGTACACGTGGAAAAAGTTTATGAGTTTTGTCAAACAGATCCTCTACTTGGTTCACCTCAACTATGGCAACACTACCTTCTTCCGACTGACTAATGCTCAGTTTCATATCTCCAATTAATTTTTGGAGTTCTAATTGAACCTTCAATAAATCAAGCTTATTCTGGTATGACCTTTTCTTTATAATAGACAATTGTTCAATGAAATGGTCTACATCATTGCTCATTTTCGAAGGATCCAATCGGAAAGAGTTTTTTTTCTTTGACAAACGTTCATGAAATTCAAGGAGTAACTTTTCATCAAAAAAACGGTGATAAATTTCATTTTTAAGAGTATCAACCAAAATAAACACAAGAGGCTGTGTAGATTTAAGTGTGAATTCCATATCTGCTTTATTAAGATTACTACTTGGAATGTCGTTAGCAGAACTTTTCACATTCACCAGAAGAAACTCAGCATGCATTGATTGTTTATGACTGGTTGATTCACTTCCAATCTGGCATGAGAAATCTATACCATAGTCACGTTCAAGTTTATTTGGTATTAAATTAAGTGATCGCTGGGCATAAATTCTAAATAAGTCTTCTCCTAATTCACCGATTTTTTGGCTGTTATTTCTATACTTCGCCATTTGTTCCTCCAAGATTTATTAATTTATTTAGAGTATATACTTTTTTCGGAAATAAAGATGAGAAAACGTATAACCTATCAAAATTCCAACTTACTTTCCAAGCTTTTATAGAAGTTATAACTTGAAATAATGAGCCTTTCACTAGGAGTCCATCGGGGGATATCTTAAAAAAAGCAAGGGTGTGTAGAACCCTTGCTTCAAGATAAACAATAACTCTATTATCTAACGAATACCAAACACTGTATCGTACATCCGATAAATCATTGCTGCACTCTCAGCTCTCGTTAACTTCCCCTTTGGTTTAAAGGTACCGTCCGGGTATCCCTGAACTAATTGATTGACGCCTAAACCAATGACCTCTGATCTTGCCCAACTGGATACTTCTTCTACATCCGTGAATTCAACTTTCCCTTCCGGTATCATCGGTCCGTACAGTGCATTGGCCAGCATTTTAGATGCTTGTTCTCTCGTGATCATCTCTTTCGGTCTAAACTCGGTTTCACTAAATCCTTTGACCACTTGATTAGCGAGTGCAATTTTCAATTCCTCAGCATACCACTCGGTCTCATTCGTATCGTGAAACGTCAATTCAATGGTCTCATCGGTCTCCAGCTGCAGCGCTCTTACAAGTAGCGATACAAATTCAATCCGGGTAATTAATCGAGCCGGCTCGAATTGGGTTCCTGTTCCTTTCACAATACCTAATTCATACAGCTTAAGGATCTGGTCCTTCGCCCAAGAGTTGTCGATATCCTCAAATGGAGATTCTAGCATAGGTGGCGATATGGGTTCCTCTTCTTCGCTGCCGTTCTCCTCTGGTAAAATTTGAGGCGGGTTCACACTTGGCGGAGAGACAGGTGCCTCTGGACGATCCAAAGTGGTTCCTACGACCGTTTTAACATCGGATTGATCTCCCGCTTCATTTTCCGACCAAGCTTCAAATGAATAGGTTGTCTGGTGCATTAAATCGTCAAGTACAACATGAGTTTCTTGCCCTCGGTAGACTTCGTTTCCTCGATAAGAGAGAACAAAGATCTCGTTCTTCAGCTCCGTTTCAATGTCGAAGGTCAATTCACGTGCTTTTGAAGCATTCACCTTGATTTCATATGCATCCGAAGGCAGCGTATATACATCAGGTACGAGCACTGTCCCGACTTCTGCAACCTCGTTGTAAGGGACGATTGACCAACCAGTGATTTTGGCAGCACTCATAACATCCGTAAACTCATACGCAGGCTCACTCGTTTCCTCCACCAACTCTCCGTCCAGATAGACTTTGTATCCGTCTACTCCAGGTACAGGATCCCAAGATATTTTCGCGCCGCTGGTGGTGACTTCATCCACGTTAATCTCAACATCCACCTTCGCTGGTTGTGTTCGGAATGAGATCGGTGTCAACTGGCTATATCCGGAAGCATTCTCTGCTCGTACAAACAGGTCATATTGTTGGCCTGGCTCCAGTTCGGACAATGTTGCTCTGGTTTCCTTCGTTTCCGTAAGGGTATCTCCATTTCCATCTACAACTTGATATCGAGTGGCGGACTCAACTTCATCCCAGATCACCGTTGCTTGTTCGGCTGCTACCGCTCCCATTCTGACGCCTGCCGGCTTTTCTGGAAGGGTGAAGAAGGTGATTTCGTTCTTCTCCCCTTGCCCTGACTCGTTACCTGCAGCAAGGCCTACGCTATACTTCGTTCCCGGAGTCAAATGTTTCAATTCAATTTCCTGCTGATCAGAAGCGATTCTAGACTCGATGTTATTTACATTCAAAGTATAGTATGTGGCCCCGGTCACGGATTCAAAGGAAAGAGACGCCTCGCTCTCCGTGACCTCGCCGATGGTAAGATCAGCGATTTTATCCGGAATGGTCAGTGAGCTGACCGTGGACTTCTTCCCTTCGCCGGATCCATTCACGGCACCGACACTAAACTCATAGGAAGTTCCCGGATTCAGCTGCTCGATGATGATTGCTGGATCGCTTGCCGTCTCGATTACTCGACCCTCCGCATTATACACCTGGTAGTAATCTGCAGACTTCACGGGACTCCACTCCAGACGAACTCGCTTGCTGTCTAGCGGCTGCGCTGACAAGTTCAATACGGTATCCGGAAGCGTGGTGAATTCTCCGACATAGCTCTTGCTCTTCCCTGCCTGATTACCGGCTGCTACGCTGTATTGATAGGTGACACCGGGCTCCAATGCAGTAAGCTGAAGCATGTCTTCCTGAAGGGTATACAGCTCACCCTCGAAATCTACTTCATAAAAAACAGCGCCGCTTACAGTCGGAATGCGTATCTCTGCAGCATCCTCTGTGATGTTTGTAACAGCAGCACCAGCTGGTTGCGATGGGACCGTCACATAAGAGATACTGTTCATTTGGCCCGTTCCCGATGCATTGATTGCCTCGAGGATGAAAGTATAATCCGTTCCCGGCTGAAGCTCGTTTAGAGTGTAATCTACACTCTCTACTTCTTCGATTAAATTCATCTCGGCATCATAAATCTTATAGCTCGTTGCCGATTTCACAGGATCCCATCTCATCGAAATGGCGTCTTCCGTAGCACTTGCTGACAGATTATCTACTTTCCCAGGAAGGGTTAAGAAGGATCCCGTTGTACTTCTTCCTTCACCCGCCGTGTTACCGGCTTGTACTGCCCATTCATAAGTCGTTCCTGGTTTTAAATCAATTAGGGCTAAACCGGGTGTCTCCCTGATGTATTCTTTTCCATTCACGCTCACTTTGTAGTAGGTAGCTCCCTCCACTGCCTCAAAAGAGATATCAGCTCCCTGTTCGGTGATGCCCTCAATCTTGATGTCCTCAGCGGATCCAGGGATGGTCCAGTAAGTATAAGCAGCCTTCTTACCTGTTCCGCTTCCATTTACTGCAGCAATCTGGAAATCATACGGTCTACCTGGCGAAAGACCGTTCATGGTAATGCTTGTTTGGTGAGTCTCTTCGATCTCTTGGCCATGGCTGTCATAAACTACATATGATGTAGCCGATGGCACTGCATCCCAAGACATCTCGATTGAATGATCGGTAGACTCAGCCTGTACGTTATTCGGCATGTAAGGCAGCGTTAGGAACTCTCCGCTTGTTGCGGCCCCATAACCGGCCATATTCCCGGCTGCTACCGTAAAGGGATAATTCTGTCCGCCGCTAAGCCCCGTGATGACCATCTCGCCGCTTGACGTTTCATAGGTTCTTCCGTTGACAGACAGGAGATACTTCGTGGCTCCCTGCACTTCTGGTATCCACACTGTCGCTTCTTGTTCTCCTATTTCTTGGACAAGCACTTCTGCTGGCGCGTCAGGCAGCGTGGAGAGAACAATAGAGTTGGATTGTCCGGATCCGCTTCGGTTACTCGCTGTCACTTGGATTTCATAGGTGCTGCCAGATTCCAGACCGGAAGCTGTAAACTGCTGGGTCTCTGCAGGTAATTGGATCTCCTCTCCTCCATTGATGGTAAGGAGATACCCGTCTGCTCCTCGAACTGCATCCCATTCGAAAGAAATGTCTGAGGTGGTAGAAGCAAGGCTGCGGATGCCTTCTACCCTTGCCGGCAAGGTGATGACATCGTCTATTGTGGCGTACTCCCCATAGCCGGTTTCATTCTCCGCAGCGACTCGGTAATCGTAAGATGTACCTGACTCTAGACCTGTATCGAGGTAAGATGGCTCTGTCCCTCCATAGATCAGCTGCTCATCTCTTTCAAGAGCATAATAGGTCGCGGTGTTCACACTATTCCATAGCAGGGAGATCGTATGCTCTGTAATCTCCAATCCGCTAAATCCCGCTGGCGTATCGGGAAGTGTGAGGAATCCGACATGTGTGGCTTCGCCTTCGCCCGTCGCATTAATCGCGGAAACGGCGATATCATAAGTGCTTCCTGGTCTCAAGTTATTGATAGGCTGATATACTGTGTCGGTAACGGTCTGGTTGAATGCTTCCTGCTGTGTCGCTGTTTCTGTGGCGACAATCCGGTAGCTGGATGCTGAATCGACAGGAGATATATTCACCAAGGCCCGATCTGCAGCTCGTCCATCCTTGCTTACCTGCACACTCGATGGTTTTTCTGGCAAGGTTGTGATTTCAATAGGATTACTTACGCTTTGACCGACATGGTTCGTTACAACTACTTGGTATTGATAGGTGTTCCCGCCACTTAAGGACGAATCGACGAAGGAGTTGGCTGGATGCTCGACTTCCCAACTTTGGCCTGTCGATAAGTTCTGAACCGTATATCGATACCCGTCTGTATACGTTGATGCGGCAGGTACAGCCCATTCCAATGTGGCACTGTTTTCACCAATGCCATAAGCCTGCAGGTCAGGAGCTGCGGGTTGTTCCTGCAGCTGAAGTCGTTCGGTCGTTATCGTTGTTTCATAGCCTACTCGATCGGTAGTCTTCGCATGAATATACCAGGTGCCTTCATTATGGATCGTGAGAAACTGTTCGTCTTCTGCTGCAATGTCCCAATCTGTGGGCATTTCAGGAGAAGTCGTGACCTTGTACTGCCGTTTATTCGGATTAATTCCAGATTGAGCATCAGCATACTGGATCTTAATCTGAATATCCTCTTCCGACCAAGATCTGCTCTGCGGTGTAATCTGAATAGTCGGAGCAGTTTTATCGATGTTACTAACCGTGTAGGTATACTCTGTCTGATTTCCTGCGTTGTCTTCTGCCACAAAGGTGTACGTTCCATTTTGTGTCACGGAATAACTCGCCGTCGCATGATTTGCCCAAGTGCCGTCCGGAAGCTTAATCCGCTTGACTCCGGTTTCACCGTCACTTGCTACCGCAGTCAATTCAATCGACTCGGATGTCCATGATTCATTACTAGGTGAAATATTTATTGTTGGATTTGTCGTGTCCACATAGGGTATATGTACTACACTTGAAATATTATTTTTGTTATCTACCGCTGCGATGTGAACATAAAAGTTTCCATTTACTACAGTTGGCATAGTATAACCGGTGCTGGTTGTCGTGATATTAGCTGTTGGAATTGTAGATGGATTTTGATCGATCACTAGACTATAACCTTTGATTTCGGCAGTAACTGTGACAGGTTTTTTAATCGAAACTAACGTTTCACTAGCATTTTTGGGATATCCTTTAATCGTATAATTGTATGTAGTACCCCTGTCAGTGGCAGCATCCCAAGTCACTCGGGCCTTCCTATCAGAACCCATAGTTACTTTCACATTACTTGGCACATTTGGTTTTGCTTTATCTGTTGCAGCGTAATCTTCATAATCAGCTAAATAGCCTCGATAAATAGACTCACTATCTCTAAAAACTTCTACCTCGGTCGCATATCCTAATTTGAAGTCATCTAATTCCAAGGTTCCATCTGTTGCCCATACAATATAAGGAAGTACCCCACGATTTACAAAATCATAATCAGTATTTTCTGAAATATAGACATTGGAACTATAAGTAACCCACTGATTATTTTGTGTTTCATTCATCCACCTGGTTGGAAAATGTGAGGGTTGCTCTCTATAAACAAGTAATGGCTCACCAACTCTAAAAACATCTTTCCTCATCGTCATGGGCTGACCAGTCGGTGAAGGGTTATTCCATACCCCGGTTCCTGATGTACCTTTCACAAATTTCTTTTTTGAGTTATTCCAATCATAGTAAATTACACCGTAATCGTAGTTAGTCCCATGTGAGGATACAACAACTAAACTTGTATCTTGCATTGTCAAAGTACCGCCATCCACGTAAGCAGAGAATTCTTCAGGTGGATTATTAAAATCTACATCCTCAGCAAAACGGATAATCCTTCCATTATCATCGCGTCGTTCATATCCTTTTTTGAACCAGCCTGTTGTAATAAAGGAATAAAGCATTCCTGTCGTGCCGCCAGTCATCTTTGCCTTGAAACTCAAACTCAATGTCGAGCCCGCAGGTACAGATTTCCCTTTATATAAATGGATACTAGAATCGGCATCTGTATTTGGATAATTAAACCAGTTTCCAGCTCGATTTGTGTAGGTATCTGTTAGTTTTACAACATTCGTTCCATTACTCCCTTTAACAATTGATTGATTCCCTGTTTTTGCTCCAGTCCAACCCCATAGTAAATTCGGCTGTTCCTGACCGCTTTCATATGATGTATTTGATAATATGTCAGAAGGATTCATATCTACAGCCCATTCCAATTTCACATGGTCATCTTTCTGATATACACCCGTAAAGCTAGGTGCATTACTTGCTGCTACAGCTTCACGAAAAGGCAGTATTGTAGATAAAAGTGATGCAGATAAGAGTATAGATAAGGATCTCTTAAGGTTCTTTTCCAATTAGGGTCGCCTCTCCTTTTAATCATTAACAATTTGCTATAGATCGAGATCTTTAGAGTGTTAGAACTTTAAAAGTTCCACATGTATGTTAGATCATTACTATACTTTCCTATTCAAGTTTTGAAGATCTAACCATAGATAGCCTCTTCTATCACCTCCATTTGAAATTAAAAATAGTTAGAGCAATCTCGGTCTGAAACGCAAAAAAACCTCGCGTCATGGACGATAGTCCATGCTGCGAGGTACTTCCTCGATCTATGATATTCAATTAAATAAGATTATACCCTCAGTACTATATACTGTAAAGTCGATTATTGCTAACAATGTAACGTTCATATATAGGGGGCATCAAGGTAACAACTGTTTAAAAGAGACGTGAGCGATGACTAAATATTTTAACATACGGGGCACACTGAGCGTGCCCCGTCCGCTTAGAAAGCGTCAATTTGATCAAGAATTTTATATACGACTGCAGCTGCCTGCGCACGTGTCGCCAAAGCTTGACTCGCTAGAGTGTTTTGACCAACGCCCTCTATAAGCTTTGAATTAATTGCAGTCGCCATTTCCACTCTTGCCCACGAGCTAACTGCTTTTGCATCCACATAGGTACTGAGTATATTATTAGCCTGGAGATCAGAAATTGAAGAAGCGCTTTTAATTTGCTTCAGCGCCCTCACAGCAATTGATGCCATTTGTTCCCTCGTAATGTTGGTATCAGGGACAAATTCCAATGATGATAATCCAGTAACTATCCCATATTTCCAAGCTGAATTAACTGTCTCGTAGTACCAGTCATTTTCCTCTACATCTTTAAATGGTTCATCGGAGTTATTTAGGGTTTTCATCTTATCCCCTAGGGCCTTTACCAGCATAGAAGTGAATTCGGAACGTGAAACGTATCGATCTGGTTGAAAAGAATCGTCTGGATAACCGGAAATTAACTGTTTCTTTGCCATAAAGTCTATAAGCGTATAGGACCAATGATTCTTGATATCAGTAAACGATTTCTTGAAGCTCATTACAATATAATTACCCGCTTTAACATTTGAAGCTTTTTTGGAATTCACGCCCGAGGTGCTCATTACTACATCAAATATAGCACCGTCATAGCCATAAACATTGGCAAACTTTAAGTCTCCCTCGGTGAAGACTTTAATTTCAATATCAAACGGATTCGCCCCAATTACTGGGCTGCCTGTATGGGTAAATTGAATGAAATTCGTTTCGGGAATGTACTCCTTATCAAAGTTAGCGCCAAGTTCTACTTTTCCAAGCGAAATGCTACCACCAGTATTCCATCCAACCATTTTGTTTAAATCAACAGTTACGTTACCAATAGAGCCCATGAGTTTTACTGGAATGTTCTTTGTTCTAAGAAGACTACTCAAGTTACTATCAATGGTTAAATTCAGTTTGTCATTCAATGTTATCATTTCTGAATAGTCGACCACCAGCTTGTTTGAGCGGGGGCTATCATTAATTGCTTTAGAAATAGACTCTGTGTTCAAAGTGACATTATAGGTCCGAACTGAACCACTTCGTTCTACAATTGCGTTTGCTCCTTTGGCATCAAATACATTGATTTCTCCGCTTGAACTGACGGTAACTGCACTGGACGATAGTGTTGATCCACTTCCTGATGAAGTTGACTCAGGTGAACTACCATTTATACTTGCTGTCGTATTTGCCTGTCTAATCACATAGAGCTTGTAGCTCTTAGTTGTGGTACCGTTAGACGCTATAACTTCTATAGGCAATTCAACACTCGCTCCTTCTTTAAGGTAGGTGTTAACGATCTTCCCGGAGATAACCTTCTGGCCGTTGAGCATAATTGTACTAAATGAGTCTTCAGTATTTATCTGGATATCTACGCTACTGGTGCCCTCAGGGATATATGTGACGAATGCTTCCCCGTTAGTGCTGTAACTCTTTGAGTTTACGGAAATACTTTTAATACCGGCATCACTACTAGGGGATGGTTTAATTAGTATTATCTCGTATTGATTCGTAGCACCGCCGCTAGCAGTTACCACAACAGTAATCGTATTGATCCCACCGTTTAAGTCCACCAAGTGATATCCAGTTGTTCCAACGTACGTACCGTTAACCTTAACAGTAGTGTTACTGTGTGCTTTGGGTTTCACAATAACATACGTTTGAGACGGTAACACTTTTCCTGTATACCTCAGCACGTCTGCTTTGAAATTCTGGTCTATCTCTGCATTTTCAATTACAAGCGAAGTCAGATCAGCATTGTTGATATCTTCTTCTCGGTTAATTTGGAACGAATAGCTTCTGACAGTGTTATCTCGCAGGGAAGTAACCCTAACTTCAATGTAATTCCAACCGGTATTAAGGTTGATGAAACTTGAGGTCGCTCCATTGATAACACCATTACCATTTACTTGAATGGATACCGCGCTATCCATTGCATATGGCGTCAAGGTTAGCGAGGATATTGTCGAACTCACTCTTCCAGTATAAGAGTAATTATCTGGACTAAACGATGATGATAAAGAAACATCAGTTGAAAAATCAACCCTTGCCAGACGACTATCTCCTTCGCTATTAGCAAAAACTGAAATTGGTGCTGCTGTCACCATCAATATGAAAATCAGCATACAACTAATAAATCTTGACCACATTTTACTTTTCACTAGCTCCACTTCTCCTCATAATGGATTTCCTAAACTTAAAAGACGCAAAAAGGACCACTGGATTAAATTCCAGTGGCCCCGGGTGCTTCCTCGTAGGCAGATATTCGATTGTCCATATTATAAGAAAAAAATGGAATTAAATCAATGAAATACTGATATTACGGGTCAATTTGATAAAGGACTCAGCTAGTCTCACATTTTTAAATGTCCGAAATGTATAATCACCAATCAAACTTTGGAAGAGACTCAACAAACTCTGCATCTTTATCGAACATCACCCAGCTGCAGTCGTGCTCCAAAGCAAAACGAATGACGGTAGCAAGGTCTTTAGGGGTTTCGTCTTCATTATTAAATTGTTCGCCTTCATGAATATCATCTGTATTGATTGGAACTAGCCAACCGTGCTCCCCTTTTGTATACAAAATGACGCTTAAACCATTTCCTGCTACCTTCTGAAAGTAGCGTGCCTCTTCATCCATACTACCTTCAATAAACATGCGGTTGGCTGTTGATTCCGAGATATGTACGGTTGATAGGACTAACATTTTAACAATTTCCATATTATTTAATACCGCTCCTTTAATTAATATGAGTTAAATACGAAAAACTTAAATCTCTATAGTGATTCAGCTTGATTAATTTCAGTTCATTTAGGAACAGAACTTTTAGGTGCTCCGTCGATTCTGATTCTCCTACTAATTCTAAACCATCTACAAGGAATCACTCCTTGAATTGAGTTGCAAACAAAGGAGAAGTGGAAAACTATCTCCACTTCTCCGTTCTTATTGACAGGGGTTAGTTTATAAGCCCCTGACTTATGCAATTGTCACAAATATCGTCAAATTCAAGCTGACGTGGTCCATCTTTACTAGGATCATCACTGCTTTCCAAAACAAAATCACAGTGGCAAACGGAGCAGCGTCTCATCGAGTACGCGGTTCCCTCGAATACAATTGTTCCTATACCAACTTCAACTCCTAAGCCTGAAGATTCCTTATCTGAAGTTAGATAGTTTTCCATACCCGGATGCTTCAGGATGTCTTTCATAAGCTCCAGCATATGCTCGTAAAAACCCAGGAAGTTTTCCTCAATATATGGCGAAATAGAACTTCCACCGATAATTACGAATCCTTTACGGATGTTTTCCTCACCGTATTTCTCCATGGCGTCGCTGGCAGTCTTCTCATCTATAAATGTATCACCATATCCATCCGCAGCATTCTTTATTGCCCAAGCATTAAGGATAACAATTCCATTGTCCACTTCCACATCGTTGACATACGCAAGATTTTCGATGACATCATTACCACTGCTCACGGCCACATTCTGAAGCGAACTCTCTAAACCGAGAAGCTTTTGATATAACTCTTCATCCGAGGTACCAAATGGAAATTGTTTTCGAATGTCATCGATGTGCCAGGTTGTGGCCAATAAGGTGTGTTGGGGAAGACAATCACGAATCGAGATAACATTAAATGCAGTTTCGATATCCCGTTTTCCTTGGATGACTTCCACTAACGAAAGTGTGAGCTTTCTCCAAACGTCAAAAGCAGGGTGCGTTTGGGTGTGCGCTGTGGCTGCGTTTCTAATAGACCATTCTCCGGGTTCACATACTGATACTAATTCCGGATGACCTTCTTTCTTGTCTAAAGGCCATACAAGTACAAAAGGTGCAGTTATTCCTTCGGATGACAATAAATCGAGGAATGTTAATAACAAATTTTTAGGGAAACTAAATCTAGTTCCATTTGTTGTGTTAAACACTTTTATTATTTGATCTAATTGTTGAGTAAACTGCTCATCATCATATACCTTTCCATTCACCCTTGAATTACCTGTCTGGTTTTGGATTCCCAAATCATCTAAATGTCCTACTTGTGCCGTTTTCAATAAAATCTCCTCCGTAAATCAAATTTTTGGGTTGTAGGTGTAAAATAAAAAACACCTCACGAGTCGACTAAAGAAATGGTCACACGAACAGTGTGCATTAATCCTTTAATCACCTTGTGAGGTGTTTCTTACATTAGAATGCTCTCTTTGCGCATGCTGGAGAGTTCAGTGAGGTTGAATTAAGATATATGGATATAATAACACGAAACAAGAAGAATTAATATCACAGAAATTAAAAAGGACCCTTAGAAAAGGGTCCTTACAGTGACAACCTATAAGTTTAGGTTGATTAACCTTTCTTTTGCGATTACCACGTTTTTCTCCAATAACTCGAATCCAATATAGTTTCGTAAGAGCTCTGAAGCTCCTACGGCCACAGTACCGGATCCCATGAATGGGTCGAGTATCAGATCTCCTGGATTACTTAAAGCCTTTATCAATGGGCGAATGAGATCTAGTGGAAACTGACATTCATGATCAGTTTTTTCCGGATGATTGTTTTTTACATTAGTAATAGACCATACATCACCAGGATTCTTGCCAAGGGGATTTCCAGACAGTTGTCCCTTCTTAGGACCTTTAAAATGTTTCTTATTGGGGTACTTCTGCGGCACACGGATAAAATCCAAGTTAAAGGTATAGTTGTTCCCTTTGGTAAACCAGAGTACCGTTTCATACCTTCCGGATAGTCGCTTCTTACAGTGTAATCCATGCTCAAAATGCCATACTATTCGGTTCCTAGGTACCAATCCTACCTCTAAAAAATAACTAAATAAAAGACAGTCTAGTGGGTACACTCTACCTTTATCTACGTAATTGCCAACTTGGTACGCAATACTTCCTCCATTTCTAAGCACGCGAGCGCAGGAGTGGATAACATCTCGTTGCCACTCCAAATAAACGGAAAGCTCCTCTTTAGATTCATAAGACTTTCCGATGTTATACGGAGGAGAGGTAATGATCAAATCCACACTTTCTTCCTGCAGTTGTTGCATGCCCTTCAGACAATCAATATGTTCGATGGTATTCATGGGGAGTTCCCCTTCCAAATCATTAAATCAGATTTGGATCAGGCGAGACTCTGTTGTTGCCTCTTCTGCAGCGTTACCTGCAGATGCTACTCCTCCCGAACGGGTTATCAGCACGAAGGCGAGCCACTTTGGACTTGCAAACCAACCTAAAGTCGGTTACCTTCTTGCACCTTTAGTGGAGAAATCCCCATAAATGTTGCACAAACGATTTCATTCGCATCACCCTTTTAACAAGACAATCTGTACACGAAGAAGGACCTCGCTTATTCTGTTTTCTGTATTTCGTAAGACTTGTTGCTTAATCAAGCAGTTAGTAAATTTCGCAACAAGTCTTCCGTGTCTTTGCTTTATTTCCTCCAACGTATGCCCTCTTCCGATCAGATCTGAGATGCTGTGAATCTGCCCAAAGAATGACTGAAGCCGCTCAACTTCATTAGCTGGAATCGAGTCATAAAACTCGTTACTTGTCCACAATGATTGTCGGCTTTGCTGCCGATACGTTTTTAAGAGTTTTTTTATCTCTGAAAACAATTGATCGATGCCAAATTGCTTCCCCAGATGTCCATATTGCTCGATCAATTGCTCTGCTTCATGAGGAGTAAAATTCTGAGGCACTGCAATCATCTTATTCCTTTCATTTTGAAGCTCCTTCATCTTTCGCATTGCCCGTTCTTGGAGAATTAGATCCTTATAAAAATTTGGTTTCATACCAAGTTGCACGCCTTCAGCAAACAAGGTGTATTTTCGTCCAGAAGCTTCTAACATTGGTACCAGGTGAGCTGAAATGCTCTTACTGACGTGAAGATCTATCTCGGCTTCTGCATATTTTTCTGATATAAACTGGTAGATTTTATTTGAGAATGCTTTCTGCTCTGTTCTTTTTGGTGCAGGATTAAGCGGATAATCCTCAACTACTTCATCAAACCCGATGATTCGTTGATTGTAAAAACTCAAGAAGTAAATATGCTCCTTCGGGAATTTACACTCTTTGAGATAATCTATGACTGCAGTTATCCATCGGCTGCCCTTTCCACGGTAAAACTCGTGTGCCGGTCCATTCTGAATTCGATTGGACGATTCTATAATAAATGAAACTTTCATCTAAAATCCTCACTTTCAAATAAGAAGAAAGAAGTGGGTTAGGGTTACCCACTTCTGTCCATAATATTATTATGCATCCCAAAGGGTTAATTGACGCTCCTCCTGGTAATTCATAAAGATGTGTTCCGTCTTTCGATTACGAACCTGACCCAAAGCCCTTTTCGTAACACCACCCACAGCTGCATCAATGGTTTCTAAACGCCAATCCTTGTAAAGATCGAGTATCAAAGGATGAGCATAATAAGTAACCATCGCCTTCCCTTGAATGTCAGTTAGACGTTTCGAGAGATCAATGTGGTCTTGTCGTTGAAACGCTCCACTGTAGAGATGTTCATTATTTAGATAAGGTGGATCAGCGAAAAAGAAAGTCGATGGACTATCATACATATCAATGATGTCTCGGAAATCCTTCTTTTCAATTATTATCTCTTTGAATCGATCAGCAAATCTATCAATGTTGTTGATAGAATTCTGATAGTCTCGAGCAGGACACTTGACCTTGCTCGAACGAAAACCACTTTTTTCATTTGGGTGAGGTACAATCTTCATTCTCTGGATATAATAGTACCTGACCGCTCGCTCAATGTCCGATGAGGGGCGTTCGCCAGAAAACCATTCATCCTGCCATTTTTCGAATAAGTACCGACTTGTTGGCAATGCACGGAGACGACATTTTAACTCTTCCCTCTGATCGCCTGCCATTATTAGCATGAAATTTGCTAGGTCCGCGTCCTTGTCGTTAAACACTTCAATACGTGTGGTTTTAGCCTTTTGAGTAACTACGTGCGCTCCTCCTCCAAAGACGTCCACAAAGGTTGTGTAAGTATAGTCCTCTGGAAAAAGGGAAATTAGGTGCTTCGCAAGCCAACTTTTCCCGCCATAATAGCGCATAGTAGATTTAACATTAGATAACTTGTTCATGATTGTTACTCTCCTTTTCCGAGCTTTTTTTAAGTCGGAGAAGGCAGGAATCTAGCACTTTTCCTACCGCGCATACAGCTAGGAGCTGCGCAGCCGCTACTTTTCCCGTTAGGGATATGAGCCGAAGGTGGCCACAATGGACTCTAAACAAGGAGTGTGTACAGTCTGGTTCTCCTTTACCAGCTGCTCCTATGTTCCTTCATCGCGCCTTGGATCAGAGAGTAACAATCGGTATACTATAAGCAAAATTCATTCGCATCACCATTTATCTATAACAAATTGATTTGGAGTTTCAGTAAGGTCGCGCTAATCTTATTTTCGAACTCTAACGCATACTCTCGTTTTATCAAGTACCGCTCAAACCTAGACATAGTTCTGCCAAACTCCCTCTTAAGTGCCTCATACTCTTCTCTTTTAGCACACAATTTATGAAGAAGGTTTATATCTTGACAGAACTCTTGGAATTCAATAGCACGATCTTCTTGGTCTATAGCTTCAATGAAGTCATCAAATGCTTTTTGTTCGTCCTTTCGGCGCACATGATGCTTCTTCATGACATGCTTCAGATCTTCCAAGATAGTCTCAACCTGAGGTGGAAACATATAACTCTTATGTCCAAATTCATCTAAAATCCACTGAGCCTCCGCAGGGGAGCGAGTCATAATTCCAGCTGCTAACTCCCACTTTTCCCGCTTTATATCTTGAACCTTTCGAAGAGTTTTCTCTTCTTCGATGAGTCGCTGATAGTAAACCGGCTTACCAGCCAATGACTGCCCTTCGCCATAAAACTTATGCTCAATTCCATGTTCATGGAAAAGCCATCTAAGTTCGTTGGCTAATGTCAGACTCATATGTAATTCCACAAACAGCGGTTCCTGAAAACTTTGAAGAAAATCCAGAACTTCCTTTGCAAAGCTAGCGCATTCCTTCCTACGGGGATGATATTCACGCTTTGGATAAGGTCTGACTGTTTCGTCATACCTATACATGCAACGATTTACCAGACTTAGGAAAAAGATATCTTCCCGGGGAAAATCTCTAACTTCCATAAAATCAATTACAGCGTTAATCCACCGACTCTTTGGACTCTTGTAAAAAAGATGCGCAGGCATGGGATCAGCCTTTCGCGTTTGTGACTCAATGATTAAAGCAATTCTTCTCTTCACGATTCATCCTCCTGCTTCAGTTTTCTTATCTGCCCTCTTACATTTCGTCCATAATAATAATCTCCTCATAGTTTATTTTTGGTATTCAGGCAATAAAAAACGCCTGACCAAAACGTCCAATGCATTAACATTAGCCGCTATGGTCAAGCGTTATTTCGAGTACGTCATAAAACCCATATGGGCGCATTTTTGCAAATAAAATCAAAATTAAAAACAAGATTAGAATGAGTGGCTTGGCGCATGCCTCCACTTAGAGTGATAGGAAAAATAAAGATTATGATTCGATTATAACAGATTCTAAATTATCAGTATATATAGTAGGAAAAGTACCAGGTTGTTCACCTAATTATAGAAACAACAAGAAATGAGAATGCACCTATGCAACCGTTGCTGTACAATAAGTATAAATATACAAAATTCAGTGGGCTAACCATTTAAGAGACAGATAACAGCTTTAACTATGTCGGATTCTCGTTGAAACCAACAGTCAATCAAGCAACATGAACTTGAAGCCACGCGTTTATAAGTTTCCTTCAGTGACAAATTGTTTAAGAAGAAGTTAAGTCAGTGCGCTTGAATTTACAATACAGAATGAAACGGAGAAATAGTAACTTGCAAATCCCGACGATATAGCAGTTACATTAAGGTAAGTGTGTTCAGAAGTCCCTTGAGAGAGGAGTAAACCACTTGAACGTTATCCTTTGGATTATAGTCATCTTAGCTTGCCTTCAGGCATTTGGCTTGATAATGGCCAAGAAACGGTCGATCGATACTCATGGATTCATGCATTTTATGGTAAGGTATAACATGTTCGCTGGAGTAATGGCTTTTTATCTTATAGCCTTACTCTGGATGCTGTTCACTATTTCATCAGCGATTGAGCCGAACTCATTAAATCAACTCCTACTTGCAGCATCATTAACTTTAGTTGCATTCGTACTCCCCTTGAAAATATATAAAATATACAAAGAAAAGCAGAAGGACGATGAGTTTTAATAATTTCGTCCGTCTGCTTTTCTTTATTCAAACCTCATTGTTACTCCGTACTGGGTTAGAATATGCTCGATTATCCGGTTTTGAGTGCGCCAAGAGAATTTAAGTGCCGTTGTACCGTCTATAGATTCATAATTTGCATTAATTCCTTTTAGTAGTAATAATTTCGCCATTTCATTATCTTTATTGTCTATTGCAATAAAAAGTGCATTCCAACCTTCTGCTGTAAGTTCATTAATATCAGCACCAGATTCAATCAATTCAGCTACCCTTGCGACATTCCCTGTTTTGACATCTCCTAGTATACTTAGCTCTGTGATAGCAGCTGTACATTCTTCACTTGATTTCGGGTCGCAGGAGAGTTGTTGTTCCGCACTCTCCTCTATTATTAAGTCAATCTCTATAAGTTCCAGCATAGCTAAACTTAATTCATCTTCCGAGAAAGGACACTCTTTGAGTATATCCGCTTTGTTTAGTGCCCTTCCTCTGTTAGTTTCTAATATTGATATTACTTTTCTTGCTTCATCAGATAAACTAAGAACTGAGCTCGGTTCGAAATTTGTTCTCAAACGATTATATATTGGACCAACCTGCTTTGTCTGATAATCAAATGGAACAATAGAAACATCGGGAATGCACGGCTCGAATTCGCGGGTTGTTCTGATGGAATATGATCGTTTATCCGGTCCCCATGTCCTTTGGTAGCCTAATTCTTTTTTTAGTTGTCTTTCGAATGGAAAGGATGTTATCGTATGGTCCACTTGTAACGCCCTATCTAAAAAATATGTAAGGTCACGAAACGCCTGCTCTTCATATCTCTTGAATTCTCCAATAAATTCACTCTTCAGTATGACCGCAACCTTACCAACGAAAAGGTCATACTCTTCAAGACACTTTAGACAGCTATGAAGCCTTTCATCTATTCCTGCAGCAATAGAGACCAACTTCACTTCACTCCATTGTTCAGAAAGTACAGTAGCAGTAATCTTCCCTACAGTCTTTTCTTGACCGGTTTGATCATCCATGATACGCACTTGCCCTCTTAATTCTAGATAATCTTGACCGTCCGTAAAATTCGTAGATATGTCCAACCCTAAATATGTAAGATGATTCATGTCAGCCTCCCTAAAAGTCACTCTCAATTATGATATAGCTTAATTAATAACTTTTTGCTCTGTTATTATTAGTGCCGATACGATATCCAACGGCTTTTCCACATCACCAATTTTAAAATGGAAATCTAGAATTCCACCAAAATCAGAACGAAATCCCTCCTCTCTCATCGGTCTAAAGGAAAGTCCAACTACTACGAACTCACCTGGTGTCATACCAACGAAACGGCTTGGAATACGTGTATTCATTAACATCATAAACCCTCCACATCATCATTATTAAAAAAATAGAAGCACCGCGTATCAAGGTTTCCCCTAATCAGCGGTGCTTCCGGCTGTGTTTGTATTCGGTTTAATTTATTGCAATTATATCAGAAAAAATATCAGAGGTGAATACGATAAAGCCTTGTTTAAATATACTTTTGATTCTTCCCCCTAGGTCGTTCCTCAAGCCCTGCAAACCTCTTTGCTTCATTGAATGTACCGAATTCATTTTTTATGAAACTAAGGGATGGACCTCCTGCTGCCTTTCGATGTTTCTCATACTGCCTTGCAGTTGGAGAATGACCCACAATAGAAGCGACATTATTTAATGACCCAATGATTATTTGCTGAATGTCTAACTGCTGCAGCAATAGTTCATCATCAAAGTAGGGATCATTCCTAATCAATTCGTTCGCTCGAACTGTTAACCACAATGCAGTCTCAACTGCATACCTATTTGAGATGACAACCTCATTTTTATCAACCTCATAAAGTTGAAATGATCGCTCGAGTATCATGCGTTTAAATGAATCAAACAGAGCTTTATCGACGGAAACTAAAGTCTTTCTACGAGGAAAGAGATCATCACACAAGATTTGCTTCATCTTTGACTGACTTATCCTGGCTGGGTTATAAGGCAATGGTGCATTTGTATCTTTAATGAATTTAATAGATGCTAGGTTTACTATCTCAGTAACACTCTCATATTCGTGTTCAAGCGACTGAAGTAATTTTTCCTTTACAACATCTAATAGATGGTGGTAGATCTCAACAGTTAGCGGTATACGAGGCGTCATAAGCAGAAGTTAGTGATCCACTCAACCGGAATATGTGAATAGGAACGTATCTTTTTTCCCAAACGAACATCAGAGTAGCGATCTCCGCTAACTTCAATTACATCACTGGATCCTTCTATGCTCATGACTCCACCTCGGAAAACAAGCTTATAATTCTCAAATTTATGCTCTTGTTCAGCTTTACCTAAACTACTAATTTTTTTATAAAGTTCCGATAGCCAGTGAACAATATTAGAGCGAATATCGTTTACAGAGTCATCTAAGATTTCCATTTGACAGGTTTGTTTGTTAACCATGCCTTTCCACCCCGATCGTATGATTTTGTTGCTCCCAGGTATACACCTACTAACTCCGGAATTCCTTCCCATCCCACCTCTTCAGGGAGGACCTTTAATGGAACTCCTGCTTTATCCGCGAGACTTTGACTGATGGAGATGCCAAGCTCATATATCAACTCTCTTTGTCCTTGATAAGTTAAGATCGCCGGAACTTTACCTTCAATTAATGTATCCACTTTCAGCTCAACTGAATGATCTGCAGGAATTGCTCTTTCTAACCCTCGTTTCGTCTTCACAATCAGCGGAAGATCATTCTTATCTGTTGGAATCCTTTTTAAGTCCGGGGCCCAGTCCACCGGTGTATCCTCGTTTTCAGAGTAGTAATTATATACGTCCGGAATTACATTCATATAGCGAACGAAATTCCCATTAGAATTACATTCAGATGCATATGTAGCGT
Source organism: Paenibacillus sp. PDC88 (assembly GCF_900106725.1). Classification (NCBI taxonomy): domain Bacteria; kingdom Bacillati; phylum Bacillota; class Bacilli; order Caryophanales; family Paenibacillaceae; genus Paenibacillus; species Paenibacillus sp. PDC88. The sequence continues at coordinate 108,574 of NZ_FNNT01000012.1, read as the reverse complement.
CGTGTGCGTAACGATCGACTCCGTTTACTTTACATTTTTTCTTCATAGAGTCGAAGTTCTCACACAACGAACAAGTAAGTATAAAGCTTTTTGCCATTGCTATCCCTCTTTTGGTTTATAATTCGGGTCAAACTTCCTCTTCTGATATTCAGGCACATGTTCCTTACACACTTTTATTGTCCATTTTACAAGTTTCAGGTAATCTAGGTCCTCTTGGCTTAGGACAACATTACAGTTCTTGCAATAAAATACTTCGATCTTATTGGTCGTTTCTGTTGGTAACTCACTTTTTCTTACGGGCACTTGAGCAATATCAATCAAGCCTGCCCCTGGATTCTTAGCCCATTCTCTATATGGAGCAAGATTATAATGGCCTACCCCAAAGGCATCTGCCGCGTCACGTAATGCATCACTTGCTGCCGCTCGTATAGACTCTTTGTAGAACATGATCTTTCTCGTATCTTTCTTCCGATCCAAAGTTGCAAATCCTTGTCCTTCCGCACTCGCATTCAAGATAGTTAGGACACCCCGCACCTCTATTTCATCCGTCTCTTCGTGATAAATAGGTTTTTCAGTGGTTACTCGCCAAGACCAGTAGGGCCCAGCTGCAGTACGAATCCTATATTGAATTGGATGTGACGGTATATAAGCACTGGCCTTGTTATTGTTTTTAAACTCTACTGTGCCTTCAGGAAATGGAGCAGTTAACTTAAATATGATCTCATCATATAACTTCTCATATTCTTCTTTTGACAGATTATCAAACATTTTAATCATTCCTTACTGGTAGATGTAGATAATAACGAGATCACTTATTTCTTTTAAATGTTTTCTCAAGAATATTATTATAGATACACAAACGTATTATTATCATCCCATTTTCCAATATTATTACATGTATCAAAAAAACACAATGTTGAATTGTATAATTTATACAAAAAAATGTAGACATTGTTCATGATTTACGACTATATATAGAAAAGGAGCAGGGTGCTTACCCCTGCTCCTATCTTTCTTGTAGTAATTCGTTATGAATTTTGTCCAATTCTTGGCTAAGATGCAGAACCTCTGGGTGATTTAATCCATACTTTAAGGCAGTCTGCTCTAAAATTGAACGCATTTCTTCAAACCTTGAATCAAGCTTAGGATTAATCACCCATCTATCACTCCAGTTCCAAATTGTTCAGATCAAAGTTTAGGTAAAAGTAAAGGAATTGCCAAGACGATAGCCATTGTAAGAGGCGAAAACATGGCTAAACCAATGCCGAGCCGTTTTCTGGCCGGATCTTTCCCTGCCAGCAAACGTACAAATATACCAATGTAAAACATAGTTGCTGTAACAGGAATCGCGATATATTTCAGAGCATTAAAGATGATGCTGCCAAGCGGTGTTGTGGAATCAACAATCTCTTCAACAGTCTTAGCACTTGAGGCTTGGCCTGGTGCATCTCCAGCGAAAGTGTGCACGATAGCAGGAACATAGGCAACTAAAAATGTACCTATTCCAAAAAAGATCACGAACAGCAAACCTCTTCTCTTTCGAATGGGATTCTTCCCTGCAGTTAGAAGAAGAATAAATCCTATTCCGAATAGGCAGCCGAATATTGGTATACCAACTATTTGAACAAGTCTAACAAGTTGATAAACGGCTTCTGTTACGTTTTCGTACATCTGGGAGCACCCCCTTTGGTTTTATTCTTCTGCATTCTGTATAATCATCTCGATGTCGTTGATCATCCAACCAACCGATTCCTCATAAACGAGGAATGTCTTCATGATTACTTCCTTAGAGCTTTGAATTTCATTAAATTCGGTAGTGGCTACGAATTGATTTAATATCTCCATTTGGTTCTCTTTAACAGATGGAGCTTTTTGTACATAAATCTTCAAGTTTGATACCTGAGATTTTACAGAGCTGTCGGCCGGCAGTTCCATTCCGGATGGATAAGTTGATCTATAGCCTCGCTCAGTCATCAAAGACTTCACGTTATCGTATCGCTGCTTCGTAGAAGCATAATTAAAAAACTTATCTACAAATTGAGTGTTGAGTTCGATACCGGCCTGTTCCATTTCTATCTCTTTTTTAAGGCCCGAATTGGAGGAAAAGACTAGGCTTCCAACGATTCCAAGAATTAAAACAACTCCCAACAACGCATAGAACTTTCTGTTACTCACCTTCACTCACCTCACAATACAATTTATTTAATAACCCGACGAAATCCGAGGAATTTATAATTTTTCCAGCGAGACAATTTATCAATGCTTACTCCTAGTGAACTACCAGAGTTGATAAATTTCCCATCACCCAGATACATCCCTACGTGAGAAGGAGCTTTCTTATAAGTTTCCCAGAATACTAAATCTCCGGGCTTTGCTTCACTCTCGTCAATAGGAACTGTCTTGTTATACTGGGTATGCGCATTACCGGACAAATCAATTCCAATTAGGCCGAAAGCGTAAGAGATCAATCCGGAGCAGTCAAATCCTTCACTAGGTCCCTTACCGCCCCAAACATACGGCTGTCCAAGATACTCGCTCATAATATTCAAAACGTTTTGAACATCAAATATCTGCTCTCCTGGGGGGATGTTAATAGCAACGTTGGTCGCATTATAGTATCTCATAACGTGGTCAACATATAATGGATCACCATATCTCTTCCATCCATTTTTCTCAGCCATCATTTGACTGAAAGCTAATGCGACCTCTTTTGAGTGACCTCCGTGTTCTTTTGCGTACGATATGTATCCTCCCCCAAAGTTATAAGCCTGAAGGGTTAATTCAATATCACCACCAGCCGATTGATAGACAGACGCAAAATGATTAATGCCTGCTTGTATAGATACTTCTGGATCTGTAATCGTATTTGGTGGAAGTCCCAGTGATTCGGAAGATTGCATGATGTCGAGATATCGGCCACCGGTTTCTTGCATGATTACAGCAAGAATGAGTTGGGTATGTTCTGCCATGCCTTTTAGCTCAAGGTATTTTCTAACAATAGGCTCATAACGCAATACGACGTCTGGAACCGAGGCAGAGCCAGGGAGCCATTCTCCTGGGAAGTTCGAGGCGTCCCCACCGTACAAAGCAGGATTCCAGTCTGGATCTGCAGTGGTTACGAACTCATAAAATAGTTTCATGTCGTCTTCGCTTACCCCAAGGTCTATAAGAATTTTTTGAAAGGCTTGTCCATCGACTGAGAGACTGGGGGCATAACGATCATCTACTGTTGTATGATCGTACTGCTTGTACGTTGTCGTCGTACAATTTTCGCTAGACGACGTGCTCTCTTGTTCCCAGTTATCTGTAGGTTGTAGAGTTCCCCCAGGGTAATATCGCTTTAGAGGTTTTATTTCCATATTGCCATAGTCAAGACTGATGTTAGTTAGTACATCGTGAGATGCGCGTTTACTTTCGGTATAAGTTGTCTCTGTATCCGTCCAACTCTTTGTTTCCCCGGTTTCTTTATCTGTTTCATTATAAGTACAAGCTACTACATGTTTATAACGGTTAGTATCGTCGCTTATTTTAGTGTAAGAAAACGAAGGAGTAAAACTTTTAATCAAATCGTCAGGATCATAGTCGTCCAGCTCTATTTTTTCATTCTGATTCACTAGAATCTCATATCGTACCAAACCTGCAGGAATCCCCCAACTTGGTTTCACAGTTTTAACAACTTGGGTTTTCCAAGAACTATCCGCTTCGATATCCCATAATTCTGCAACAGTTGCTTCTGCTGCAGACTTGAATTGCTGCTCATATTTTAAGTCGGCATTCTTTTGAGCATCACTCCGTGCGTTCCCACCCAAAAACCAGTCAGAGAACGGGATTGCTGACAGCACTCCTAAAATCAATAAAAGTCCAATAATTATTATAACTGCCCAAGGACCAACCAAAGATGCAATAATCTTACCGATTGAGAGAATGAGTTGCTTCAAGAATCTCACGAGTAGTTTCTTTATATATTTACCAGCCTTGCCAACTGCTCTTCCAGCAGCTCTCGAACCTACTTTTTTTAATGCTCCACCACCTTGTTCTGTTGCTTCTCGACCTACGTCATGTGCGCTCAAAAACTATCACCTCCAATTCTAAGAGGAAATCCTCTGATCGCCTCTTAGAATCTAGATCACCTTTAAATAATGTCTCGCTTGCGATCGGTATTATTGTAAGCACCTGCTTGTGCCCAGCCGACCCGTTTCGCGCCTTCCATGAAGTTTTTAGTAGCTGATCGTGTCATTTTAGGAGCAGTCAAACCTACGAAATCAGCAACTTTGTCACTCCCAGATCGCATATCGGATACAACCTTTCCGTTTACATCCGATTTTCGGCCATTGTTAGTATGATTGAAGTAATCCTCGGTGTTCAGGCGACGATGGTCGAAGCTATTGTCAGAATAGAGCTTCTTCCTAGATGTGTCTGCGATGTAGGCTTCACTTTTCCGACCAAAGCTTGCTGAAGAGCCGCTCATTCCTACCAGCTCTCGCTCAGTGCGTGGCTTCTGGAGGATGTTACCTTTGTCATCAGATTGAAGTGGCTGATTTATCGTTCGGGTATACGATCCGTTTTCTCCACGAGTCCAAGTCTCGCCACCATTCGGCCCGGATCCCTTACGAATGTCATAGTCAATCATCCGAAGCTGTCCTGTCTTAAGAGAAGAATCGCCGGCACCATATCCACCGACCCTCTCCCAATTACCGGTAACTGCATCCTTTGCCTCGTACCAAGAACGATCATTCGTTTGGTTCCATCGAGCTTCACTTCCGCTAAATCTCGGATCAGAAGCAATTTGATCCATGGTCATCCCACGAGGACTTAAGGATCCATCCATACGAATACCGGCTCCGTGCTCAAAGGCACGTTGGCGGCTTACTCCAGAAAGCATCTGGCCCATTGCACGTCCTGCTGTACCTATCTTGTTCCCGAATGCCCCTCCGATTGCAGCTCCAACCGGTCCAGCTACTACTCCACCAATAGTGGCTCCGGCAGCACCAGTCATTTTACCGGCAGCTTCTCCAAGATTACCGACCATCTGACGTCTTTCAGCTAGGTCGCTCCATTTTTCTTTGAAATTACCTAAACTTATTTTCCCTGAAGGGTTCCCGTTTGCATCTGTCCCCCTAAAGGAGTTTAGTGCGGTTCTACCTAAATCGCGTGCGCCGGTTGTTGCATTCCTTGTCGTTTGTAGAACACCAGCGACTGCTTTAGAACCGATTGCTGCTCCAGCAGCTACCCCACCAGCACCGAATGGTAAACCAAACGTTCCTCCTGCTACCGCACCGCCAACACTTCCAACTTTTTTAATCTTATTCCAAGTAGATCCACCTTCAGCTGCACGAGTAATCGCAGATCTACCTGCGTCATTGCCCATGGGGACATCCGTCCCCCCTGGTGTCTCCGCTCCAGCTCCTCCACTTCCGGAAGAACTCGAGTTACCGAAGCCAGCTTTACCTTTACCAGTCATGCTCATAACATTCCTCGATAACATCATTGCTCCGCCAATGGATCCAAGCCCGAGTGCTGTTGCAGTCCGTCCCATACTCGTGCTAGCATCACCTAGATTCAACCACTTAGAAACCATTCCCGTTACGGGTACAAACATGATAATCATGCCTAACTTAAAGATCATTGGCCCCATTCCCTGACCAAGATTCCCAGCCATTTGTACAAAGATGAAAAGGATAATTGCATGAATTGAAGGCAGGAAAATGTTCCCTAGTAGTTCCTTCATGTAAGTTCCAAAAAAAGAACGGGTCTTTGCAAACAATAGACTGTACGCTGCAAATGGTGACATCACGCAAAGAAGTATAATGATGATTTTGCGTGCGATATATATGAAGTTGAGATAGGCTGCCAATCCCCATTCTGCCAAAAATACAAATAAGTCTCCCATTTTAAATGAATAAGAATCATCATTCGTTGCTGTTGCGATGATAGATATACCATCTAAAGGTTTATTAAGACTCTGTAACGTTGATGCTACACCCTGTACAATGCCCCAGTTTGTAGCCATAAGGATGTGGAACAACATCCAAAAAAGACCCATGAAGAATGCAGACGCGACATACATATGGACATCCTTCCAAAAGTCTTCTTTTGATTGTGGACTATGGGCTTTCATCCCAAGCTTCATGGATGACATCATAATTGCGAGCATTAAAACGGTGGCATACACACCCGAGAATGTGGCTATAAGTGGATGAATCACATTCTCTAATTCGGACTGAAAGAAGATACCGTCGACCAACTTATCGCTCGGATCATTACCAAACCCCCAAGTTTCATAGGGATTTCCGAAGACTAGATTTTGCAAGCTGTTTATACCCGGAATCGTCATCAAGTTATTTACTTGACCTATAATGAATCCATTCATCAGATTGGCTTCATCTTCCGCTTCTTTCAACATATCTACCGTCTCGTCACCAACAAGAGCACCACTTGTATCTCCACCATTAGATAATTGATCCTCATTAAAGAGGCTATCCCCGCCAATAGTGGATGTAAGCGTTGAACCAATAGAACCCGAGGCAGATACCTCACCATAACCGGCAAGAATTAGCAAAAGGAGTACGGATAAGAAAAGCCTACTGCTTCTTATCAAGCGACATCACCTTCCTGAAGGTGAGACTTATCGTTTAGCCAATCTATCATTTCTTCTCTCGATTTCTTCTTTGGAGCAAGTTCGACATTCTGGTTGGTATTAAGGTAAACCCACTCTTCAGGCGTCGGTTCAGATTGGAATGTAACAATTTGTTTTCCGGCTTTCATAAGAACCTGACCAGTCGAAGCTGTGCGGATCAAGTTACCTACATCTTCGCTTAATCTAAAAGTACTCAGGATTGGGTTGATGTCTTGATCACTCTGTCTAAGGAAACAAACCGTGTCAAACTGCGCAACCACATCTCTTGCAGATTCAGTCCGATCAAACATTTCGTAACGTTGTGAAACAAGCGTCAGAGAAACGTTCCACTTCCGTCCGCGTGCGCTAAGAATTTTAAGCCATTCCATCATGGAAGAGTATTTAATCATCATCCATGCTTCATCACAGATAACCCGTTTCTTTACTTTAGGATTTGAGACAATAAACCTGTTCCAAACCCAAGTCATAAGCACATGTTGAGCAAGAGGACGTTCGATACCATTACTTGATAGCTTACTGATGTCAAACGTTACGACAGGTGCTTCATCCAAAGAGACATTGTTTTCGGAAATAATTTTTGTCTGACCATCAAACATACCGAAAGCTTTATTTCTCGTGAACAACTTAACGACATTACACAGCTCACGAAGTTCATCGCCATAATCATTCTGGGCTTCTTCGCACAGCGCCTCGTACACATCAGTTATCGTTGGCATTTGAATGAGCTGTTTACGATAAGTGAAAGAACCAAAATCATCGAAATGTTCAATTTGTTCATAGATTGAATCCGGATCTTCGGTTATCCCTCGACTGATATACAGATTTTCTAGAATATCATTAAGAACCCCGATTTCTACTGCACTTAGTCCTCGGTTATCAGGAGTAAGGGACTCCTTCATAACTTTAAAGAATTCAAGGGCTTCCTTAATTTTCTCGTTTAAGTTAATCTTCTCATCAATAAATTCATCATCTGTGCCCTTATTCTTAACTTCCTTCTCAGGAAAGATATCCAGCGGATTAATCCGACTGACATCATCATCCTTCGATGGATAAATTGGAACAACAACCCCTCCAAGTGCATAGGTCAATTCACGATACTCAGGTTCCACATCGATGATTACGTTTTTCATGATGCCATCCATGTAGCCTCGTCCAATGATTTGTTTTACGAGCACAGATTTACCCGAACCAGATACTCCAAAGATACCAAGCGAATAATTGTTCAGACTTGGGTCGAAATTGTTATAGTAGACGTAATCCCTTCCAAAACGACCAATCGGAAATCCACCTTGATGGTTTAACTTCGAGCTGGCATGAGGGAATATTGCAGTAAGACTCAACTGATCAAGATTACGATCCGATTTAGGTAAATAATTCTTCCCTAGGGGTAAACACGAAAGGAAAGCTTCTTTTTGTCTGTTGAATGCACTCAAGATCTCAATGGATTCGCCAGCGACCTCATTTTCCACCTCAACGCACTTCGCATTTAGTTCATCAAGTGAGTTAGCATACACGGTGGCCTGAACTGAAACGTAATACAATCCATTTTGATTGCTCTTAATCTGACGCTGAAGAAATTTAGTATCCTCGCGTTTTTGTACCGAATCATCAATTTTAGCTTGATCCCCGCGATTTGCTGCAGAGTAAATAACAGTATCGAACTCGTCGATTTTATCTTGCAATTTCTTAATCGCTGCATTCCGATCAATAGGTTCAATATGAACTGAGCAGTCCAGGTCATCACCAGTAAAAAGGGCCTCCAACCAACCAATTCGTACAGTTCGGGGATAGCCACTGGGTTTAACGAAAAACGATCGGCCGTACTTAGTCGAACCAAGACCCGTTTTTAACATGAAGTAGTCATCTTCGAAATGTGCTCCATCATTAAGCATGTTATCAACAATGCTCGGGAATCCTAGTACTTCATGATCCCTTTCTCCTTTACGTGCATCACTCACCTGCAGCTCGTTTATGTTCTCTTCCCTCTTCTTCTTCATACGTTTGAACAATTTTCCGCACCTCCTCAACGTCATACACAAGATCATCAAAACCAGGCATCGACATGACATCTGCAGTAATGTAAGCCGAGAGTTTTTCTTTTCCGTGAGTAATCAAATCATCAATTGGATTAATTACCATGCGGTCACGGTTCAAAGCTCTTTTCATAACTTCCATTGCAGACAAGCTATCAAGCAGTGTAGCGTGGATCTCGCATTGACGAAGCATGCCCACAACCGTAGCTGCTCTTTGGTAGAGCTCGTTCCGAATCATTTCTTCACGCTGATCTGGTTTCAAAGCCCCCATCTTGCTCGGTAAGGGAACATAGCTTATGACGTAATAGACCTTACGTGATATTCGAAACTCTTTTTCCGATTTGTCCTTGATATGTTTAATTACATTGGCATTGTAATCTCTCGTTTGATCGTTGCACTTTGCGAGATTCGAATTCCAACGATTCTCTTCTTTTCTCAAATCCTGCCGGACAGCTTGTCCAAGAATTTGAACCGGAAAGCGTATGACCCGAAATAAACTGCTATACCCCAAAATAGTCGCTTGTCGTGCCTGTGAACTTAGAAGGTCGTAGTTAATGGATTCGGTGGCTACAGTTACACAAAATTCATTGTTCTTTTTAACGAATATCCCGTGATGAATATCCTCTATCCCAATGAGATCCTTTATGTCCTGTTTGTCATTTTTCTGTTCCTTTTCATCGGCCTTATTAATATTTTGGGTGTTGGCTGCTGTGCCATTTACTTCTCCAAGATGCTGCTTGCGCTGCCATCCAATAATAGGTTCATTTCGATCCATCCTTCTCTTCGCAATAAACAAAAATGTAAGTATGAGGACTAGAAAAACCATCATGCAGACTATAAAAACTTGCAACCGTGTGAGCCCCTTTCCATCTTAGATATGGGAATAAGTTTTCTGTGAACGATGGAATTTAATTTTCCAGGCAATAAACTCGCTTGCATACTGCTCGTATTTTTCGAATTTAAAAAAGGCCAAGAAAGATGAAATTCCACCTAAGATTACGATGATGATCAGTTTTCCAATCCATTCAGCCCCGCCATCAAGGAACGGTAGGTTTCCGTAGATAAGAATTACGCCACAGAAAACTAGCGTCGGAAACAAGAAGAAGAATTGTCTCATTGATAGAACTGCTAGAATCGATTTTTCTTCTTGAGTAATGTCGATCGGTACAACAATCTCGTTATTCACTGAACAATCCTCCTAACTTTCTTAAGAATAAAATCGGCCACCCTGCCAGTGCGATCTCAGACAGATCGCGTCCAAAATCAGATAGGCAGGGTGGCCATGGCAATACCCTGATCGATAATTATGATGCAAGTGATGCAATAACATTGGCAAAAGTTGCTGCACCAAAGAAGATGAATGCACCGGCAGCACAACCGATAAGTGCTTTCCAGTAGGTGGCTGCCTTTTGCGGGTTCAAAGAACCAAAGATAATCATAATGGCATAGTACATAACTGCAAGGACAAAACAAGTTCCCCCGACGCCACCAAAGATCTGTACTATTGTCTTTAGTGGTGCATTAACTTTTTTTACGTTTGCGTCGTTCGGGTTATAGGTTTGATTCTTGTCCTGAAGTTCGGAATCAATGACATCTTGAGCGGAGGCGCCCACCGGAGCTATAACTATTGTCATGCAAAATGCGAGAGCCATCATAAGAAACAACTTCTTAAACAAGTTAATTCCCCTTCCACAATATGAGATAAGTAATACCAATCTGAATGAATCAAAGCTTGTTGCAATGCTTATCTATCTGCAACGGCATTCCCCCTTTTTTAGAACAAAAAAAAGCACCGCCAAACCGTGGGATATTCCCATGGTAGGCGGTGCTTCCGCTCGTGAATTATTCAATTAATGAATCATATCTAGATTATCCTGTTTGGGTACCTAAATGTCAAGACTTGTTTTAATAGCGGGGATGGTGAATACCTCTCTCAACAACAAGCTTTCCGCTGGCGAATTCCCCGTTGTCAGCTACGGAGTAGTAAACAAAAACCGTTGCATGATCAATAGGATCCTCCTCTTTTATAACTGCATCGAGGATCATCAACAGTGTTTTCAGTCCGCTTCGTTTCATCCCCACTACGGTCTTTGTTTCCGAATCTGTAGCTTTGAGCTCAAGTACCTTCGGACTTAGCTCACGTTCAAGAAGTATATGATTAATCGCCAATTGTCCTCCCCGAACGGAAAACTTAAGGCAACCTCCCATGTTCTTGGACATATCTGCTGGGAAACATTCTCCTAAAATTGCGGCTTTAAGCTGTTCAGCAAGCTCATTATTGTTTACTGGCTTACTTACTATCTCGCTAATCCCAATGTTCCCTTTTGTATCACTGTTCCCTTTAGTAAAATGCTTGTTCGATGACATAAATCAACGCCCCTATCGATATAAAAGTGAGAAATCTAAGACGATCGTCCTAAAGTATGAAAAAAAACTGATGAATCTGGTAAATATTTATGTATTACAGGTAAAATTTCATATTTTCACATCACTAAGTCGATGAAATTTCATATTATGACACCATTTTACACCTCTACTAGAAAATTGTCGATGCTGAATTTAGCAAATTTTAGTGTATTGAGTATCAAAAGCGGACTAATTCACCGCTTTCCCAAAGGATTTATAGAGTATAAAGAACTAGTTCTAAATACCCTTAAATCCTTTGAGAAAGCGGAGAGTGCTAGTTCTCCGCTGCCTTGCCGATCGAATTCGTTTGTCCCTCCAACTCAGTGTGTTCACTCACAAAGAATAGGTCCGGTTTTACAAACATTCCTTCGACAAGAAATACTCCCTCTGCCTCATATATTCCTTTCAAAGGAATATAGTGATCCCCATACTGCAAAACTGTTTGGTTATGCTTCTGCATAACCCTTCCAATCATGCAGTCGTGGTCACCAGTTCCCCCAATAGCTGGTGTAGTTGTTACCCTGCTAACAATTTCTGAGCCATACTTTTGTTGCAGTGCGAAATATTCACGTGATGGTATGGGCAATGATTCACCATAGGGAAAATTATAGACAACGCCAGATGTATTCTGACTATTCGAATCCATTTGATCGAGCCTCTCATCAATGGACTGTGTGTAAATTTCGAAGTCCTCGTAGTCAGTTACAGGAAGTTCAAATTCACTAGGAAAGTCCTGATTAAATATTTGATGGTTTTCCTCTGCAGGTATGTGAGCAAGAACATCTTCATTCGGATTTCCATGTAGAGCATTGAATAACTCATCGATGGAATTATTCAATTCTTGTGGGATATTTGAGACTTCATATTGAATGGGCTTAGTAACCATTTCCTCGTTATTTGCTGGAATATCTTGCAGAATATCCATTGCATGAGGCGACTCCTCTAGTTTCTGAGCTTGAATTGCAGAATGCTCATTAACTGGCAGTACTAATTTAGGTTCAATTAAAAACTCACTCTCGTGCGTAGCTTCTTTTTCAATAACTGGTTGCACAGATTGAGAAGACCGGTAGTCCACAATAACCGGTGTAATCGCATTTCCTCCGCCAAAGAATGCCGACAGCATCCCAATAGCAAATGGAGAAATAAAAAGTACCCATAAAACTGTCTCGAGACTCACGTCTATCACCTCATGACACTGCGATGAGCAGCAACAGAATTCCTAATACAACTGCACCGAAAAGGGGTGCATAAACTCTCATATCTTCTAATGTCCACCGAACGATCTGAAACCAATACTTTACAGCAACAATACGGCGAATTTGTTTCATAGGACGGCGATGATTCTTTCTAAGTTCTCTGGCAATCAATTCACTCTCAAGAGGATCATCGACGCCCATCCAAATACTCTTATACTCGCCTAAAGTTCCGATTGGTTGTTTACTGTGTATAGCTTTTTTCATCTTCCGACACCTCCGAATTATTTAACTAATCATCTAGGTGTATACTAGATTATAGGAACATGCGTTCTTATAAGTCAAGCAATCACCAATAACTGTATAATCAAAAACGCCTTTCGGTGAGTTATCGTAAGAAACAGATAATCCACCTAAAGGCGTTATAAATAGGGTTACAATATATATATAAAAACCCCTATTGGTACTCAAAGCATCAACAAAAGACACTTCGGCACCCATAGAGGCGAATTTTTGACATAGAAATACCTAAAATAATAGTTAAAACTTAGAATGACCTGTATGTCGCATGACGCAGGCTAGGAATAAAGGATCAAGGATGATATGTTCATATCATACCAAATTCCTAATTAAACGACAACAAAAAATAGAAAGACCGTCGAATGTATATATTACTCGACGGTCTAGGCTTTCAGAAAATTTGTAATCATTAGAAGATCGACATTTGCCCTCCTACTATACCGGTCCGTTTGTCGTTATATTCAAGCACGACAAATTGATGAGACTGAGTTTTTTCTGAAGTTAGTTGAACTTCAGCATCCGGAGAAAGTTCAGGTTGTTGTCCTTTTCCAAATGAATGGACGGCATCATTTTCTTCCGAGTCGTCATTTTTGAGTCGAATCTCACCAAGTGAGTCATCTTCATTTTCAAGATCACCTACTAGCTCTTCTTCCTCTTCTAGATCACCTAGCAGCTCTTCTTCCTCTTCTAGATCACCTAGCAGCTCTTCTTCCTCTTCTAGATCACCCAGCAGCTCTTCTTCCTCTTCTAGATCACCCAGCAGCTCCTCTTCCTCTTCTGGATTACCCAGCAACTCTTCTTCCTCCTCGACGCTTGTGCTTGTAAACGCAAGCCCATCCGTAGAGTTGACTTCTGGATCTGGCAAAGGGTTTATTAACTCTCTTACCATTGTATGCAGCCTGCCATCATTATCCAAGTGAGCACGAAAATCTTCATCCGAAACCCCACTACTCTTAACGGGAAAAAACGTATTATCTATGGCAAGACACCCCTCCAATCCAGTAATTTCTTCCGGTCTATAATACACACCAATATTATTAAAAATCTCATGGTAATTGATCAAGTTTTTAACAGCAATATCCGAATGATCAATCAATTGTTGCTTAAGTTCAGGACACACTGAGGGTATTTTATCAGCTAACTTTCGAAGTGCCTCATTAAGATTAGGAGCCGCTAAAGGCGTAAATCCAAGTTTATGGCCTCTCCAGTTTGTAAGTAACCAACCCTGTTCTGAACCAAAAGTTATCTCCTCATACTGGAAAACATGATCTTTTACGTTGCAATAATCCTTTATCCAACCTGGCATTTTACCGGATAAGTGGATTCTGATAAATAGTTCCGGATCAGCAGGATGGATTTGCAATTTAAGGGGTTTCTGCTCGAAATAATGGCGCACAGGGGTGACCTTCTTTCCCTTCCTCTCATACCACTCAATCACAAAAAGCCCTGTAGAAATATCATATATAGGATACATTGATCGGTATACCCCTCTCTTATACAGCGGCAGAAGTTATCTCTTTCCGCTTCGTTCCGCCTTTCAGCATATCTTTTGCAAACTTCTCCATGTCGACTGCCTGGGAGGCAGTTTTTGAGTCCCCTTCGAATTCATGAGCAAGGTCTGACATATCCAAACCTTGGCGGTCAACAGCTAGGTTAACACCACTAATTTTAGAGAGAACGACCCCGTGAATGTTAACATCTATCGTGTTTGTACCAAGAAGCCAATGTACTTCCACTTCATCTTTCTGACCGAGACGTACAGCTCGGGAATAGCATTGTTCGATTTTTTTTCCGTTAAAATCCAAGTCTACGATAAAGACGGCCTTCGCTTCCGTTAAGGTGTAGCTCTCCGCGCCGGTCCGATGCGACATTACGAGGATTGATAACGGATCAGAAGAATCTTGGAATTTTTTCATGACATCCCAGCGGTGTTCCATAGCCACTTCTCCATGTATGTATTCCGCGTAGCGACCAGGAATGATTTCATCTAGAGTCAGCTTTAAGTGCTCGATCGTTTCCTTATGACCTGAAAAAAGAAGGACTTTCTTCCCTCGACGGACATAGTCCTTGACTTTATTCTCAATGTACTGAAGTTTTGCTGTCGTTCTACCATTAAGGACATTATAGTTAGGAAATACCCAAGGACAGCTCGAAGCCTTCCGCAGCTTATCCATCCAGGTGCATATTTTTATCGTACTGATACGGTATGTCTCACCGCGTATTTCCGCTTTGGATTTCTTCTCTAACTCTTCTTCATACCACAAGCGGAATTCTTCAACCATGCTATCATAAAGCTCTCTTTCAGCAGGCATTAGATCAAGGTGGTAGCGAATATGCTTTGGTTCCGGTACAGCAATATAATCCTTAACGTCCTCGTCGGTCTTCTTCTTCCGGACCATTACAGTATCTAGTATTTTCCATAGTTGTTCGTGGTGACCCACACGAGCTTCAACGGAGTCCACATCCAGAACTCTCCGCTTTGCACCTCCACCATAATACGCCCGGAAGTGTTCAGCACCAACTTTACCATAACCTGCGAAAGGTTTCGGTCTACCTGACGCTGCCTCTAGAGGATCTTCAAAACGTGATGAGAAGCCAGTAAGCCAGCCAAGCAACCAGTATAAATCTGTAACTTCATTCTCAGCAGGTGTCCCTGTAAGAAGTACACGTGTTTTTGCTTTGGTTCGGAGAACAGAACGAGCACGTTTAGTGTCGATATTACTAATGTAGTGTGCTTCGTCTACGGTGACCGAGTCGTAACCTTTATGAAAGTAATGAGAAAGAGATGGAATCTTCTTTTCAATAACGGTGTAGTTGCATTTAACGATTTCCTCTACCCCGTTATGCTTAAATAGCCGCTCTTGATTACAAGTGGTGTTACCCTTTTTCCACTCGCTGCCACAGTCTGGGCAGAGTTTAGGGAGATCTTTTTGAGACCATCGAGCAATAGAGTTGGTTTCCGGATCTATTATTGACGCAGCCTTCCTATTACATTTCATACAGTACTGAAAATTAGCATTGAAATTACCTGGTCCTGCTTCGCAATGGGGGCACTCGTGATGAACTTTTTTTCGGAATACAACTCGTTCATTACTCCACTTTTCATACGAGACAAGGTGAAACCGAACACCTTTCGTTTTCTTAAGATCCCTTGGCGAATTGAGAACGATGTAGTCTGTTCCTTCGACGAAATTAAGGAGTTCAAGCTCTCTTTGCCAGTCGTTTATGTTGCGCTTCATGGTAATAATCAAGTTTAATTGATTTGTTGAGTCAGAAGCTAGTCCGACAATGGTAGTCCGAGTCTTCCCCATTCCCATATCGCATGCATTCATCAGAGTTTTGACACTCACGATATATGCTGCGATATCAATTTGATACGGAAATAATACACTTCCATCTTTGAACGGCTTTCCAAACAGTTCGACAACTCTTTCTCGTGCAGTTTTAAACTCAGGTGTATCTCTCCACTCGTCAAGCGACCGGCTTGAACGCCGATAAGCTCTCCGTTTACTGTCAAGTACATTCTGAACATCCTTGATAGTCTTATCATCAAGCTGAATGTCCCAGGAATCCATGGTTGTTACGGGATGCATCTCATTGATCGGGCCGTCACTCCGTGTCACAAGGGAATGCCATGTAAAGATCTCCTTATTTACAGACTCACCAATTAAGCATTCGCTCAAATTCATTGCTTCCTGCAGAGAGCTAGATTTAAATTCAAGACCCTGTCTTGTGTATTCTATTTTTGCCATAAAAATACCCCACATAATAGATATCATGTGGGGAATCCCTCCTATCATATTGAATTTATACCGTTGTTGGCATCGATTTTTTCTTCGAACTATTTGCCTCCCGAACAAAAGAGGACACATGCGGCATAACCCATAAACGGATACTCTCATTCCCTTCGAGACCCACCGAAACTGGTTGGTCGTAGCCGTCTACATACATTGTCAGTTCATCAGATGTTTTTGACATTGCAAATAGCATTGCAGCCATCTCCAAATGAATAGCACCGACAGCAAAACTCGGCATATCGCCCTCAACGGATGCTGGTAGTGCCTGTTCTAAAACATCAGGGATAACGGCGTAAACCTTATCATCCGTTAGTTGAAGTTGAAGCAAAGCAGCCGTTGGTGCAAGAAGTTTAACGCGCTTGCACACCTCAATGAGTTCGAGACGGTCGATGTTCAGCTTCCCTTTTGTTTTATCATTGAAATAATTATCAATGGGCGGAAACTTTCCAACGAGTGTACGGCACACAGCGGTGGTATAACCGGCCTTAAAAATAACGATCGTCCCTCCGCTGAGGCCTAACTCAATCTCAGCATCGCTCGGAATCACATCAGCCACTCCTTGAAGAGTAGAAACATGAAGGCTCATGGGATCCTCAAACCACTCCATATGCTTCGGATATATAGTTACACCTTTTATGCCATCTGTAGCTCGAACCAGAACGCGACCCGCATCATCTTTAGAAAAATTGGGTCCAAGTGCGCTCGTCATCTGAGCAGCTTTGCTGCTATTATTATGCAAGCAGAACGATGGAACGTAACGTACAATATTGTGCAATACTCCCGGTCTCCATTTCAATGAAGCCTCAAATGGAGGAACTTCAACCATTGGAGAAGTTTCTGGCAAAATATCAACACGAAGCCCCGATTTTCTCTTGCCTCCATTACCCCAGAGGAACTGGAGTCCATCACCATTGTTTTTATCACCATTGTTCTTCTGAACCAATACCTCGACCTCGTCCGGCAATGCCGCGACTTTGACTTCGAGTTCACCTATCCCTGTAGCCACTTCTAGATTCCCTTCAATTTTGCATGGAATCTTCTTCTCGACAGAAATGTCTTGTCCATGATAATAAAACGACACTAATCCGTCTTCAAGCGTCCGAATGTAAATCGTTTTTTCTCCAATACCTGCTTTTCGAGCTGATTTAACGAGCTGGCCAACTAAACCTTTTAGTACTTCACTTTTGATCTTAAACATAGTTACTTTCCTCCTCACGGATAATTGGATTGTTGTTATAAAAAGCGCTCCGAATATTTTTCACCTCCGTTTTATGGAACGCAAAAAACCCGTAAGCGACAAATTAGCTATTAAATAGCACTTTGTCACCCACGGGGCGAATTTAGACATATTATCCCTGTTTAACATTACCATTAGTGAAGCCTGATAGAATTCCTCTTTCAGCGCATGCTCAGAGGTAATGAATTAGGTAAGAATAGGGTATGCATTCATTGTAAATAAAAAGAAGGATATAAGCAAGTAATGCCTCTCCAAATTTCTCCTATATTTAATTAGCACATATTATGAAGTAAAACTACTACAAGAAAGGTGATTGCTTGATGACACCTGTTAATGATAGAGAGCTCTTTAAAGGACAAGTTGTTCAGGTTTACCGAAACCTTAATAGAGACTGTTTTTCTATACGTGACAAGAAGACCAGACTCGTAGTTGGGTATTGCATGAGTGTCACATTAACAAACGCTCGGTTCGTCGTATCTGCACCCGGCCATGCCAGAGTCATTAAAACAGGTATTAGAACTGTTCATGCCTACGTTGAAGGAGAGTTTATATCTGCGGAAGATGATAAAAAAGACTATTACGACATAGGGTATTACAATCCATTTAAAACTGAAAAGTTTATTCAAGAGAATACCGGAAAACTTCTCGAGTTCGCCTCTTTTGCACACTGCCAAGGAACGAGAGTATACTTTTTGCCCTAAAACAGTAAAAAGGTGCATCCCTAAGGGGCTGCACCTTTTTTATTCATTTGCCTAATACTGCGGCTGCTCACAGAGATCGCTAAGTAGTAGTTTATCCATCGCTTTTTTTATGAATTCAGGCAACTTGTGATGTTGATCTGGAATAAAAAGTAATGATGCTACCACTTCATTCAATCCGTGGATCCGCACTTTATTGCCGAAGTATAGCTCATGATCAGAAATATCTGAATAGAATTTTATTGACTCCGGAATGACCTCGGGTACATATCCCTTCTCTATCAAGAAGTTTTTCACTGCTGCAGGGGTGCGAAGATCATAAAGTAAGGTCCAGAACACTTCATCCCAGCATGGAGTAGAAAGGCATACTTCTCGAGCTCTCTCTGGTGTCATATAAGAGAATCCATCACCTATTGAGGCTTTAATGGCATTAGCTACTTCCAATTCAGATTCCAAGACACCGGTATATTCCTTTATACTTTGCGGCACTTGATTGGAATGAAACCCAGCTTTAAGCAACACTCTCTTGGCTTCAAATGGCGTTTTCCCACTAATGATCTGCCAATAATGTCTTTCCAAACTGTAAGCTTCTACAGGTGTCTTAATAGTACCGGCGTCGATATAATCGTTTACAAAAGCTCTTGCCGCTTCTAAGGATCTAATCTCTCCTCGTGATACTACAAAGGTTACATTATTCCAGAAGACATTCCTACCAAACTCATTAGACTTGATGGGATTCCAAAAATACGGTATATTCTCGCCTGTAACCTTCTTGGCACGATTTAGCACCTCATAAATCTCTCTTTCACCACCACCAAAGTCGGTTGTGATGTAGTAAATAAAATTGAGTTTCTCCTTCACTAATTCCCCTTGCTGATTAAGCACACGTAGATTGACAAGCTTGGTGGCATCGAGTTCCAGTTTTGAACATTCCCTTGACTGGTTCAAAATTGCCTCCTCAATAGCGTAATAGCGAGGATCAACAACTAAATTCGGAATGGTCGTTTCATTTTCATTTAACTGGTATTCCTTATTCAAAACCAATGCACCATAATAAGGAATAGGTTCTGGTGTGAGGTCAAGTTCGTTCTCTTCCCATCCCATTTCTAGTTTCCACACACTTTTAATGTATTCAATATCCTCTTTACTTACTATCTCAAGATCTGCTTCCTTCTGATAGTGAAGGACATTTTTTAAGAGAAATATCCTCCCTTGGAGTGAGAAACTAGCTAAAGCAAGGTCAGGATTAGCCGGTATTCCTCCAGTACAGAGAGGTTCATATGGAGCTGCTTCCTCGTCGTTCAAATCTTTAGACTCAAGATCAAAGATCATAAGTTGACCATTCTCTTCATCATTATCCAAAAATGGATTAACAGTATCGAGAATTTTTAACCTTGACTTGCGGATCGGCTCACGGAAATTCGCATCATAAAGCATATGTCTCATGATTGTACGGAGTTTAAGGATTGGTTCTGCCCACTTTTCTCCACGGTCGAGGAAATATTTCAACATTTTATCATCTTTGACAAAGAGACAAATTATGCAACCATTTCTTGAAGTACCGCAGCTCTGCTTAATTTCACCGATCTGCATTGGGCATTCCCCACTGTCTTTGTACAGTGAATAGAGCTGAAGAAAACGGGTACCCCAGGGAAAACGAGGGCTACAACTCATAAGAGTATCCCATAATACCTCGTCCGAGATGTCCTTAATTGGGTGACATTCAAACCGCCCCTTCATCGGCTTTCTCTCTTCATTTTTCTCCTTATCTTTCTTAGTGCGGTATTTTTGGAAGATGAACTCATCTGCACCGTTTTTCCTGATAGATGATGCCCTTTTGGCAGATTCATCTATCCGCACTCCGGTAAAGATCACAACTTCACCATGTTCCGCAAGCAGACCTTTGATAAAAAACCTCGGTTGGACTGATCTTAAACGCATCAGTACACCAGCGAAATGGGCTAGCAGGCGTGGAAAGCGGTAAGCCGTTACCAATGACCTTTGCTGCAAACCGATTTTTCTGATCCGGCATTACGATGTGAGCTTGCAGACAATCCAACCCCTGAGCAGCAGCGCTTGTCTTCATTTTCTCAATAGATTCATGTACAAAAGATTTAAGACCAGGGTTTTCGAGTCCTGTATCGCTGCTAATGATATGAACTTGCCTCAACCTTTGTTCCGAAGGGATCTCTGAGAGAGCGATCCAGATGCACAAGCACAGGAAGGTTGAATCTTTTCCCATTGAGGATGCAATTACCCATGGCCGAGTGTTTGTGATATCCAAATATGCAACTTTAATTCGCTCGATTACAACTCGTACCTCATCCCCGACTTCTTTAAACGAAGGCCGGACAATCGAATCCTTTGGAAGATCAGGAATGTTGTCTTTAGCTTCCCATTCTGAAAAAAGAGTTAGCTGTGCCATTTATATCACCTCTTTCAAAACAACTTCGTATCTGCCGTTCGAAGAGACAATATAAGTTCCCGCAATGATTAGTCGATTGGCTACTCTTAATTGGTCCAAGTGCTCAATCGAAATTTCGGCCAAGATGTGTGTTTTACAATAAAACGGGTCAATTTCAAATAATTCAACCGGTGTCTTCTCTATCGAATAACTAATGTTGACTGCCTCCAAAGCCTCTTCAACCGAAATACCTAAATTTGGATCATGAAACAAAATAGCTACTTTGTTCATATCAAATTTCTCCTCTCTAGTAGTCGTTAATAAAAAAGGCCTGGAGGGTTGTTTTTCTCCAGACCTTTACCGCACCGCGTTATTAGAAATCAAATGTAAGTTGATATGCAGGATCAATTTCTATGCCTGCTACCGAGTTGTTTACAGTTTCCGGAAGGGATTCATCATTTTCCAAATGAATCAATTCATCAACAAAATATTTTCCATTCTCTGAAATAGCGATTTGTATCATCTTGTATACCTCCATGAGTTATTCTCTTTTACAAGCGTCTGCCGCCTTCATAATTACATTACGATATCAGAACTCACCATTAAATCTGGTCAATAATATAAGGTTTTCTCATATCAATGTTCATATCTCCTCTCGTAACAATTTGGGTTGTAAGACGCAAAAATGCGTCTATCACAAATAACTAAGGTAATGAGTAACCATCCTTTAGTTGCTTCTGATAAACGCACTTTAAGAACAAAAAAAGCGCCATCGAGCAATCGATCTTATTAAAGGGCATAGATCTCCCCTGATAAGTATTGATCGCTGAATAAGCGCATTCCGATAATTAAAATTCCCCTTATTCCCAAGATAGGGGTATGTATGCAGCAAATAAGAAAACAAAGATATGTTGATATTATAACACTTGCTAACAATATTGAAAACAAAAAGGGGGGCCGTGCGATCTGCAGGTCCCCCTATAATATATCTAGCGATTTGACTTTTTACATCATAAGCAAGTGTAATTGGCCGTCAGAATCCATGGATAAGGGCATACTAGTATCAACTGCCTCCTTCTTATCCGCCGGCTTCTTGAACATAGATTTAAAGAACACAGTTGCAATTTCATTAGCGAAGGCCCGAAAGACTCTTCCGCAAGCGGACTGTCCAATTTGTTCGTATATCCTCCAAACAGGAGTATGGACAGAGAATTGAAAATCTTCTGGTATACCGAAAATTCGGCGCAATTCGTTGATAGATAAGAACCTCCATTGATTCTTATCTGGATGTAACACGTAAGAATTGCTCGCGCTATGGGATCGATAACGTTTTGGAATACATTGCAATACTGTACTATTTTCATCAACGAATGTAAGTTCAGTCGACCTATCTGCCCATGCATTATTCTTCTCTTTTTTCGAATTGAAAGAGGCGAACCATTTGTCGAGCGATTTCCACTCATGCTCCGTCCCTTTCGGGTCGAGGAACTCCTTAAGTTTCTTCTTCCTCACCTTTTTGGGAGGAGTCGGAACACGGAATTCTAACATATCGTCTTGATGACGAAATGCAATAGAATAACTTCTCTCACGTTTGGCGATTGATCCAAAGTCATGACTTTCTAGTTTTACTGGCCCAACCCAAAATGGAAAATCGGAAAGAATAAGTTCCTGCAGATCAGTATAAGATCGAGTCTTATAATATTCAGGAACGTTCTCAAAAAATACGATTTTCGGTTCTGCAGCCTTAATAATTTTACTAGTAGCCAAAGCTAGATTCTGAAATACCCCCTGTTCTCCTTCTCCTAATGAGCTGTGCTGATTGCATGGTAAACTCACCAATGCCACATCCGCCTTTGCAACTACGTTGCAATCACGAATGTCCCCGTTAAAAAGGAATGAATTAGGATAGTTCAGCTTCAGGTTTTCTGCAGAATCTTCCTCTAACTCTATCTCCATGACTGGGGAAAAATAATTTGAGTCCCGGAAGTAAACTGTCCCAATTCCACAGCCAGCTGCTATAGATAGCAACCGAATGCGCTCATCACTTGGTACATCTAAAGTCTCAGTATTGAACAGTCTAAAACGCAATGGGCGAACCACGACTCGCGAGTAATCTCCAAGACTATAAACACAGATCTCTACTTTGTCTTGCACGGAGATAATCGATGCATATGATTCTCTCGCTGAATCAACAAGAGGTCGAAGTGCCCCACTGGTCTTATTTACACGTGAAGAAACGTGCACTTGATGTACATCGTGTTCATCGGCATCCTCAAACTCCCGGTTTTGAATCAAGATTTCCTTAGCTTCTTCATCCATCCGAATGTGAAGTTCTTCCCCAGGAACGAAGCCGCTGGCTTCACATACTAGATGCTGTAGCCATATGCGGGGCGTCTCTTTCTTTTTACTCACTTGATAAACCTTCTGAAGGATAAGTTTAATGTTTTCCTTAATTTTCATTATAGACAACCATGGAGTAATTATCCTCCATGGTCTTCCTCCCTTTAATCAAAATTAGAACCATTCTCTTCAATTAATTATCTTAGTAGATTATTTATCGCTCATTGGTTCTTACCGACTGTCTCATCAGATAATTCACTCTCCTTAATTGGATTATATTGGGTTGTTTAGGCAAAAAAATAACGCCTAATCACAGATCACCAATCTAATTGAGCAGACTGCCCCATTGAAGATTGATACGCTGTAATTAAGCGTCATTCGCAGATAGAATAAGTCCATAGGTCGCATGACTGGACATAGTAGAACATAGAGAATAGCAAGGTATGTTTCTTATCATACCATCCTTCCCTTCAAAAGTTAAGTATACAGAAGAAGCCCTCTTGTTAAAGAGAGCCTCTTTGAAAATTAGATTAGCAAGGACCACCGATCCCATGCCGGAAAGCACCTGCAGGGTAATTCCATTCTGCATCAAGAGGGAGAATGATATCTTGGGCTTTAATTTCTCCCGTAAGCAGCTGATGGATCGCTTTCTTCTCAGAGTGAACAACGCAGCTTTCCGCGTCACCAACGAATTCATCGATCGACTTGTTGTTGTCTAATGTAAACTGAAGCTCTTGCTCTGCTAGACGTAGATTCTGGTAGTAATCAGGGAGAATATCCTTGATACCAGCAAAATGCGAAGGCGAACTAAATATACAGCAAGCACACGAAGCTCTACCCCACCCTACCGTGTAGCATGGATGTGGGACTACTCTATTTCTTCGAAGTACTTCCCACACATCTTTCTCGGAAAAATCAATTATACTTCTGAAGTGGTGAACAACACGCTTATTACGAATAGGTGCGTGGGTTCTATGGAGCTCCATCATATTATATTTGGATCGGTTAGTACTTTCACCTCTCCTCTCACCACTTACAACCATAATCTTGCAATCTCGCTTAGTGTCAACTTGGTGAGTGATGGCTACACAACCTACTTCAATTTTCAGGATGCCGCTGCAATACCTTGTCTGAAGGTTTGCTCCTTTTGCTGGAAATTTGAATCGATATCCATAACTACGAAGTTCTTCTTCGTATAACTTGTATAACTCCAGATTATCTTCTGCTTCAGCTTGATCCATTAGTCTTTTTAGTTCCAAACTCCTGGTCCACGCTGAAGGTTCAATCCGTCTCATTGAACCATCAGCGTCTTGAAACTGAACAGGTTGTTTAGATCCATAACGATAAACCTCCCCCCAGAATCCTCCCTCACGGAATGAAAATCTAATCTCTAGACCGAATGCCTCTGCAAATGCTCTGCAGTAATTTTTTGTTACCGGCCAGTCCATTTTCCTCTTTGAATTTCCATCAATATCGTGATGGAGAAGAATAATTTTCTTAGGAGGCACACCTAGTTCAAGTAAATTTAATGCCGCTGCTACAGAATCTTTCCCTCCCGAAAATAATACAAAAAATAGATCATACGTTTCCAATGGATCCGTTTTTTCTAAGTAATGCTTTCGCATGTGCGGTGTATCGGTACGACCTGGTAATGTAGGGATTATCGAAATCCTATTTCCGTAGATAGGAAGTGGTTTGTTACCATGATTAACTGGTGTGTTAATTGTGCAGTCACGATCACGTATTATATCGATTTCCCGCTCTACCTTAATTTCAACATTCTCTGTTTCAAATGATAGCGTAAGTTGTCCATTTTCCAATTAACCCACTCTCCTTATAAATAATAAAGGGAGTGACAAAAAATCTGTCATTCCCTTTACAAATCATTATTTATCAATATTTAGAACAAGCTTAACTGTCCTTTTTCTTCTACAAACTTTGGTTTGTGAAATAATGTATTATCTAGTCTATCACTATTTAACCTATCTCTTAGCCAGTTGCCCATTATATAAGTAGCCAGTTCAGTACCAATCGAGCGGAGGACATTACCGTCACAACTTTGACCAAGCAGTTTTGTTTTGGTCGCATCACTGGAAATTTCATCATCAAATTCAAACCAATCAGGAATACCCATGATCCTAGAAATTTCATGCGGTTCGAAAATTCTCCACCACAATGGATTATCAGGGTGCGTTAAATATGAGCTTGTTACTTGTACCTTACGGTACGAAGTAACAAAGGCCGCTAACCTAGTACTATCGAGAGTGACAAGGGTATGATTCGACTCAGCACGAAAATTATTGTTACCTTTCTTATTTAGTAATCCCTCCATCACAGTTCCTTTAATTGGTTTCCAATTTCCTTGCTCAACGTTAAACCCTTTTAGTACCTGTTTTAGCGTAGGACGACGATGTTCAGGGATTTTCGGTGGTGTCGGCATCTTAAAACTATCCAGCGATCGAGTGCTGTATACGCAGTACCCTCTACGTCGGCCAGCAACGCTTCCCATATCGTAGGCGTCAATCATGACAGGACCTGTGGTATATGGAAACTTAATGCTCAGCAAAGAATTAAGTTGCTCAAACGCTCGGGACTTATAATACGGCACGACTTGTTCGATCAATACATAATCTGCTCCAGATGCATAAACGATCCTAGCGTAATGAGGACTTAAGGCAGTCGAGATGTCCTCCTTACGAGTACCAAGCATACTAAACTCAACGCACTCAGGGGAAAGAAATACAAGATCGGACTCCGGGATTAGGCTACTATGAATGTTCCTGAGATCAGTGAACAAAGATAAGCTGTTTCTGAAATTGTGACGATATACGTCTATGGCTTCAGCCCAAACATCAAGCGATCCAACTGGGCCATATGCTCCTAGATCCACAAGACAGGCAAGGCCCACACCTGCTCCTCCCGGCACCGAAAGTGTTCGAATTTTCTTTTGTTCAGACCCCATCAGCATTGGAGTACGGATATAAGCTAGGTCAAAACTGCGAGAATGCCTAATGACCAGCATGCCTTCAGAAACCAAGATATCGATTTGTTCCCTTGCTTTGATAACAGCACTAATTTCTCGATTGCATTTATCCATTAACGGACGTTCCCTCTTCCATCCCGCTCGTTTTCGCTTCGAGATTATGTGAGTCTTGTCATCCGTCTTCGTAAAGATTAAAGCGTCCCGTTCAATCGTCATATGGACCCCGTCACCCACATTAAAGTTCCCTGCCTCCAGCACGGTTGGTTCTAGGAAGATCCATGTGTTCCCTGCTTTTTCACTGGTCCGAATATTGCGAATCAACTTCACTTTCAGGTCATTCTGTCTACATGCTTCCATGGCTCAAATCCCCATTCTTTTGTATTAAAAACAAACGACCCCGATAGGTAGTCGCCTTATTCATCAGAAGATGTATTCGAGTAATCCAGAACTTAACTGGAATGATCAATGGCCTAGCATAACCAACTCAAACGCAAAACTGACCACCGCTTGGTTCGAGCCAGGCACTCTCACATCATTAATCTGCTTAGCAGTAAAACATGTTCACTTCTCTAAGAATTTATAAAGACAAAAAAAGCGCTTATTTAGAAAGACCCCAGAATTGATGTCATAAGACACATCTTGGTCACTTAATAAATAAGCGCATTTTGCTTTAGAACAAGTCCTGCCGCATGGCTAGACTTGAAATTTAGAAAAAGTAAATTAGGCATCATCTCATATTCTATCATTTTAGTGATCTGCTATTGGTGAAGGGAATACTTGCTTGTAAACCTGTATCTCCCCTCCGGATAAAAAACAAAGAACCTGGAGTTAGGCTAACGTCTTTCTTGATTCCTTAATTTTATTTATTTTATCAGATTGATGATGCAGCTTGTCCGAGGTCAAATTCAAGTTCTGTTTGTCCTTTTAATCGAATTTCATTTAAGATTGCAGCTGGTCCGGATAGCAGATTCCCTTTTCTAATTTCTGTAACCCCACGGTTGAATGCCTCAGTTTTAGTAATTACGTCTGAACTCCGACTCCCTACTACATGAAACAAAACCAGATTAGAGCCCGGCATTTCACTAACAAAAATCGTTTGTTTTTCCATCTTCTATTTTCTCTCCTTTTAATTAAATTTTGTCTATCTCAACAAATCATTAGAGAAACTTGATATCTCTCTTCCTAAGCGAGGCCAAATTTGCAGCTGAAAAATCCTCACTTGTCTGACACAGGCTAGCTATACAGCCTCCTTCAATGGCCAGATCCAATAAGTTAGTTACTGGATTTTTAACTAGACAAAAGCAAAAAGCGCATTATCTTAATAGACCAAAAAGAATTCCATCAAAAGACAGATTGGTCGCTTTAAGATAAAGCGCATTGAGTGAATTAGAATTATCCTAGCGCATGCCGGGACAAGAGAAAACAGCACAATTGAAGGTATAGCTAAATATTACCACCGTTTTGGTATCTTGGATAGTAGCATAATCTCAACCAATTCAACTGAGTGAGTAAAATTTGTCCGAAATAAGGGATACATGAATAAAACCGCTAGCTCCAGGTTTAGTCGCTGGGTTAACGGTTTTTTAATCTTTCTCTTTTAGTTCTTAAATGATCTTGAAATTGTTTTCTCTCAGCAAGCAAATCAATTAATTTACTCTCCAATGAAGGTAGCTCCGATACAGTAAACCGCTTCGTGTCTAAAAAGACTAGGTTTTTTCCTTTCCCCACTGCAATCACAACCCTTCAGACAAATCTAATAAGGTCATTATACACTACAGAATAGAAAAAGGAAAAGAGCGGTATAAAGGTTTGTTTTGATTCCGCTCTTTTGGAAAATGCTATTTAATGTTTACGATTGAGGAGCCTTAATTTCCGCCTCAATTGACTTCAACCGGTTAATAAGGAGCCCTTGGTTTGTGAGGATTTTCTTAGCATCACTTAATTTGTGACTTTCTTTTTCGTGGTCTCCATTGCAGCAATTTCTGCAAGTGCATTCGCCAAGGATATCGCGAATTATATCTTCATGTTTCCTTAATCCACCTTCAGATAACATTCTGCTTCTCCTCCTCGTTGAGCAACATTCCACGCTCCTCCAAGTGCAGCAGGATACCTTGTACCAAACGATACATCTCACGTGATTCGATCATATTTCGAAGATCACGTGACTCATTATTGAAGTGGAAACTATATACAAATACTCTACCCTTTATCACAAAACGATAAGAGTCCACAAATCTTCCTTCGCCTTTGATGTCCAGATCGGAGTACTCCCTGAAAGTTTGATTTCTTACAACTCTTACTGCTGCCCATGTACTGTATTTCGGTTCATTAATGGGAATTCGCATTGGGGTTGTTGAGTTTCCTTGCTCATAGAGCCGGTACAACGTATCTCCTCGTAATTCAAATAAAGAAAAGTCAGAACAGATTCTGAGGTCGAAGGGGTTAAACAACCCTTCTTCCTTTAACAACCTGTAAAGCTCGCTTATAGCAAACTTATATACCGTTAAGGTCTGCTGACTAAACTTCGCGAGCCTATCAAGAACTACGTTTAACAGTTCGTTTTCTTCTTGATAAGTAGACAATTCTTCAATTTTAACCATAAGTTCAGCTGAACTTGATTCGAATGCTTGCCGGATTTCAGAAATTTCGTTCCCTCGTCTCGTCGCATTGATAATGAGTTCATCGCGTATCCAAGAATAAAGACCATCGTATGTAAAATCCTTATTCTGCAGGAATGAGGAGAAGATTTCAAACTCCTCTTTATTTTTAAACTTGTATGTTCGAATATCAAATCGTGGGTGGCCAATAGTAGCCATATCTTTTATATTCAAATAAACCCTTAATGCCAACCACAACAATGGAATAATCCATGTTGCGATATTGGTATAATCAAAAGTAAAGAGATATCCTATTCCACCGTAAGCAGCAAAGCCTAAATACGTTATAACTGCAGAAGATTTAATAAGCTTAAATAGACCAATCTCATCCGGACGTACCTCTTTATACCCCCTGAAATCAAACAATGAACGAAGGATGGCAACTAAAAACCAGCTGGATCCGTTCATTTGCTCTAGGTGATACACGTAATTCCTTCTCATAGGAATTAGCTTGTCATCCATGGTTTTTCTCATTGCTTCCAAATATGATAAGTAAGTATTTTCGCTCAAAGACACCAGTTCCTTTCCATGAACGGATATATTAAAAATCATTTGCGCAGCGCCTCGAACTTCTCTACGATATCCTTTTGAATAAAGGTAGATTTGGATTGGGCAAACTGAGCATTAAAGTTAATCTTATGAAAGTAGATATTCTGCTTGTCCATCAGGTTATTCAATAAGGTCATTGTGAGCTGGGCAGCCATCTGATTCGTCTGAAGTCGTTGCGGATTGTTTAAGATTGTATCGCCGCAAGACTGACCAGGGAATTCAGTCTTCTCATCCCCTAAGATGTTGGGATAGACCCTCGTCACTGGTTCCAAAATGGTTTCGCCACGGAACTTATAACCGCATACGACCTGGCCGCCAAATCCGCTAAATTCGATCATCTGGAGTTCTGCCGGCGACGGATCGTCAAAAAGCATAATCCCTTCAATGCCTGCATCAATCCAAATCAAATCTTCAATCAGGTCAGAGTGAAAAAACTCGTCAAATAGCTGCCGCGTCTTGTTGTTGTCGACAAGGCCGACTAATATCGGAACTACTTGTACATTAGGCCCGATATTAAGATCACCAGAACCAAATAAGTTCGCGAGCATTTCGAGACTCGTTACGAATTCCGTAACGGCCTTCACTTCAAGACCATAATAATCGGCATACCGCTCAACCAGAGAAACAACCTTGTATTCATCAAGGTCATCTTGGTCAAATAGTTGCCGTTGAAAATTCTTCTGTTCCACCCGATCTGCGTCGATAAGGGTAATATCGAAGGAGATCGGCGGTCGTTCATTGGCCGCCAGATAACCTGAAATCGTTTGTAACAACGTCCGAACAAAATGTGACCCGTTTCCGCCAGCTCCGACTACGCAGATTTGGAACAGAACGTGATTTTTTTCTTTAACGTTAATTGCATTCATCGATTTATCACCTCAAATGAACAAGGAGACTCGAATCCGAGCCTCCTTGCTGTGCTATTTGACCAGCTTTACTCGCTGATCCCATTCTGTCGGGTACGGCAACGTCGCTGTTAGGTCAGGGGTTTCGAAGATATAACTTAATGGAAGCTGTAAATACGCCCCTCCATGCCCCACTCTGAGATTAACATCCGGCTCCTTAGCCCTCATATTACCGACAACTACATACAAGCGATACTTCCGCTCGTTTGCATCATCGACTAATGAAAATCCGGCCGGCAAAACATGATGTGAATGAATGTGCATCACGTCAAGATAGCGCGGCTCAGGAAAGTCTTTCCCAACGGTTGGCGCATGCACATGATCCCACGTCACATACTGCTCCGGACAGTCAAATAGATACTTCTCTTCGACTGTATCGTAAACGATCCGGACCATTGCTTCGTACTGATGAGCATCGTTCCAATATGCTCGGAAGAAGGAGATCGCCACCTTCAACATTTCACTGGGGATTTTGGGGAGGGCAAATTCAAACCCTTCCTTTACCGTGTCGACCATTGGAACTCGATTTGCCTTTAATACCAATCTTCCAAGTTTGCTGTCACGGACGCAGTAAATACGACCGTCATCCCCAGCAATATAATTGTTGGGTTGTCGTTTCTCTGCATTGAAGAATTCCCGAAGCCTCCAGAAGAATCCAGGCATAATCAGCAAGCTCCTTTGTCTTGCCCCCATGCATCGGGGAAGAGTTGCTTATTGTCGATGTCATATCTCCATTTAGTTCCCGATGGTGTCAGCTCTGCTGCATCCTCTTCTGTAACCATTTTCAAACGGATCTCCTCGAGCGTGACCGATTCAACTCCGTTATTGAGCTCGTCTTGGAAGAGCACATCGACTTCAAATACGGTCGCCGCGTAGTGAATCTTCCAAGATTCACCGAGCTTTACGGATTCCAACTCCGGCTCTTTCGGAGCTTGTTGTACAGGCGTTTTTGATTTAGCTCCTCCACGGCCATGCTTCTTCCTCGAATCCGCTTGTTTAACAGTATCAGCGCCGCAGGAACCTGCTGCATCCTTTTTGTCCTGCCCATCACTCGACGACGTAATTGCGTCGAAGCTGAACAAGGAAAGTTGTCCCCCTTCGTCAACAATCCGGTAACCAGAATCGTCTGATTCTGGAGAGGATTGATCACTCTCGCCTGCAGATGTCTGCTCGACACCATGAATTTGTTTCAACTCTATGGCAGCATTTACAGTGGCTCTCATACCTTCGATTTCCGCATTTACAACCTCATCGTTCGCTTCTTGTCCTAAGTTTGTATTTCCCATGATTCGTTAACCTCCGTTTATATGCGTTATTGGTTATTAAGTTCCTGCTCTTCAGTGGATTGAGACTCCTCAATCTCATCCTCAATAGAAAGAAGCTCGAACTGATCTGCGACGGTCAACCGAGTGTCCAGTAAGGTTTCCTCGTTAAAATCTTGACCTTGCAAGCTAATATACAACTCACGAAGGTTCTTCCCTCTGTACGCATGATCATTAGTCGAGCTTTTAAAGAATAATTCCGGTAGCCTTCTTAATTGGCTAAGCTGCGTTATCTCTATTTCTTTTAACTGGGGCCAGCAAGCGTGAAAATCAGGGAAGACATTGCCGAATGGATATCGGTATAGTCTTGAGCTTGCTTTTACAGGACCATCCTTCAAAGCGAATATCCGGCACTGTTCGATTTCTTTTCCTCTAATCACAAATTCAAAAAGGAGCTTAGGATGGCCTACGGACTCATAAGGAGTCTTGTAATACAAAATGTCCCGTTTGCTCTTCTCCACTTCGAGTACGACAATTTTGCGGCCGCTTATTTCTTCTTGATACAGGATCGTTCCCGGTGGCAAAAGTGGTGTCGTTACCGTCTTGGTTACCGGCATGTACGAGGTGATTTGTTCTTGAAACCACCGCTTTATATCAATATCCTTTTCGGTCCTTGCCCGTTCAGCGATCATCCGAAGTAAAATGCCAACGATCTCTTTACGACCTTCAGCTATGTTCAACTGTTTCAGCAGCGTACTGAAAAGCTGGAGAAGTACATCTTCATCGTAAAGGCGTTCCACTTTCCCTATGAGTAGCATTAACAGGTTATTTAGGCTGCCCTCTTCCACTTGTGATAGGTCAAACCGCTCCGCCAAAGCTCTGAGCACGAGCGAGAGGTATCTCATGTCCTCCTCAGAATTGCATCGACTTACGACCAGCTCCAGACACTTAAAAAAGACCTTTGGGTTTTGCCCTTCTAGAATCGGGCCGAAAATTTGATGAAGGGAAAATTTCTCTTCCGCAAGAATAAGCGCCGTCAATTCATTCGGTTCCATCATTGCATACAGTCCCTTCAGCAAATCATCCATCAATACACGACGATTAGAAACGGTTAAACCATTAGCCCGCCGCAGGACATGTACTAACTTGGTGTTGTCCTTTTCGTTCTCGGGCATCTGAATGATTGTTCCGTTTTGAATTAACTCGGACATGGTTCTCCTCCCTTGCTCCCCATTCGGTGATTTTCTCCTTTAATCGAAAATAGCAATCGCAGATTCTCTCGAAGATCAGATAATAGCTGCCTACACCCATCACATGAAAGGCGAGTCCAGTTTCGGACATCTCCATCTCCACGTGAACATCAGTGTATTCACAATCCAAATTCTCTTCGGAAATAGGCTCCCAGATCCACTCACGATCGGCCGCTGCCTCAGGATGAATACGTTCGATTTCTATCCACCTTGTCACTTCTGGAAGATCCATGTGAAAGGTGTAGTCATCGCCGTAATCCTCCAAAATATCTGCTTCACTGCCGGTCAAGATTTCCAAACCCTGAAGAAAAAAAGAATCATGACGGTCGCTCACCCGATCCATTGTAAAGACATAGTTCTCCGGCAGTTTCTTGCCAAGATCAAACAAGCGCTTCGCAACGACCAGGTTATCCATAGCAACATGATAAGTATCGATGTTCTCGGAATAGTACACACAACTTCTGCCCATGACACCACTCCTAAACAAACTTGCGTTTGCGATTTATTGAGGATTGTATCCCCTTGACTCGGTCCTTGAAATCCGCAATTCGTGCGACCTGAACGACTAGGTTCTCGCGATTTTCCTCTGCTTCGTTTTCCTCCGATTCATCCCCGGTTCGTAGAAACAAAGCTTGTTCCATAGCCATTACAGCTTGGTCATAGGTGAAGGATGAAAAATCAACATCTCCAAACCTCTGATGCCTATATGTTCCCCAGTGGAAAACATGCATCAACGGGACCATCACACCTTCTTTTCTATCCGCCACTTCTGGTGAGATGGCGGACTTCTCAATCACCTCGTGAAACTTGTCGAGATTCAATCGGTTTTCACTCCTTTCGGATTAAATTAGGGTTGTAGGGCAACAAAAAAATGCACTGCCCTTACCAATGACTAAGATCCAATAACTGGGGATCCTGCAAAAAATGCAATCAGTCACTCGTAAGAGGAGTGCATTGAACTTGTTTGAACTTGTTTCCAGAACGCTAACCTATATACCATCTTTTCAAATAAAATTCATACTCAAAAAGAATATTTCTTAATTAAATAAAATTAGTTAAAAGAAAAAGACCTTACTCAAGTTGAGCAAGGCCCGAATCGGAACCGGAGTCCCTGATTTTAAAAAACACCACAATGGAGTATTGACCAAGATAATGATCTTAGTACTGTGAGTTGCAAGTCTGTACTTCCTTCGTATAATCGAAGAAATATAAAATCACTTTGCATTGTTTACAGAAATTTTAGGATCTTTCAATGTCAAGGCTCCGTGTACGTAAAGGTTTTTAAGTGCTTTCATACGGGCCAATTTGGATGTTAAGATATGTGCTTCTCTTGTCATAAAAGACCGCCTCCTGGTAATTGAATTTTGGGTTGTAGGAACAAGAAAAAACGCTCCTTTACAATGCCCAAAGATTATTTCTCAAGAGAGAATTAATGATTTAGACGCTGTAAACGAGCGTTATTTAGAATTATAGGCATACCAAGGGTAGGTAAGAAATTAGAATTAAAATCAGAATGTCCTCTTCTGCCCTGGCTAGAGGATGGAGTAAAGAAGTAAAATGGTATGAAATAATCTTACCATAGGATAAAGAAAAAGAGAAGAACCGATATTATCAGTTCCTCTCCTCTTTAAACTTCACCGGCTGAACCGTCCCTCCGTAATTATCGTAAAAATCCTCGTGCAGTTGAAAGGTACTACCGTATCTACCGTATAACACCATGAACTCATTAGGTAGCAAGTTCTTACGGATCAGCTTTTTCAAATGCGAGCTGCAAAGCTCATAGGTAGCATCGTTTTCCGCGAATATGATCGCCTGCTCCTCACATAAAGAGCAGACTTTCTTGTCGGTTAAGTTACTCGGAAGTAAGTTCATTTCTGAATTCTTAAGTATTCCAATGACATACATGATTTGATGATTGGGACACATGATCACTGAGAAAGTACCATCGTCAAATCTACCCAAAATCTCGCGCATGTTTATCGTGCAGTGTCTGACGCAGCACTTCGACTCGGTATCATCCTTCCGTCTTTCGAGCACTTCATTTTTATTGTTATTTCTGATCAATTCTACCATTCAACTCTACCCTCCACCTTCGTTGGTTGTTATTTTAATCACAGTGTAGAAAAAAGGGGAATCCTTAGAATTCCCCCAACGACAGCCAAGTTGAATAATTTAATCAAGTACTGTGTGACCAAATAGTTCAATCCCAAGCTTAGATTTTACAATCTCTTTTGCAATTTCGAACTGTTTCATCATGATCGTTGTACTCTGACTGACTACTGGCATTCTCACATCCATCCACGGTCCGACATTAGAAGATGTATTGCGTAGAATGCTCCTCTTTTCGGTATACTCCGAATCATTAACTTGAATATTGAGATAGCCACAATCCAAACCAAAATTATCATCCAGTAGCAGAGTCATCTCACCATCAGTACCAGGCGTCCACTCTACTCGTTCATGGAACGCTGCAGAGAGTGCATTCAAGATAGACTTGGAGTTTTCATCGATCACAGACTGGACTCTTGCATCATATGCTTCGACCCAATGTTTGATCTCTTCAGTTTTTCCTGCCTCTTCTATCTCACGAGCTTTAAGCGTATTTCGGATTTCCTTAGAAATTCGGGTATGCTCATAGCCTTTCATAAGAGAGAACGCTTCAGCATGAGTTATGTCCTCCGAGATATAGTCTGTTGACAACGAGGACTCCACCAGATTGGTTGTGAAATGAAAAAGTTTCATCCCGAACGCAGTCTCCCCACGTTTACCACGGTTTGGACTTATTCTTTGAAGTACCGGTGCATCGTAGTTATACCATTCTTTAACGAAAGCAGGCGTAAGATTAACCGATATATTGCTGTTAAACTGATAAATAGATTCGAGACTATCTTCTTCGACCCATACGTCATCATCTCTCACTTCGTTAAAGTAAAGGAACTCTTCAATGTAGTTGAGGGAAACGATCAATCCGTATGGGTTTCTGTCCTCGCCCCTATTTAACCGAACCTCTTTTCCCCTACCTTTATGGATAGAGTATACGTCTTTATTCCACGCCAGTTTTACGGCTGCACGTGTTCCACTTCTGTAATACAAGAGCCGAATCGGTTCCTCAGCAAACTTCTTGGAGATGTGTTCAAGAGCAAGAGCCTTTGTTTCCGGGAGCTCTTTCCCAATGAGATGCGCTTTGACTTCCTCTTCGCAAATAGATGCCTCGATCTCTGCTCGGAGGTCCTCAAACCGTTTATCTACCTGACTTCTAAGATTGAATGCCACTTTTTCATTCATAATCGAAGCTGCGCCAATGCGAAGGACACGCTCCAATGAGTTCTTTACCTTACCTGACAGTTCCGTCGCAAGAACCTCTAACTGAAGCTTCTCCTCAACTTCCTCAAACCATGGAAAGTATTGCTGAACAGCTTCAAGAACCTTGTTTTGATTCTCCCCCCATTTCGCCTGATAGATCTTCTCTCGCGGAAGATCCAAAATCATCTTCGTGATTTCAATGGCGGTAATGGCAGCGAGTTTTACGATTTGTTCTGAGGTACAATACTTCAAAATTATATCGACTCGGCGGTCACCGAATACACTCAATCCTCGAAGTACTTCTTTGTACGTTGCGGTATTTTCATTGATTGAAAAAGGGTACACCGAGCGGATAACCTCTTGCATGAGCTTCATTCGAAGAAGTTCTTGGGCTGAAGCGGTTGTGAGATTTGAAAGAGTAGTCTCCTCCATTTGAATAGCCTTCTGTAAGTTTTCTGGATTAGGTTCGCGCATTTTCATTCGTCCTCTCTTGAGAAATTGGGTTGTAGGTGCAACGCAAAAAAGCACCTGAGAGGCGACCAACCAAATAGACACACGTGTAGTGTGAATTACAGGTTAATCATCTTTCAGATGCTTCTTTAATAGAATGCTCTCCTTTGCGCCTGCTGGAGAGGATAAGATAGATTAAAAAATAAAGGTATGAGGCTAGTTTATCACATCATAAAGACAAAAAATAGGAGAAGTTACCTCCTCCTATTGTTGCGGTATTAAACGATATCGCTCTTCTTCGCTATAGACCATTATATAGAATTTATAAAAATCAGATTATCTTAAACATTTTGTAAGGTGTAAAGATATAGTTAATATATTCGATGTCTACACCAAAACTCTTTCCTTTTCTTCGTAGTCGAATTAAATATCTCAGCAGCGATACATGTGTCGAAGGGCTGATGTTTCATGCAGATGTTCGGTGACGAGTTCAGGAAACGATAAGCGGTTATTTGTGTCTGCTGTAAATTTCAGATACGTAAACCCATTACAAAACACTGAATGCACCATTTTTTCAGGAACTCCTATATTGTTATATATCGCACCTAAATCATCTAGCAGCGTTCGGATCTCTTCGAACTGAGACTTGTTCCAGTAATACTGTGTTGGTCTTATAGTTACCACACCGGCAAGATACTCCTCTTTATAGTGCTTAAAACCCACCTTGAAAGAAAGTTTATTTTCAAGGATTTCCTTTAAAAGGAGAAACTCCTCGTTGCTTAGACCACGTATGTTATTCTTTTTATTATCTACCATTTCAGAACACTCCTTGATTTAAATTAGGTTGTATATAGGCATAAAAAATTC
Source organism: Paenibacillus sp. PDC88 (assembly GCF_900106725.1). Classification (NCBI taxonomy): domain Bacteria; kingdom Bacillati; phylum Bacillota; class Bacilli; order Caryophanales; family Paenibacillaceae; genus Paenibacillus; species Paenibacillus sp. PDC88. The sequence continues at coordinate 71,303 of NZ_FNNT01000012.1, read as the reverse complement.
ACCTCACCAGACAATCAATTTCAATACTCGAGAGCGAGATCATTAATCATCTTGTGAGATGTACTTTTGGTTAATTCGATAAAGGGCTACTATGAACCCTTGATTACTATGAGAGTTAGCTTGACTTCCGCTTACCCTTACCGTGCTTTCGGTTCCCCCTTTTCATTTGACCTTGGGGCCCTACATTACGAGGTTCGTTATTGTCATTTTGACATGCGACAGCAACTTGTTCAGCAGAGAATTTTAGGTTATCCTCAGCCACAATAGTCCGGAGCTCTTCAAGCAGTTCCTGCTTAATTGTGTTCTTTATCTCCTCAAGAGATGGCTCTCTTTTACCATAAGCCGTTCTCCCTAAAGCGATCAAACCCGTTACAGATGCAAACACTCCAGAAGCATCCTTAACTGCATCCAGTAATTGCTTATCACTTTCGCTAAAGGCATAGGTCACTCCTACAGTAGAGGCAACGAAATAAGCTGAGAGTGAGACTACCGCTACCCAAAATGAGGCTTGAGTGAAGGTCATTCTCTTCTCTTCTCGCAATTTAGTAGAATTGCTGAATAATAAGAGTGTCAAGTCATGAATCCATCGTCCAATGGAAACAAAAGCAACACTCCCAACTATCGCCAATATGTAATAAAAAGGCGCGTAGTAATCCATCGCTTTTGGTAATAGCATTGCTATTCCAATATACAGAAAGTATGAGACACCAATAGAAAACATAATAGTAAAAAATGTGGTGACCAACTTAGCCCATATACCAGAAAATTTATTTACTACAGCAACTATTAGACCAGCTGGCATTATCAGTATAAGCAAGATTATATGTAGAACTTTAGAATTCTTATTAAAGGGTGCTGTAATAAAGAAGAAAGATCCTACCAAAATTACATAAGCGATACCTACAGCCCATAGGACCCCCATATAAATATCGCTGGATAAGAATTCCCCAATCATTGGAACAAAATAATACACGTCTAAAGTCAAAAGTGTAAGACCAAATACAAAACTTAACCAGACTAAAATTTTTTTTGAGTTTTGAAGAATCATAATGACCCCTCCCATTAATTTTTAATAACTTCTTAAAAGTAAAAAAACACCCCTCAAAGAATGATAAAAGTAAGACACACGTAAAGTGTGAATTAACTTGAATCACCATTTAAGGCGTGTTAGTTTGCTTAGAATGCTCCCTGTGCGCATGCTGGGAGTTAGTGGACGTGTATAAGGTATATGTCAATAATATCACAATTCCATAGTTGCTAAAAGGCACTGCGGGATAGAATATAATATTTATTTAAGCTCTAAAATCAAATCATGCTGTATATCCAAAATTTATACCACTCAAAATTTAGCCTCCCTTTCTTACGATGGTAGAATTAAGGAGATAAATGTTGGAGGAGGTTTTAACCATGATGAAAACTGAATCTTTAAAAATAAATGCAACAAAATACTCGGGTCTCCCACTTCAATCCCTTAAATTTCTGGTGAAGACATCAGCACCAGTGGATAAACTTAGAAAGAGAGAAGTTTGGAAGGAGATTTATTACAGATATTTCACTCAAGGCCGCGAGTTCAACTTGTACAGTTTATTAAGAGGAGAACCAGTAGCATTCAGTAATACTATCGGATGGGAGCTCGATACCGAAGAAGTTGAAATCCCTATTCATCATGCAGAAGATTTTATCAAGAATTTAATTGATTTCATCCAGTATGTCGAACAGAAGATTCTATCTTCTGATAATCTTCAATTTCATTGGCAGCTTCATGAATTGGCGGGTATGCAATCCATGATTGAAAGGGTTCGAGATGCCAAAATTAAAGATATGAACACACGGCAGAAAATAAACCTTTTCATCGACAAGATCAATGAAGCTCGGAGGATAGCTCTTCTGCAGATTGAGAAAGCTGAATCCGTAGTATTAACAACACCTAATGATACATACAACCTGGGCGAAAAATCTCATCTTAGTATTCAAGAAGAGAAAACTGCTCTGTCGAAACAACAGTTAGTCCACTTAAAAATTGCAATATCGAAAGTGAATAAAGGGCAATGGATGGAAATGATTAAAAATCTTCGTATTTACTATCCCGAGGATCAACAGAAAATAATTCGCCACGGAGTGAAAAAATATCCTCATGACATCATTGAGTATCATCCATGGCAAGCATTTATCGAAAATAGGGATATCCGAAATCCAGAACTGAATATGCTCAGAGCCCTATTTATTGGTATTGAAAAGTCCGGCCTAACCGATTGGTTCCAACATCTCAAACTTACGTCTGTAACTGGTTTTTTACGTTATGTAAAAGACTGGTTCTTCGAAGCTGAGAAAGCGACAGAGGATTTCTTTGTAAAATTAGAGCTAGAACTGCTCAGAGAGATAAGTGAACATTCAAGTCCTACCGTTAACGGTGAAGAAAACCCGGCATTCTACGAGTCAAAAAATTTATATAACGATTATCTACTGAACGAGCTGGAAAAACATTATTGGATTGTCGAGAGATATGAGAATGGTAACATGTCTGAAATGTTAGATTATGCTCCAGGATATTACGAGATATTGAGTGAATATATGGCTAATCCAGTTAGGGTAGCCAATTTAAAATATTCGAGGTACGGACTTCTTCAATTTGAAATGGTTAACGATTATACTAAAGGGCGCCTGACCATCATTGACTTGTATTATGACCTTTTAAAGAAATTCAATCGTAATCTCGCTTGGAACGAGGAATCCTTTCTTAGGACAGGAGACAAATTTTCCATAGCAAAAAACGTCCCAACGAAATATTATTCGAAAATCAAACGGTTTTTCCAGCTTCCTTTAACTCTAGAGTTCGATGCTGGATGCGCATTAAACGAAGATCGGCCGGTAACAAATCAAAGTTCAATAGAAAGTGTTATTATCTATAAGTTCATACGCGGAGTTATAAAAACATCGGAGCTACGCTGGTTATATACTTCCGAAGAAGGGTATGCATTTTTTAAAGCCAATACTAAAGTTTTTCGAAGTAGTGGAATGTTTCATTCACATGAAGACTACGTGGCTGAGTTTATTTCTGAAGTCATCCCCCTGTTTGACTTCAGAGATCCGGACCAACTTCGCAGATTCTTCCAACTTGAATTCAGCACAAAATACATCTACGGGCCCTATCCAAAAATAAAAAAAGAGGTGGCCGATCGAATTGTAAGAAAGCTCCATGATGAAGTTCCTCATGAGCTGCAGATCGTATCCGAGTTCTTCGATGGAATCGAAGAAGAGTATACCGAATTCGAAGTTTATGATCAATTTGACGGACTTTCTCCCTTCGAGTTGTTAATACTCCAACAGCAAGGGATAGAGATCGGTAAAGAACAGCATTTTAAAGGTTATAAGGAAAATCTATTCAACACAACTACCCACTTCACTCCTGATGAAGTAAGAACGAGATTTATTATTGATTACTACAAGAACTATTATGGTTCTTAGCATGTAAAAGACCCCGTCTCCTTTTACCGGAGCGGGGTCTTTGCGTCAACAAATTTTGATTTAGGAAACTCTTTGGTTCCCCCATGTTAGACGAACATTTCCTTTCTCGTCTGTTTCTTTTTCAATCAAGCTGTTCAGGATGTCGAGGTCTATGCCAAACTCATCAAAAATTTCAGCCTGCTCTTTAAAATCTAATGTCTTAATGTATTCGTTGATTCGCTCTTTGCTCATCAACAATGCTAATAGGTTCTGCTCGATCGTATGGTCGTATGTCACCATATGGATCTCCTTAGCTTCTGTACTGTTATATCGAATAAAGCGGAAGCAGGTGGGTAGAGAGAGGGCGCATTACTACATAATCCGGCTGGTTCCACACTTTATTTACATGTGGTTCCAGACTTTATTTACCGGTCCCACACTTTATTTGCATGGTTCCAGACTTTATTTACTGGTTCCATACTTTATTTGCATGGTTCCAGACTTTATTTACTGGTTCCATACTTTCTTTTCATGTGTCCCCAGATCCGACTATTAAGCATGTTTCCCTCAAGCCCCCGTTAGAACCGTGCGAGCTGCTTTCACAGCACACGGCTCGCGACTAATTTAAGCCTATCCGTTGATTGCCCGAGTGTTCGGGTGTTTCTTAGCGTGGCATTCTTGGCACAGAGTTTGTTTCAGAAGATCCCTGCTCGCAGCGATCACCGCGAGTGCATCCTTCCTCCTATTTCTCTTGACCATTCTTTTGTGGTGGATTTGCATTCCTGCATCCCCACCGCATTCTGTACAAGTTTCATTCGAGGCAAGCGCCTCGAGTTTATCTCCCAGCGAATTACCCTGAACAAGACGGCCTATGGTTCCCTTCTCCGCCTTGTCATCGTCTTTGGAGTGCCATCCGTGCTGTTCGTTCGCATTCCGGATTTTATTCGCGACTTCCAGTGGAGTTCGGTAGGCATAGTCGCTGAAATAGCGCATATACACCGGTTTATCTCCGCTCTTGGCACGAATCCGCTGTCTCGTCTTACCGTAGACGTGTATCTTGTTGACCACGTAAGAATCGATCACTTTAGCGATCGAGCACTTGTGCTTGCGACCAAGCCAGTGCATAAGCATCCAGTAGAGTTCCTTGTCCAAGGTGTTGGCCACCGAGCTCCAGTTGTTCGCTATCAGATGATAGTTGCTCCATCCGCTTACAACCCTGTTAATCGCAACGATCATGTCGAAAGCAGGATTGTTTGAGTGTAGCTCTGTTAACGCCTGCAGCCTCTTCCTAATGCGCTTAATTCGCACTCGTGGAGTGTAGACAAGCGCATAGTTGTTTCGGTACCCATGCCCTTTCGACGAAGGTTTCTGAATAATATCATAACCCAGAAACGTGAACCCTTCAGTAGCGTGCGTTATCTTGGTCTTCTCCTGACTCAACGTGAGGCCTAAATTATCAGAGAACCATTCTGAGATGGTCTCTTTCATTCTCTCCGCTTCACGTTTGTGGTAGTTACCCATGAGGATGACGAAATCGTCCGCATACCGAACATATCCCAAACTCTTGCTTGCGAAATATAGTTCGGAGTCCTGCCTGGTGTATCTGCTGCGCTCTTTCCTAAGCTGCCGTACCATCGCGATCATTTCATCTCGTGAATTTAGGGTCACGATTGTACCCTTTTCACTGGATGATGGGTTCTCTTTCAGCTCAACCTTGTAGGTTGTTCTATTCTCCGACAACGCTTTTGATAGCTTCCGCAACTTGTTCTGGAAATACGCATACTCCTTAGAGTCTCTGCGCTTCTCCCGATTCATGTTCTGCTGACTTGGAGCTATAAACTTGTCGAACTCATGGAGATAGATATTAGCCAGAATGGGGCTAACAATGCCGCCCTGTGGAGTTCCATCCTTGGTAGCAAAAACTGGATTGGCCCCATCTGTACCAAACCCCATCTGATATCCGCTTTTCAGGAATTTGTTGATGAGTTGAATGAACCTCTCATCCGCGATCCTGGCACGCAAGACGTTCAGAAGCTTGGAATGCTTGATGTTATCAAAGCATCCCTTGATATCTCCTTCGATAACCCAGTCGAACTTTCTAGGAACGATTTCGCTGATCGCCGTTTGGCAACTACGACGCGGCCGGAAGCCGTGAGATGCATCCGAGAATAATGGATCGTAGAGAGCTTCCAAGATAAGTTTAACCGCCTGTTGAACAAGTCTGTCCTTGATGGCGGGAATCCCTAGTGGCCGCTTTCCCTTACCGTTACCCTTTGGGATTTCAACTCTTCTGACCGGTGCCGGCACATATTCTCCGGTACGCAGCTGGGTTGACAGGGAAGCGATATGTTCGTCCCTTCGTTCTTCAAACCCGCTTCGGTTCATCCGATCCACCCCTGCAGTCTTGATACCTTTATTGCCTCTGATGCAGTCCCATGCGTACGATAACATTTCCTCGTTCTGGACGATTTTGTACAGTTTGTTGAATCTGCGCTTCTTGTCCGCCTTAGCCACTTTGGACAGGTAAGCAATTCGTTCCATGACGTTCATAGAGGATCAACCTCCTATTCAATGGTCGGAATTGCTTAAATTAGCCTAGCGTCATTCACCAGCACCCGACACTGCGTCACCGCCGCGTGGGTGTCCTACGTCCCTCGACGTAAGTGTACTCAGGCTTTCCCTGACCCAGATTACTCTAACGCTTCCTTCGGATACCTGTCTCTCATTGGGTAGCCAGCACCCTCCATACAGATTCCTTTGCAGGTTATCTGCGTAGCACGCATTGAATATCCTTAGGTTGCTTTCAAATGGTTTTACGCCATCGGCGTTCATGTCTATCCAGACGGTGACATATGTAGTGCTCCGTCCTACCAGTGAATTACCGGTTCTGTGAGGCCAATCCTGTTCCTCACATTGGATAGATAGAGCTTTACAAGGATTCTTTCGCTCTAGGGCCCGGAGTATTCCCCACCCATCTCAGCTTCATAAATGACCTATTAACCATAGATATTCGCACCTTGAAGTGACGCTCTTGCCTACAATCCTTTCGGCTCACGTCCCAACTTTCACCCTCCAAGCTTGACCCGACGAAACAGGTTTCTGCTCCTGTTTTGTGGGGAGGGATTAGGTCGCGATTCTACATAATCGCGGTAGATTCCTATCGTGAGATAGGCTCTCTACATTGCTACGCAGACATCATCTGCCGCCCGAACTGCTCCAATTTAGGTATATTCCACTGTAACGACTCCACTATCACTTTATTACATGAAGGGATATTGACGCTCGACTTCAGACTCTGCTGGGTACTGATCAGAATGCCATTTTGGGAAGTTTCATACTCCTCTATTAACTGCGTCCTTCTTTCAAAAGATACATCGCCTTTAATAAGGAATACAGGACGGTTCGGAAATCGTTCTTGGATCAACCTATAGTACTCGGCAGCCGTCTCCAAGAATACCGTGCCAATGGCCACCTTTTCATCGAACTTTTCAACCAAGGACATGATGTAATAAAATTTACTCGGCAGTAAGAGCGAATCGTACTCATCCATCAAATGAGGGCACGAGGTTGATTTAATCAGAAGTTGAATCTGACGAATGATCTTCAGCATGCTCTCCTTTTTTGAGTTACCTGTCTTTACGAAGTAATGCATCATCTTTTGAAACTCATTAATAATTTTCCCATAGATACTTACCTCAGCAGCATTTTGCTCGATGCGGTGTGGAATGTGACTGTAAATTTTCTCACCCACAATCTCATCGAATTTTCTTGTGATGATCGTTTTCTTGATAAGTCTCGAAAGACTTTCACTGTTTAAAATGTCCTGATTGTGCTTCTTGACTCCAAAAACAGTAACCTTAGCAGGGCTAAAGCATTGTTTGAAGAGTGATAATCCACCATAGGCTGGATATGGCCGGTTGTAATCGGTGTTTGCAAGCTCCTCGATTACTCCTTCCTTATTGACCTCATACTTGAAATTACAATCGCACATCATGTTGATGGAGTTGTTATACAGTAGCTCCAAAAGCGGATAGATCTCATTAATATTGTTTCTAGTTACCGTGCCTGTCGTAAGCAGCTTGTGCCGTACTCTCCGGAAGCAGGAAAGCACCGCCTTTGTTCGCAGGGACTTTGGGTTCGTAAGTTCATCCGCTTCATCCATTACAAGAGCCACCTTTTGACTCCGAATACGAACAAATTTTTGAATCTGCCGCTTATACTTTTGCAGCCGGTTCAGCGAGATCAGCACGATCTGTCCTGACCTTATGGATTCAATATCCTTAAGCGAACGGATCACAACAAATCTCTCACCAAAATTTGCGAGCTTCACTTCCCAAGTCAAATGGATCGCAAGTGCCGCACTAACGACAAACACGTTCCGAACTGCCTTTTGCTCAAGAAGCCTCTTGTACCAAGCAATGGCTCCAATCGTTTTACCGCTCCCCATGGACCAATTAAGGATGCTATAACGCTTTTGCATAACAAGACCGAGGTCATGTTTTTGCATAGGGTTCAGCTTAATAACTTCATCACGTGAGGAATCATATAAGCTAAACGCATCTAAGAAACGATCGACTTCCTGGCTGCGTCTCATTCCTACAAGAGCTTGACTCTGCACCTCGTAAGCCTCTTTTTTTCGTTTCCAGAGTTTAGAAAACATTTTGTCTTCGAACGGATAAATATCGTCATGGACCATGGAATTGAACGAGGCTGCTCTCTCCTCCCTCATTTTGTTAAGTTTAGCCTGCATCTTCGGGCTATACGCTTTGAGCTTCAAACCGTAATTTCTCTTAACCAGCCGAATCTCGTCACGGTGAACAACGTTTTGATTTTTTAGTACTCTTCTCAAATAGGCAAGCACCTTACCCTTTGTTATCCGCTTCTTTTCCCATTCTTGCACAGTCATTTCCTTTGGCTTTTCTTCAGAGTGATAGCGATTCACGTAATCAACGCACTTCGCATAGTACTGTACCAATGCCGGATGCCGCTTGATGTCAAAAAGCATCTTCTTCACTTTAAACGTGAAATCAAGATCTTCACTATTTGCGTTCTTACCCTCAAAAAGGATCTTATGCCGAACTTTCTCCTTACTCTTCTTCAGAGGTAGTATATATTGATTATGGACATAATCTGCGCCTTTGGCGTCGAATGACGGAGCTGGGGTCTTTGCTAAAGAATACTGAATTGCTTCCAAGTGTTCACTTCGTTTCTGGAAGATCATGATCTTCGTTTCAAATTCATTTACTCCGTACATCTTGAACGCATCGCGTGGCAACTCAATCTGACATACAAATGAATATCTCTTATTCATCTCCTCGATCATGCTGGCGTCCGAAAAATCGTCACTTAAAAAGCTACTGGGGACTATTAATGCAAGGAATCCTGCCGGGTTGAGTAAATCATGTGCGCGGATACAATAAAATAGTTGGCTGAGATATCGTTCTGTTCTATACTCCCACCGAAGATTGAACGGAGGATTACCGAAGATAATATCAAACTTGATTCCCGGCTCATAAATCCGAATGTCTGAGCATTGAATCTGAGCTTCAGGGTACAGTTGTTTAGCCACCTTGAATGCCTTCATGTCCAGCTCATTGCCGTATACATTAGCCTCCATTGGCACAAAGTTAAAGAACGTCCCCATTCCGCAGGTCAAATCAGCGATTAGATCATGCATGCTCGGTTTGATGACCCCGACAAGGAACTCGCATAAAGACGGCGGGGAAAAGAATTGGCCCTGCTCTATCTCCTTTTTAGCCTCAGCATATGCATGGTAGCTGCCGTAATCGGAACGAGATAGACCATGCAAACCCCCGTCCCCAGTATAGGCCTGGTAAATATCCGACGAGGAAATACCGAAGTCTTGCTTCGTCTCAATAATGTGTATGATCTTTTCATTTATTTCTTTTCGTTTTTCGTATGGGATAATTATTCCGGAATGTTGGTATTTCATTAGTGTCCTCCAATGTCAATGAATTAAAAAAAGACACAGATGAAAGAAGCGGTTCACTTCTTGCACTGTGTCTCCATAAGTGGATAATGAGCTTTAGATATACTTCAAGTAGTCTTTTGCGAAGGCCATCGCATCATCGTGGGTTATGAACTTTAATTCCACTTTTCCGTTTTTAAAGCACCTGAGTGATTCGAATTTATTCATAGATGTAAAACTAAATACCTCGAACCAATCATTTCTTGCATAGCTGTTACTTAATTGAACGAGTGTGCTCCGCATAACTTTGGCTCCAGAATCAAAATGTTCAATAGCATGCAGTAATTTAGATAAATTTTCAGATCGATTATTTCTGAATTGACCATTAAACCATCCTTCAAAATACAGATAGTCTGCAATTGACACTTTAACTGATTGAACTTTTACTTTAGAGATGTTGTAGATCGTACCTCTAAGTGCCTCTTTGATCTCCTCGCTTGCCTTTTCTGAGAAGTTCTTGCCATCCATCTGAAGAATAATATCATCTACAATTTCCTTGTAAGTCACGCTATGGTCGTACTTGCGAAATTCACTCGTGTTAATCGTGATAGAATAATTTTTTCTAAAATATCCGGCAATCTTGCTGATGAACAAATCGAGTTTCTCATCCAATTTTAGATCCAGGTCCTTAATTAGGTTCCCTGTGCTTAAAAAATTGTTTGACATCTCGTTGTTTTGGTAGAACCTTTTTGCCTTTAGGATTAGAGATACGGCTGAATCGAAGTTTTTCTGCGTTTCATCACAAAATGCCTTATCCTCATCCGTAATAAGTGAATTGTTCTCGATCGTTACTTCATCAAACTTTGAGATTATATCCCCCAGTCCGAATTCTGAAGTGATACTTGGTTCATTTGCAGCCAACGGATCCAATATCTGGCTTAATGCCTGCGTAGGTTGTTCAAAAATAGAGAGCTGTACTCCTCCCATTTACTTCTCCTCCTTGATAGTGGTATTTGGGTTGTTTAGGCAAAAAATAACGCCCAACCAAAAGCACCAATCTCCAAAAGTATGCATGGTTGCACAATTCGAAATTGATTTGCTTGGTTAAGCGTCATTTAAAATAGAGTGGGCTCCGTATCATCTAAAGCTAATGACTCAATCCAACAGAAGGAGCGGATCATAAAAAATGAAGTCCACTCCAGTAAATTAATACCTTTCTTCTGTCTCCAAAATCATGTGCTGTATGAGTCGACCTACTTCATCAATACTTTGATTAAAATGATTAAAGAACAAAGTTGTTTCGATCCATTTCCGAAACCTTTCGTCGTTTTCCATATCGTGAGCAATTGATAAAAGACCATTTGCAACTAATTCCATTGCAGTCTTTTGCTTCTCAGTTGGACCATCCATAAATACTTGATTTTCAATTCTCAAAAATTTTGGGTGATGGCCGGCCTTTACATGCATCTGTGGTGTCCCATCAGATTTTGCAACCTTGATATCGGTGATAAATCCTTCGTCGTCCCTTAAAGTAATTCCAACATTCATTGCTTGATGCAAAATGCCTTCTGCTACATTCTTAGCGACCTCAGTAGTATCTTTAATGGGCTTGTTTAGACTCAACGTGACTAACAAGTTCAATTTTTGATTCATGCCTATTTTTCCTCTTCTCATAATGTCTTCTGTAAACGATCCATTTTCCCTGTTAAATCTGGCTTCCCTAGGTGTTGTTCCCAAGAGCAGCGTGCTATTTCGCTAAGTTCTGACCATTTCTTACGAGGTGTCCCATCGTGATAGGTCGACCGTCTCCTCGTATCAGCCTCATAGGCGATTTCACCTTGTGTTTTGTTCAATTTTAATCTCTTCCTTTCCTCATAATTGGGTTGTAGGCATATATAAAAAACACCTGACCAAGAATCAAAGAGGAATGGACACACGTGTAGTGTGAATTCAACCTTGATCACCTTGTCAGGTGTTTCTTACTTAGAATGCTCTTCTGCGCCTGCTGAAGAGAGGAGTGAATTATATAATGGTATAGCTATAATTATAGCATGGAATTAAACTTTGTTAAACCGAACAAAGAATTTAAAAAAGGAACTAACATCCTACAAACATAGGCCTGCAGGAGATCTGTAATCTGCAGGCCTTTTTCTTTCATAATTATCAAATTTCGGAGTAACTTCCTTCTGTAATATGGGGCGTGCGTTTCAAATTAAAAACGACAATCTATCCATTATCACCTCAGTAAATTAGGTCATCAGGTGAAATAACATAAATATAGGCATATCTTTGTATTGTTGTTGTTGCTCTATCGACATTAGATTATATGCAAACTGTGCTTCATCCACATAATCTAATAGTATATTCACACAAAAGAGAAGTTCATGGTTATCTGAACGAACTGCTTGACGTCTGAGTCGATACAAAATTTGTTTGTCATCAAAGTTCAAATTTTGTTGTCGCTTTTTTACCTGTAACATATTCACAAGTACTACAGAGTCATTACCAGAATACTCCTCTATAGAACCCAATGCAGCTATATATTTATCATAAATATGGATCGCTATGCTTAAAAGTTCCCCATTTTTGCAAATGTCGTACGCTCTAATACAGGATAAACAAAAATGATTTGTTGTGTTAAACACATCATTATTTGTGAAAGGATCTATCATATCAAATGATTGCTTGACGATTTTGGAATCGAAGTTTATTGACATTAAGAATTTTTCATTAAGTAAAGCATACACACTATGCTCATTTCTATCCTTTTGCTGATCATATTGTATTAATACTTCTTGGTCTAGCATTGTCTGAGAAAATGCGTTCTTAAGAATCATACCGGAATCAGGCTCATAAAATAACGAGATAGTTTGGTTTCCTATACGAAGATTGATAAATCTGACCAGATGCGGATCAACTATAGATATTCTGGTAAGCTTGTTACTGTGCACTGTTTCAATCAAAGAGCGGAGTTGAGACTCAATATCTTCATCTTCCTGCTCTTCAAAAATTGTATCTTCTGGGATACCCAACAGTTCAAAAACATCCTTAGTATGATTAAGAAATACTTGATACTCTTCATAATCGAAGTCCACTTTAAAATCGTCGTTAAATTGGAATACATTATCATTGAATTCTATTTTTTTGCTGATAAGTAAATCTTTTAGAAACGGCACTACTCGTAGTTGTGATGAAAGAGAAGTAAAACCAATAAACTCTAACCGAAAAATATTCGCATTTTCTGAAATTATGATCTTTACATCCTTTTCTAATTGAATAGTTAACCTGTCATCTTCAAAAGTAATTTCTGAGTATAGATCATAAGAATTATTATTAACGTCGATTTTAATTATATCTTTTTTAGTTAGAGCAGTAATTCTATTAATACTAAGCGGATGGCGTAAATCAGTACTGTCAGTTCCATACATAGTGAAGTCATGATCAAAAATATTGCTCGTTTTTGGATCACTTAAATCAAAAGTTAGACTAGTTAAAGTGAAATTTTTAAAATCTAAGTTGTTAGCTTTTCTCTCTAATAGAACTCTTGGTTGAAATTTTTTTTCAACTAGGAATTTACGACACACTTTGTATAATGTTGTCTCATCCAAAGGACGTAATCTTATAGACTTTGTTTTAGTTTGAGGTCGCCCTTCTATTAGTTGTTTTAGCTCTAGGCTTAATAGTGACTTATAAAATATTTTTGTCTCACCACTTGCTTTTATTTCAACCACTAGCAACAATACTCCATCATGATTTAAATAGTTTTTATAATGTGCCAAATTCATTGAAAATGAACGAATGCCTCCATGAAATTGGACTACTTGAGTTCCCTTCACCTGTACAGGAACAATACCTATTAAGGACTCCTTTCTTTCAGAACTATCTGAAAAAACTTGGATATCACCATCAAAGGAAACACCCTTGTCTCCAACTGGAATGTTTGGAATTAAATATGAATGTGGTTGAACTGCCGCATTAACTACTGCATTTACTGCCTTCAGCTCGATTTGACTATTGGAGAACTTTACACTTTTCATATGATTATGACCCTCTCATTAGAAATACTTTTTCAATCCTGCCTTATAGTTACCAAATAACTCTTTTAGTTTTATTTCCCTAAATTTATTGTTATCAATATTATATCTGAAAGTAGAGAGTATCCGCTTAATAATACTCTCCTTTTTTACTATTACTAGTCGTTATTTTCTCGACAAAAAAAGGGCTAAGCAGTCTCCTACTTACCCTTTTGCTTGCTGGAGCTTATTCGCCATTAATTCAATGCAAAGATTCTGATTAGTAATGCAGTTCCTTTCAGTTCTGTTGATCAATTCTGAACCACCCCGCATAGTTAGTGCTAACATCCACAAGCTAGATAGCAAATCGATTTGCCACTCCAAAGTCTTAGTCGTCATTTTCTGTTTCTCCTTAATCTAAATACTATGAAAGGGATCTCCTAGCCAAATTCATGCTTAACCATAACTATCATGTTTACTAACACGAACAAGTGAAACATGCTAATTTGGAATATGATCATACCAGTCGAGATTCGCCCCTTTTGGTAGTCCATCTTATACAAAAAGAAGAATAGGACCATCAAAACCACATACACCATTAAAAACACGATTAACGAATTCATTGTGTAATCACTCCTTCAAGATATATTTATTTATATAAAATACGTTGCACGATTTTTACCAGCATTTGAAAAAGTAAACAAACACAAAAAAGCACTTCTTCAAGAAACCAGAAAAAGTACACACGTGTGGTGTGTCATTTAACCTTGGTCACTTAAAAAAGTGCATTGAAAGTGTTAAAATGCTCTCTTCTGCGCTGGCTAGAGAGAAAAAAATGTGAGAAACGTATGGTATATAAGCATCATATCACATTTTAAATTTCCTCGTATAGACTATAAAAAGTAGATGGAGCCGCATGAATCATCACTCCCGTAAATTAAAGCTTAGACAACCGCAGTGCAATAATGGTTAATACCCCACATATCCGTCTGAAAACATCCTAAAATGAGTTTTTTATATCTCACAGGGCCAGCTACTAAATGAACAAATTAAGCCAGCAGTGGTTGTAACCCACGCTGGCCTTTCTAGTTTGTCCATGAGGAGCAAAGCGCTTTTGTTTGTTTAATCATTCGTAAAGATACATCTTAGCTAGTAATGCTTCGAGCTCAATTTTCAAACACATTTCAATTCCGTTTTTCCAGTATTCAAAATCACTGTATTTCTTATTGAACAGGGTCATGCTTTTTCTAAATCCACTATCCGATGAAGTATACAAAAAGCACATCTCAAAGGGTTCTTTTAGTAAATCATAACTGAATGATTTCGCGATCGACCGCACAATTTGGTGCCTATGCAGATTAAATTGCTTTGTTAGAGCGCTCCGCGCTTCATTAATGACAGCTTGGCCAGAACCATGAATTGGATTGAGGTTGGAGAAGTCAATATCAAAGTCTGTCTTCCAACCCGAGAAAAACTCATTCATCCACCTCTCGATCATACTGCAGATATGGAGACTAAAATTTTCGTAAACATTTGCGTTAGTTGTATGGCCTATACCGTTACGATGCTTCCATACATAAGTACTAACCGATCTGCCATGGAAGGCATACTTTGTCTCTATATAATTGAGGTAAGAGTTTTTATGCCTCTCATTTAGCTGGACCATCTTTTGAGCGAACTGATCTGTTATTTTATTCATGTACCCATTCATATTGATCTGCATAGCCGGTTGATCCGCTTGTTCACTTTGAACACAATATTTGACGCCGTCTTTAGGTGCGGGTGAATACATATTATGAACAGTTAAGGATAAGTCAATTAATAAGCGATACAATTTATCGGTTGTGATTTTTTTACTCAGATGATCATTAATTATCCCTAATCGGTCAAGCTCCATACATATAAAGTCAACGTGCCTACCAGCGATACTTGGAGTTATCCCTACTTTTGCAAATATTTCATTGTCTATGGCAACCTCGTCAATAAGTACCTGGTAAGCAGCTTCAGCTTCTTGTGCTATGAAATCTGGAGTTAGCTGTCCAGAACCGGTAATAGACCGAGACTTTTCTCGAAGTGCGGAATCAATCACAGTATCCGCTTTAGTACGAACGAACGATAATGGTCGTTTATCAAGTCTCTTCTTAGAACTGATCAGTAACTCTTGAGAAATCATGAATTCCGTTGTAGATCTGCTACTCCCGCAAAGAAACATTAAAGCATTAAAGTTCATATTCAGTACGCGTTCCAATGCATCTTGAATATCTGATTTGTCTTCCGAAACTTGGGTAAGACCTGGTGTATCCAAAATATTGAGACGTAGAATTTTATTCTCATACTGGTGTTCTCTATAGGTTTCCTCATAAAGCTTACTGAATTCTGTGCTAGGCTTTACCATAAAAGCGAACTGCTCTACTGCGATTGAATATGGACTTTGTTTGTTATAAGCCTTCTTCACTAAGTCATGCACTTCATTTTGAGTGACCTCTCCAACAAAGATATAGGTCCCAGATTCGACCTCTTTACAAATTGATTTGATTTGACTCATAACATAATCGTGAAGTTGATCAAACCAATCGTAATAATTTTCCATTAGCGTAGGATGTTGCTCAAGCTGGCTACTGATTTCAAGCTGGTAGAGAAGTTCTTTTCTTGGTCTTGGTGTGATAGTTTTCGATTCTTTCTCTCTTTGGCGAACACGATCTAGGAAATCCGGAGAAATTTGCTTATACAGTTTGAAGAGAACTTCTTGAAGTTGTTGCACTGTAGGACAAGGATTTCCACCAGATAAAACTTCTCCTGCTTGCTGAACTATATGTTCATAAAAATGATAGGCTCTGTTTGTTGGGTCTAGCACTTGTTTAATTATTGTTTCATCGAATACCAGATCATCCAAGTCATCTCTGTTAGCGTATAGATACGCACCAAAGGCCTGTTCGATTTGATGTTTAAATGTTATCTTATCCGTAGATTTTGTTTTAATTTGAAGGATGACTTTACCGTCTCCAATCTCAGAGTTCAACATTAAGAGGGTATCAAATAAACTTGTCTGCTTGCTTCCGATGTTTTGAGAGAGGAGCTTCTTATATTCATCTACCAAAATCTCAGCTAACGTTGTCGACTTCGTGCTACCCGATGGCCCAGCGATAGCTATAACAGGTGCACTTGCTTGCTTAAAAAGCAATTCTTTAATACGTTCTAGAGTAAGTTCAAAAGAATTTGCTAACACCATAAAACCTCCTTAGGATGTTTTCACGGCGCACCTTCGATGATATTTAATGAAAACGGAAAGGGCACAGTCTGAAAAACACAGACTATGCCCATAAAAAAGACCGGCCATCAAAGTCTGTTCGAAGTAGACTTACAGAACATAATACTGCGGCCCGCGCAGCGTTCTGAATCTGATGCGATATGAAATTATTTCCAATATACTGATTACCACCTGTACATGTCAACAAACATTTCCAAAATAAAATTTTTTGAAGCTAACATTCGCCACCAGATCAAGACTTTTACAATTACATTTATACTTCATTAGCACTGCCCTGTAGAGAAAAACACTCCCATTTCTCAAAAAGAAATACTAAGCAGCTGATATTTTAGAAATATTTATTTCTAATTCCTCTAGAACACTCCGCATACCTTCTTTGTTAATCTTCATTACAAGTTCATCAAAGTTGATGTCCTGAAGTGCTGACGAATCCGTATAGAGCATTGCCAGCTGCTTGCTCATATGAGCTGCCTCAGCAAATTGTTCCAGCTTTTCTTTCAATTTTCCTTTCAGACTATCTGTGTTTAATAAAACTTCTTCCACAGTACCGAAGTCTTTTAGAAGTTTAGTTGCTGTCTTTTCTCCAACCCCCGGAACCCCAGGAATATTATCGCTGTCCTCACCACAAAGTGCTTTAAAGTCAGCAAATTGTTCTGGGGTGAGTCCATCGTACTTGGCAAGAAAGGCATCTCTGGTCATTTCTACGTTTTGACTCAAAACTTGAGTCACGTTACCATCTAACAGCTGGAACAAATCCTTGTCATTGCTAAGTACAATAACGTCACCACGTTCCTCCGCAATGAATCTCTTAGCAAAATGACCAATAACATCATCTGCTTCCATTCGATCAACTTTAACTTGAGGTAGATTCATCGCATCAAACAATTCATATGACAATTTGATTTGATCAATCAAGGATTGAGGTTTCTCCTTTCCATCTCTGTTGGCTTTGTATTCTGGATAAATCTCACGCCTCAGCAGAAGCTCTCTCTTTTCATCAACAGCAATGGCCACATGAGTTGGCGCATAGATGCGTACAATGCTGATAAAACGGTCTACTAAAGCTTTAATCGCATTTGTGTACACACCAGTAGAGGATTTCATTAGATCCTTTTCCTCTTTCCCGTAAGCGGTGGCAAAGTAACAAGCACTAATTAAGTTGCTTGCATCAACCAACAGCAATCTGTTATTCGATCTCATGATATCCTTTGAAATTACCGATTTTTCATTCATGACCTGGGCTTTCTTAACGGACTGGCTATATGTTTTCACCTGAAAAGGTGATTTGTCGAGTTCAACAGAGAGCTTCATATCCTTTAATTTCAATGTCTTCACATCCAGGATTGCTCCCTGTCTTATTTGCTCAGACCTTAGCTTATTAGCCAGATCATTTAAGGCAGCTCTTAGCGTTGAAGAAGAAAGTCCTGCCAATGATAACTCGAATAACTCACCTATTTGGGTGACGCTGAATTGCTGATCTCCATCAATATCATCACTTAACTGAACCTTGAACCGAAAATTATCCAATTCCACATTAGTGACCTTCCCTGCTGACGAAGGAATCTGTTTTACCAAGCTAGCCAAACTAGTAAATGTGCTAGAGACTGTACCAACGGGAGAAAACAATACGCCAATATTTACAATCATATAACTCCTCCTTAATTTAAAGTTCGAAATAAAAAAAGGGACTTTTTGCGTTGTGATTCGCAATAAGTCCCTTACTCAAATTCAAATACGAAGCATTTAAAGATCCTCTTGAACACTTACTCGGCGCCAACAAGCTGTTTCAAGCTCGGTTGCTCATTTTGAGGGGTGTTCCACAGTTTTTCAACCATATAAGACACAAACTCGATGCCATAAGTAATAATCAATTTCCGAAGCTCAAACTCGTAGCAACTCTTCATCTGCTATAACTCCTTTAGTTTCAGATAACGCAAAAAATCGCGTAAAAATTAAAAGAACCAGGATTAATGACACTACTAAGAATAGAGTGTCTTTGGTCGTTTTAATTAAAACGCGATTCACAGTCAGAAAAAACAAAATTTTAGAAAGCTCGGTTAAGTCGCATGACGCCGAGTGGAAATAAACTGTAGTAAGTTAAGGTATGACTTGATATTATCACAAGATCTTGGAAAAAGTCTATCCCCTAAAAGAGTGCTGGACCCTCCGTGAGGTTGTATAATAGGATCACATATAACAATGAGGTGAGAACAATGAGTGAAGCAATGAAACCAGTATGGCTCTTGCTTAAAATTACTTTAATACTGGCAGTTGCTGCCTACCCCATTACCTTTATTATTCAATTATTTTCTGGATCGATAAACCCGTTTAGCACATACAACCAGATGCTAGCATCCGTATTCATGGAATATTGGGATTGGATCCTTGTCATCATTATCTCCTTTCTATTTATGAGATCAGATATATTATTCAAGTCGGTGGAACACATTCGAAAGCGGCATTACGAATTGGAGTTTTTACGGTGGAAGAACACGCCTTATATTGCACCACTGCACTTGCTATACTTACTTTCCCCTCCTGGGGCAACGACAGATGACAAGAAGAGCAACGCCTTCGATGATATGTACAAGACTGTCATAGCAGACTTTAGAGAACGTATATATATCAATGCGAAATTTTCTTCTGTTGATCCGGAGGCAAAACCTTCTCTAAGGAAAATCCTTGGTCAGCCGCTTTTCTCTCAGCTGGTCGTAAATACCATCATGATAATCTTTGGTGTAGTAGGAATGCTAAACTTGAATCCATCTGTCAATGAATTATTTAGTGGTTGGGGAAAAGCATTTATACCACTCGAAGTCCTGTTTCTCTCCAGGACATTCAAAATTCTTAATGCAATTAGGCTCGCTCACCCATCAAAGACCTATCAACTGATCGTGCATCAATTCGGAATGGAAGAGCCCAGAGTGACCTGGCGAGAGCTTTTCCCCGATTCCCCATATGGAGAATCAATCTTATTTGCTTGGAGGGCTGATTGCGAGAAGAGGCAACGACTTGCTTATGAATTATCCGGGAAAACTGTTCCTGTTAAAATGGAGTTTAAGAGCACCGGACTCGCTCCTCCCCCCTTCCCAAGTAAAGAAATTCCGGAATGGACAGATCAAATGGTTCAATCCCTTGAAGCACAGCAAGCTGAATGGAGATCTCAAATCGATCAAAAAAACAAAGTGCTGGAACAAACCTCTAATGGGAAAATTATTGCTTTCAGAAATCGTGGATAAATACGTTAGACGAAAAATGAAGCCTCGTCCTCTCGGACGGGGCTTCTTATAAACTCAAATGGTATACAGTGTAATTAATCTTGCGATGACAGCTAGACTTAAGATAATACCCAGAATTTTACGCAACACTCGTTTCACCTTTAGAAATAAGTATAATCCTACGATAACCGCTGCGATTTCAATATAATACGTCTTAATAAATTCTATCATTTTCCATCCCCCTTAAAAAATACTCATTTGCACCCCAGTATGCATCGCGGGAGGGCTGACAAGTTCAATTTGCACACCTTCGTAGGCCTCCTCCAATTTTGAAAGTTGATGAATATTGAAGACAAGCGCTTCATCCTCTGTCCAGTCATGCCAATCATGATCTTGGTCCGCCTTCTCATGTCCGTTTTCCGTTATAAGAGAAAGATATCTTCTCCCCATAATTGGACCGGTCGAATCACTAGAATGAATTGGATACCGATACAATGCACGTGAGCTGCAGCCAAGGATGTGAAATGGCTGATCCGGATACAAGGAGAAAATCTTATCTAAGATACGGACTCTTTCCTCTTCGCTTAGAAACACCATTCCTCCGATAGCCAACAGTTCATGGTCCTCCGCTACGAGTTTGCCTAGCGCATCAAAACCACTTTGAGGGTGCCATATCTCAATCGGGTTTACGCCTTTAGAACGAAGATAATTGGCATTGATTTTGCTCTTACAAGGGTCGCCCACAACATCAAGATTGAAGCAACCAAACAAAATGTCTCGATGCTTATTCACAAATGTTGCATACTCTTTTATGGATATAGGAATCGTCTTACGAGCTTGTTCTTCCACAACATAGAGTTGTTGTTTCCATTGTTGGGTCCCTTCAATCATTGTTGATAAAATACGTTGTTCCATTCTAAGTGTTCTTCTTGCCTTGTAGTACGAAAATTCACCTGAATCCAATAGCACCTTACATTTATATCTCCGGGCATTCTTCTTCCAATTTTCATGAGTATCATGACGTAGATGCCAATAACTCATCAGAACCAGCTCCCTGGTGCCTGTGAATATTCTTTGATCATATACATCATGGCTGGGTCACGATCGAGGCCGGCGAAGAAGAAACGGATCCCCTTCATTACAATTCGATGTGCCCGTGTCGCAAGAACTTGCAGACGTGCAATTTGCTTGATATCTACAAGTGCTAACCGAATGAAACCCATAATGAATGAATTAAAATGATTAAATTTCTCCAACTGCTGGCGTGTTACACTTCGTTTATATAATAGGTAAGCAATCGCCCTCCGGATCAGCTCCCTTGGGACCTTATTGGCATTCGTGCTTTTTTTCGTTCGAAAATAAATAAATTTGTTGTCCACTTTATCGATGTAATTTTCATTATTAGTGCAAGTGAACAGTTTACCCTGCTTCTTCAACTTTTTTACTGCAGTTCTTTCGTATTCAATAGCTCTAATATTAAACTTATTCATGCTTGTCACTCCTTGTTTAGGAAAATATAAGAACAAAAACTCGATAGGAGGTTACTCCCCAGCGGGATGGTCGTCCGAAGACAGACTTGATACCTCTTATCGAGTTGTTTAATAGCTTGTAGTGTGTAAATTCTTTTGTACGAGTCGAAGTACCTTATCAAACTAATCTGCTCAGGTGTTTAATCAACTCTCGTCAAATTGAGAGATGACCAATCCTTAAATCTTCGTTCGAATGATTTATTATAATTTTTTGCGGGTACAAGTGCAGGGATTAAATCCATTAACGTCTGCAATTCGCAAGGGTCATCTTCAATACACAGGGTCGCCTTTAATCGTAATGCTGCCCTGCGCTTATCATCAGTGTATATGACTGGTAGTCTAGGGAAGTTATGTTCTTTAAACCAAAACTCTGTAATTGTTTTTGTCC
The DNA here is from genome assembly GCF_900106725.1 of Paenibacillus sp. PDC88. Taxonomy (NCBI): domain Bacteria; kingdom Bacillati; phylum Bacillota; class Bacilli; order Caryophanales; family Paenibacillaceae; genus Paenibacillus; species Paenibacillus sp. PDC88. The sequence continues at coordinate 49,514 of NZ_FNNT01000012.1, read as the reverse complement.
ACGCTTCACGCTCAGTCACGTAAAAAAGATGATTGCCTTGTTCTATAAACTCCTTCAATTTCTCCGCAGCTCCTAGTGCTGGTTCTGCATCCAGATATACATCGGGATTGTTCATGAAGAATTCTTGAGGTAGTGATAGCGGATCAACGTCTATTCTGTTTACTTTGGTATATATCTTTTCATTTGTTTGGCAGATCGTATTATCAATATCAACTAAAGCAATATGCATTATATTTTCGCCCCTTTTTTATGAATAGAGTGAAATAAAAAAAGGTTTATCCAAGTATGTCCTGGATAAACCTTAAATCTCTGATAACAGATTATTCAAAAAGAGAATCGTAGAAGCCTATGTTTTAGAGTATTAATATCCTTCTCTTAGCACAATTATATTTAGATTAGCTCTTAGATCTTAGTCTATGCGACTTGTACAGGGCGTCTAGATTTGTTCCGCAAGTCAATCTCTACAGGGGACTCATTAGCCATGAGTAAATCATCTAGTCCCTTAGCTACATTAGGATCCCAGCACCAAATAACAACCTCAATGCCCTCTTCCTCTATAGCCAATTTCGCGAATTCCACAAGATTATCAAAGACAATCTTGTTTTTTCCACCTTCTTTATCTTTTGCAACAAGAGCATCCATATCAAGCGCAATCGCTAACTTCTTCGCACCCCACCTCTTTAGAGCAGGGATAACGTCTTTGTATTGACCGGCACCTGGCAACCCAATCAAGATTGATTTGTACTTTGTAATCCGATTAGCAGAAAAGTACGACTTGTGCTCCCCTTCGGTCGCTACCACAAGATCTGGTTGGCCCATGTAAGAAGTAATTTCTTCACCTGGATCCCAAATTTTCAAAATTGTATTTGGAGGAACGATGTTTAGGGGAGCACCAGAAGAAGCTCCTCCTTTACGCATTTTCATCGGATCACTCTCAAATTCGATATTCGGTCCCGAAGAGAACCATAAATATTTCCTTTTTCCGTTACCAGTCGATATTCTCAAACGCATAATTTGGCCAAGTTCATTACGAACTGGAATAAAATATTTACCCATTGCAGCAATGGTCCAGTACCAGTCTCGAGGGTTCTCAAAATTTCCGTTTCTACGCAATTTCTGTGTAAAACCCGGTATTCTCTCCAAATTATAACCCTCGGATAGGAGCATCTTAATAATGCTGTTTATTTCTGGGTATTCTCTTGGGATAGAACGCAATCCAATGGAGACAATCTCCTCGTCAGTATACTGTCTCTTGGAACGCCACTCATTCACATGCTCCTCGTAAAGTGGACAGAGAGATAAAAAACGACGATAGACACGATCACAAACGTCGTCAGGTTGGGGTTCTACATCCTCGATAGCAGGACGTGGTGTTATGCTTCTGACTGAGACATCCCTTCTTGCTTCATGAGCAGACGAAGAGCCATCATTGTAAATGACAGGGATCCCCATAATATCTGCAATCCCGATCACACAATCCAAGAAATTCCTTTTACTATCCCACTCACCATATTGGCTCCAGGAGTAATATGTAATTGCATCTCCTCCTTTGCAGCCACATCCACCTCCACCAAAACACTGAAAGTTTCCTTTGTACTTATTAATATAAGTGTCCGGAGTTTTCTCGTAGCCATGATTAGGATTTGGACAATAAGTAACCCATGATCTGGATCCACCACTTTTGACAATATGCCCCATCTGAATCGCTAATTCATAGACACCGACACTTTTCACTTCATCAATGGTTGCCTGGCTAATTGATTTTGTCATCTCTGTTCCTCCTTATTGAATGATGTTTGGGTTGTAGGGCACAAAAAAATGCACTTGCCCTTTCCAATGACCAATCTCTAATCCTAATAAAAAGGGATTATTGTCTAAAAGAGACATGGTTGGTCACTCGAAAGAGGAGTGCAATGTTGTTAGAATGGCCCTTGTGCGCATGCTAGGACTGGAAATAAATAAAAAAGGTATGAGGTAATTGTAGCATATTCCATTTCATTATTAAAGACATGAAGTACTGATATACCGTCATGCTGTAGTAACTATTAAATGAAAGATCTAATAAATAAAAGAATGAACTACTTATAACGCTTCTAACCCTTATTCTACAAATCACAATCTACTTATCAACAGAAAAATACAGAGAATCATCTTTTAGATATACAAAATTACAGAAAGAAGAAAAAATTCATGACATAAAAACAGAATAATATTTCAGATCCGAAGCCTATTTGGTGAGAAAAGTCCTGCTGCTACTGGATCACTTTGTTATTCATATAATAATGGATCAATCAACAACTATAATTCTGTATTTATCTGAAATTGTATTTTTTAATTAACTTACTCTTATTATCAACAATATTGGTTCTGTATTTAGCTGAATAGATACCTGTGTTGTTTTCAATAATTCTGTATTTAACTGATTTTATGCAAAAAAAATAGGATCATGGGATCCGTTTGAGATTGTATATTTAATTGCATGCATCACAACATTACTTCGAGTACCGATGATACTAAATTAAGACTTGTGAAGATACAACACAAACAGCCCTCAAGTTTTAAATTTCAAAACGAAGGCTAGGCAAGTTGGATATTCTTTAAGATGAATTCCTCAACCTTAAAGTCATGAGGCACATCAGGAATCAAAGTCCATGAAGGAAGTTTTTCTATTTGATTCTGCATCCATTTTCGAACTTCATAAGGATCAGTTCCATTCTCCACTTTTATTAATGCCTGGATTTCAATGTCCTGATACTTATTAGGACATTTCTCCAATGAGAATGCATAACTGCGGAGTGTAACAGTGTCGATATAATGATCTAAATCTGAGAAATTAGCGTAATCGGTGTGATCATAAGCTGCTGGACGAGTATAGTTTTGTTCGAGCTTTGCTATGCTTTTTCTGCACATTCTTTCGAATGAGCGTAGACTGTGATGACTCACAGCGGATGCAAATTCAAAAAGTCGACCCTTTTCGAGTTTCCTTGGACTAATAAATTTATATACTCCGGTAGCTTTAGCGATCTCGAGGTAAGCTACCATACCCTTATGGCGCAATTCATCTTGGATGAAATCTAAAATATTCGTTGGAAAAATTCTGTTCTTTTCGTATAATTCTCGGATTTTTTCGACTACATAGCGAATATACTTAAAGCTCTTACCTCTCAGCATACGAACAAGTTGGAAAAATTCGCTTCCGTTATTAATTAACTCGAATTCTCCTATCAGATTCTCGGATAAGAGTTTTTGAAGATGACGAATAATCCTCCGGTGTGTCCTTTTACCATGAAGGACATCCCGATATTGGGTTCCTGGGACGTATTCGCTTATGTAGGAGTCATTAATTAAGCAGGTTAATTTTGCTGAGGTTGTACCCTTCTTACCCTCAATGTTCCATGACTTAATAAGAGGCTCGTCAGAAATACGTGTGTTAGAAAGAAGCTCTAAGAGTTTCCGGAGCTCATAAACATGGCGCTTGTGCAGCTGCTTCAAGATGCCCTTCTCTTTGTTTAACCAATAGAAGACATCTTTCCCCTTCTGATTGCCCTGCTTCCGAAGTAGATCGAATACAAACTTTTGCCCAGAGATCGGCAAATCCGTGAACTGTTTCGAAAACACAAAAGGATTTACTACAACAATACGTCCAATTTTATTGGTTTCAGGATTAATAAAGTGATTAAGCGAAAACTCACTAATTACCCCAGTTACCTTTTCTTGAATGAGGCCCAATTTAACGAATTTTTCAAATGCGATGTAGAACTGATCATCACAGCATGGATCTTCGTAAAGTTCATGGAGTTTTTTGTAAATCTGATGTCTTGATACATTTTGGAGCTTGCCTTCGGAATTGAAGCACACATGAAGTGTAACCATAAGCATTAAATCAGCTTCAGTCACATGCCAAACAAGTCGACTAACACCATTGCTTCGTGTTCTGAACTTCTCACTGGCATGGATCTTTTCCGAGATGGAGAACAGAGCATCTATAAATCCATCAGTTAGTGCGATATCCTTCTTCCCTGATTCTTTGGGCTGTGTGAACTCAAAAACTACATCCGTCATAATTGGACCTCCTCTCATAAGAATATGTAAAAAAATGCTCAGATTGTAGACGTAAAGCGGGATATTTTGGTATCATTCCTTTAGAAGACAAAACTAAAGGAGACCCTTAACATCCGATTGGAAGTTAAAGGCTGCAGAGATCAATTTAGGCTGGCACGCCATTGGTCTAGTACATTTATTTATGAGACATGTGGTGGTACACATCTCTCACATCAAACTTCCGGTGGCACGGAAGTTTTTTGTTTTATATCAAATGTCAGCTTTTAACCTATTTCGACATTAACATTTACCCCAATATCGGTCAATCGGAGTAGAATGTATGGTAATTTAATGAAGTAGACCGATTGTACACTTAAAAATACATTCTACTCCGCGTAAAATACATTCTACTCCCATGAACATACATCCTACTCCGTGTAAAATACATTTTACTCCCTCCTATACCATACATTCTACTCCCTAAAAATTCTGATAATATTTTTCCACATTAATCGACTTTTTCTTTATCAATAAAAATTGAACGGAGTAAAATGTATGGTTTATGGCGAAAAGCGGAGTAGAATGTATGGATTTTGACGGAGTAAAATGTATGGATACTGAGAATTACGGAGTAGAATGTATGGTTAAATAGGGAGTAGAATGTATGGTTAGTAAATAATTTAAACTGCAAGGTTGTTGCATTAGAGCTTAGACCTTGCAGTCGAATATTTTACAGTTGACCTCAAATCTTATTTTGAAGCTGAAACGGCTATATCGAGCATTGTAAGTTGCAGGGGCTTATCCAGGACCGACATTTTCTCGGGTTCCGTTCCTAACGTAGCTTTATGGCCTTGAAGCCAGTCTGACGCTACAAACTCGATGTGAGTATATTTTCTACCTGTTTTACACAAATTGAACGCGGTAATAACATCGGCATCCAAGAGATGGCGAAACGAAGTTTCAATAGTCTGTATTGTCCGTGCACGATTAAATTTCGTATCCTCTTCATCCTTTAAGATGATGTGATCAATCAACACATCTAGGTCAAATGTGGAAGTCCCATCTTCAATAGCATCAAGGATTTTCAAATAGATCATCCTTGCATAGGAAGTAGGCAATTCATTAAAGATTACCATGTTTATGAAAACATAGTTACCTGCAAGGAGTGACTCATGAAGAACATCGTGGAAGGATACAATCGCAGCCCGTTCTTTTCCACCTTCTTCTTCCTTGGTTCGTGCAATCCAAGCCAAACTCTTGATCGGACGATGCTGAATTGTAGCAGAGTAGAACTTTGAAGAATTCGGATCAAAGTATTCTTTATATTCAACCCAGGTAGCCGCAATATTTTTCAGGCTCTTGTGAATCAGGCGATACTCTCCTCCGGATGGTTTAGTAACCATAGCTTCAGCTAAATCTTTGAACTCGAACTGGATCTGTTTGTTTTTCCCCTGGTTCAGCCAAAGTTTAAATAAACCTACTAATACCCTCGTGTCATATGAGTTCAGAAGCGCCCCGTTGTCATTCTTATATATCATAGGTCGGAACCCACGTCTTTCTAACTCGAGAATGTCGCCTCCAGTTAATTTGTTCATTGTTACAGCATGGGGTGTGCCTGATAAAAAGACACCGCCTTGAATAAGATTCTTTTCAAGAATGTGCGAATTGTATTGCTTTCGATACTCACGTTTTAATTGGATCGTAAGCTCGATAGTTTTTATAATGAGATCGTAGCGGATTTGTTCAAGATGTTCCGCATCACTTATTTTTTGACCAGCGCCTTGGATCGTTATAAATCTCTTTAGAAGCTCATTCTCTTTATTTTTGAACTTCTCGAGTACCGGTTTTAGCTCGTGAAGGTTACTATTCATTAGTCCCTTAGCTACCTTTTGGAGATCGGATTCAATCATTCGATCAATCTTTTCACTTTCAATGCGGCAGCTCAGCATGTCCAGTTTCTTTTTGGCCAAGGCGTCTATCTCATTGGAGATGAGGTCATTGAATTTTGACATTTCTCTATCCACCTTCATTCCTCATTTCTCCTTCATATTGTAAACGCACTGAAGACATAAATCTATTATCGAAAAAAAAAAGAAGCACCATTACATGGAAATCTCGTTAAACGATTCCATGCAGGTGCTTCCTGCGTTCATTATTTAATTAACATTAATATTAGAATAAATCTAATAAATCGTCAACTATCTTCTACGACGTTTGATGATTTGCATGACATTTTGTGAAAGATCCCTTGCAAGATTCTTCGAAACGAAGATGGCACCGCCAGGATACATTTTTTTCACAGTTTCAAAAGCATATCCTGATCCAATGAAAAGACAGATTACATCTATACCATTTTGTTGCGCTTGTTGTACAATGGATTTCATTGTATTCTCGTCTTCCCCCTCCTGAAACCAAGGCTGTCCGTCAGAAAGAACAATTAGTAGACGAATGGATTCCCGATACCTTCTTAATTCATTTACTGCCCATTGAAGTGCAATAGTATCACGGTTTCCAACTTGCGGTTCTAAACCACCAATGAATCCTTTCTCCACGTCCGTGAGCTTCCCAAACGGCTTTAGAGGAAATACAATAGATGCATGATTAATAACCGCTCTTTCAGGAATCGATTGGTCGTCTGGGACAGGATACTGGACCTCTCCATTCTCATGTTGAACATAGTCACTGTCTGTAAAGGCGTAAGCAGCTGTTGGAATTTTGGCAGACTGCGTTGCTTCAGACAATAACACGATCGCTCGCTTCATTGCTTCAATCCTGCTAGTCCCAGGAAGGAACTCCCCTTGGGTAGAGCCAGAACAATCGTCAAGAACTAAAATTCGTGCATCTTGAGCAGGAGTGCCATTCACCTTCTTTATGAATACATTTGGGTCATCCATGATTGATGCAGACCATACCTTGGATACATTCAAGCGCCCAGATCGTTGATTAGCATAACGCTGATCAGGTGTTGGATCCAGCAGTTTTTTGAGGGCGGCAGCCACCGGTTGGATTTGGCGCTGCACTTCGGCTTTAATCCTATTGTACTCAGGTACGTTATGTTCATAAAACGGGGTTAACACCACATGATCTGAATGAGGTAATTTGCCTTTTCTCTTTTCGTCAATAGTGACGTTGATTTGCTGAGCTTTATAAGGTCCGGTTTCCTCGTCAGCAGCGTTTTCATCAGCTGCTAGTTCTGCATTCAATGATTTCAGTGTCGATTTGAAATCTGGTTCTTGATCAAGATCGGATTCTTCTTGGAGAGCTCCGTCTTCATCTGCATCACCTACTTCTAATTCAGACTCATTCTGGTCAACGCATTTCTGCATTTTCAGCTGCATTTTAACCACAACGCGATCAGAGTTTTGCTGAACCTCATCCGGATCGCCCCAACTCGAATTGTCGTGCCCAGATTCATCCACTTGAGGATTCTCTTCTTCTTGCTCATCTTGGACCATCCAATCCCACAAAGTTGGCCACACAGACTTTACAATACGTGTCGTATTATCCATACCTTCCTGTGTAGATTTACTAAATTTTACGTCTTCGACCATATCCATAACGCTATCAGTCAAAGCAATGGCCTCGGGATGCCAATCAGGTATATCTATCAGGCCGAAACCTCTGCTTGCCAAACATTCGCGGAAATCATGAAGGCGGTCTTCACCCGCATGCTCTCCTCGGATACCGAAGCGCCATTTGTAGTTACAAAAGTCAAAGTATTGCTTTGCCTCAGGCAAATCGGTGATTACGAAGTTTTCCATACGTACATCGACCATCATCCCAGAGAAGTATTTCAACCATCCCATGGGGTACTTATCATTAGATTCCCACTCTTTCCTATCAGTGGATACGTTTTGCTCTCTCCAATTATAAGTAACGCCAGCTACGTCATACTCAATATGACCTCGCTCGTGAATAGCGTGGCCTTTTCGCAGCATTCGAAGTTCATCCATGGTAAAGGATTGATGAGATGGGGTCTGAAGATTGTACTTAATATATATATCAGAATAATTGGTATAGGAGGTCTCCAAATCTGTCCAATACATGTTGAATTTTTTTCGTCCGAATTTGATGAACAGGTAGCGTTGTAATCGCTCCCGCTCTCTGTCTTTAATGATCGCTTCCCTCGACGGGAGTAAGTTAACTGGTAATGCCATAGTGGATTCCCCCAATATCTGAGTTTTTAAATAGAAATGGAGGGGAACTGAATCATCCCCCTCTGGTCATTAATCAGATTGCTCCGTTCTCGTAATCTTCCTCTTCCTTCGTTTTTGGAAGGTCAGGAAAAACACTTTGACGAAGCCCGTCGCGAATCTTGATCTTTTCGATTTTATCCTCAGTGCGATTCAGGATGAAATCCTCAATCGCTTCAATCTTCATCTCTAAGTTCGTACCATACTTCTTGAAGTGTTGCGCCGCGCCGATGTAGCCACGAATGGTCTTAGAACGTTCTCCCGTCCCTTCCGTTGTAATCAGCTCATCTATTTGTTTCTTCACGTTTTCCAAGAAGGTTAATGTATAATTATCCGTCAAACCTGTTTTCTTGATCAACAATTCCCTAAACTCCAGCGAATATGGCATCTCTAAGACCGCAAAACGGTCCATCAAAGCGCCATTCGTCAAGCTTACACCTGCGTATTGCTCACCCACGTTCATCGAACCAATAAAAAGATGATGCGGATGACGTTGAATCGAGCCCTTTAAGGTTGGAAGTTGTCGATTTTCATCAAGGACGGGATGGAATACTGCAGTAATCTGTCCTGGAATCATATTCAATTCCGAGTAGTTGGAGATGCCTCCGTATTGTACCGAAGTAGCAAATGGAGATAGGTCGAAAAAGACTTCCCCCTTAGCAAAGGAACGGTCTCCAACGATGCTCTCCTTACTTTCATTTGCATTTCCTGATTGTAAATAAACCGGCAAGCCGAGCACCCATGCGATGGTTGCAATCAACGTATCCTTCCCGGAACCTTTTTCACCGATTAGAATTAGATCTTTGCCATTCAGAATGTGCCGGAAAGCACGAGCAATAAATGTTCCCATGTAAGGCATTTCTGGCTTTACCGGCTCTGTAGCCATCGTCGTCATCTGTACCTTATCGAATACGGACTCGCGCAGTTCATTAATATCCATAATCATAGACGCAGGAAAATTCTCGTCCTTCAAGTAAGATAGAACTTCATTGAAGCCATCTCTCCAATTACGCTTGGTCGAGATCGGAGATGCTGTTGATGTCGAAATCATTGGATTCGACGAAGAAATTGGAGTAGCAGAACTCGCCGCTGCAGAAGACCCTACCGGGACAGGTGGAACCACGTTGAAGTTTAAAGAGACGTCATCATAGGTTGTGGCGTCCTTAACCAAATGCTCGTAGTCACTCGGATCTTTCGCGTGATAGGTTTTCTGCATTAGACATCCAAGTTTTTCTGCTATAGCTTGAGCAAATGCAAAATGGTTGCATCTAGCCCCTGACGCACTATCTTCGCAGTAATGATAGAAAGCGCCCCCGTGCTCATCACTCACCACATAACCAGGCACATTAAGACTAGTAAAGTGGATTCGAATTACAGAAACTTGAACTCCTGCTCGGTCATATTCTGCTTTTTCGATCTGTTCTACTTTTTGCGGCAACTTCATCATAGCTGTCTGCAGGGTCATAGGATTGAGTGGTTTGGTAATGGAAGCTCTAATACGCTTAGTTGTAGTTGTCATGATCTGTTCCCTCCGAAATATATCGTTTAAAATCAAAAAGCCAATGCAAACCTCATAGGAGGATCACACTGGCTCATTCTGCATGCGCATTAATTCGTTTTTTCTGTTCAATCATCTAAACAGCCTGTTTACTCCCTTTCATTATTCTGGGGACCAAATGGGCCTTATCAATCACTTCGATCAATATATCTAGTGGAATTACGCGATCAACGCTTTCACGCATATACCTTGCTGGCCAATCTTCTTTAATGATTGCAACCACTTTTGAGTATTTACGAGCTCTCTCGACAGCTGGTACAAGGTCAGCATCTCCCGAAAAGATAAATAAAATATCGTACTGTTCGCGGGCAAATTCAACTATATCGAGTGCAGCGAGTACATCAACTCCTTTTTCTTGCAACCTACCATTTGGATCGGGCTGACAGATCCCTTTGTGGGTATGGATACCATCTTTTTTCAGAGCATCAAAAAAGCGAGTTCGATCGTAATAACGCTTCTCATCAAGCTTCTTAGGTGGAATGGCTCCATAGAAGTGATACTCGCAATTTACATCTCCATAATCGCTCTTGAGTACCGAATGAACTGCCTCATAGAACGAAACCCATGGCCGAATTCCTTGAATATTCATGGAATGCAGTTGATGTATTGCATTGATCTCGTCTACTAGGATAGCTGCTTTTATAGTCATGACGAAATGACCTCCCCTTCTACATCAATGGAGAGCTGAAAGGAGAATAACGATGAGAGATCTGATGCATCAACGGGGACACCCAACTTATCCTTCCTGTTTTCAACAGACAAAATCCAAGTACCGGCATTGACAACAGGAATTGCAGCTATGCTTAGATTCTCATGTGGTGAACGCCAAATCTTGTCAGCGGAGCGAGAAAAGCGCAGACGTTTAAGTTCTTTCGTTGGCAGATCTCCCTCATAAGTAAACTGGATCGATACACAACGTGCGTTTTTGAGCCAGATTTTGATTTGACGATAAAGATTTCGCATGTTTACTACCTCAACACTGGAAAATTCCAAATAGACCCTCGTAGGATCGAAGCGATTAGCTCTTACACTTCCTTTACCAAACAACAATGGTTTAGGTAGTTCTAGAATTTGATCCCAGGTCATCATTACTTTTTTAAGTATCACTCTTGGTTTCCTCCTGTCGAATCGAAATAGGTTAAAAACAAAAAAACCACCCATTCACAGAAACCAAAATTACAACTCGAAAAAAGAGCAATTGTAATTAGGCATCTATAAATAGATGGATTTTGACACAGTAATTCCTTGTTGGTTTTGTTATGTAAGTTAGAATGGGTCCTTCCGCGTGGCGGGACCAGTAAAAGAAAAATGAAGAACGGTATAACTAAATAATACCATAAATCTATTTGAATGATAAGCGTTGGAATGAAAAGTGGCCCGGATGGGCCAGCAGGGGATAGAGCCGATTTAATTAAGAACGTCTTTGTAGTGAGTTAACAGATAATCATTGACTTTGTCCCATTCATCGTCATTGTCGATGTCGTGAAGCTCCGAATTCCCTTCTTCAATCTCTACAACTTTAAATAAGTTATACGAGGACTCATCAGTACTTGCAACAACATAACCTTGAGTTTCAATATAGAACATCTTCAAATATTTTAACTTGGTCCGATTGTCCAGCTGATCACTAATGATAATTAAATCAACTGGAAAGTTTTCATGGCGTGAGCTTGTGCTCATAATTTCTCAGTCCCCGTTCTAAAGAATATACTTAATCAGCACAACGGTGCATAATTGTCAAAAGTTAATATTATCTATCCACTTTAAGTTATAAAGTGAGAAACTGTCAATAATTTAGACCAAGAACGTATTGAGAAAGGGGTTTCCCCCCTTCCCAATAAATCTTCTTGATTCTAGATGTCATCATCTTCTATATTCGGCTGCAGCGACTCATAATACTGTGAAGCAGTCATCCCTGAGTAGTTTGGCTGCAAGTACGGAATAGACTTTCGTACAAGAACATTTTTTTCGAAATTATAGGATATAAAAGTGTCGGGACCAATTCCGGAAAGAATACGTTCGTCGGTGCTGAAGCGAACTTCCACACTCGGCATATATATTTGAGCCAGCTCTGCAAGAGTTTTAATGCGGCTGTCTCCGTCTGCAATTAAAATTAAACGGTTGGGTCTATGATGCTCCGGCAAGGATTTATAAGCGAGTTCTGTCCTTTCGAACCTAACAATCGTCTTATTTACCCAATCTCGAGTCGGTCTGAAAACTTCAATCCAGAACTCTTTAAAATCGTTTCTATTCTTAATGACCTTAAATGAGGCGTAAGGATAATGATTTGAGTTTGTGCCCGGAATTTTTATCGGTGGTCTACGAGTCCATTCCGTCAAGCGATCAATGCTAACAAGCTCACTGTAGAGCTCGTTTGCAATCAAATCCAGAAAGAACACATCCATAGAGGGGGATCGTCCTGGTGGAAAAGCGATAGGCTGAAGCCAAAATTTATCCGGCAACCTTCTTTGAAACAAGGTTTCTGCTGCTTGAGCACCTGTGCGAGTCAAGGCATATACAGTTGGCTTTTTACGCTCATCCTGCAGAGGAGATACCCATGAGAAAGCACAAATAATCCCGCTTTTACGGCACTTTTTGATGAACTCAAAAGTGCTATTATCATTTTCTTTTGTTGGGTCATCTCTTAATACTCGGTGGATTTGGCTCCGTGTTGCGACTCGAATGGTAGAAAGTAGGTCGAGTAGCTTGATTTCTCTATCACGAAAATGCCCATCATTCAACTTCTCTGCTAACCAGTACTGTCCATTACGAATCCCCTCGTTCGCTTTAACAAATACCTGAGAGGCATATGGATCACTGAACAAACCGAATTTCGAGCCGTCCGGTAACAACATTTCACCAATGTCATTCGGTGAATCCTGGCCATAAGGATTGTGCTCCGGAGGAACTAATGTAAGTACGTGTGGTGAATGAGAGGGAGCAGATGTCCCTCTCGCCACACGCTCAGGATGCTCAGAGCCTTCAAAACTAAGTCCCAATGCGCTATTCTTCATCAGACGAGTCTTCTGCCTCGTCTGCCGGCACTAATTGCTTTATTAGGAATGATTGTAATGGCCTTCATTCGCTTTTGCTGATGGTTGATTTCTAACACCTTGATTGAGACTTTCTTTCCTTTTTGCAGGACATCAGGTGATGCGTTCGGTGGAAAGTTCGTCCGGACAGTCAATCCCGGTACCAGCTCTATAAATACACCATGTTCAGAGTGTATTTTAGTAATCGTTCCGGAGTAGGAACTTCCTTCTTTGAAATGGGCAATCTTGTGCCAAGGATCTGGAAGAAGAGCCTTTGCGCTTACTTCCAGCAGTCCGTTTGGATTTTCAGCAGTAGGAGCCTCAGCCTTTAGAACTTTTACATCGATAGTGTCTCCAATTTCAAATTCCAACCGGCAGTCCTCAATAAACGACCAGCTTATTTCTTTCTTGTTCAGTACGACAGGAACACCTTCAACCAGTAGGTACAAATTTGAAACGTCCATACCACGAATGAAACCAACAGCCACAAAACCTTCCTTAGCTACACGCCAGAAACGCTTTGCAGAAACATCCAGGGCGACAATACGGTTCGCGAGAAACCAGTGGCTCTCACCATCTTCGCGATCGATACTCTCGACAACGAATTCGAATTCCTTACCCAAAAAGTGGTGTAGACCCTTGAATTCGTAGTTATCAATTCGTGTCTTAGGTAGATAGCCATATACACCTTTGTAGCAAAGCTTAAGCATTTCTTCACGCTTTTCACCAAATACCAAAGTTTCTAATCCAACTGCTTCAGCGTAGAGCACTTGATTTACACGATGGGACTCTCGAAGATCCGCCCACGCAAGTTGCTCTTCGTTTACGTTTTCGAAACGTTGTTCTGTTGTACGCATTAATTAATCAACTCTTTCTTTATAAAATTTTAGAATATAAAAGGTTGCCGGAAAATAGAAAAAGCACCTCGACACAGGCAAAATGCCTAGTGTGCGAGGTGCTTCCCCGTTCCGGTCTATTTGATTACTTTAATGATAGTTCTCATGGGGAAACTTGTCAACTATTAATCATCATCGACCTCAGTATCCGCCAGTTGAGCAAATTTTGTGAGTGCTATTTCCTGTTGAGTTTGCCGGTTTCCTCTTTTATCAGGGGCAACAAGGTCGAAAATCTCAGGATCTACTGGCGGAACTTTTTGTGGCTCATCAGAAGATTCCTCAATCTGATCAGAAGGAGCGGCTACTTCACCAGGGGAAGTTGGCAGCAATACCGCCACCTGTTTAGAGCTATCTATTTCAATATCTTCTAGAGTCCATCCATCTGTTGATGTTTCATCAGCTGGGAGAAGAGAATTATGCTCTTCTGTAACAGTCTGATTCACATCAAGTTGATCAAAGAGAGTGTTTAAGGATTTTTCCATTTCTGCAGGCAATCCGGTGCCATCAGAATTATTACTTTCGCTTCCGTCCTCCTTACTCACATCTGCCACGACATCTTGTTCAAAGGATTCTCTCTCTCTTTCCATCGTATTATCTGTAAAAAAGCTGTATTCAGCCTCCTCTTCAGGAGTAAGTGATACTTTTGTGCTGGAATGTTCTTCATCATCCTCAATAGGATGAAGCTCAACTTCGATGGGAGATTCCTCATAATTAGACTTAGACACATAGTTTGACACACTATGATGTTCAGTTCCAGTCAAAGGCAAGGATTCATTCCTTTCGACATTTTGAAGCCCTGCCGAAGTTGTAGTGCTGACAGGTACAGGAGCTGGATTTAAAGGCGCAGCTACAATCTGCTGCTGCTCGGCAGGAGAGGTTGGAAGCATTTCAACATCCGTTTTCTCTATTGTCTCACTTGCCGATTCTTGCACCATTTGCCTTGGTCCCTGCTCACCAGCATTCGTATCATTGAATAAAGGTCTAAGTAAATTCATGTGTGAAAGCATGTGAGCCGTTACGGCAATCGGTTTGTGATTCTTCGTTTCAAATTCGATTTGACCTATATTAACAAACTTTTTTATGAATTTCGTTTCATTAATAAACTTACCATAAGACATAATCGGAGAGCGGACACTACCATCTCCATCAACTAAATCGACAATGAAATGTTTGAACTCCTGCTCTTTGATATCTGTCGGAGAGAAGCGAGCAGCAAGTTTACGTTGTGTATTGTAACGCATGCCCCAGGATTGGTTAGGCATACTTACCGGTGTGGTCGATTCATTCATAGACTCTTCTACCTGTGGTTCTTCTCCGAAATGTTTTGAAAATCTTTCGTTATCTTCGAATTCTCCACCACCAAACACCGTTTTATTACGAGCAGAGTTCATGACTGTGTTGTCAAAACCTTGCTTAACTACCTTCAACTGGCCCAGAGACTGGATAGCAATTAGTGTCCCGACCTTAAATGAACGTCCAAGTGTAAGTAAGCGGACAAATGCCTCGTTTATATAGAGCGGGAATTCGTCAATGTTGAAGAAAATAGGACATCTTTTAATACCACTCTCATCTGGTGGTCGACGGAAGACGCTGGACTGAAATTGTCGGATAAAAAATTGACCGAACGATAAACTCAATTCTTCCAATTCGCCTAGAGCTGTGTTTACAAGGAGAACACCGCCTTCTTCCAGAAACTTATCGATATCAAGCGCTTGCTCTCCTTCGTTGGCTACCATTAACTGTGAAAGCATTGTATTCATGACAATGTCGTTTAGGTATTTTTTAGCTCCGGTTACGAACTTATCCTTCTTGTTCTCAACGACTTGGTATCCTTCATACTTATGCCCAGATTGATAAACGACTGGATGAACTGAACCGTCTTTCTCGCGATAAGTCTTGTAATCCAATATGTCATTCTCAAAATAAGAAACTATACGATCATAACGTTCAAGATCAGATTTCTTATCAGGATCTAAATCTGCTGTCATTAATTCTTTATCAATTGCTGCTCTAACCTGTTCCGTCATATTCGCAAGATATCTAGGGTCGCTATACATCTGCTGCATCTGAACAATGGAAAACAAATTTCCATAACGGATTTTACCCAGCATAGTGTATAAGCTTGCTGTCTCATTTTGTTGTCCTTTAAAAAACTCATCCTGATCTCCGGCAAGTGCATCAAGCACACCTCGGAATGTTTCAGCAGCTGCCTCTAGTGGACCAACGAACGGATTAAATTTGATGGAGCGAACAAGGTCTGTCGGGTCAACAATTTTGATTTTATGGGCAGGAATTCCAAGCTGCTTACAGAGTTTCTGAACATCTCTGATCAAATCACCCTTTGGTTCTAATACGACAATACCCATACGTCTTCCGCGTGCTATCCTGATCAAATCCTGAGTAATACGAATGAGAATAGACGTGGATGTTTTACCTGTGCCTGTAGCACCTACAATCAATTCGTGAAGATACCGGGAGTTTTCACTTAGAACAATGGGTTTGTTCGTATCTTTTTCCCAACCGACAATGACGTCACATGTTTTACCACGAAGAGTAAACGATTGGCTTGCGAGTAATCCGAACTCCCACTTATAAAACATGTCTTGCACGTCTTCATTACGATAAAATTCTTTCGCAATTAGATACACCGAGAATAATGATATGAAAACCGGTACACACATAAGAACATAGCCGAAGCTTTCCATTGATCTCACGACTAGGTAGTCCTTATCGGACTGAACTGTTGTAAAGAAATCAAACAAATATTGTCTGACGTACCACGCAAAAATAGAACAAAATGTAAGTATAAAAGGTATCCCCGATAAAATAGCAGCTCCTTTGCGCCCACGCCTCGATGTCCAGCTAATCCATGTGTCATAGCCCTTCATAATTGGCTGCGTAGTCGTCGAGTACAACCAAGTCAATAATGGAAGATTGAGCACAACGATAATCCAAAGTGCGAGATTGTGATGCAACGGAACATAAAAGAATTCTAGCAGGGAAACATAAGGTCCATTAGGATTTTCTAAAAATAGATTAAAGAATCCAATCGGACCTGAATCAACATTAAACCACTGAGCGAAAAATATTAAGAATGACGAGTATCCTAACCAAAGGTTAACAAAGATGAGAATAGTAACCGCTATTGTGTGGAAATAAATACGGTACCATTCAGCCAGTCGTTCACGATTGTCTACCCACCATTTTCTCGTAAACGAACGCAAGCTCGGAGGCATGGTCTCTGCGGTTTTAGAGTCGGTGAAAGATGTTTCTTCCATGTGTCACCATCCTTTTTGTATATTTCTTGAATATAAATGAAAATCTTATTTATCCCCCTCCTAAAAACAAAAAAAGAAGCACCAGATACAGCTGTTGCGCTGTAACTGGTGCTTCCAGTTTCGAGTATTCAGTTTACTTTTACTAATTATACTTCACAGTTTGTTGGCTAGACAAGCACAGGTTTCTGTAGATTCTCAGAATCATAAGTACATTAACATTGGGCTTATGCTTTACATTTTACTCTGTCGTTCCGCTCTCCTAAACCTGAGCTGTACTACTATTAACAAAATTATGTGTCTCTATTTCTCACATCCGACGCCGTCCCCGTCTCGATCTAAGTGAGTGCTATATCCTGGATCCCCTGCATAAATGGGATCAGCTCCAGCCGCCCTAACTGCTGAACAATTCTTATAGTAAACGTTTGAAACTACCTCTTCTTCGACAACCTCTACTTGTGGTTCTTCTTCGATTATAGGTTCTTCCTTAACGATGACAGGTGCTTTTATCTCAGGCTCTGGCTCAACAAACCCTTCCTCCTGGACATAATTTTCTATACTCCATATTCCTTTAGATGCTTTCTGCGCTGTTTTTTGGATCTCCTCAAACTGATCAACATACTTTGTATTCGGTGGATATATGTATGCCACACGTGCTAAACCATACTCTAACAACTGTTCATTTAGCATCTTATCATTTACCCATACATAGGCCAGTAGTCTCCCGTATTTATCACGTTCAGATACATCGAGCTCTAGTTCGATGTCCCCTTTATTAGTTTGTTTCTTCACGAAATTAGATGCGTCTTTCCCGAAAGGCTGAACTTCTTTTTGTGGATGTACAGTTTCTGGTGTGTCGATAAGCAGCAATCGTACTTTCTCTTCTCTTCCTTCTACCTCTACATGAAGTGTATCTCCATCAATCACTTCTATAAGAGTAGCAGGAAGCCTTCCACTGCCAATAGGTTCAGAATTGTCATTTGTATTCACTTCTGTTGTTTCTTTTGGTTTAGCTTCTTCACTTACATCCTCAGAAGTTCTAACAACTTCCGTCGTTGCTTGATCCGAATTTTTGTTCACTTGTTCAACTGTATTAGTCTCAACATTAGGTACTGTTGATGCGGTTGGGGAATGTTCAGTGGTTGAGAATGATCCTAAAAAGATAATTAACGATAATCCCGCAAGACCACCAATAATATAACTTGTAGTCTGCTTCTTACCATCGTTGCTTCGGAACAAATAAAAAACAGTAAGAGAATAAAATCTATTCCCTTACTGTTTGTGAACTTAATCAACTGCAGCATTTAATTTTAATTTCTTATCTTTAGCAGCGCCAGTGAGCTGTCTGTAACTTACGTAAAACATTAAAAAGAAAGCATTAATCGGTACTATACAATGCCTGTAGTACTTGCGATCATCAAACCAATTAAAAGAGGTTTCAATCGATGCGCGTCCTTCATAATTACCTTTTACAACAATTGCTTTATCCCATGGACGAATATAAACATTTTCTCTTTGAAGTTCGGATGCTGGTATGATAACTTTATAAGTTCTAGGCCCATTCTCTAACAAATGTGCATTCTTAAAAGAAGGAAAATAAGGCTCGTTTTCGTTCCTTTCATCACAGAGGTGAAACCAAACAAACTTATCTCCACTTTCTCCTCGCTTCATCGAATAGTTCGAGCGAAAACTTGAATTGCCGTGAAGTTGAATAATTCCTGTAACCTTATTTTCCTTAACAACATCTCCAGACAAATGATTAGTATAATGTATTAGATTTTTGCTTTTAATGTAATTCCATTCATTGTCTTTAACACTACGGGTAAAATATCTGCCACACATTATATATAGAACAGTATATGCAGCATGTAATATTATCGGGCATAAAACAGCACTAAATAGAGAGTAGACAAAATTATTATACAAAGGGTTTGCTGTGCTCGTATTTAGTAGGAAGAATACTACGCTAAAAGATAATAACATCTCGAAAGAGAAAAGTACTGGAATAGTAACATTAAAAATCATCTTTCTTCGGGAATAAAGTTTACTTTTATTCAACATATAAACCACCTCTTAAGTATGATATCGGTACATAGCTATTAATTATTTTGCATTGGTTAAATCAATTAAAACCTCCTTCGCTCATTAAATATCTATAATAAAAAAAGCACCTTCCCAGAGAATATGACACGAAAAAAGTGTCTTCTTCATCTAGAAAGATGCATTTGGTCAAATTTTTGTAATGCTATAGAAATAGCCTATTCATCGGTTAATCGGGAATTTAACAATAGAATGCTTCCTCGCGCATGCAGGAAGTAATTTAAAAGGAAAGTTAAAGGTATACAATAATTATAACACTTTGTTTACCGTCTCTACTAGTTATATTTAGAATTTGTCATCCCATTATAATGTTGAGTGAAGATGCAGGGGTTCTATAGTTTTAAATTTGAGTGTTGTAACAAAATCAAGGTACAATAAAGTAAAGCAGGTATAGGAGTCAGCTGCTACATAGATTAAGATTAATGAATCAGAATAAAAACTAGGCATTAATCATTCCAAGAATAACGCATTGTTTGACATTAAGAAGGGAGGGTGTTCCTTGAGAATGAATGAACTTGAGACAAAGGCGCACTCAAATAACAAAAGAAAGTTAGAACTTCTTCGCGACCTCATAGAAATTGTTTCGACTCGAGATCCGATTGATTATTCTAAATTCAACCCCAAAAATAAAAATAAAGTCACCATTGAGGAACTAGTATTACTTAATGAGGAAAAAGACAAAGAAGTAAAAGCGTTGCAAAGCGCTTGGGAGGAATTAGAAGGCCTTCTTTTTAACGATCTTCAAATCACGCTGCAGGAGAAGAATCAATTAGCCACTTTCCTGGGTTACAAGAAAAAGGAAGAGAAACAGAAGAAGCAAAGTCGCGGGCGCAATAGACAAGTATGGCGTGCCGACTAAAAGAAAAAACACCATTGAGGAAATGAACTGCACCCCTTAGAATGGACATTGGAAAAACCCCTGGGTTTAACCGATGAAATTCTAGGGGGTGCATTTTTGTATGGCGATCAAAGGTCAAAAGTTTAGGACATATTCTGAGGAACTCAAGTTGGAGGCCATTCGTTTGCACATAGAAGAGAAATGGACCTATCGACAAATCAACGACCATTTCGGAATTCAAGATGAGGGTCGAATGAAGCGGTGGATGCGTAAATATCGTGAAAAGGGTGAATTTGGTCTGTTGGATCAACGTGGAAGGCGGAAGGAATACATAGATCAGGAGCGATATGTTCAACAATTGAAACGGGAAAATGCGATGCTAAAAAAGTGTTTGAAAATCTGGATGCGGGAGGAAAAGAACAACGATTCAAGCTCATCGAACAAACGGCGGACATCGGCCAAGTAGTCGAACAATGTCAGCTTCTTGGTGTCTCTAAAAGTGGTTACTACGCCTATTTGAAGCGGAAAAGGGAAGATCGAGATGCCGAGGCTAAACAACTCATTCGCAAAGTGTACCAACGATACGAAGGAAAGTATGGATATCGACAGGTTCAACTGTTCTTGTGGCAAGATGAAGGGGTTTGGATGAACCACAAGAAGGTGCTACGCCTGATGCAAAACCTTGGCCTTCGAGCGAGCATTCGCCAGAAACGTCGATTTAACATGACTTATAAGGCTGCCGAACGTGTAGCTGAGAATCTGCTTCAGCGGAAGTTCACTGCCGAAAAACCAAACCAGAAGTGGGTGACAGATGTGACTCAATATCGGGTTGGCGAGCGCTGGCTCTATCTTTCAGCCGTGAAAGACCTATTCAACAACGAAATTGTGGCTTACGAACTTAGTCAGCGGAATGACAATGAGTTGGTGCTTCAAACATTTGCCAAAGCGTTCTCCAAGCAAAAAAACGTGACTGAATTGATCGTTCACAGCGACCAAGGATTCCAGTACACGTCTCATGCCTACCACGACATGCTGCCGAAGGTTGGCGCCCAAATCAGCATGTCTCGCCGGGGCAATTGTCTAGACAATGCCTCTATGGAGAGTTTCTTCTCGCATCTCAAAACGGAAGGACTCTATCCTTATGATATACGAAATCTGCTAGAGGCACAAAGCCGAATCGAGAAATATATCCGTTTTTACAATCGAAGACGGCCGCAGCGTAAATTAAACAAACTGACGCCGATAGAATATCGACGTCAGTTTGGATAGGTGTTTTTTCAATGTCCACTAAATGGGGTCTTGACCAAAAAACTCAAGGTGTTTTTTCTTTTAAAATCTGTTATTTAGCCTATCCAATTGCTTGCGCAGCTCGTGTGGGTGATGGATTTCCACATATCGATATACAAACTCCTCATTCCCAAGTAGAAGGAGAGCCCGACGTACGCTCTTTTCAAGTTTCACCCCTCCGGGTTGATTTGAGTAAAACTCTCTTACCGATCCACTATCCGCGCCTTCCAATACAATTAGTACGAAAAAGTCCACTGATCCATCGGTATATTTCTCTATAAGATATGTCGATGTATTACCTCGAAAAATCATCCGTTGAAACGGAATTGGAGGAACAGGTAATGTATTGAGGCTTTCAGGACTTAGGTCCAGATCAAGAAATTCAGATGAATATGCGTTATAATTTCGCAACGCCTCAAAATGATGTAATGAATGGATTTGAGATAACCGACCGTAAAATGTTGTGATTATAATGTTCTCATCATCATTTTCATATGTAAAAATGATCTCCCGATCAATAATGCCAACACCATTAGGTTGAAGTTCTACTCGGCCGAATTGGTTAAAAAGTAAGTTTAGTTTTCCTTGCAAGCAAAAAAAATTCATCCGGCTACTACTTACTCGCTCATTCCATCTTTGTAAAGCATGATCAGTAATAATGATCTGTTTATTATCTGATGCCCTTTTGTCTAATCTAGATAAGATAAGGGACTTCATGGATCTACTTTGGAAATAGCCCTCAATGGATTCAAAATTATCGTTATTATGAAATGGACTTAGAGTGCAGAAATATTCTTGTATAGTAATTGTTTTAACAAATTTAGATATGACAGACTTCATTTTCCCCACGCCTTCCTCATCTACTTAAACCATTTTAACAAAAATTTATATGATGGTTTAAAGTAGATAACTATGCAAGCATTTTAGTACCTCGGCTGAGGTAAAATAGTTAATAGCGAGCATTCAAGGTAGTTCTTTTCAGAATGTGTTTCCTCGAAGATGGTTAATGCTTCATCAATAAGAGGATTCATTCTCACAGAATTCAATCTTCCCAGCCTATAAAGTAAAACAGCTTTCTCCGGTGATTTATCTTCTATGCTAAAGAAATCTAACGCCTTCTCAAGTGCCACTTGCTCTTGAAATATGTCCTGCGTAGTTTTTGATATAAGAAGTGCGTCCAATTCATAGGCTCTAAATCCATTCTGAATACCATGTATATCAATATATTTTTTGCAGGTCTCAATCATTTCTCTAGCATCTTCATAATTATCGTTCTTAATCTCTATTTCAATCAAACGATATAAACATTTTAGTTTTTGCGGAATGATATTAGATGGTACATTCAACTGAAAAAATTCTTTAAGGTCTGAAAACATATATTGGAATAAAATCCCTGGGCGAACCTTGTGTAGAATAAAAATGAGTTCCAAGGAATTAAACAGACTGCTTAGATCTTTTTGTCGTTGAAACCAATTCATTGAATCAAGCAAAAGTGTTTTGGCTTTCTGATATCTACCTCGAATCCAGTAAGTAATGGACAGCAAATACGATGCATGATAATAAGCCTGCTCGTTTTTTCCTTTTGTGATCTCCATGCATGAGTGCACGTGGTACTGAGCAAGATCTAAGTATCCTATGTGTAAATAGATAATCGTTAGATTAAAATGCACATTTGAATAATCAAGACTTAACACTTCGGTATTTTTGTCTGCATAATTCAGGGCTTCCCTTAATACTTCAATGGCCTCAAATAGTTTCTGTTCTTTTACTAGTAGAGACGCTAACCCATTAAAGGATCGCATTTTCAGTTCGACGATGTCACAGTCCGAACTTTCTGCTGCAGAGATCGTTTCCCTATAGTAATCCTGAGCTAAATCTAGGTCAGAAACGTCGCGATAGTATTCAGCCCATACAAAATGTAGGTGAATAAGCATCTTATTATTAGGTATTTTTTCAGCTCGTTGTTGCAACTCATCCAGCGTTTCATTTAAACCATGAAGAAGTCCTGCACTTAGTTTATGTTTTGCAAAACTTATTGCTTGTTTCAAACTTTCAAGCTCATCAGAAAAAGAATCTGATTCGTCAGCTAAGAATACTTCTACGGGTTCATTTAATGCATTTGCAATCTGCACTAATTCCTCATAAGGGAACTTCGCTCTTTTCCCCTTCTCGATGTTACTTAATTTTCCTGTTGCATAACCTAGGACTTGAGAAAGTTGAATAATGGTGATTTTTTTGCTTTTTCGAATCCTTCTGATATTCTTACCAATTATCTCTGGATCTAAGATTGTATCGTATTCGAACATATCATCATTCCACCCCAAAAATTAGTAAAGACAGCAAATGTCAAAATATAATTATACCCTCTACATTAAAAACTATAATCTATTATGTCAAAATATATATATTCCCCTTCACTCAGACTTTTATTCATAGATAATATACCCTGAAGCTACTGAAGTGTGTATAAGATAGTTTCTAGGAAAGAGAGAATAAAAATTAATTATTTTAATTATTCTGAATAGATACATGGTGGAGGAAATATCACACATCCACACTTCATAGATATAATTGCACTTTCAATAAAAATGAAGATTTTGAATATGCAGTACTCTTTCTGAACCTTACCAACAATAGTTCTGGATGTAGCAACAATTTCTCCGAAGTGAGATTCGAATTTTTCATAGCATCCGCGGAGGAAGATATGTTACCAATAGTTTATTGGAACTGTCTAGTTGCATTTTATAATATAGCTCTGCACAGTAATCATTTATAGCTCCAGCCTCTTCATTGAGACTATCCTTTTAACCCTCTCGAAAGATGAAAACCTTCGAATAACCTAATAGAATGATCACATACAGACTTCTCAACATAAAAGGAGCGTGAAGCCTAATGCAGGTATCCATTCAAACTATCATGCAGCTGCCTGAAGAATATAAATTCATTCTGAGAACAATTTGGCATCCCGAGGAAGGCGATTCTTATTTCTTTCTCAATTCATTAAACGAACCGAGTCCTGTGATGACATTCGTAATCGGGAACCGTATTCAGTTTGCTGAAAACCAAAACAATTCATATCCATTGTTTAGCATACATCAAATGATGAATATTATTGAGGATTATGGCGGATACACACTCTATACGAAGCTGGTGAATAAGGCTTCTTCTATAAATGAGTTGTTTTGTATTCTCTGGGATGCGATCGTTTGTATTCTTGATGATGGTGAATCACCAGAATACTGGGGATTAACCATCCCTACCTTCGAAAGAAAATACTCAGAATTCGAATTACCCATTTTACTATAACTAATACACTTCGATACTAATCCTTACTATAACTTCATTAATTATGTACTGGAAGCACCATATCATTGCGCATGCAGTGATTTGGTGCTTCTTGTATTTTCCAAAGTTACTTAGAATCACTTTTTTCAAATTATGCAGGATAGATTTTCTTTCTTCTTCAGGTCGATGTATATTTGATTCTAATTAGGCAGGACTCTCCAAGAATTATTAAAAAAACTGATTCGCTATTCTAATCGGCTTTTCTATGCCTAATAAAATCTTCTAGTCTTCTTAGTTTATCATTATTTCACCTATCTATAGTGGATTATTCTTTTTCTAATTCCGGCCAGAAGAGAAGAGGTGACCCAAAGGTGACCTAAAAATCAACTATCGGTCACTCTGTTGGAGAGCTCTTTAATTCTCCTCTTAATTAAACGAATTTCAACTATAATATCTTCTTTCGCGTCAGAAGAACAGTTTGATATACGTCTTAAAAGAATGTCGCTTTGTTGTTGGAACATCTTAACTTCATCAGGTTCAATCACTTTATCTATTAACGACTCAAGATGATGATACTGTTTAAGATAATCGTTTTTGTTAATCTCATTATAGAAGTCAACCAAATATTTCAGCTCGTTTTGAAGTAACTGTAGATAGATTTTGAGAAAATCGATTTCATTACTACCACTACGAAGGTATGTGAATCGAGATTTCACATCGGATATAGATACGACTATTAGAATCGCCCTCCTTCTTCTAAGAAATATATATACCCTGTTGAGTCAGTAGGGTACCAAAAAATTATCTTATGATTTATAATGCTCTTTTTTTACTCCTATGTCATAGTGAATATACGGTCGGGAGCATCGACTGTTTACCATTACTATAATTCCTAATTCAGTGAAATTCCCTGATCTCTTTCTAATTAATAATGTGTACGGTAGAAACAAAAAAAGCACCCAACATTGGCATATGCCAATATCGAGGTGCTTCCCCGTTCATGTATTCAATTTTCTTTATTATATCAGATGATTATTTTCTGTAAATGAAAGCACTCTAGAAAGAAGTATTGATAAAAAAGTCAGGGCAATGACTCTGGTCGTAATTAATCAGAGTCAATCCCAGTCTTCTACAAACTCTCCAAGTCCTTCATAGTGGCTAATCATTTCTTCCAGTTCCCAGAGTTCCATATGCTGATAGTAGTCCTTCCATGCCGTTAATCTGCCAACTTTTATCATAGATTGTAAATGTTCGAGCCATTCAAATTGTTTTTGTGCGAGCTGTTGGAACCATAATGCTTCATAAAATTCTCCTGAATCCAAAGCTATTTGAAGTTGCTGCTGGCAGTAATTGATTGTCTCAACTTTTCTCTTAGCTAGATAATTCTTTGCAATGGGTAGTTGAAATAACAGAAGTTTTCTACGCTTAATGATGCCTTTTTTCTTAAATCCAGCTCGAATGAAGCAATATCCCGGCACTTCACTAGAAACTTTTTTGGCATCAACGTAAGTGATCATTCCTGATGCCGGAAAAACATGACCCCATTCACATATAGTGGCATAGACAGCCCAGTTAGAGGCCCTCCTCTACATTTATTTCCTTACATTCAACGCTGCATTCAGGGCAATATGGTTCATTGCAACATCCGCCATCAGCGTGATCATGTGCTGAATTAGTTACACCAGGTGCTCCATCTGCATGCAAGTTTGTATAAGTCCCATCTAGATCCATTCGAACATATAAATTCAGTGCATCCTGCTCTATACAAAGATGTGTTTCTCCACAATAATCAAATGATCGATATTACAATCATTAGGGCACCGCATTTCCCTTGTTCTTGCCCTATTAGTTACATTAAATTCTTTCATTTCGTAAATTCTATTTTCTCTTTTCATCTCAACAGACTGGCATCGAGGTAAGATATGTAATCTTCATCACTTCGGAAAGCTCCACTAAATGGGCCTTCATCTAAATCATCAAATGAGGTTCTTCTTTGCGGAAACATCTTCTCTAACCTATCGAGAAGCGGATGTTGGTTTTCATCTCCAAGGAAATTGATGCTTGTGGATCCAATAAAGAAAATCTCTGAAGTGTTTGTAATCTGATATATACCGGTAACAAGTTTAGGATCACATAACCATTCATGAAACTCAAAAAGGTCTTCAGTGATTACATGAGTTAGAAGATGACCGATATAAGGTTTTTCGTCTGACACCTTGCGAACATTAAAGCCTACCAAATTATGTACAGGCCCGAAACCATTAGAATAGCGAAGAGAATTCAGTTGATTCAATTTTCGATCATACGCTTCTTTATATAAAATCTGATAAACTTGTGAGTTCGGTTTCAAGTCAGACTGAATATGAAACCCATCATAAATAAAACCATTGTTGATAAAGAAAACTCCTTCCTGACCAGCAACTGAGAACATGCCTCTCTCCTTAGCAAATGAATATTCCTTAGGTATTTCCAAACTACATTGTGATCTAGGATGTTCTAAAGAATTTCCGATTTTGATGATGGTTAAACCTTGAAAATCATAAGTAATAGCTTCCATAGTTAATTCCACTCCTTCAATGAATTTTGGTTATAGAGGCAATAAAAAATACACCTCAACCAATGATCAAACCCAACTGGGGGAAGCATGCAAAAAACATGTTTGATCACTTGTTGAAGTGTATTTTGGTTAGAATGGTCCTCATGCCCAAGCGAGAACAAAAATTAATAAGAAAAGGTATGTTTTTATTCTATCATCAAAGCCAGTTCATGGAAAGTAATTGTGTTGAAATATGATCAATTCAATGATCATTTTAATGATCAAATTAATGATTAATCAAATATTCAATTTAGTATTCAGTTTACTGTGTATCTGTAATTAATCAAATGAAAACGGTGCCTCTACATATCGAGTAGAGGCACCGTTTTCAACTTGATCTCCTTAGAAGGTTTTCACCTGCAAGCAGGAGCCTCGCTCCTGTCCATACTGCATCGTCTGGAACCCCATCGTACCGGTACACAAAGCTAACCCCTGAAATTAATCCGAGTTTGGCCGCTCTATGCAGTAGTGCAATAAACTGATCACCGGTAGATTCACCAGGTTTAAAAGCTAAACGTAAGTCACTTATAGGATTCTCCATATTTGGATTAGAATCATCTAAGCGAGCAGCAATCTCCTCCAGCAAGACTGCATTGATAACGGGCGGTAGTTCATCCCCATCACTCCCTCTATAAGATGAATAAGTTCGTTCTTATTATAGACCAGACAATGGCGATAACTAACGAGTGAAGACTGATATTCTCTTAATTATCTCATTTATTCAATCTATTAAATATTGAAGCAGACCTCTGTAATAGATCAGCTGAAATATCATTTTTGGGGCTATGGCTAGACTCCGCACTTTTCAGTTCTTTGTACTTATCCAGCACTACCACGTCATGTAGTAGCCAAATATTACCTGATAGTCGAAATAAACCACTTTCTTTATAACGGTCAAAAAGTCCCCTGGCATTATCTCGTCGAATTGTACCTAGTGGGAGGCCATGCTTCTTCTCAGCCTCAGAGGTTGTCATTACATTAGTAACGATTTCCTTACATTTAGAGCATATCGTATACGTACCAAAGAATGTGGGCTTACCTAGTTCTTTTAACCACACTCCACATTGGGAACAACGATACGGCAGTCTCCCCCCTTGAACTCGATCCACCTTTGTTTGTAGATCTTGGATTTGTGCTTCGAGACTAAACAACTGAGAATGGGATTCAGGAAATGGTCGTAGATCTTCCAGCAGCTTTTTCTGTTTCCTCAGCACCTCTAGCTGATTAATTAATTCATCGATCCACGAATTCATTACGTTATGTTTTTTTCGTCCAACACGGTAAAAGATGACACCAACAATCTCATGTACCAGCCAGCATTTCTCTGATTTCCTCACAAGCCCTACTTCCTGCAGTGGTTGGAGTGGACCATTACAATCTTGTTTAAGAGTTCCCGGGCTTGTAATTCCAAACTGTTCCTCAAGTTCTGTAGTCCCCTTCACCTGATTAATTGTTTTAATGCAACGCGGACATATTTGAAAGTGACCATTGCTGCCGAGAGTTACAGGGGTGTCTTCGTCATAAATCGGTTGCTTACAAAGATTACAAGATAGATAAGAGAACTTACGGTTTAAGCGTTCTTTCCGTAACTCGTAATCGCGAATTTCAGCCTCTATCCTGAAAACTTGGTATGGGGCATCTGGTAGCATTTCAAAATGTTCTAACATCAATTCGAGCGTTTTTTTAAGCTCCTCTTGACGATTATTATAATCACCAATAATCGAGGTCATAAGAAAGCCTCTTTTCTCATTTGATATGATATGGAATTTATTATATCTTAAACGAACCGTAATTTAAAAAACAAGAACCGTTATCAGATCATAAAGACACGATCTCAACTGTATGTAACCTGGCTCAGGACAAGAACTTTTGACTGTGACTTACGATCGTGTTGAAACAAAGTTCCCGACCCAAATTAAAAAGAAGCAGCTGCCTACCGGCAGACTACTTCTTGCTGTTTACTAACCTTTCCTTCTAGCTTAATGAAGACTAGACATGATATCAATTATCTTCATGAAAGAGCGACACGAAGCATTTCGCTAATATTGGTATTTAGCTATGTGTTCCTCAATCTGGTGGAGGATATCCTCTGAATCAACCATTGATTCAATCTTTGAAATCAAAGTCTCACCATGATTATTCTTTTTTGTTAGGTCAACCCCTGACTCAATCATTATATCCAAAGTATCAAGAAAAACATCGATAGGTATATTACCATTTCTATTCCTTTCATAATGGGCTATCATTTTCTTTATTCATAGTTTCGAGTAAATGCAGGGTTTGGAATTGTCCGTATCCTGGGGTCGGAGCTAGGTAATTAGGTTAATGCACAATATGTGGAATTATTGTACCATTTAACTGGATAAAAAATTACAACACTAGTAGATTCTTTGATCGGTTACATAACTGTTTATATATATAATCGGAGCAGGCGCTTAAATACGGGGTGAACGATGGAACGATATAATCGAAGAAAACGAATGGTGAGAATAATGACTATAATAAACGTGTGTCTATTGATTGCCGTGGGTTTTATGTGGTATCTTCAACGACCACTCCCCTCACCAGAGACTTGGATCGCTCCAGGTCATATTGTTAAAATTGATGACTTCATAAATGCAGAGCCGATCTCCAAGGTAAAAAATATCTCCTTGAAAACTAACTTGCATATGACCTACGTAAGAGAGGTGGAGGTAACAACACGATGGAACCGTTTTGCACTGAATCTCAATGGGTATGAATTGAGAAATACTAATAGTCATTTTTCTTCATCAGATACAGTGACTGATTTTACTAAAAACGATCTCAATATTCTTGGAAAGAAGTTAGTTCCCTTTATGAAACACGATATTATTAAGGCTGCTATGGTCTATCATAAAATAGAATGGGAAGAAAAAATATCGCGACCTATCGTAATTCATCATCCCGAAAAGTTTCAAACTGGAGTTCCGCTACAAGTTGGAGACGAAATTATAGAATTGAACGGTGAGCCTATCGAATCTACAGATGATATATACTTTTTTCTTAAATCATTTCATATCGGTGATACCGTAACCGTTAAGGTGCAGCGGAAAGGCAATATTATTAGAATCCCTATTGAGATAAAAGAAATGGACAGTAGTGGCCGTGCAACATTAGGAGTATATTTGAAACATCAATTCACATTTGATGGTCTGAATGATGATGATGTGATACAACTTGATCGAACTTATATAGGAGAATCTGGAGGATTTATTCTTACACTCGGTCTTATCCAGAAGCTCGAGCCTAGCGTTGACTTGTCTAAGGGTAGGATAATCGCAGGCACTGGCGGGATTACACGAGGCGGAGATATAAAGCCTATCGGGAACCTTGATTTAAAAGTCCTTACGGCAGTAAATGAGAATGCTGATGTTTTCTTTTATCCGAAATTTCAAGAGGCGCAAATAGAAGAAGTACGAAAGGCTTTCTCAATTGGTGACATAGAACTAATTGGTGTACGAAATATTTCTGAGGCAATCAAATATCTGACAGAAACTTAGATGAAAGTGAAAATAAGCGGGCAAATTGCGTGCCCGCCTCTCATCTGATTTACATTGATTTAGATTGAATGACCTTGATTATATATCCCCTATTAACAAGATATCGGCTCTTTTGCCCTCAGCTGTTTTCAACTCCTGCTTACATTCATTTCATGCGACTTTCATCTGCAGATTTTCGAGTTACAAAGTGTTCTACCTTTTTCACTTTATCCAAGTAAATACGTCCTGTTGTTCCTTGTCTCCATTCACCATTTCCAGCCCATTTAGTATCAACATTCCTATCAAACTCAAAAATTCGTTCCCAGCTTTCTTCTAATGTAGTACTTAGTTTTCCATTATCAAAATCTTCAGCTTCTTTTTCATTATCTGAGTTAAAAAAATTATTTAACACCATATGCCATCCATCGAAGTCAGAAATAAGAACATCTTTCTCATCAATATCCAAAGTTAATCTTACACATTTCGTTCCACCGATGAAGTGACCAGTACTCCTCATGTCGGGCTTCTTCGGCCATAGCCATATGGGATACTCACCTTTATAGTTGGGCAATCTCTTATGCATTTGTTGTATCATCCATACATAAGGATCAGGAAACATCGCTCGCTCTGGTTCACCTTCTAAATAGCCTATAGATTGAGCTGCTTCCCAGGCTTCTATTGTTTGCATACTCCAATAAATCATCTAACTGCTTTCCCTTCCGGTTTTCTATAAACATATAGTTTAATTAGATTATTGTTAAGCGTCTATTCTCTTATGAACGTAATATATTCTCCTTGCTTACTCTTTGATACGTCTGTCTGCCATCCAACACTTAACCAGGCGTGACATTGTCTTTTGGGGGACGATTTATTGTTGCTCCACCAAGTCCTCCAACTTTTATCATACGCAGAATTTGGAAAGCCGTCAGGATCTATTTCTTTTACTAATTCATTTAAATGTTCAATCTTTAATGTCGCTTGATTGTTGTCTGTTAATTGAAGAACTCTAGATATATTTTCAAATTTAAACATTTGTATCATATCTCCTTTCGGTGATTACTGTATATTACCATGTAGGGTGAAAATTCATCTAGTAATTGGAGATATGTGATTCAGTATTGTGATTGAAAGCAAATCTAAAGGATTTTAATCATCCATGTTAATTACTCATCGTCTTAATTACTCATCTGTCGATTACAATTGATTTATGAGCTTTACATCGTACTAACGGCTGCCTTCATTTACGTCTAATTGTTATTATTCAAAAATGCTATTGCATCTTCAATACGATAAAAGATATTAGACCACGACTCCCACCCTTTGGATAAGAGGTATGTGCCAGAACTTCCGGGACTCACATCTACCAGACGGAAGGGATATTCATCTGAAGTGGGTGGATCGTATCTTTCTAGACGGTAGGGTAATATTCTTTTCTCAGATGCCTTGAGATCCACAACATATAAAATACTTCCTACCGGAACCGCTTCGTAAAGCTTTCTGTAATTTTCCTCGTAATTAGAAGATTCCAACGCATTCACCCAATTCATGAACAATTCAAATGTGTTACGGTCAAATGTCTTTGCCTTCAATATTTGGCAGGATTCCATTTTTAACAATAGAATGTACCCTTCGCTACCTCCTGGTCCAAAAGTAAATTCTGATATTCTCCCCTCGGTCTCAGTTGAAAGTTTCTCCATTTCATCTATGGTATACATCTCGCCATAGATTTCAATCTTCCCTTCATTTTTTATTGCTGCCGATGTGTAGTGAGTCAAGGACATTCGATCTAAGAAAGGATTATGAACCCACTCAACATGAAGATCCTTCGTTAAATATGATATCGCTTTTTTGTAATTAATCTTTGCTCCTAACACTTTACCACTCCTCGTTGAAAGAAAATAAAAAGAGAGACTGCCAGCATTCATTGTCTGGTGCCCCTCTTAACCAATATGCGGTTAATTAATCTTGCTCGTATATCTAACACACGATTTGTTCATTGTTGTCTCAGTCCATAAAGTAGAGTTTTTCTCTTATTGACTCCTCACCTATAGGTTACGGTAACAGCAGTTATCAGCTGCTTCACATTACTTAAATCATATCATTATAATTTCCATTGGATCTTAATTAGGCATCACACAAATCGCCTCCTTTTTTATAATCTGTGTTTCAGGTGTAAACAAAAACACCTGACAAGTTTCCAAAGAAAGACACACTGATAGTGTTGATTTTCTTTAGGACCTTGTCAGGTGTTTCTAATGAATAGAACGCTCTCCTATGCACTTGCTGGAGAGAGAATAAGGAGAATCATATATTTCCATATTTTTATGAGAACTAAGACACTTGCCATACCACTAATCAATTCTTAAAGTAGTGGATGAATATCTTTGTCTTTATTTTTATCTTCGCAAGGTGCAAGTGATTATTTTGAAGATAGTCCAAAATTATTGATATCCCTAAACAGCTGTTTGAACAGGCATAAAATATATTGCTCAAAAATTTGCGGGTTATTATTGTCCCTTATATAATTTAGTTAAGGGTTATCCTTTTCTTTTCTCCTATTGGGTTGTAGGACGAAAAATGCGCATTAACGGATAGAGGAGGTCGAGTCACTTTCGTTGACTCGGCCTCTTCTCATTAACTCACATATATGAAAAATCCTTATCCAATTCTATTGAGATTTTGAGTATCAAATCATATGGCTATCATATGTTTGTATTTTACCCGATCGTTTAGTATATTAAGAATCTAAATCTACAAGTTAATAATTTTCATGATGAAGTGTTTATTTGATTAAATTAGATATTGCGTTTGATAAATTTATTAAGTTAGTCTTATATAATGCATTCCCATCTGTTTTGTTAGTTAGCTACTACACATTTAACTTCGATGATCTGCCGCACAAAATAATAATTGTGTTTAGTCATCTTCTTCAGGGCCACGCATGATTAGATCAATCTCGTCTTCAAGTGGCAATTCATCGTGAGCAAATTCAAACTTCATTATTTCAATAGCTTCTGACGTATTGCAGTCATGATTCTCCATAATTGCGTCTAATCTTCTTTGATACATTGACAACGTAATCATCCCCTATTAAATAATAAAATGAACTTTGGTGGTCGGTAATCGAATGAGTACATAACTCCTTTTAATGAACCACCAAATATTAATTTCTACAAAACCATTCGTTAAATTTAAAATTTATCATGCTCAATTTACTAACCCCCTGCTTTGTGGTGATATGCCTCCTTCTCTAATGTCATTCAAAATTTCTTCTTTAGTATGCAGCTTCGAAATCTGCAAAACGTTGTTTGAAGATCTCGAATTCATGTCCTGTTAGCATATCATCATAAGCTTTGATTTGATCTACAAAATTAGATATTGGCTGTTTATTGATACTCATCAAGATCCTCGCCAAATTGGAAACACTCGAAGGACCGTTCACAGTTATAGATTCTACTTTTGTGTAACTGTCATCTTCTGCTCTTTTATAGACAGCATATTCCTGATATCTATTGGGATCCGAACTCAGTGAGACGTTGTAAAGAAGTAAGGACTCTATTTCGAAGTATTTGTGAGGGATCTGTGATTGATTACGAAGCTTATAAGCAAGTGCATAGAAACAGTCATAACTTCCCTTCTTTTTGATTCCTGTTTGGTGGCAAAGGATACTTTCATTTTTTTCAATTTCCTCAGCTGTATGCAACAATTTATCGCAATGTGTGTATTTTACATGTTCTATCATATATACTTGGCCTCCGTTTAATAAAGATTGCAGGATATGACCCGCTACTGAATAGAGTGAAGTTATTACAAGAGAGCACCTCCCTTTTTTTATTTTGATCCCATCAAGATTTCTTTGGTATATAGGCGCAAAACAAATAGCACCTGGCAAAGGTCCAAAGTTTAAGACACACTTATAGTGTGTAATTAAGCCTCAGTTCACCTTTGCCAGGTGCATTGTTTCGTGAGAATGCTTTCTCGCGCGTGCGGGAAAGTAAGTTTTGTTTAAATAGTAAGGTATGATGCTATTTTATCAGGAAAGGACTTCGTTGGAAATACCATCAATTATTATTGAGCATTGTTTTGTAAATGATGGCTTTCAATTCATTTTCACAGGTTTCCGTTGCTCGGTATAGTTCAAAGTTTTCTGCATTTCGATACTGATGTTTGGATGTCCCTAGTGATATCAGTAATCGTTGCAATTGCTGCATATTTAGAGAAGTATGCTCGCAAGATTCTAGTCCTAAAAGTATCCTATCGAACATTTCAATGTCCTGCAGTTCCCCATCCAGAATGGAACTTTGAAAGGAATCCGTGCATATACGATACCAGTACTCATAATCCACATTTTTAGAATTAAATTGAATGCTGAGATCTGTAACGTATTTTACTTCCCATTGACTACCTCTAATTTCTTTTGATGTGCTTTGTTTAGTTTTTGTAATCAAGATTATTTCTCCTTCTTTTTTGAGTTTTGCAAAAATAAAAAAGCATCTTTAATGAACCATTGATGGACAAAACATACGTCCCCAATGTTTCACAAAGATGCTTAGAATGCTCTCCTGCGTCTGCGGGAGAGTAATAATTAATTATGGTTAAGATCAAGGTATATGGAAAATCATATTACAGATTCTTGATGCTGTACAGTACAGAAATGAAAACTTTTATCAGAAAACTCTTATGTAACATCATATATTCATATTCATATTACTATTTATTAATGTATTCAGTTTTATATTTAAATGTTTATTTCTTGTTATATATATTCATATTCGCCTCAACAAATATTTTCCGCAGTATTTAAAGATAGATAGTTGTAGGATTAAGTAAATTGCAGTGATGAACAACGACAAATCTAATCACCCATGGTGGATCCGGAATTTAGCATTGCATATTATATTCACAAAAATATTGAAGTATTCTTGAATATGCATAAAAAACTGAACACTTATATGAACATTTTCATAAATTAGAAAAGAGATTTTGTCCTTAGACGGAATATAACAAACGTAATCCAGTGGATCGTAATTAGCACACAAGCATCTCTAGGGTATCGTAATTGCAGAGTTAGATAAGTAGTCACATGGAGATCATTCAAGAGGTTGATAAATAGCTTCTACCCGGACTATGTTCGCTGTTGGCTATCTCGATGATTATGATGGTTCGCACATTGAGTATATACATTATGATGGTTAACATACGGCTTCATTCATTCAATCATACAATCCGACAATAGAATTTAGATACATTGGTAGATTTTTCACCGAACTTTCTGAGGATCCACCTGTCATAAATCGTGTTTAATAAACTGAATAGTTAATTGCATATGAACATGAATATAAATTTGTGTCGAAGTATGAGTATGCCATCTTTAGCCACTCGGTAAACAGCGTTTGTTTGATTTTCCCCTCTATAGATTCTCAATAAATATATTGTTACAATAGTAGTAAGTGAATATTATAGCGTGGAAGCACCGCGAAGGAACAATTTCCTTTGTGGTGCTTTTTTTTTGTAAACTTTCTGCTTTCAGGGGAGGAGATTTGTTGAAGGAAAACTCTAAAGAGATTTTCTAGAGACAAGTAAGTTTAATCATTTATTTTCGAAACGATGATACCACTATATCGAGTTGAAATTATTATTTTTGATAAGTTCTATGAAGGGGGAATCACTCTTGATCATTGAAATTAGACAAACAAAATCAAATCTGGAGCAGGTCTTTGAAATACTTACAAATGGGAATTTAAGTTATTTTGGACGCACGTCTTACTCAAAAGAATCTTTCACTACTCAATTATTCTATCCGAATTTAAAGTTAATTTACGAAACCCAGTCTAGTTCGTTGGAAGAGTCCAGGAATATACTCTCTAATAAATGGATCTCAAAGGAAGAGATAACTGAGTGCTGCGGGATATACGACAATCATGCCAATCTTTTAGGTTTGATAAATCAAGACTGTAAGGAATCCACAAACAATTACTACACCATAACTCTTGGGAAAGATATTGTTAGGGTCTACTGCTTGTTAAAAAACAAGACAATGCAGCTCCTCTTTGTAGACGTAACTGGCAAACAGATAGCACAAGGGGAAAAGGTAGTTACGGATGGTATAAACCTTCACTATTATAGGATATATCTTCTTGATGATTATTTGCGCTTTCAAAGGATCATCAGTCTATTCGTACTTTACACTGTTAATATAGGCTATCGTGTTAAGGAAGTATCACTTAAGAAAAATGATCTAATACCTTTATATAGCTCCTTAGAGCAAAAGCCGATGAATTATGACCCTGAATGGATTAAAAACAACTTCTTTGAATACTTGCTTGATAATGATGTAAGTGATTCCAAGGATTATTTAGGCAAGAATCTCAAAATACTATTCACCTTATTTGGATCAGCAATTTTATCGATTGCACTATATATGATCTTATAGTTAACTTATTAAAAGATTGAATATAAAACTGAACAGTAATATGAATATACTCTTATGGTATGTAAAAAAATATGCTGAGAAATATGCTTTGTCCTATCAATCTCTCTTCAATCAACGAGAGGAAAGAATATACAAAGAGCTAGAGGTTCGAGTTATTGGTGAAATACGAGGTAAATCTTCGCGGCAGGATAGGAACACTCCGATGACTCAAAATAAATATTGAATGAATTGATCGAACAAGTGAATTTAGCTTAATAATTGTCAAGAAGAATAGCTAACCAAGCTGGCGAGAATTCACTAAATTCAAAAAGAACATTTGTATTGCTAGCTTTTAATCTAAACCTAAAGAGAAACAATGTTCACTGTTCACTACGAGTATCATATTTCAAAAAATTATTTGACGGCTAGTTCATCGTCCGAACTAGCCGTTCTTCACAACCGCATTCTAACATATATGCTGAACTCCTTCTTGATCCAGCATAAACAAATCAAAAAATCAGTCATCTCTTTATTAAGATAAATCTTCACGCTTTCTTATGAATTAACCGAAATAGGTTTCGAAATTTCACTCTCGCTTAAATTTTTATTACGTAGAACATTAATAGTGTAAATATATGACTGCTAATTAAGGTCATATAATGTTAAGCATGTGTTGCACCCCTCCCCAAATCTTCGCCTTATTTACCGTCATTCAAGATCAAAATTCAGAAAAAGCCTGATATATCAAGGGTTTTAGCTTCCTTCACTTCTAAAAGAGGAAGTTAAAAAAGGTTATATATCACTAGTCGATACGTTTGAGATTGAATGAATAACCGAATACATACCATATTTAATCCGAATTCTTTTCATCAATAACACATGTTACATTCATAGGTTCTAAACTTGTATTAGCTGTTCTAATTGTTTTATCAAAATCACTCCTTAAAACTCAGTTATGAAGAAAAACCCTGATTTATCAAGGATTTCAGCTTCATCCTTCAGGTGAGGGGGAAAGAGGAATTTTAGCTTAAGAAACCTTAAGATATGTTTGCGAATCAATAAAAACGTTTAAACATATCAAAATCATTGTAAGAGGTAATATGCTGAATATTATACGAGTTCATCTATATAAAAAAATAACATCGAATATTCTAGTTGACCAGGAGACTAGAATATTCGATTGTTATCGTTACTAAAGTTTCCGCAGTAGGTGCAGTTTAACGTGTGCCCCTCATATTCTAACCACTTAAACTAAACTTCAAATTCATCCACAGCATTCGATTTTTATGCAGTATCTCGTGTCCGGTGAAGATTTCAATGTCTTTCAATTAACGAAATAATTTATCACTCATCTTTTTAGGATAGTATACATGTACTTATTTTCGCCCATAATAGTAGTAACATTACTAGAACTCCTATTAGAGTAAGCAATAACATATAGATTGTTAGCAGTCTACTCATACAATGAGCGATAATAGTCATCGTTGAAGCAATATTGTGTTAGAACTTTTTTTGAAACAGACTGTCTATTGGTGGCTAGCAGGAAGCCAATAATAGGTGACCTTTCCCTCGATACCTTTAGGAATCATAATTCGTTCCTTAAAGATCTCAGCAATTTTTATCGCGCCATTACCAGAAATTTTACTGTTGCGCAGAGAACTGATCTGAGCTGCTTGTTCATCATTGAGGTATGCTGAAAGAAATTCATCACTGTTAGGTTGCATCAAATTCCGACCAGGTGTCATTATACCAAATTGATACGTGAACCATGCGGAATATATTGCGTCCCACTCATGATCCATTGCTTGTGGTGACATGTTTAGACTCTTTGAATACTTTGAACTGGCAGAAAGACCAATCCAATCCAAAAGTTCTTTCCACATGCGGGTAGCATTTAATTCGTTATATACCTTTCTAACTGACTTAAAGTGATCTACCTGCTCATTTTTTATATCATCGACAGCATTATCCCTCTTGGCAAAGTAGTCATGTCTACGGGCCGTCTGAGCATGGTAGGCAACCTTTGGATGAGTTTCATTTAAAAGTTGCAGGTTAGGAGAAACACTTGCAAGGATCTGTGCAAAGATAACCCCTTGGATTGCCATAGCCCCAAAAGCAGAATTAACTGAAAAGATACTGGACTTTACTTCTGGATACTCCCTTTTAAGGAAATCGTCCATTGGCCGGAATACACCTATAGTCGGCCAAGATAAAAAAGAATCAATTCCCGCTGCAATAACTTCATCTGGGTTAATCATTTGATCATCAAAGAGCCAGGATAACGCTTCGTCACAAGTGCTAACGATTGTAGAATCAAAATCCTCTATTCTAAGATCAGAGGTTACCTTTAAATATGAGACACCATTCGCATGATTCCCTCCAGGGTCATATCCAATAATGATGTAAGTCAAATTACTTCTCCTTTCTATCGTGCGTTTACTGCAACAGAGTCTTTCGATATCCAGGATAACCACTAAGTTAAGAAGTTTACCGAAAGATCACCTTTAGGTCACCTATAGGTGAACCAAAGGTCACTCAAAGGTGAACATGAATCTAACAGCTTACTGATAAGAAAATATATGCAAACATGGCAGGAAACTCATTCACGTCCTCATGGATCCAAATATCTTCATAGAATCTATACTCTAATAATCTAACTCTAATAAAAATGAAGCGGTTATCGGTTTGTTTTCTATTTCATAACAATGAACGCAGGAACAGTATAGCTAATCTGTTTTGTCTTTCTACTTTTATGGAAGGTTATTATATCGGCAGGAAGACCCGGAAAAGGGTCACCTGCTAATAGACACACTGTGAGCAAAGTTCCGGGTAACGAATTCATCCTGACGAATTAGTAGAGATTCATTGAGTGACCTCATTAAACTCGGGGTCTTCCGTAACGATTATAACTTTAAAACACAGGATCATTTCATTTTCTTCGATCTCAAATTGGTATTCACCTAGAAGAGTTGCGCGAACATCTAATGATTGCTTTAGAGTTGATGCACGAGTAGGAGTAATATCAATAAGAATAGGCTCTACATACGAGGGTGTCCCATTACAAAATTTAATATCAATACCGTATTCACCATAATTAGTGGTGAACGAAGTGGAGTAAATATCAATAGTATCATCAAGATCATAGTTAGGATTACTGTTCTTACTCCTCAGGATATTCTCCGCAAATTTTGATACGGAATAGGGGATACTTATTTCTTTATAAAATTGGAGCTTATTTACTCCGACTTTTTCAGCAATATCCAATCCTATATTCGGATCCATCTGAACATCTGAGGAAGTTAGACTTTCGGCATAAACACAAAACCGTTCGTTTAATGATTCTGTCATACAAATAACCCCTTTATATAGTATTTTGTCGTCACGACAGTTGAAATAGAGTTGGCGTATGTTCGACTTTTATAAGAATGTGATTGGCCTGAAGCACTGACCTGCTTAGCACACATTTTGCTGCTAGCAGGGTGTAAATGTTATCATCATTCCTGTTGAATAGGCTTATTGGTAGTTGTGCAGAGTATCTTCGATGATCTTCAAAATTTGTTTAATGACTCTCAAGCTTTAGTTTCTTGCGAAGGTATCGTTTCTCATCGGATAAATAGATTCGATCTTTTCGTTAAGAAGATCAATGAGCTTGTGTTGTTCTGCCCTAACACTTCTAAGTCTAAATTCATTTTGAATATTTAACCAACCTCGTGCTTCACGTATTTCTTGAAAGAACTTCTCATACAGTAAATTATCGCCAAATTGTATGGTTACACATTCTTGAATATCAAAGTCTGGTGTTTCTATGAGAGCACGAGTAGCCCAATTGGTTAATACCGAGCTGATTTTCATCATTACTGATCACTCCTATATGTGAGATAGTTATAAGATAATGAGTAGCAACTACAGCAGTGTCTTTTACTCAAAAAGAGAATACATAAACTGAAACTTCAAATAATGAGAATTGACGGCATGAACGAATTCCTCCTTAATAATTGGGATGTATGGCACAAAAAAAGCACCTAACAACGATCAAAGATTAAACACACGTATAGTGTGCAATTGGCCTTTGATCACCTGTTAGGTGCATTCTTTTCAGAAAGCTCCCTATGCGCATGCTGGGAGTAAAATAAAATAAAATAATCAAGAAAGTTATGCTTATATAATACCATTTAGAGAAAGAAAAATACACTCAGATTGATTCTGTAATATTATTAGTTATATTCATATTCATATTCATATATATATTCAGTATTATGATTATTTTTATGTTTATGCTTTTGAGTCAAACAACTATGGTTGCAACCAATAAAACATCTACTTAGAATGAGGCTTTGTTTAATTCCGCAATGTTTTTAGAACATATACCTCTATTCAGTTTTATATTCAGTAACGTGGTCACTTTTATGATTATCTCTTCTAGTGTAACAACTACAGCTGTCACCTCCTATGGATCTCCTCAGAGTAAGTTCTGATTAGATCCTGAGTATACTTAGTACATATATTTATATTCAGTTGAATATTCAGTAGCATGTTTAATTTTATAATTAATGCTTCTAGGGAAACTACTTTGGCGCTGCGTCCATAAAGGGCTTCTATAATAGGGAAGAAGTGAATAGCTCTGAAATTGTTAAATGCATAAACATATATTCAGTAATATATTCAGTAATATGCTTATCTTGTGTCCTATTGGTTCTGGTGCAACAACTACAACTGAGAATTCCTATGGATCTCCTCATAGTAAGCTCTGATTAGTCTTGAGTATACTTAGTACATATATTTATATTCAGTTGAATATTCAGTAACATATTCAATTTTCTAGTTATGCTTCTGAGTAAAACGACTATATCTGTCTGCATCTCCCATAAAGAAATCTCGTTAAGTAAAGCTTTATTTAATTTCGAAATATTCATAAAACATATATTTATATTCAGTTGAATATTCAGTAACATGTTTAATTTTATGTTTAATGCTTCTAGGAAAACTACTTTGGCGCTGCGTCCATAAAGGGCTTCTATATAGGGAAGCGGTGAATAGCTCTGAAATTGTTAAATGCATAAACATATATTCAGTAATATATTCAGTAATATGCTTATCTTGTGTCCTATTGGTTCTGGTGCAACAACTACAACTGAGAATTCCTATGGATCTCCTCATAGTAAGCTCTGATTATGTCTTGAGTATACTTAGTACATATATTTATATTCCGCTATATATTCAGTAACATAATCATTTTCAGTTATGCTTCTGAGTAAAACGACTATATCTGTCTGCATCTCCCATAAAGAAATCTCGTTAGAGTAAAGCTTTATTTAATTTCGAAATATTCATAAAACATATATTTATATTCAGTTGAATATTCAGTAACATGTTTAATTTTATAATTAATGCTTCTAGGGAAACTACTTTCGTGCTGCGTCCATAGCTTCTATATAGGGAAGCAGTGAATAGCTCTGAAATTGTTAAATGCATACACTTATATTCAGTAATATATTCAGTAACATATTTAAATTTCTAGTTATGCTTCTGAGTAAAGCGACTATAACTGCCTGCATCTCCCATAAAGGAATCTCGTTAGAGTAAAGCTTTGTTTAATTCGAAAAATTCATAAAAATATATTAATATTCAGTTGTATATTCAGTAACATATTAATGTTACTATCGTAAATATTTTTGGTTGCTCGTCCATAAAGGGTTTCTATATAGAGAAGCAGTGAATTGTTTTGAGATTGTTAAATGCATACATATATATTCAGTAATATATTCAGTAATATATACAGTAATATTTTTATGTTTATACTTCTGGGTACAAAACTATGTCTGCAACCCCATATAAATTAGATTTGATTCTCTATTTATGTGCCCAGGTAATGGATGAGGAGGTGTAGAGAAGGGACAGTGCAGGAACTACGATTTATCCAATGCAGGACTTTTTTCAAGATATAGCTTAGTTAAAAAAAATCTTGAAGAAAAAGGCGGATCTAGATCTCAGAGTGGAATGACAGTTCATACAGAAAGTAATTCGACACAAAATTGCTTTGTGCAGTATAGTGGTGCACCAGGAGGTTACATAGCTTTATGAGGAACATACAAGCAAGGAGTACCCCAACCATATTGATGTAGGAGAGAAGTTTCGAGGACTAAAAAGATACCTGGTGAGATTGCTGGATACTTACCAATACCCTCCCACTGAAAATAGCGGATATTCTATTCATCGGTCCACGGAGAAGAACTCTCAAGTCTTTATGAAAGATACCTAAAAGTACCGGCAGATATCCTATCTTTCAGACTATGTTTCCCAGATCGGCAATATACAAAAAGTGGGCAAAAACATAGGCGGCATGGAGAATGTCGGAAATCATAAATAATGCCCTTCCAATTTCCAACTGGGGAAAGGATAGGGCAGAAAACTTTGTTTTCAAGTTACTCGCCTTTTGGAATCGCAAGTGCGAAACCACGAGATAGGTGCGAGAAAAGAAGGAGACTAAGGACCCTTCTTCTCGATATTTCCTAAGCTACTTTTTTTCACCTCAATCAGTACATCCATATTTCTTTTATAATCCTCAATCACTTCTCTGCGACGAAGGACTACCTTTTTTGTTGAGTCGTTAAATTTTCTCCAGGCTTCTATAGCCGTTTCAGCTGCTC
This sequence comes from Paenibacillus sp. PDC88, assembly GCF_900106725.1. Classification (NCBI taxonomy): domain Bacteria; kingdom Bacillati; phylum Bacillota; class Bacilli; order Caryophanales; family Paenibacillaceae; genus Paenibacillus; species Paenibacillus sp. PDC88. The sequence continues at coordinate 5,854 of NZ_FNNT01000012.1, read as the reverse complement.
TCACCGCATTAATACCGGGACCCCTCCTCTGTAACTGAAGAATCAACTTTCACTGCAAATTATCTAAATTTAATTTTCCTTCAATACGCTGGATTTTTACATTGAAAATTATTTAAGTAGATGGTCATTTCGTGATGAAGTTTCACGAATAAAGACAGATATTATATTCGGGCCATTGTAAAGTAGTTAAGAGGATTAACACGACGAAGATCAAGTTCAACGCCAGATTTATCAAACCATTTGTTTAAAGAAATATCGTGCCATAAGAAACGCTCAAAAACCTCTTCAAACGCCTCTTTCTCTTCGCAGCCCATAAATTCAAGAGAACGTGGTTTTTTCTCTGAGTAAAAGAGGACCGGTATGACCTCTTTAGCATTTATTCTTTTCATAGATTCTATTGAGCGATATTTCTTTGCGAAATCTAATGCCTTAGAAATCCCACCGGTCTCATACTCGTCATATTTGAGATAGAGATAGATCTGATGCGATTGGGAATCTGACTGTGTCACTGTAAAAAATGGCTCCCAGCCAATTTCCTTCATCTCATTCTCATACAAAAAACAAAAGCTGGAAACCGTATTAGAATTAACTAGTACCTTAGATGGTTTCGGTTGACCGGTGAATCGAGAATCGTCAAGTAAAGGTCTGAGGTTTGAATTAAGTTGCTTCCTATACAATTCATTTGAGTTAATGTGAGATAAGACTAATGGTTCTAAAGTTTCCATATTGCCTACATAGAGATTTAAGTAAGTAGACCAAGGGCCGATTGCATTCATATAATTCCGAAATATGTTTTGCCAACGCGACCAGATACTTTGTCTGGCTGTTGTAATGAAAAATATAGAATCCGGTATAGAGGAGGCTAGGGATTTTCTATCAATACCCTGAGCGATGTAATTTAAAAATTGTTGATATCTCGAGAATTTCTCAAATAAAAAACTACCTTTCTCAGTACCCATATCGAACTCTACCCATGAGTGAAACTTTTTCTGCCCATCCTTAGACCTGATAATGAACTCTCCGTCTGGACGGAAAATTTTTTCAACCTGTTTTTTTTCGCCATCATCTATTGTCGTATAACCAACAGAAGAATACCGATTATCAATAAAGTCAAAGGAGAAGTTATGCTTAATTGCAAGCAATTCCATGAGAACGTTGAAATCAACACCAAGCATATGATGTTTTAATAGCCTTTCTTTCGGAGGCCGGTAAAGGTTGTAAGGGAAATAACCATGCTCTTTGTCCCAGCCTGTTCGATGATATCCCTCAATCTGTGGAATATCAAGAAGGTGGTATGCAATTGATAGACCGTCTTCCGAAAGAGAAAAGATTCTTTGATCGTTCTCTGGATGCTTACCCGCAACCACCACAAGACCACTTTTCTGCAGCTCCGCTAATCTATTCCATATACTTCTTAAACGAGGAACTCTTAGTTGGTCCCACGTGAAATGGGGATATGTTAATGGGATGTCCGATGAATCAAGCAAAAAATATAGTTGGTATGCAGTAAGGCTTCTGTAAATGAATAAACGTTCAATAATATGACTCTTTGTAGGACTTAATTTATGGATCTTTCGAATGTCCAAATCTAGTGACAACTCCTTTCGAACTTTCTCTTGATTATGGCATGTATTTACTTACCTTTCCGTACGGTTATTTCTTGTCACCAAAATCAAGTAACTAGAGGTTAGCAAATAAAACCTTTATCTACAATGCTTCTGTCGACCTTTTGTGAAGTTATAGACTGGTGACAAATCTAGTGACAACATAAGTGATTTTCTTAGTGATGGCATCACCTGGTTTATCATCATAGTTGTCACCAACAATGTCGCCAAAATAGAGACGATTTATGAAGAAATAAATTTTAGGAATAGATTTGATGGAATTACATAATAAAATCAAATTCCAGACTGTGCATTTGGATCAATTATCTTGCTTATATCCAGTATTATATTTTTGAGTTACCTAGAGGTGAGCTTAATATCACCCAGAGTTCACCCTATCTTTTTCTCGGTGAATAATAGAACAGATAATTATAATAATCTCAAGATATGAAAACGTAAGAATGCAGCAACTACACAGCGAAGAGGAACTTGCATATAGAATTATCTATGAATAAATGGGGATTGATGTAATATATATTCTATAATTTGCTATCTGCATAGATACCATATATGCTTAAGGTAACCCAAAGGTCACCCAAAGGTGACTGAGAGGTGACCTAAAATTTCTGTAAGGGGGTGGTGTGGTGTCATCTCGATTTTACTCAGATGAACACTATCAGGCATTCTATTCAAGGCTAACTCAACAACATATTCACGTATTAATGGTTATAACTGAAAATAGCTACATAGCTAAGAAAGATATTATTGAAAAGCTGAGTTCAGAGTATTCCAAAAATCCGATTGTAGCAGCTATTGATGCTTTGCTCTTTGCAGGGTTGATATCCTACAGATATAGTAGGAAGCAACATCAATATTATCTGTCAGCGGATGGAGTTGCCTTTAGTGAATATGCCAATAATCAATTACAGGAGGAAAGTCAAAATGGGACTCTCGAATAGTAAAGTTCTTAATTATATGAATGAAAGTGGTTTGATTACCGATGTATCACTTCGTTTCGGAGTAATCGGTGCAGGACAAAAAGGAAATAAAGATGCAGATATTTTCGCTGGGTATACTTATGCGGATGGAACACAAATCTATCCAAGCTTAGCAATCAATTTTTCAAAAACAGATATGATCCACCTCAAGAACATTCCTGAAGAAGATCGAGTTCATTTTGAAGGATTTAAAGGAGCAGCGAGAACACCATCACTGGTTGTTGAGACATTCGATCCAGAAATTAATCCTGGAGCGGTAAAGCTTCGCGATCAACTTGTACAAGCTATGGAACGTAAATTCGAGAACATAGATCACCTTATCATTTGCGCAGGTGCGGGAGGAGGTTTTGGTACTGGATTCATCTCTTTAGTTCTCGGACTTATTAAGGAGCAGTTCTTCCCAGTACCAATTACTCTATTGCTTTCAGTTCCAATCGATGATCCTACAGAAATGTCCAATGCAATTCTTCTTATGTCTGAACTCAATGAATTCAAGAAATTACAAGATGACCTTTTCGGACCAGGTGAAGAGAAGCCAATTGGAAGCTTTATCATCACAGATAACAAAAAATTGTATACTGATTTTTCGAGTAAGAAAGAGCATCGTATTAACACTGATGCACTTATTTCTTGGAAAGATCAAGGAAACGACGCAATTATCAGCACAATTCATGAAGCAAACGTTATTCCAGCGAATTTCGGATCAGATAACGTGACTTACGATCCTTCAGACTTTGTAAAGCTCATTCAGTTGTCAGGTGGATTTCTTAGTATCCACAAAGCCAGTATTGAAGCTCCTTACGATGTTCAAGATCTTAAAACAAAAATGAAGAATAGTATTAGTCGTGGATACTTTGCTTGTGACCACAATTATGATACTGCAACCATGTACGGCGGATTCGTATTACGGCCTTCTGGTGCAGAAATTTTCAAAGACGTAAAAACAGAACAAACAATTAAGCAAGTAATTAATGAATTTTCTGGAACCGCTCAAGGGAAATACGGTGATCCTATCTGGCACGACAATTATGCAGTGGTCTATACAATGTTTTCTGGAATGATTATGCCTAATCGAATTGTAGAAATGACAAAAGAATACGATGCTATATTAGAAAAACAAAAACAAGTAAAGAGTAAGGAAATTGAAGTAAATATCTCTGGAGCCATGGAATCCGTGAAGCAATCGTCCTTTAACCCATATCAAAAACGCAACGGAAATCGTTTTGGTGGTTCTGGTGCTGCTGGAATGGGAGGCTCAGTCTTCAGTCGGAAAACAAATGAAGATGCTGCTTCGGCATCAGAAGAGGTTGCAGTGACTGAAGAACAACCGAAGAAAAAATTCGGTTCAGGTGGAGGACAGGCTACACCAGCTAACCCCTGGGCAAAGATAAAAAAATAGTATAAACAAAAAAACGACGCCGGTAATTACTGACGTCGTTTTTATCTATGCGAAGTACCAGTTTCTATAAGTGATGTTTATTTTCTTTCATCAACTCAAGCACAATGCGCAAGCCGGAATTTATAACTTTAGTAGCGAAGCCTTTTTTCTTACCTTTTGAAATTTTATCGAGTTCCTTTAGCAATTTATTATCTATCAAATAAGTCCTACGTGTATGCGTTTCTTCTACAGTTAAATCATTTGTATTGGCGAGTGTAGAGAGAATGTTGTTAATTCCAGATGCAGAAGCAGACTGCTTTTCATCAGTAAATTGAGTGTTACTTGAAGGATTAGTAATTCTTGCTTCATTAATGTTAGGTTTATCTATATCTGTGCTGCTAGAGAATGTCGAATCCACTGACAAAGAAGAATTTTTCTTTTCATCAACGATAGCTGCCTCACTCTCTCTTATATCATTTTCTGATAGTTGATCTGTTTGAGGCAATGCTGACATAACACCTTCGGGTTCTTCGACTGGAGTAGTTGTTAAATTTTCTACTTTGTTATCGATTTTAACTTCTTCCTTTGTAATTTCAGAGCCTGGGAGAAGATGATCGTTGAGAATTCTCATTTTTTGCGAAGAGCCTGTATCTTTAATGTCATCATTCAACAAACCTTTAAATAGCTCCCTTTTCGACACGTGTCAACAGCTCCTCTAAATATAATTGATATTGCTCTAACGCATCACGATCTTCTCTTGTACTGTTTTGAATACCTAGTATAGAAAATTCTTTTATACGATTTCTTCTTTTAATAACGGTCTCAAACATCCAGTTGCCGTAATCCTCTCTTGCTTGATCAATAATAGAAGTATCTATCTTTGTACGTGTATCACTCATACTTGGTAAAATGCCTGCCAAGTTCAGCTGAGGACTTATCTTTGTTTTTATCAATTCGACAAGTTGAAGGTAACGAGGAACAGCTTTAAAACAGAGAGGCTCCGATTGTAACATTACAACAACATAATCACTCGCCACTAATGCCGAAACTGATAAATCACCTAAGTTTGGTGGCTGATCAATAACAATAAAATCATATCGATCTTTAACGATTTCCAGTGTTTCTTGTAAAGAGGAATGAACGTGTCTTTTCATTTCATTCATTCTGTTACCTAAAGTTGATAGAATATCATCTGCAGGAAGCAGGTCGAGATTTTCACGTACATTAACTATATATTTTTCAGGATCTCTCTCTACTATGGCGTCTAGTACAGTTTGTTCCTCAAATTGATATATATCTTTACCAGAAAGAATCTGAGTGGTATTACCTTGTGAGTCAAAATCAACTGTTAATACCTTATATCCTCTTTCAGCGAGTAGATAACTGGTAATACAAGTCGTAGAACTCTTACCGACTCCGCCTTTTTGCACGCCTATCGATATCGTTGTTCCCATATAAACCTCCGCTTGTATAAATATACTTAACTTCTATTTTGAAATAATGTTGGAGCAGAGTCAATACGTTATTGAATATAAACAAGAATACAAATAGTCACACAGATTTAAATATAAACATAATTAGTAAATAGAATAGATATATGTGTAAATAAATGAATAAAAAAGTATTCAGTTTATTATTAGTCAGTTTAATTATTCATGACCTGTTGACACCTTCAAATCAATCAACTATTATTGTTTGTATAAATAAACCGAATATGATCCTAGCGGATCTCGAAAAGCGAAGCACGCTTAATGCCAAAAGGCATTTAGCGTGCTTTTTTTAGTGCGCCCGGCATGGGCGATAGCTCGGCGGTGAAAGTCCGCTACAGGCTTGGCAGTAGGAACTGTTAGCCAAAGGCAAGGGTGTCCGCCGCG